>CAZYFY010000023.1:0-44059 GCA_964647275.1 uncultured Brevundimonas sp.
ACCGGCTGGCCAAGTACAACCAGCTCCTGCGCATCGAAGAGATGCTGGGGGATCTGGCGGTCTATGCGGGCGAGAGCGTGCTGAGGGAGTAGGGGGTCAGGCTGCAGGCGATGGGCGCTTTCACCTCTTGTCCAACTTCGCCGACCCTCCGATGTTGGACGAAGAGGTCGAATGGGCCGCAAGGGGCAAAGACATCCGACCAGTTTCGGCTAGCATACTTGGAAATTATGGGACGGACCGTCTGGTTCGCTGGGAGGCTATAGTGAGATCACGATTTATACTCATCGGGTTGGCGACCCTCGCCGTTGCTGGCTGCATGCCCGCCTATACCTACATCCCCGCTCCGACGCCGACATCCTACCGGGCCGTTCGCACCACCAACTACGAGCTCAATATGCCTATCACCGCAACAGTCGGCTCGCGCTTGATCAGGGTGGAAGAAATGGTCGCCGGGTTCAACGCCCAAGGTAACCGCATGGCGGCGTTTGATCGTCGCCAGAGTGGAGAATCCAATTTCGAGATACTCTATTCCGGGCGCGACGGTGGTGCCCTGCGGTTTCAGTATCGGGAATACACCTCTGACAACATGGCCCGAGACGCCTTTTCTCAGGCCCTGACTTACCCAAGTGACGCTACCACGATCCGTTTTCGGGACTACGTCATGGAGGTAAACAGCGTCGATGCTGACAGTATCACGGTGACAATCACGGCAGAACCACCCCTTGCCGAACTCCCCTCATCTTTTTCCAAGGGGCCGACTGAGCCAGGGGCGGCACCCCTTCGCTAAGAGTCCAGCGTGCCAATGCGTTGCCTGCCCACCGACGACCCGGCTGCGCGCGAATACCTCGCCGCCTACGGACGGATGATCCTCGCCTGGAACGATTCAGTTGGCTGGCGTGACGGAAATCTTCATGCCGAGCGCGCGGCCGATGCGGACGACGTTGGCGAAGCTGGGGTTGCCGTTGTCGGCGAGGGCTTTGTAGAGGCCTTCGCGAGAAATGCCTGCGTCCTTGGCGATCTGGGACATGTTGCGGGCGCGGGCGACGGTTCGTAGGGCGCGAACGAAGGCCTGGGGGTCGTCGGGATTTTCCTCGGCGGTGATCTCAAGGTAGGCGGCCACGTCCGCCTCATCCTTGAGGTGATCAGCGGCGTCGAATGGCTGAAGTTTGAGCGGCTGGCTCATGGTGGTTCCTTACAGGCCCGACGCAATCTCGATGGCGCGGGCGATGTCTGCGTCCTGGGAGGATTTGTCGCCTCCACAGAGCAGGATGATTACAGTTTCGCCCTTGCGGACGAAGTAGATGCGGTAGCCTGGACCAAAGTCCATTCTCATCTCCGACACACCCGATCCGACGGGTTTGACGTCGCCCGGGTTGCCATTGGCCAGGCGTTCAATGCGAACAATGATCCGGGCTCGGGCCTGACGATCCCGAAGGTCGTCGAGCCATTTGGCGAACCGCTCGGTCCTGATCACCTCGACCATGTGCGAACCATCGGACACAGTCGGGCGGTTGTCAACTGTGGTTATCAATTGGCGATGGCGGTTGGAAAATTTAGCAGAAAATTAAGCCTGTTCGGTCATGGCTCAAGACTCGACTCCAGCGTGTTCGGACCGCCGTGGCCTTTAACTTCAGACCCTATGTGAGACTGGCGGTGCTGGTGGCGCTGATCGGGTATTTTTCGACCCAGGCGCTGACGGGCGAGCGGGGCCTGATGAACGGCACCGAGCGGCATCGTGACCTGGCGGCGCGGCGGGCTGAGCTGACCGAGCTGAGGGTGACGCGCAGCGAGCTGGAGGCCCGGGTGCAGGGGCTTTCACCGGAACACCTTTCGGTCGATCTGCTGGAAGAGCGGGCGCGCGTCGTGCTCGGCTTCGCCCATCCTGATGATTATGTGATCCGCCAGACGGCGTCTTAGGCTTTCTAGGCTTTGCCAAGCGGAACAGAAGGCTGCTAAAGCCCGCTTTCCGTAGGGTTATGACGTCTGGGAGGACGCTGGATGGCGAAGGCCGCCGCCAAGAGCACTGCCGCCAAGGGCAACAAGACAAACGGGCCGGAGGCGTCGAAGGACGAACTGCTCGGCTATTATCGCGAGATGCTGCTGATCCGCCGCTTCGAGGAGCGAGCCGGGCAGCTGTACGGCATGGGGCTGATCGGGGGGTTCTGTCACCTCTATATCGGTCAGGAGGCCGTGGCGGTGGGCGTACAGGCCAACGTCAAGCAGGGCTTCGACAAGATCATCACCGGATACCGCGACCACGGCCACATGCTGGCGGCGGGGATGGACCCCAATGCCGTGATGGCCGAGCTGACCGGGCGTATCGGCGGTTCGTCCAAGGGCAAGGGCGGGTCGATGCATATGTTCGACACGGCCACGGCGTTCTACGGCGGGCACGGCATTGTCGGGGCGCAGGTGGCGCTGGGCACGGGTCTGGCGTTTGCGGGCAAGTACCGGGGCGATGACTCGGTGGCCTTCATTTATTTCGGCGACGGCGCGGCCAACCAGGGCCAGGTCTATGAGAGCTTCAACATGGCCGAGCTGTGGAAGCTGCCGGCCATCTACATCATCGAGAACAACCAGTACGCCATGGGCACCTCGATTGAGCGGGCGTCCTCGACCACCGAGCTGTACCAGCGCGGTGCCAGCTTCGGCATTCCGGGCGAGCAGGTGGACGGCATGGACGTGCTGGCCGTGCGCGACGCCACAGCGCGGGCGGTGAAGCGGGCACGCGAAGGCGGCGGCCCCTTCATCCTGGAAGTGAAGACCTATCGCTATCGTGGACATTCCATGTCGGATCCCGCGAAGTATCGGACCAAGGAAGAGGTCGACGAGGTCAAGAAGACCCGCGACCCGATTGACCATGTGAAGCTGTTGCTGGACGAAGCCGGCGCCAAGGAGGCTGACCTCAAGCCCATCGAGGACGAGGTGAAGGCGATTGTCGCGGAAGCCGTTCAGTTCGCCCAGCAGAGCCCGGAGCCGGATCCGTCTGAGCTCTATACCGACGTGTATCAGGAGGCCTGATCGATGACCGATATCCTGATGCCGGCGCTCTCTCCGACGATGGAGGAGGGCAATCTGACGAAGTGGCACATCAAGGCCGGCGACACAGTATCCGCCGGGGATGTGATCGCCGAAATCGAGACCGACAAGGCGACCATGGAGGTCGAGGCGGTCGACGAGGGCGAGGTGGCCGAAATCCTGGTTCCCGAGGGGACCGAGGGTGTGAAGGTCAACGCCGTGATCGCGCGGCTGAAGGGCGAGGGCGGGGCGACCGCCGCGCCGGCACCGAAGGCGGAGGAACCGCCGGCTGCGCCTGCGACGGAGGGACCGGACCAGGCCGCCGCCCCCTCCACCCCTTCGGGGTCCCCCTCCCCCGCGAGCGGGGGAGGATCATCCGAGCTGAAAGACCCCGAGATCCCCGCCGACGCTAAGCTGGTGAAGACGACGGTGCGTGATGCGTTGCGCGACGCCATGGCCGAGGAGATGCGGCGCGACGAGACCGTGTTCCTGATGGGCGAGGAGGTCGCGCAGTATCAGGGGGCCTACAAGGTCAGTCGTGAGCTGCTGCAGGAGTTCGGCGACCGGCGGGTGATTGATACGCCGATCACCGAGTATGGCTTCGCAGGCGTCGGCGTCGGGGCTTCGATGGCGGGCCTGAAGCCCATCGTCGAGTTCATGACCTTCAACTTCGCCATGCAGGCGATCGACCACATCATCAACTCGGCGGCCAAGACGCTTTATATGTCGGGCGGGCAGATCCGCTGTCCGATCGTGTTCCGCGGGCCGAACGGCGCGGCCAGCCGTGTGGCGGCCCAGCACAGCCAGGACTATTCGGCCTGGTACGCCAATGTGCCGGGTCTGATCGTGCTGGCGCCCTATGACTCGGCGGACGCCAAGGGCCTCTTGAAGGCGGCGATCCGCAATCCGAACCCGGTGGTCTTCCTCGAACACGAGATGATGTACGGCACCGAGTTCGACGTGCCGGAGGTCGAGGACTGGATCGTGCCGATCGGCAAGGCGAAGGTCCGGCGCGAGGGAACGGATGTGACGCTCACCTCGCACAGCCGCATGGTCGGATTTGCCCTCCAGGCCGCGGAAGAACTGGCCAAGGAAGGGATTTCGGCGGAGGTCATCGACCTTCGGACCCTGCGCCCGCTGGACCATGAAACGATCCTGGAAAGCGTGCGCAAGACCAATCGCCTCGTCTCGGTCGAGGAGGGCTGGGGGCCGATGGGCGTGGGCGCGGAAATCTGTGCGCGGGTGACCGAACACGCCTTTGACTATCTGGATGCCCCGCCGCTGCGCGTGCACCAGGAAGATGTGCCGATGCCCTATGCGGCCAATCTGGAAGCCCTGTCGCTTCCGACCGTTGAGAAAATTGTTCAAGCTGTGAAGAAGGTTACCTATGCCGGCTCAGGAAATTAGAAAACCAGACGGCGCCACGACCGGCCCGCACGCCGATACGGCGGTCGAGCTGATGCGGGCGTGGTGGATCCACGACCGGCCGGAATATGTGCTGTCGGCGCGCCTGAAGGATCCGAAGAATGTCGGGCGGATGCTCTATGAAGCGGCCTTCCACTTTTCGAACGTCTATGCCTCCAACAATCTGGGAACCCAGGAAGAGTTGCTGGCGCAGATCAAGGAAGGCTGGGACGCCGCCAAGGAGATTCCGATGGCGACCAACATGACCACCGAGGCCCCGGCCAAGAAAGGCTGAGAATGACCGACATCCTGATGCCGGCCCTGTCCCCGACCATGGAAGAGGGGACGCTGTCGAAATGGCACATCAAGGCCGGCGACACCGTGTCGGCGGGGGATGTGATCGCCGAGATCGAGACGGACAAGGCGACCATGGAGGTCGAGGCCGTCGACGAGGGCGAGGTGGCCGAAATCCTGGTTCCCGAAGGGAGCGAGGGGGTCAAGGTCAATGCCGTGATCGCGCGCCTGAAGGGCGAGGGCGGTCTGGCGGCCCCGGCACCGAAGGTGGAGGCGGCTCCGGCGAAGGCCGAGGCTGCGGCACCCGTGGTGGCCACGCCAGCGCCCGCACCGGCTCCGGCCAGCGGGGGAGGATCAGGGGAGCGGATCTTTGCCTCACCGCTGGCGCGGCGGATGGCGAGCCAGGCCGGGCTGGATCTGAAATCGATCAAGGGCACCGGGCCGAAGGGCCGGATCGTTGCCGCCGACGTTGAGGCGGCGGGCAAGGGCGGTGGGACCAAGGCCGCGCCGGCCGCTGCGGCCAAGGGCGAACCGCGCCAGGTGCTGTCGCTGGAGCAGCAGGGCATCAAGCCGGGCAGCTATGACCTGGTACCGCTGGACGGGATGAGGAAGGCGATTGCGCGCCGCCTGACCGACAGTTTCCGCGACGTGCCGCACTTCCCGCTGACCATCGATTGCGAGATCGATGGCCTGCTGGCGGCGCGGGCCAAGGTCAATGCGATGCTGGAGGCCGAGGGCATCAAGGTCTCGGTCAATGACTTTGTGATGAAGGCGAGCGCGATGGCACTGAAGGCCGTGCCGGAGGCGAATGCGTCCTACACGCCTGAGGGCATTGCGATGCACCACCACGCCGATGTGGCGATGGCGGTGGCGATTGACGGCGGCCTGATCACCCCGATCATCTTCGCGGCGGAGACCAAGTCGCTGCGCCAGATTTCGGCGGAATCGAAGGATCTGGCCAAGCGAGCGCGGGATCGCAAGCTGAAGCCCGAAGAGTTCCAGGGCGGGACGTTCAGCGTCTCGAACCTGGGGATGTTCGGCATCAAGACCTTCGCCTCGATCATCAATGAACCGCAGGGCGCGATCATGTCGGTGGGCGCGGGCGAGCAACGCCCGGTCGTCAAGAACGGGCAGCTGGCCGTGGCGACGGTGATGAGCGTGACCCTGACCTGCGATCACCGCGTGGTTGACGGGGCCATCGGGGCGAAGTTCCTTCAGGTCTTCAAACAGATGATCGAAGATCCTGTGACGATGCTGGCGTAGCCGACAGAGGCAGGCGGCGCGATCAGCGTTTAGGTCCCGGCCCTGCGCCCGCCTGGCGGGCTTCGGCCGGGATGACGGCAGATTTTGGAGTTGGAAATGGCGGCTGAGTTCGACCTTATCGTAATCGGTTCCGGGCCGGGCGGCTATGTGGCCGCGATCCGGGCGAGCCAGCTTGGCCTGAAGACGGCCATTGTCGAGCGCGAGAACCTGGGCGGGATCTGTCTGAACTGGGGCTGTATCCCGACCAAGGCGCTGCTGAAGTCGGGCGAGAAGTACGAGAGCCTGAGCCATCTGAAGGACTATGGCCTGTCGGCGGACAAGGTCGGGTTTGACTTTGACGCCATCATCGCCCGGTCGCGCGGGGTGGCCAAGCAGCTGAACTCCGGCGTCGGCTTCCTGATGAAGAAGAACAAGATCGAGGTGATCGAAGGCGAGGCGAAGCTGGAGAAGGGCGGCGCGGCGCCCAAGGTCGTCATCAAGCTGAAAGACGGCAAGTCGCGCACGGTCGAGGCCAAGTCGGTGATGCTGGCGGTCGGGGCGCGGGCGCGGGCCTTGCCGCAGATCGGGCTGGAAGCGGACGGCGACAAGATCTGGGCCTATCGCGAGGCCCTGGCGCCCAAGAAACTGCCCAAGTCGTTCGTGGTCATCGGATCGGGGGCCATCGGCCTGGAGTTCGCCAGCTTCTATCGCGCCCTGGGGTCCGAGGTGACGGTCGTGGAGGCCGTGGACCGGATCATGCCGGTCGAGGACGAGGAAATCTCCAAGGCGGCGCAAAAGGCATTCGAGAAGCGCGGCATCAAGTTCAAGGTCGGAGCCAAGGTCGCCAAGGTGGCCAAGACCGCGTCCGGCGTGAAGGTCGACGTCGAGGTTGGCGGCAAGGCCGAGAGCCTGGAGGCCGAAGTCTGTATCTCGGCGGTCGGCATCACGGCCAATACCGACGGCATCGGGCTGGAGGCGCTGGGCGTCGAGCTGGACCGCGGCCACATCAAGACCGACAGCCATTGCCTGACCAATGTGAAGGGGCTGTACGCCATCGGCGACTGCGCCGGGGCACCCTGGCTGGCGCACAAGGCGTCGCATGAGGGCATCCATGCGGCGGAGCATATTGCGGGCTTCAAGTCGCCGAATGTACATTCGCCGATCGCCGGCTGCACCTACACCACGCCGCAGGTGGCGTCGGTGGGCGTGACCGAACAGGCGGCCAGGGCTGACAAGCGCGAGGTGAAGGTCGGCCGTTTCCCGTTCAAGGTGAACGGCAAGGCCATCGCGTCGGGCGAAACCGAAGGCTTTGTCAAAACCATCTTCGACGCGAGGACCGGTGCCCTGATCGGCGCGCACATGATCGGGGCCGAGGTGACCGAGATGATCCAGGGCTACGTCACCGCCATCACCCTGGAGGCGACGGAAGAGGACGTGTTCGGCACCGTCTATCCGCACCCGACCATGAGCGAGGCCATGCATGAGGCGGCGCTGGACGCCTATGGGCGGGTGATCCACATCTAGGAGGCCGACCATGCTGATCGCCGCTGAGCCGCAGTTGTTTGTCAGGGATCTGGGCAAGGCGCTTGAGCACTACCAGGAGGCGCTGGGGTTCGAGGTGGCGTTTCAGTACGGCGAGCCGGCGTTTTACGCCCAGGTGGCGCGGGATGGGGCGCGGCTGAATCTGAGGCAAACGGACCAGGCGGCGTGGAGCCAGGCGTTGCTGGACGGCGACCCCGACCTGCTGTCAGCGACCATCACCACGACCGGGATCGACGCCCTGTTCGGAGAGCTGACCGCGACCGGCGCCGTGTTTCACCGCCGTTTGCACACCGAGCCGTGGGGCACCCGGACCTTCATCGTGCGCGACCCGGACGGCAATCTGATCTGTTTCGCGGGGTAGAAACCGGGCGCGCTCAGTGCCCGAACAGCAGCTTTTGCAGGGTGTAGAGGGTCAGGCCCGCCAGGCCGCCGATGATCATGCCGTTGAAGCGGATGAACTGGAGGTCGCGGCCGACATTCAGTTCGATGACCTGGACCAGCTGGCGCAGGTCCCAGCGGTTGACCTGTTCGGCGATGAAGGTCGACACGCCGCTCTTTTGGGCCTCGATGAAGGCTGACAGGGCGGTGACGAAGCCCTGGTTCATGTCGGCGCGCACACCGGGGTCGGCGGCCAGATGGCGTCCGACCTCCATGAACATATTGGCCAGGTGCTGTCGGATCAGCGAGTCGTCGGCCTGGAGGTCGGCTTCGAGGAAGCCGCGCACGCTGTCCCACATCTCGCCGGCCATCTGGCGGACCTCGGGGCGGGCGAGGAGGTCGCGCTTCATCTCCTCGGCCCGGCGGGCGTAGAGCTTTGATGAGCGCAGGCGGTGAGCGAAGCCACGCAGGGCGTCGTCGAATTCCTGACGGATCGGATGATCGGGTTGCTCGCGGGCCTCGTCCAGCAGGGCGGCGGCGGCCCCGATGATCTTGTTGAGCAGATAGGCGTCGGCCTTGAACAGGTTGAACAGGCTGGGCAGTTCGGCGCGGATGCGCTCGCGCATGGTGGCCAGCGCTGCCTCGTCCTCAAGGAAACGACCGACGATGCGGGTTAGTTCGTCGAACAGGCGCTGATGGCGGTCGTCCTCCATGAAGGCGGTGAGGAGGCCGGCGGCGAGGGGAGCGACCTGGATCTTCTCGATTTCGCCCAGGATGCGCTGAGCGACGAAATCGCGGACGCCGGAGCGGTCGATGGCGTCCAGCGCCTGGGGCGTCAGGCGGGCGACGAACCGCGCCAGCCCCTCGGCGCGGTCACGGTCCGACAGCCAGTCGGCGACCTGGGCAGCGAAATCCATCTCGGCCAGCTTGGCCTGAACGGTCGCCTCATCGAGAAAGTTCTGCTCGATGAACCGCCCGAGATTTTCGGCGATGCGGCCCTGATTTTCCGGGATGATGGCCGTGTGCGGGATGGGCAGGCCCAAAGGGCGCTTGAACAGGGCGACCACCGCATACCAGTCCGCCAGGCCGCCGATGGTGGCGGCTTCGGCGGTGGCGGCGACATAACCCAGCCACGGCCAGCGGGGCTGCAAGGCACGGGCGGTCAGAAAGGTCGCGGTTGAGACGACAAGCGCACCCGTCGCCACGGCCTTGGTCCGGTTCAGCGCACGCAGCCGATCCTGATCGCCCGGGCTGAGGGTCGACGGATGTGCGGTTGGAACGGGGGCGGCGGGATCGGTCATGGCATCGAGATGAATCTCGACCGATATGACCCCCGCGTCCAGTGGTCCGTTCACCGACGGGCGTTGACGCCGCGGCGGGCGTCGTCCTTGGTGGCCGTAGATTGATTTCTGCTGCTCGAATTTTCCAGCTCAAACACTTGCATGGATCACGGCGCTACCCATATCCGGCACATCATTGGTTACAGATCATCAAAGGGACGGCGTATGACCAAGGTTCTGGTTCTCTATCATTCCACCTATGGGCACATCGAGGCGATGGCCGAGGCGGTGGCGGAGGGCGCGCGCTCGGTTGAGGGCGTGCAGGTGGACATCAAGCGGGTTCCCGAACTGGTGCCCGATGAGGTGGCGAAGGCCAGCGGCTACAAGCTGGATCAGGCGGCGCCGGTGGCGACGGTGGCGGATCTGGAGGGCTATGACGCCCTGATCATCGGGGCCGGCACGCGCTACGGCACGGCGGCCAGCCAGATGCGGAACTTCCTGGATCAGACCGGGCCTCTGTGGATGAAGGGGGCCTTCGTGGGCAAGGTCGGCGCGGCCTTTACCTCGACGGCAACCCAGCACGGTGGACAGGAAACCACCCTGATCGGCCTGATCCAGACGTTGCTGCATCACGGGATGCTGGTGGCAGGACTGCCGTATGCGTGGCAAGGCCAGATGCGGATCGACGAAGTGACCGGCGGCAGTCCCTATGGGGCGACCACGATCACGGGCGGTGACGGCAAGCGGATGCCGAGTGACAACGAACTGGAAGGCGCGCGCTTCCAGGGGCGGTATGTGGCCGAAACGGCCAAGAAGCTGAAGGGCTAGGACCTGTCCATGACCGAACCGGCCATCTTCTTTGGCCATGGCTCGCCGATGAATGCGCTCGGGGGGCCCTATGCGGACGCCTGGCGGGTGATCGGACAAGACCTCGGCACGCCGAAGGGCATGGTGATGATCTCCGCCCACTGGGAGACGCAAGGGCTGGGCGTGACGGCACAGACCCGGCCACCTACGATCCACGATTTCGGCGGCTTTCCGGCAGAGCTGCATGCCATGCAGTATCCGGCACCGGGTTCGCCGGCGCTGGCGGCGCGGGTCGCAGAGCTGACGGGCGCGACGGCAACCGATCAGTGGGGCCTGGATCACGGAACCTGGTCAGTGCTGGCCCATGTCTGGCCGGAGGCGGATGTTCCGGTGGTGCAGCTGTCTCTGGACCGCAGGCTGGACGCGCGTGGCCATTATGAGTTGGGGCGGCGGCTGGCTCCCTTGCGCGAAGAAGGCATCGTGATCGCCGCGTCAGGCGACTTCGTGCACAATCTGAGGGCCTGGAAGCGTCAGGGCGGCGAGGCCTATCCGTGGGCGACCGCGTTCAATGAGGCGGTCAAGGCGGCCTTTGTGGCCGGTGACCATGACGCGCTGATCGACTGGGTGGGGCTGGCGGAGGAGGCGCAGCTGAGCGTGCCGACCGACGAGCACTATCTGCCCTTGCTGTATGTGGCGGCCCAGCAGAGGGCGGGCGAGCCGGTCGCGTTTTTCAATGACGTCATCGAAGGTGGATCGATTTCGATGACCGGCGTCAGGATTGGTTAGGGTCGAGTCCATCGATTCAGCATGACGCCGGGCTTTCCGCTCCCTACTATCAGGCGGGAAGAAAGCTGACGGGAGGCTGGCATGCTCACGATCCTCATCATTGTTGTCGTCATTGTTGCTCTGGTGCTGATTTTCGGCGTCGGGGCCTACAACCGCCTGGTCGGTCTGGACCAGCGCGCCGATCAGGCGTTCGCTGACATCGACGTGCAGCTCAAGCAGCGCCAGGACCTGATCCCCAATCTGGTCGAGACGGTGAAGGGCTATGCCAGCCACGAGAAGGGCACGCTGGAAGCCGTGATCCAGGCCCGCAATGCCGCGACCCAGGCGGGCAGCGTCAATGACAAGGTGCAGGCCGAGAATGTGCTGTCGGCGTCCCTGGGCCGGCTGTTCGCCCTGGCCGAGGCCTATCCTGACCTGAAGGCCAATTCGAATTTTCAGCAGCTGCAGGCCGAGCTGTCGGACATTGAGAACAAGCTGGCGGCCGCCCGCCGGTTCTTCAACAATGCAGTGCAGGAGTTCAACGCGGTGCGTCGCCAGTTTCCGACCATCCTGTTCGCCGGCATGGTGGGCTATGGCGTGGACAAAGCCTTCTTCGATGTGGGCGACGAGGCGCGTGCGGCCATCAACGACGCCCCGCCGCAGGTCAGCTTCAGCTAGGGGCCGGGCCGTGGCCGCTGTCGGCCTTCAGACGCACATCTGGGCGAACAATACCCGCTCCATCGTGCTGATGGCGTTGTTCCCGATCCTGTTGGTCGGGATCATCTATGCCGCCCAGCTGGTGATGATGGGCTATGGCTATCTGCCCTCGACCGAGAGCTTTGAGGGCGATCTGGCCTCTTCGGCCCGGATGCTGATCGGCTCGATGCCTCTGGCGTTTGCGGGCGCGGGCCTGTGGTTCGTCATCGCCTATTTTTCGAACCAGGCGATCATCGACATGGCGACCGGCGCGCGCGTTGTGGACCGGCAGTCGAACCCCGAAATCTATAATCTGCTGGAAAACCTGGCGATCTCGCGCGGGATGAAGACCCCGACGCTCCGGCTGATCGAGCGGCCCGAGCTGAACGCGTTCGCGACGGGCCTGCATGAGGGGCAGTATTCCATCACCGTCACGCGCGGCCTGGTTCAGGCGCTGGACCGGGATGAGCTGGAAGCGGTGCTGGCGCATGAGCTGACCCACGTCATCAACAAGGACGTGCGCACGATGATCATTGCCACGGTCTTTGCCGGCATCATCAGCCTGATTGCCGAAATGATGTTCCGCTCGATGCGTTTCATGACCCTGGGCGGGAATCGGCGCGGGAATTCCGGTGGGGCGGCCCTGGCGGTGATCCTGATCGGATTCGGGATTGCGGCGATCGGCTGGATCCTGTCGATCGTGATCCGCATGTCCTTGTCGCGACGTCGCGAGTTTATCGCCGATGCGGGCTCGGTGGAGCTGACCAAGAACCCGGACGCCATGATCTCCGCCCTGCAGAAGGTGTCGGGACGGGCCGATCTGCAAGCCCCGGACGAGGTGGCCGGGATGTTCCTCGAGCATCACGAAACCGGCTTTCTGGGCCTGTTCGCCACCCATCCGCCGATCGAGAAGCGGATTGAGGCCCTGATCAGATATGCCGGCGGGATCGACCATCTGGCCGAACGCCAGAAGCAGCGCCTGCCGGGCGGCACCGCCGTGCCGCCGACGGCTTAGGGCAGACCGCCTACGTTCAGGGTCACAAGTTCCCGGGCCTCATCGGCGATGGTGTCTTCATCGCCGTCCTTGGAGCGGAAGCTGGCCACGACAACCGGGCCGGCGCCCGGGCCGCGGGCTTCGTAGCCGACCGTTCGCCAGCCCTCATCGGAGGCAAGCTCGTCGGTGAGAATATAGGTCGCGCGAATCTCGCCACCCCGTCCGCGGGTCCGCACCTCGGCCGCGCCCTCATTGGCGCTGACCGAGACAACGTCGCCGTCGATCGGCTCAGACGGCGCATCGGTGCGAATTCGAATGCCGCCGATTTCGATTGAAGCGCGCTCGCCACCCTGGTCGATGTTGATGCCGGGCAGGCGGACGCGCGCATTCTCACCGTCCGACTGAACGCTGACGGCGGCGCCATCGTTTCCGGCCGAGGCCCGAGCCGGGGTGTCGGGCATCAGGGTCTGGGCCTCCGCCTCGAAGGGGGCCAGGATTTCCTCAGGCGATTGACCAGGGGTCAGGCTGAGCAGTTGCAGGGTGACCCGGCCGCCTCGCGGGCCCGAATAGCCGCAAGACAGCCCATCCGCCGCCGTTTCAACCCGCGTCAGGGAGCCGTGATGGTCCGGGCAGTTCAACGCCGAGATGGCGCGTAGGGGCGATCCTTCCTCTGTCGTGTGCTCGCGCTGGGTGATGCGCACCCCATCGCCGCCGCATCCCGGCAAGGCGACGGCGGCCAGGCCAACGAGCAGGATCAGTCGGGTGTGAGGGAGGATCATGGCTGGACGATGCGCCTCGTACCGCGGGGTGCCTAGTGAAATCGCTGTTAGATGGGCGAGGGGCCTATTGGCCCGGGCGATTGCCGTCCCGGCGCGTCAGGAAGGCCAGGCGTTCAAACAGGTGAACGTCCTGCTCGGTCTTGAGCAGCGCCCCATGCAGCGGAGGGATCAGCTTGTTGGGATTGCGCTCGCGCAGGGTTTCGATGTCGATCTCTTCCACCAGAAGCAGTTTGAGCCAGTCGAGCAGTTCGGAGGTCGACGGTTTTTTCTTGAGGCCGGGCGTCTCGCGCAGTTCGTAGAAGACCTTGAGTGCTTCGCCGACCAGCCGGTTCTGGATGCCGGGATAATGGGCCTCGACGATCTGGGCCATGGTGTCGGGGTCGGGGAAACGGATGTAGTGGAAGAAGCAGCGCCGCAGAAAGGCGTCGGGCAGCTCCTTTTCGTTGTTGGAG
The DNA here is from genome assembly GCA_964647275.1 of uncultured Brevundimonas sp. Classification (GTDB taxonomy): domain Bacteria; phylum Pseudomonadota; class Alphaproteobacteria; order Caulobacterales; family Caulobacteraceae; genus Brevundimonas. Next base: position 13,652 of record CAZYFY010000023.1, read on the forward strand.
GTGATGACCACGATCGGGCGCACCGCCGCGCGGATCGTTTGATCCGTCTCGTGGACGTAGAATTCCATGCGGTCGAGTTCCTGAAGCAGGTCGTTCGGAAACTCGATGTCGGCCTTGTCGATCTCATCGATCAGCAGGACCGGGCGCACCGGCGCATCGAACGCCTCCCACAGCTTGCCCTTCTTGATGTAGTTGGCGATGTCGGCGACGCGGGGGTCACCCAGCTGGCTGTCGCGCAAGCGGGTGACGGCATCGTATTCATACAGACCCTGATGCGCCTTGGTCGTGGACTTGATGTGCCAGGTGATCAGCGGCGCGTCGAAGGCGCGGGCGATCTCATAGGCCAGAACCGTCTTGCCCGTACCCGGCTCACCCTTGATGAGCAGCGGGCGCTCGAGCGCCACGGCGGCGTCGACGGCAATCCTCAGGTCATCTGTGGCGATATAGGCGTCAGTTCCCTGAAATCTGGACATCTCGGCTCCGGCGTCGGCTGTGTGTGAACGCCGTAAACCAGCACCCCGAGTGGGGGAAGCGACAATCCGACACGGATTTCATTAACCTTGCCGCCATACTTCCGCGCGTGAATTCAGGCGAAGCGTCGAGAGATCAGGAGCAGGCGAAATGAATCAGGCCTTGAAATGGATGGTGCCGGCGCTCGCTACGGTTTTGTTGAGCGCCTGTGGCGGCGTCTATGTGCCCAGTACGCCGCGCTACCCGGTCCGGGTCGGGGAACAGCCGACCCCGCCGCCGCCGCAATACCCTGTTGCGCCCGAGCCCGGCTATGCGCCCGAAACGGAGGCTGTGCTGCCGCCGGCGCCGTCGACAGAGGTCGAGGCCGAGGCCTTGCCGCCGCTACGGGGCGCTGAGCCGGAGGTCGTTGGCGAGCCCCTGGCTCCGCCACCGCCGCCGCCGCCGCCGCCTGCACGGCCGCCCGCCCAGCAGCCTGCCACGGCAACCGTGCGGCCCGGCGAAATCTATGTTGTTCAGGGCGGCGACACGCTGTCGGGTGTCGGACGCCGTTTCGGGACGCCGGTTCGCACCCTGATGATGCTCAACGGGATCGGAGAGACGGGGGCCATCGGCATCGGTGACCGCGTGATTCTGCCTGAAGGCGCGCGGGATCTGGGGCCTGACCCCTATGCGACCGGACCGTCGCCGTTCCGGGCCGAACCCGAACGGCCAGCTGCGCCGCCGCCGCCAGTCACCCCGCCGGCGGTGGCCCCGCCCGCAGCTCCGCCGCAGACCCCGACGACCGGCCCGGCGGGCGTGGACGAAGACGGATTTCCAACGACGGCCGAGCTGGCTCGTCGCGCCGCCGGTCGCTTTGCGTGGCCGGTCCGCGGCGAGATCCTGACGCGATTTGGCGTCATGGGATCAGGGCTTCGCAGCGACGGCATCAATATCGCCGCCCAGGCCGGAACCGAGGTACTGGCCTCAGCCGGTGGCCAGGTGGCCTACGCCGGTGACAGCTTGCCGGGTCTGGGAACGACGGTTGTGATCGTGCATGGCGACGGCTGGGTGACGGCCTATTCGCACCTGCGCTCCACCAATGTGCGGATGGAGCAGCGCGTGACCCAGGGCCAGGTGATCGGAACGGCGGGCGCGTCGGGCGGTGTCAGCCAACCTCAGGTTCATTTCGAGATCCGCTATACGGCAGCCCCGGCGGCGCGCCCGCGACCGGTTGATCCCCTGCCGCTGCTGCCGCGCTAGCCGCGAAAGCCGTCGGCCTCGAGGAAGGCGGCTTCTTCAGGCGTGGTTGCGCGCCCCAGCGCGGCATTTCGGTGCGGGAAGCGGCCAAACCGGGCGATGATGTCGTGATGGTGGCGGGCCCACTGATCTGCGTTGGGGGCCGTCAGGGCTCCGAACAGGGACAGGGACTGTCTCTGATCAGCCAGGTCTTCGGAATGCTGGAAGGGCAGGTAGAAGAAAGGGCGCAGCTCATCTTCAAAGGCCTGGTCGTGGCCGGCGGCGACGGCGCGGCGCGCAATGAGCCGCGCGAGCGGGTCGGTGGCAAAGGCATGGCCGGTGCCGCGGAAACAGTTGCGCGGCCATTGGTCGAGCAACAGGCACAGTGCCAACGAGCCCTCGGGGCTGGTCATCCAGTCGTCGCGCGCGCGCCGGGCCGCAGCGAAGTGGTCGTCACGAAACCGGTCATGGAAAGCCGCGTCGAAGGCGTCATCCTTGGCGAACCACTTTTCCGGGCCGGCCGCGCGCCAGAAGGCGATGATGTCTTGCGGCGTGCTCACGATACGAAGGCGACGATCAGGCCGGTCACGGCGAAGACGCCACCGAGTGCAAACCCTGCGAAACGGAGGCCCTTGGTGTCGGCTCCCAACCGCAGGATGGCAAAATCATGCTGCTGCGGATTGTAGCGGACGGTCGTGGTGGAGCCGACCGGATAGGCCGCCAGGACTTCCTCGGCCTGTTCTCGGGTCATGTTCAGGCCGCCGAGTTGGAGTCGCTTGCCGGTGTAGGACTTGCCGGCGACGGTATAGCTGTAGGTGAGGGACGGGGCGGAGCTGGTCTTGCCGACCTTCTGCAGCCTGGCGGACTGGATGACGGCGGGCACCTCGGACCATTGCCGGGACGCTTCGACCCGCGCCTGCAGTCGAGACGCCAGATACAGGAGCATGCCGCCCAGGCCCAGGCCCATGACAACTATGAATAGTCCCATCGCAAGGTTCGACATGGATGCCTCCGTTATCCGAGCGCAAGCTAGGCAGTTTCCCGCCCGTTGTCGTGCAGAAATCGGAAGGGGCGGGCCCTAGTCGTCGTCGCGCGCCGGACGGTCGCGACCGAACACCGGCAGGAGGTCATTGAGGTCGATAAAGGTGTCGGCGGCACGGCGCAGGTCGTCGGCGGCCTGGGGCGGCTGGCTCTTGAGCGTGGAGATCACCGAGACGCGCACGCCCTTTTTCTGGACCGCCTTGACCAGGGGGGCGAAGTCGCCGTCGCCGGAGAACAGGACGGCGTGGTCCAGCCGGTCGGCCAGCTCCATCATGTCGACGGCGATCTCGACATCCATATTGCCCTTGGTGCGGGTCCGACCCTCATGGTCGGTGAAGCGTTTGGCGGCCTTGGTGACCATGGTGAAGCCATTGTAGTCGAGCCAGTCGACCAGCGGCTTGATCGGCGAATAGTCGTCGCCCTCGACGATGGCGGTGTAGTAATAGGCCCGGACCAGAACGCCCTTCTTGCGGAACTCGTCGATCAGCTTTTTGAAGTCGATGTCGGCGCCCAGCGATTTGGCGGCGGAATAGAGATTGGCCCCGTCGATGAACAGGGCAAGACGCTCGTTAGGGTAGAAGCTCATGGCAATATCTCCGGTATGAAAATGTCCGAATGGGATGAGGCTGTGGTTATCGCCCTGGGGTCCAACTTGAAAGGCCCCTTTGGCTCGACACGCGAATTACTGGAGGCGGCACTGGGCCGGTTCGCCGACGAAGGACTGGCGATCGCCCAGCGGTCGTCGTGGTGGCGATCGGCGGCCTGGCCCGACCCGGACGAGCCGGCGTTTCTGAATGGGATCGCATTTGTCGAGACGAAACGGGGGCCGCACGAGACGCTGGCGGGGCTGCACCGGATCGAGCGGGCGTTCGGGCGGGACCGGCGGCGGAAGAATGCACCCCGGACGCTCGACCTCGATTTGATCGCCTATGGGCGGGTGGTGATGGATGAGGACGGCCTGATCCTGCCGCACCCGAGGGCAGCAGAGCGGCGGTTCGTGATGGGGCCGTTGGCTGAGGTCGCGCCGGAGTGGCGGCACCCGGAGACGGGGGAGCGGGCAGAGGTGCTGATGGAGCGGTGCGAGGTGGGGCTGGATGCGCGGGTCAGATAATTTGGCGGACGCAGAGAGATGAGAGCCTTTGCCGTTGAGCTCATTTCACTGCTCCCTTTGATTTGCCTAAACGCCCTCGCGTTAGGGATTGTCGTCGTACGGTGGGGAATTCGTCGCGCCGCGTGGATACTGGGAGCCGGATTGCTCATTCTGCTCGCAATTTGGGCAATGATGGCAGGCAGTGCGTACTGGGAGCAGGATTCCAGGGCTTCGTGGGTCACGGGTGCCGGACTCATGATGCTGGTTCTGCCGGGAAGCCAGATATGGCTGGGCTTGGTGGCCGCAATGTCTCTGATCAGTCTGGCGTGGAAACTCGTCAGCACTCTGAGATCTCCCGACTGATATTGCACCCGCGAAGCGGACTCGCTATCTTATGCGGCTACTCCCCGAACTTCCGAAAAGCTGAGAGTCCGAATGGCCCGCGTCACCGTTGAAGACTGCATTGAAAAAGTGCCGAACCGTTTCGGCCTGGTCCTGCTGTCGGCGCACCGCGCGCGCGCCATCTCGAACGGCTCGGTGCTGATGCTGGATCGCGACAACGACAAGAACCCGGTCGTGGCGCTTCGTGAACTGGCCGAAGATGCGGTCAAGCCGGAAACGCTGGAAGACAGCCTGGTGACCACGCTGCAGCGTGTCGACGAGCACACCGAGGCCGAGGAAGAGGCGGAAACCCTGGCCCTGCTGGCTGAACCCCAGCACATGCACATGAGCGAAACCGACCTGCTGCGGGCGCTGCAAAGCGACCGTGACGGTGGCCAGGAGGACCGGTACTGACGGACGAACGGGTCGATCATAGTCAGACCCAACCGGCGGCAGAGCCGCCGGCGCCTCAGGCCGCAAACGCACCTACCGAAAAACCGACCTCGCCGGTTCTGCGTCAGTTCGAACTGACCGAACGGGTGAAGGCCTATGATCCAAAGGCCGATGAGGCCCTGATCGACAAGGCCTATGTCTATGCCACCCAGATGCACGGGTCGCAGAAGCGGGCGTCGGGTGACCCCTATTATGCCCACCCGATCCAGGTGGCCGGCATCCTGACCGACTATCGGCTGGATACGGCGTCGATCGTGACCGCCCTGCTGCACGATGTGATCGAGGACACCTCGGCCACCCGCGATGACATCGCGGCCATGTTCGGCGAAGAGATCACCGTCCTGGTCGAGGGCGTGACCAAGCTGTCGCAGCTTGAGATGCAGGCCGAGCAGAGCCGCCAGGCCGAGAATCTGCGCAAGTTCATTCTGGCGATTTCCAAGGACGTGCGCGTCCTGATGGTCAAGCTGGCCGACCGTCTGCACAACATGCGGACGCTTCAGTATGTGAAGCCCGAAAAGCGCCAGCGCATTTCCCGCGAGACGCTGGAGGTCTATGCGCCCCTGGCCCGATCCATCGGGATGCATCGTATCGCGACCGAACTGGAAGAACTGGCGTTCGAAAACCTTCAACCCCAGGCGCGCGAGGCCATTGTGCGGCGTCTGGACGGCTTGCGGCTGGAGCAGGGGCGGACCGTCGCGCGCGTGACCGCCGAGCTGGAACGGGTGTTGCTGGCCGAAGGGGTGGTGGCGCGGGTCTATGGGCGCGAGAAGACGCCCTATTCGATCTGGCGCAAACTTCAGAACAAGTCGGTCGGGTTTTCGGCCCTGTCGGATATCTACGGCTTCCGGGTCATCTGTGAGACAGAGGCGGACTGCTACCGGGCCCTGGGGGTGATCCACCGGCACTGGAAGATGGCCCAGGGGCGGTTCAAGGACTACATCTCGACCCCGAAGTCGAACAATTACCGCTCGCTGCACACCACGGTCGTTGGCCCGCACGGAACCCGTATCGAGCTCCAGATCCGCACCGAAGACATGGAGCGGATCGCCGAGGACGGCGTGGCCGCTCACTGGCGCTACAAGGACAACGCCTATGGCTTTGACGCCGATGCGGCGGCGGAGGCCGGCGGGCGCGATCCGCTGCAAAGCCTCAGGCATCTGGTTCAGGTTGTCGAAAACGGCGGCGAGCACGACGAATGGGTCGAGCATGCCAAGCTGGAAATGTACCTGGATCAGGTCTTTGCCTTCACCCCCAAGGGTGAGCTGATCACCCTGCCGCAAGGGGCCATGCCGCTGGACTTTGCCTATGCGGTTCATACCGATGTGGGCGACACGGCGGTTGGGGCGCTGATCAACGGCGAGCACAAGCCGATGCGAACCCAGCTCCAGAACGGCGACGTTGTGGAGATCGTGCGCAATGAGACGGCGCAGATGCCGCCTGACTGGCGCAGCCTGACGATAACCGGTCGCGCCCGTTCGGCGATCCGCCGGCATATCCGGGCCTCGGAGCGGGAGGAGTTCCAGCGTCTGGGTCGGTCGGCGCTGGAGCAGGCGTTCGTCAAGGTCGGCAAGAAGATCAAGGATGTCAGCCTGACGCCGGCGCTGGAGGTTCTGAACCTGCCCAGTGATGACGAGCTGTATGACCGGCTCGGGCGCGGCCAGATCAGCGCAGCGGCCATCATTGATGCACTGTTCCCGTCACTGGGCCCCAAGGAACGGGCCGCGGTGCGGGCGCGGGCGCGGATCGACGGCGGCAAGGCCGGCCGCCTGTTCGTGCGGGGCGGGGGACTGACGCCGGGCGTGAGTGTCCATTTTGCGCCGTGCTGTACGCCGGTGCCGGGCGACCGGATCGTCGGCATCGTCCAGCCGGGTCAGGGCCTGACGGTTCACGTGATCGACTGCGAGCGGCTGGTTGAATACGAGAGCCAGGGCGACCTGTGGCGGGATCTGCAATGGACACCCCAGGCGGAGCGCCTGGGTCTGGGGTCGGCGACGCTGAAGGCCTCGATCCGCAATGCGCCGGGCGTGTTGGGTCAGGCTTGTACCATTATCGGAGAAGCGGGCGGTAACATCCTGAATTTGAAGATGACCCACCGCAAGGAAGACTTCTTCGAAGTGCTGTTCGAGGTCGAGGTGACCGACGCGCGACACGCCACCACGATTGCTGCGGCGTTGCGGGCCAATCCGTCGGTGGAAGTCGTCGAGCGGATGAAGGGTTAGGCCGTCAGCCGGGCCACCCAATCAGGCAACTGATTGAAGTCATCAATGACAGCATCGGCCCCGAGCTCAGCGGCGGGCGGATCCGTATAGCCATAGCTGGTGACAACCACCGGCACCCCGAGGGCGCGGGCGGTGGCAACATCAGGCGCACTGTCGCCGACCATGAGGCAACGCGCGGGATCGCCGCCGACCTTTTCGACCGCTTCTTTCAGATGGGCACCAGACGGCTTGCGGGCGCTGACGAGATCAGGTCCGACCACCGCCTCGAAACGTCGCGTCAGGTCGAGAGCGTTGAGCAGGGCCAGCGACAGGTCCGTGCGCTTGTTGGTGACGACGACAAGGCGAGCCCCCTGCGCCGCGAATGCCTGCAGCACCTCGACGACATTCGGGTAGATGTGGCTCTCGTCGGCAATACGGCCCAGGTAGATGTCGATGAATCGGTCCATCAGGGCGGCATCGCGCGCGGCGTCGAAGGTCGCCCCGGCTTCAGCGAAACCGTGTTCCAGCATGACGCGCACGCCGCGCCCGACCAGATGCCGGGCCGACGACATTGGAACGGGCGGCAACCCCTGTTCGACCAGCACCGCGTTGAGCGAGCCCAGGAGGTCGGGCGCGGTTTCCACGAGCGTTCCGTCGAGATCGAAGGCGAGGGTCCAGCCAGAGAGGGTCATGGTCTGGCCCTTACCTGACTCGTCATCCTCGGGCGAAGCGCGGTGAAGACCCGACGATCAGACGCCGGTTTGGCAGGTCTATTCGGCGAAGGCTGAGCGGCCGATGGTCCGGTCCTCGGGGCAAGCCCGAGGATGACGAAGCTGAAGGTGCGCGCTAGACCCTCCAACAAGACCACCGAAGGGAATCGCCATGACCGCACGCGCCGCCGTTATTCTCGCCGCCGGGCAAGGCACGCGGATGAAATCGCCCCTGCCCAAGGTGCTGCACCGGCTGGCCGGGCGCGCCATGCTGGATCATGCGATTGATACGGCGGAGGCGTTGGGCTGCCACAAGATCGTCGTGGTCGTCGGCACCCATTCGCCCGAGGTGGGTCGTCACGTCGAGGGGCGTCTGGGCAAGGCAGCGGTCGCGGTCCAGGATCCGCCGATGGGCACAGGCCATGCCGTGCGTTGCGCCGAAGAGGCGCTGGCCGGGTTCGAGGGCGATGTGGTCATCACCTATGCCGACTGTCCGTTGTTGAGGGCCGTCTCGGTCGAGCCGATGTTTGAAGGCGAGGCGGCCGTAACGGTGCTGGGCTTCGAGGCGGCGGACCCCGGAGCCTATGGGCGACTGGTGCTGGGTGACGGCGATACCCTGTTGCGTATCGTGGAGGCCAAGGAGGCGAATGAGCACGAGCTCAGGGTCAATCGCTGCAACTCCGGCGTCATGGTGTGTGAACGGGATCTGCTGTTCTCGCTGCTGGGTGAGGTGACCAACGACAATGCCAAGGGCGAGTACTATCTGACCGACATCGTCGAGCTGGCGCGCCGGCGTGATCTGCATTGCCGGGCGACCTTCACCGATGAGGCTGCGGTGCAGGGGGTGAACAGCCAGGCCGAGCTGGTGGCGGCGGAGACGCAGTTCCAGTCGGTGCAGCGCGATCACTTCCTGACCGAGGGCGTGGCCATGCCGATGCCGGAGAGCGTTTATTTCGCCTGGGATACCGAGGTGGCCGCGGGCACGACGATCGAGCCGCATGTGGTGTTCGGTCCGGGGGTGCGGATCGCCGGGCCGGCGAAGATCCGGGCGTTCAGCCACCTGGAAGGCGCGGTGGTGGAGGCGGGGGCCGAGGTCGGCCCCTATGCCCGCCTGCGCCCCGGTGCCGGGATCGGGCCGAAGGCCAAGGTGGGCAACTTCGTCGAGGTCAAGGGCGTGACCATGGGCGAAGGGGCCAAGGCCAACCATCTGGCCTATCTGGGCGACGGCGAGGTCGGGGCGGGGGCCAACATCGGGGCCGGGACGATCTTCTGTAACTACGACGGCTTCAACAAGGCCCGCACAGTCGTGGGCCAGGGGGCCTTCGTGGGGTCGAACTCGGCCCTGGTCGCGCCAGTGACAGTGGGCGAGGGGGCCATGGTCGGGTCCGGCTCGGTGGTGACCGAGGATGTGCCGGACGGCGCCCTTGCGCTGGGCAGGGCCAAGCAGGAGAACAAGCTGGGCTGGGCGACAAAATTTCGTGCGCTGATGACCGAGCGGAAGGGGCGCAAAACGTAGCGCCGGGGATATAGACGATGTTTGATGTGACTCTGATGGCTCTTATGGCCTTAGGCGGTGCGCAACAGTCCGACGAGGTGTGGACGTCGCGGCCTGACTTGCTCAGGGGCGTCCAGGCCATTGCTTACTGGGCACCCGCCATATGCCCTGGCGAAGACCAGATCGCGTTGCAGCTGTTCAACGTGAGTGAGTTCCATACGCTGACACCGGACCTCGACATTGCGATGGTCGAATACAGCATCATCGGTCGGCAGGAGGATGGCAGTTATGTGAGCCTACCGGAAGATCGTGGTCTCGTGTTCCAGCATGAATTGTCTGTCGGAACAGACACGATTTCTTGCATCCGAAGTGAGGCCATGGCCCAGGGCATGCGGAGCTTCGTGATCGCTTTGGAAGAATATGGGCTGCCAGCGGGCAAGTGATGTCTGACCATCAGAAACGCATCGCCGGCGAGGCGGCCGCCCTCCGCGTCGAGGCCGGGATGATCGTCGGCCTGGGCACCGGCTCGACGGCGGCGTGGTTTGTGAAGGCGTTGGCAGCGCGGGGGCTGGAGGGGCTGAAGTGCGTGCCGACGTCGGAGGCGACGGCGGATCTGGCGCGGGAGCTGGGGCTGACGCTGTCGAGCCTGGAGGACAGTCCGCGCATTGACCTGACGGTCGACGGGGCCGACGAGATCGGGCCGGGGCTGGCGCTGATCAAGGGCGGCGGCGCGGCCCTGTTGCGCGAGAAGCTGGTCTGGGAGGCCTCGGCGCGCTGCATCGTCATCGCCGATGCGGGCAAGGTGGTGGAGACGCTGGGGGCCTTTCCGCTGCCCATCGAGGTGGTGGCGTTTGGGCACAAGACGACCGGCAACCGGATCGCCGATGTGTTGCTCGACCACGATATCCAGATGCCGGCGCGGGTGCGGACCGCAGATCGGGGACTGGTGCGGACCGATGGTGGCAACCTGATCTATGATGCGGCCTGCAAGGCCATCCATGAACCGGCGCGCCTGGCCGACGACCTGAAGCTGATCACCGGCGTGGTCGAGCACGGCCTGTTCCTTGATCTGGCCGATGAGGCGATCGTGGGGACGGACGCGGGCGTTGAGGTGCTGGGGCCTTAGGATGCTTGTGCGTGAAGCGGCCATGGGGTGATTTCGCCGGCGGGTCGGCCTAGATAGGACAGAGTCCTCCCGTTGCACCCGAGACACCCATGACCACCTACGACTACGACCTCTTTGTCATCGGCGCGGGTTCCGGTGGAGTGCGTGCGGCGCGGCTGGCGGCACTGGACGGCAAGCGCGTTGCGGTCGCGGAGGAATATCGGGTCGGTGGGACCTGTGTGATCCGTGGCTGTGTGCCCAAGAAGTTCATGGTCTATGCCTCGGATTTTGCGCACGAGTTCGAGGTGGCGAAAGGCTACGGCTGGACAATTGAAAAGACGTCGTTTGACTGGCCGGCGTTCATCCATGCCAAGGACGTCGAGATCGCCCGACTGTCGGGGCTCTATGTCGCCAATCTGACCAAGGCCGGGGCCGATCTGATCCACGGGCGGGCGGTTCTGAAGGACGCGCACACCATCGAAATCCCGGACAAGCATCTGACGGTGACGGCTGAGCAGATCCTGATCGCGACGGGGGGGCGTCCGTGGAGTCCAGAGACGCTGCCGGGGGTGGAATACGCCATCACCTCTGAAGAGGCGTTTCACCTGCCCGAGCTGCCGCGGCGCATCCTGATCGCAGGGGGCGGCTATATCGCCGTGGAGTTCGCGGGTATCTTTGCCGGGCTGGGGGTCGAGACGACGCTGATCTATCGCGGCCCGAATATCCTGCGCGGGTTCGATGATGATGTGCGGGCCCATCTGGCGGACCAGATCCAGCGGCGCGGCATCAAGGTCATCCTGGGCTGCGAGCACGAGGCCATCGAAAAGACGCCGACCGGCCTGATGAACAAGCTCAGGACGGGCATGGAGATCGAGACGGATGTGGTGATGTTTGCCACCGGTCGGGTTCCACACGTCAAGGGGCTGGGCCTCGAAGCCGCCGGCGTTGAGCTGAACGAGCGCGGCGCGATCAAGGTCGATGACTATTCGCGCACCAATGTTGAAAACATCTGGGCGGTCGGAGACGTGACCGACCGGGTCAATCTGACGCCGGTGGCCATTCGTGAGGCGGTGGCCTTCGTCGAGACAGCCTACAAGAACAACCCGTCGCGGGTGGACTATTCGGACATTCCGACGGCTGTGTTCTCGCAGCCGCCCGTCGGTGTGGTCGGTCTGACCGAGCATGACGCGCGCCATACGTACGGCAAGGTGGATATCTATCTGTCACGCTTTCGGCCGATGCGGTTTGCCTTTGTCGGGGTCGAAGAGCGCACGCTGATGAAGCTGGTCGTGCGGGCCGAGGACGGTGTCGTGGTCGGCTGTCATATCGTCGGACCGGACGCGCCGGAGATGATCCAGTTGGCCGGTATCGCCGTGAAGGCCGGCTTGACCAAGGCCCAGTGGGACGCCACCTGCGCGGTTCATCCCACCGCCGCCGAGGAACTGGTGACGATGCGCGAAAAGTACGTCGAGACCCAGCTGACGGCAGCGGAATGACACGCCCTGCGACAGGCGCGCCGTATGCGAGCTGGGTCTTCCTGATCCTGTTCGTCCTGACGCCGTTGACGGCCTATCTGTGGCCGTTCGGCCTGGCGGCCTTCACGCCGATTGCCGCCATTCTGTTGATTCCGGTCTTTCGCCCGGACCGGCCCGATCTAGTCTGGGCGGCGTTGCTGGCCTTGCTGGTCTACGGCCTGGTGTCGGTGCTGTGGAGCCCGGTGTTTGCAGACCAGGGCGTTGTTTCGGACTATGCGGATGCCGAACGCCAGACCTGGGCCAAGATGGCGCTGAACCTGGGGCTGTATGCCGTGCTTGTCGGGGTCGCGGCGCGGTTGCCGGTCGCGACCATGCGTCGTCTGAGCGTGGTCTTCGTGGTTGGGGCGGTGCTCCTTGCGGCGGTTCTGGCTTTCGAGGGCCTGACGGGAACGCGTCTCTATCACGTGCTTACCACCTGGTCGGGCGACACCATGCGCCCGGATCTGGAGCGGCGCAACGTGGCCCAAGGGACCTATTCCCTGGCCCTGATGTACTGGCCGGCGGTGGCGCTGTTGCTTCGACGCGGGTGGCGGCGGGCGGCGCTTCTGCTGACGGTCGGGGCGTTTTCCGCGCCGCTCTTGCTGGAAACCTGGGCCCCGTTTGTCGCCCTGATCTGTGGAGGCGTCGCCTATTGGCTGGTCCGCGTGTGGAAGGACCGGGCATCGTTGATGATCGGGGCATCGGTCGCCGCCGTGATCCTGCTGGCCCCGTGGGTCGTGCTGATGTGTGAGGGGCTGTTTGACTGGGCCGGCGCAAGGCTGGGAGCGTCCTGGGCGGCGAGGCTGGAGATATGGTCGTTCACGGCGGAACAGACCTTGCGGCACCCGATCTTCGGTTGGGGATTGGACGGTAGCCGGGCCTTCCTGCCTTTCATGCTGCATCCGCATTCGGCACCTTTGCAGATCTGGCTAGAGCTGGGACTGGTGGGGGCCGTCCTGCTGGCAGGGGTCTGGTGGTTGCTGATCCAGCGTGCCGGTCAGCTAGGGCCGCAGGCGGTGGCGGCCGCCGCGACCTATTTCGTCATCGGCGGTCTGAGCTTCGGGATGTGGCAGGAATGGTGGCTCGGCCTGGCGGCCCTGACGGCGATCTGGTGCATGGTGGCCAACGTCGGTGTCGAACCGAATTTCGAACCGATGATTGAGGCTTAACCAACTCGGGCCTATCTAGCCGTTATGACCCCTCGCTGGACCCCTGCAAGCTGGAGAAGCAAGCCCGTCAGTCAGATGCCGACGGACTATCCCGACATGGCTGCTCTGCAGTCAGCGGAAGACCAGCTTCGCGCCTATCCTCCGCTGGTATTTGCCGGGGAGGCACGCCGCCTGACGAACCGTCTGGCCGAGGTTGAGGCGGGCCGTGCCTTCCTGTTGCAGGGCGGCGACTGCGCCGAGAGCTTCAAGGAATTTTCGACCGACAACATCCGCGACACCTTCCGCCTGATCCTGCAGATGGCGGTCGTGCTGACCTTTGCCGGTGGCAAGCCGGTGGTGAAGGTCGGTCGTATCGCCGGCCAGTTCGCCAAGCCGCGCTCGTCGTCTGTGGAACAGGTGGGCGATGTCGAGCTGCCCAGCTATCGCGGAGACATCGTCAACGGAATGGCGTTTGAGGCGGATGAGCGCATTCCCGACCCGAGCCGGTTGCTGAAGGCCTACCATCAGTCCAGCGCCACGCTGAACCTGCTGCGGTCGTTTGCCGAGGGTGGTTTCGCCGACCTTCACAACATCCATCGCTGGACGCTGAACCGGGCGACCGAAGGCGGCTATGCGGCGCGCTATCGCGAGCTGACCGACAAGATCGGCGAAAGCCTGGATTTCATGCGGGCCGTCGGGGTGACGCCGGAATCGCACCCCGATCTGTCGCGGGTCGAGTTCTTCACCAGCCACGAGGCCTTGCTGCTGAATGTCGAGGAGGCCCTGACCCGGCCCGATCCCGGGACCGGAGAGTGGTTCGACACCTCGGCCCATATGGTCTGGATCGGCGAACGGACCCGGCAACTGGATGGTGCCCATATCGAGTTCGTGCGCGGGATCAGGAATCCGGTCGGCCTGAAATGCGGCCCCACCCTGGAGCCGGATGACCTTCTGAGCCTGATTGACACTTTGAACCCGGCCAATGAGCCGGGACGGCTGACCCTGATTGGGCGTTTCGGGGCGGACAAGGTCGCTGACCGGCTGCCCGCCCTGATGGCGGCGACCAAGAGGGAAGGCAAGCGCGTGGTCTGGTCGATCGACCCGATGCACGGCAATACCCAGAAGGCCCACAACGGCTTCAAGACGCGTCCTTTCGAGCGCGTCCTTGCAGAGGTGCGCAGTTTCATCGACGTGGCCGAAACCGAGGGTGTCCATCCCGGCGGCGTGCATCTGGAAATGACCGGTCAGGACGTGACCGAGTGTATCGGTGGGGCCCAGGCCCTGACCGAGGATGACCTGTCCAGCCGTTATCACACCCATTGCGACCCTCGTCTGAATGCCGATCAGGCGCTGGAACTGGCGTTCCTGGTCGCCGAGCGATTGAAGTCGGCGCGAACCAAGCGGTCGGAGGCAGCCTGATGCCGGGCACGGTAGCTTTTCAGGGCGCGCGCGGTGCCTTTTCCTATGAGGCCTGCCTGGCGCTCAGGCCCTGGAATGAGCCCAGGGGCTATGCAACCTTCGCAGAAGCCATCGCGGCGGTCGCGTCGGGCGAATGCGAATGCGGCCTGATCCCGGTGGAGAATTCCATCGTCGGCCTGTTGCCCGACCCGAACCGGCTGATCGAGGAACATGGTCTGAAGATCGTGGCAGAGGCTTGGCGTCCGATGCGTCAGATGCTGATGGGCCAGCCGGGGGCCAAGCTGACGGACCTGAAGACGGTGGAGAGCCACCCGGTCGCGCTGGGACAGTGCAAGGCCAGTGTTGCCAGTCTCGGGCTCAAGCCGGTCGAAGCCTATGACACCGCCGGGGCGGCCGAAATGGTCGCGGCTAGTGGCGACCTGAGCCGGGCGGCCATCGCGCCGGCGGTAGCGGCGGAAATCTATGAGCTGAAAATCCTGCGCCCTGACATGCAGGACTCGGCGGACAACCGGACAAGATTTGTGGTGCTGGAGCGGTAGGGGCGATCTCTCTTGCTGGGAGAATGTGTGGCCTATTGGCTGCACGATTTCGCCGTTCACCACAGGCCGGTTGACCGGCAGGCCGTTCTCAGACCTCATGCGGTTGTCGGCATTCCGCCGACGGGGTTTCGACCATGTTTACGCGCGCTGACAGTCTGTCCCGTTCCGCCTTTGGGTTCGGTCGCGCGTATTATTACGGCTTTGCGTTTCGATACGCCGGCTGAGGGCTGACTTTTCAAAAAGACTGACCTCTCCGGCGACCGCTTCTTCAGAAGGCGGCCGTGAACCCGTTTCCGACATTCGAATTCCGAGACTCCCATGCTTACGAACACCCGCGCCGGCACCCCGGCGCAAGACACCACCCCGGCCAATGATCTGACGCCCGAATGCCTGACGCTGCAGGCGTTGCGGCACGAGATCGACCGGATCGACGAACAGATGCTGGAGCTGCTGAACCGGCGGCTGCAGATCGCGCGACGGGTCGGCAAGGCCAAGGACGCCCCGCACGGGCCGCATCTGAATCTGCGGCCTGACCGCGAGGCCGATGTCCTCAACCACCTGATGGATCGGGCCAGCGATCTGGTGAAGCCGGCGGTGACGCCGATCTGGCGCGAGGTGATCGCGGCGGGCCTGGCCCAGCAGGGGAGCATCAGCGTCGCCCTGTGGCGCGGACACGAGGATGGCCGGACCTGGGATCGTGCGCGGCAACGGTTCGGCTCACAGGTGACCTATATGGGCGCGGGGAATCCCAAGGCTGCGCTCGACGCGGCCCAGATCGGCGACACGGTGGCGGTGCTGAACCTGTCGGCGGACCATCCGTGGTGGATCGACCTGGCGAAGGACTATCCCGATCTTTGGGTGTTCGAGAGTCTGGACGATGCGCGCGGCACGCCGGTCGCGCTGTGCGTAGGGCGGATGGATGTAAAGAGCCTGGCCAGCGGGCGGGTTTTTTCAGTCACCGTCGGTGGCGATGCCGGTGAGGGCGATGGCCACCGGCGCACCCTGGCGTCGCACCACGGCTGGACGCTCAGCGTGACCGAAGGTGGCCCGCAGACAATGGACCGGGCGCGCGGCGTGATTGGACGGTGCGGGTAGACCATCTCCTCCCCAGGAGCGAAGCGACTGGGGAGGGGGACCACGAAGTGGTGGAGGGGGTGCCTCGGCCTTGGCCGGATAGGGCAGCGCCGCCCCCTCCGTCTCGCCGCGTATCCGCGTCGAGCCGCCTCCCCATGAAATGGGGAGGAGACAGGCTCAACTCTTCACCTTCACATAGCTCCCCGGCGCAGGCTCGATGGGGCTCAGCGGGCCAGTCTTCGGATCGCGCGCATCGACTCAGTCGCCGTCGCTTGGCGGATGACGGTGGTGATGGATGGCCGGGACACGCCCGGCCATGACGGATATGTTTGTATTGCAAAGAACAATCGATCTGAATTTCGATTATACCTAGTTCTGGCCGACGCTGATGCTCGGGCCGCGCGCGTCGGGGCTTAACGGAGGCAGTGAACGAGCGACCTGTTCGTTGAAGTCCCTTAGCGAAACAAACTCGGGGGCTTCGAGTGCCTCTCGGCGTTCGCAGACAAGGCGAACCAAAGGCTGGTCCAAGGACGAATGCACGAAGGATTGGTTCACGCCGCTCATAGAGACCGGTTGACCGATCATGTGACCCTGCAGATCGAATGTCGCGAGTTCGTCCATTCGAGTGGTCTGGTCGTTGCAGTTAATCTCAGCGACAGCGGCCCTGATTGCAGGGCCATCGCCCGCCACATCTGTGGCTCGGCCGGCCAACGACACAATAACTACGGTCCGGGCCAGGCCATTCCCTAGATATTCGCGCGCTCCTGTGATTTCGCCGGCATAGGGATTTGCACCAGCACGCCCAATCCTTCCCCGGACGTCGTGCGTAACGGCCCGCAAACCGCTTCCGTGAAACGCCGCTTCCCCCGTGGTGCAGGCACCCGCAGCGATCACAACAACCATCAGTGCGATCGGAAGGGTCGATGCCGGCAAGGCTGTCAACTCTTCACCTTCACATAGCTCCCCGGCGCAGGCTCGATGGGGCTCAGCGGGCCAGTCTTCGGATCGCGCGCATCGACCCATTCGCCTGACTTGTCGTGCAGCCAGGCCGCCCAGTGTTCCCACCAGGAGCCGGGGTGTTCGGTCGAGCCGTCGAGCCATTCCTGGAGGGTCGTGGGCAGTTGGTCGTTGATCCAGTGCTGGTATTTGTTGGCTGACGGCGGATTGACCACGCCGGCGATGTGGCCGGAGCCCGCCAGGGTCAGGGTCACGTCGGCGTTCGAGAAGGCGCGGGCCGAGCGATAGACCGAGTTCATCGGGGCGATGTGGTCCTCGCGGGAGGCCTGGAAGTAGAGCGGGATGGTCACCTTCGACAGGTCCAGCCGCTCGCCGCCCATCGTCATCTCGCCGCGCGCCAGGGCGTTCCGGCCGTACATGCCGCGCAGATACTGCATGTGCAGGGTCTGGGGCATGCGCGTCTGGTCGGCGTTCCAGAACAGGAGGTCAAAGGCCGGCGGGTCCTTGCCCATCAGATAGTTGCTGACGAAGAACGACCAGATCAGATCATTGGCGCGCAGGGCGTTGAAGGTGTCGGCCATGGCCGCGCCGGGCAGGACCCCCCCTGCGGCCTCCATCTTCTGTTCGATTTCATTGAGCCAGTGCTCGTCGGTGAAGAGCAACAGATCACCGGCCTCGGCAAAGTCGTGCTGGGCTGCGAAGAAGGTTGTGGAGTTGACGCGCTTGTCGCCCTTGGCCGCCATGTGGGCGAGGGCAGAGCCCATCAGGGTGCCGCCGATGCAGTAGCCGACGGTGTTCACACGATCCTGACCGGTCTGGTCCATGACCTTCTGGGTGGCGCGATAGATGCCCTTCTCCAGATAGTCGTCGAAGCCGAACCCGGCCTTGTCCTTGTCCGGGTTGACCCACGAACAGATGAAGACGGTGAACCCCTGGGCCGACAGCCAGCGGATCATGGAGTTCTTGGGCTGGAGATCCAGGATGTAGAACTTGTTGATCCAGGGCGGGAAGATCAGCAGCGGGATGGCCCGCTGCTTGTCGGTGGCGGCGTCAAACTGGATCAGCTCGAACAGCTCGTCGCGCCAGACGACCTGGCCCGGAGCGGTGGCGACGTTTTCGCCGACCTTGAACTGGCCGTAGTCGGCCTGACTGATTTTCAGTGTGCCGTCGCCGCGCTCCATGTCGGCGGCGAAGTTCTGCATGCCCTTCACCAGGCTCTCGCCGTTCGTCTCCATCAACTGCTTGAGGGCAGCCGGGTTGGAGGCGAGGAAGTTCGACGGCGAGAAGGCGTCGGTCAGCAGCTTGGTGAAGAACTCGGCGCGGCGCTTGGTGCGGGGGTCGATGTCCTCAGCCGACGAGATCAGGTCGTTCAGCCAGGTCGAGGACAGAAGGTACGACCGCCGCATGACGTCGAAGACGGGGTTTTCAGACCATTCCGGCGCGGCGAACCGCTTGTCGCGCGGCGCGGGGGCCAGGTCAGAGGCCTGGCCGGTCGCCTGACGGGCCGCGTCGGTCCACAGTTCCATATAGCCGGAGAACAGCGCCGCCTGGGCCTGGAACAGCTTGTCAGGGCGCGACGCCAGCGAGGTCATCACCTGGGTCATGGCAGGCGCGACGTTGAACGGGTCGGGTGACAAGGCGGCGGGGCGGTCGGCCTGCCTCAGGGTGGCTTCGGCAATGACCTGCTGGGCGGTCATGGCGGCGCGGGCCAGGTTCATCGACAGTTGCTCAATGGCGTCACGCGACGGCATCTCGGTGTCGGCACCAGGCGGCGGGGCGGCGGGGGCTTGCGACGTAGCCGGTTCGGCGGACGGGGGCTCAGCCCCGGCCTTGCGAGCCTTGGGAGGGGCAGCCGATTTGGCGCGTGAAGCGGCGGGTTTGGCCGCCGTTTTCTTCGCAGGACGTTTGGTCTGGGCCATGGGTCGCTCCTGTCATGCTTTCGCGCGGGCTCAGG
The DNA here is from genome assembly GCA_964647275.1 of uncultured Brevundimonas sp. Classification (GTDB taxonomy): domain Bacteria; phylum Pseudomonadota; class Alphaproteobacteria; order Caulobacterales; family Caulobacteraceae; genus Brevundimonas. Next base: position 32,416 of record CAZYFY010000023.1, read on the forward strand.
ATGGCATATGACCGGCAATGGAATGAAGGCAAGTCTGCAACGAATCGAATCCCGGGTGTCCCTGGTGACGGCGCTGCTTCTGGCGGCGTCCCTCAGCGGGTGCATGACCTATGACCCCTTCAACCAGGCCATCGACGCGACGTCGCCGGCGGCCATGCGCACCGAAGCCCTGACGCGGACGGATCTCACCTATCCCCGGTGGGAGGATTTCCCGGCCGCGCCCCAGAATGTGCCGACGACGACGGATATCCGAAATCGGGTCGTCGGGCTGGAAACCGCAGAGCTGCAATTGGGTCGAGAGGTGTCAGCCCTCCAGTGGACCTTGACGCCAGACGACGGGGAGCCCTGGGCTGAGCGGACGCGGAATCGCGTCGACCTTCGTCTCGCGCGCCCGATTGATGCAGAGGCGGCGGCGGCAGCGAGTGCCTGGGCCCAGCGCATGCGCGAACGCGCAGAGCCACCCCCCCCGATCCGCTACTAGGCCGCCGCCATGGCCGGCGACTTTCTTGGGGTGTCGCGGTCCGCCCTGGCGCGCGCCTGGCGGGCCCGTCCCGCCGATCCGCAAACGGTACAGGCCATCCAGCGCGCGGAATCTCTGTCTGAGCCTCTGGCACGCGCGATTGCGTCACGCGGCGTGTCTGTCGAGCAGGTCGAGGACTATCTGCGGCCGACCCTGAGGCGACAGTTCCCGGACCCATCCAGCTTTCAGGACATGGACGAGGCGGCGCGCGCCTTGATCGATGGCCTGGTGGCCGAAGCGAACATCTGGGTTCTGGCGGACTATGACGTCGACGGCGGCAGTTCTGCGGCTCTGCTAGTGCGTTGGTTCCGCGCCATGGGGCGGGAGCTGTCGATCTATGTCCCGGATCGCCTGAAGGAAGGCTATGGGCCGAGCCCTCTGGCGTTTGAACGCATGAAGGCGGCGGGGGCCGATCTGGTTGTGACGGTGGACTGTGGAGCCGCCGCCTACGAGGCCCTTGAGGCTGCTGCCGACCAGGGGCTGGAGGTCGTGGTCATCGACCATCATCTTATGCGAGGGCCGCCGCCCCGGGCGCGCGCTGTGGTCAATCCCAACCGTCCCGACGACACGTCGGGGCAGGGAAATCTGGCGGCGGCAGGGGTGGTCTTTGTGCTGCTGGCGGCCCTGAACCGGGAAGCGCGGCAACGCGGTCTGTTCGACGCCCGCGAACCGCCGGATATCCGCCAGTGGCTCGACCTGGCGGCCATGGGCGCGATCTGTGACGTGACGGCCCTGACCGGCTTCAACCGGGCGCTGGCGTCGTTGGGGCTCAGGACCATGTCGCAGTGGCAGAATCCAGGTCTAAAGGCCCTCATGGCGGTCGCCCAGAGCGAACTGACCGAGGCGACGCCGTTTCATGCGGGCTTTGTGCTGGGGCCGCGGATCAATGCTGGAGGGCGGATCGGGAAGTCTGACCTGGGCGCGCGGCTGCTCTCCAGTGACGACCCTGACGAACTGATCGAACTGGCGACCGAACTGGATCAGCTGAACGGTCAGCGCCGAGAGGTCGAGAAGGGCATCACGGAAGCTGCGGCCCATCAGGTTGAGCGGGCGTCGAATTTTGATCCGGCGGCCCCCGTCCTGCTGGTGGCCGGAGAGGGGTGGCACCCCGGTGTGATCGGCGTCGTCGCAGGTCGGCTGAAAGAGCGGTGGCGTCGTCCGGTCGTCGTCGTCGGGCTGGATACGGCGGCGGGGATCGGCAAGGGCTCGGGCCGGTCGATCCCCGGGGTCAATCTGGGTCGTGCCGTCCAGGAGGCCTTTGACGATGGGCTGTTGCTGGCAGGCGGCGGGCACGCCATGGCGGCGGGCCTGACGGTCAGGGCCAATGCGGTGCCTGAGCTGCGCGCGTTTCTGGAAGCCCGCCTGGCGCGAGAGGCCGAAGTCGCGATCGAGCAGGATGCGCTGGAGATCGATGTGCTGAGCACGGCGCGCGCCGCGGACCGCGCCCTGTACGAATCGTTCCAGATCCTGGCCCCGTTCGGGCCGGGAAACCCCGAGCCGACCTTTGTTCTGGCGGGCGTGACGGTGCGCGATGCCCGCGTTCTGAATAACGGACACGTCAGCTGTCGGCTGGCGGACGCCGATGGGGCCCAGGTCCGGGCCATCGCCTGGCGGGCGGCGGAAACCGAGGTCGGCAAAGCCTTGCTGAGTGGCGGTGGAGCCCTGGATGTTGCCGGTCTGCTCAAGGCGGACGACTGGAATGGCCGTCGCGGGGTCCAGTTCGAGATCATGGATGTCCACGACCCGCGTCGGGCGGTCTGACAGGGCTTGCGTCGGCAAATCGAGGCGGCTATATCGCCCGCTCCGCAGCGCGTGGTCCCTTCGTCTATCGGTTAGGACGTCAGGTTTTCAACCTGAAAAGAGGGGTTCGATTCCCCTAGGGACTGCCACTGCGGGATTATTCTCCCGACAATCCGACCTTTTCGCCTGTGGGCCGTTCTCGCGTGTGCCTTGAACGTGCGCGCCGAAGCGCCACATAGTCGTTACAATGCCTGCCGAGAGTCGGGGGCAGGGGCTTTGCCTGTGGTCTGGGCGGTCCTGAAGGTCGAGCGTCGCAGGTTTGACGGCGGCCAGGAGAGTTGAATGTCTGAATCCCACGTCCTGCCGGTCTTGCCGCTTAGGGACATTGTTGTCTTCCCGCACATGGTCGTGCCGCTGTTCGTCGGGCGCGACAAATCCGTGCGCGCGCTTGAGGCGGTGATGAAAGGCGGCAAGCAGATCCTGCTGGCCACCCAGAAGAACTCCACGGATGACGATCCGGCGGCCGATGCCATCTATTCGATCGGCGTCGTGGCCAATGTCCTGCAGCTGCTGAAGTTGCCCGACGGCACGGTGAAGGTGCTGGTCGAGGGCAAGTCGCGCGCACGGCTCGACGGCTTTACCGACCGCCCCGACTATTTCGAAGCCCGCTATTCAGATCTGGCCGATGTGCTGGACGAGCAAGGCGAGGTCGAGGCCCTGAGCCGCGCGGTCGTCGAGCATTTCGAAAACTATGTGAAGCTGAACAAGAAGGTGCCGCCCGAGGCCCTGTCAGCAATCCCGAACATCACCGACCCATCGGCCCTGGGGGATTCGATCGCGGCCCATCTGGCGGTCAAGATCGCCGACAAGCAGGCCCTGCTGGAAAACCTCTCGGTGGCGCGCCGCCTGGAGCGTGTCTTCGGTCTGATGGAAGGCGAAATCTCGGTCTTGCAGGTCGAGAAGAAGATCCGCAGCCGCGTGAAGCGCCAGATGGAGCGCACCCAGCGCGAGTACTATCTGAACGAACAGATGAAGGCGATCCAGCGCGAGCTGGGTGAGCAGGACGAGCAGCGCGACGAGCTGATGGAGCTCGAAAAGCGCATCCGCAAGACCAAGCTGTCCAAGGAAGCGCGAACCAAGGCGGAAGGCGAGCTGAAGAAGCTGCGCAACATGAGCCCGATGTCGGCGGAATCGACGGTGGTTCGCAACTATCTCGATTGGCTGCTGTCGATCCCGTGGGGCAAGTCCCGCCAGAAGCCCATCGACCTGGCCAAGGCCGAAGCGATCCTCGAGGAGGACCACTACGGGCTGGAGAAGGTCAAGGAGCGGATTCTCGAGTATCTCGCCGTTCAGGCGCGCACCGGGTCGCTGAAGGGCCCGATCCTGTGCCTGGTCGGCCCTCCCGGCGTCGGCAAGACCTCGCTGGCCAAGTCCATCGCCAAGGCGACGGGGCGTGAGTACGTTCGTATGTCGCTGGGCGGCGTGCGTGACGAGGCCGAAATCCGTGGCCATCGCCGGACCTATATCGGGTCGATGCCGGGCAAGATCATCCAGTCGATGAAGAAGGCCAAGACGACCAACGCCTTCATCCTGCTGGATGAGATCGACAAGCTGGGGGCCGACTGGCGCGGGGATCCGTCCTCGGCCCTGCTGGAAGTGCTGGACCCGGCCCAGAACAATACCTTTGGCGACCACTATCTGGAGGTCGATTACGATCTGTCGCCGGTGATGTTCGTCACGACGGCCAATAGCCTGAACATGCCCCAGCCCTTGCTGGATCGCATGGAGGTCATCCGTATTTCCGGCTACACCGAGGACGAAAAGGTCGAGATCGCCAAGCGTCACGTCCTGCCCAAGCTGGCCACCGATCATGGACTCAAGGAAGGCGAGTGGATCGTTCCCGAAAGCTCGATCCGCGACCTCATTCGCTACTACACCCGTGAAGCCGGCGTTCGCAGCCTCGAGCGCGAGCTCGGTGGCCTGGCCCGTAAGGCCGTGCGCGAGATGGCCCGGGACAATCAGGTGTCGATCATGGTCGATGAGGAGCGGCTGGCCCGCTATGCCGGCGTTCGCAAATATCGCCATGGCGAGACGGACGACCACGATCAGGTGGGTATTGTGACCGGCCTGGCCTGGACCGAATTCGGCGGTGACATTCTCACCATCGAGGCGGTCAAGATGCCGGGCAAGGGGCGCATGACCGTCACCGGCAACCTCAAAGAGGTGATGAAGGAATCCATCTCGGCGGCGGCCTCTTATGTGCGCGCACGCTCGCTGGAGTTCGGAATCAAGCCGCCGGTATTCGAAACCACCGACGTTCACGTTCACGTACCGGATGGAGCCACGCCCAAGGACGGCCCCTCGGCCGGCATTGCCATGGTCACAGCCATGGTGTCGGTCCTGACGGGCAATCCGATCCGCAAGGACATCGCCATGACCGGCGAGGTCACTCTGCGCGGACGGGCGACGGCGATCGGCGGCCTGAAGGAAAAGTTGTTGGCGGCTCTGCGGTCGGGGATCAAGACGGTCCTGATCCCACAGGAAAACGTCAAGGATCTTGAAGACATACCGGCGAATGTGAAGGGCGCCCTGGAAATCATCCCGGTGTCCAACGTCGATGAGGTGCTCAAGCACGCCCTGACCGGGCCGCTGACCCCCGTGGAATGGGACCCGGAAGCGGAGCCTCTGCCACGGCCGACGGCCAGTGAGGCACCGGGCGGCACCGTCGCTCACTGAGCCAACGCCTCAATCCCTTATAAAAACGCCATTCCCGGCCCCCGGGGATGGCGTTTCTCTTTTGACGCGAAGGGATTCGTTGGCTCTAATGCAGGACATGAGGCGCAGTGAGTCGCGGATCGCGATCTCGCCATGGCCTCCAATGGGTTGGGAGACCACACAATGACCAAAGCCGAACTCATCGCCGCCATGGCGGACGGAGCCGGGCTCTCCAAGGAACAGGCCAAGAAGGCGCTCGACGCCTTCACCGACAGCGTCACCGCGTCGCTCAAGAAGGGTGATGATGTGCGTCTGGTCGGCTTCGGCACTTTCGCTGCCGTGACGCGCAAGGCCGGCATGGCCCGCAACCCGCGCACGGGTGAAACCGTCCAGCGCGCGGCGTCCAAGACCGCGCGTTTCCGCGTCGGTGAAGGCCTCAAGACCGCCCTGAACGGCTAAGCCGATCAGGACTTGAAACAGGGAAGGGCGCGGGCTACGGCTCGCGCCCTTTCTCTTTTGAGACGCACGGCGTGTGGCCGGGAGTCTCTGGGGCGGCTAGCTCAGCGGTAGAGCGTCTCGTTTACACCGAGAGGGTCGGGGGTTCGATCCCCTCGCCGCCCACCATTGCCCACTTGCGTCGGCGAGATCGACAATCCCGCAAGGCAAAACAAAAAGGCCGCCGGTTGCCCGGCGGCCTTTGTCTTGTTCGGGGTCGAGGGGGCCTAGAACTTGAAGCTGGCCCGCAGCAGCAGGGCGTAGCGGACGTAGTCATCCAGCATCTCGGCATCCGCTTCGAGCGCCAGGAAGCCCAGCTCATTGCCGAGGTTCAGGCGCAGGCCGACGATGGGACCACCGCCCTCCAGGCTATCGCCTTGCAGCGCGAAGGGCGTTCCGGTCGACAGGAAGCTGGCCACCGTGGTGCCGGGATCGTGCGAGAAGACCTGACGCCAGCCGACGCGGACTTCTGGGCGCAGCCACTGGTTCTCGCCAAAGCCGGCCCCGACCGTGACCGCGATGGTCGAGGACAGGATGTGACCTTCGCGGTCTTCATAGGCCAGGTCGAAACCGTCGCCGCCGCCCGATTCTTCGTGCGCATCCTCGGACAGGCGGAAGTACTCGACGAAGGCTTCCGGACGGATGCTCCAACGCCCGGTGCGGTAGTCGTAGGCGGCACCGGCAGCCAGGGCCAGGCTGTAGCCATTCCAGTCGGACTCATTGCGGCGGTTGATACCCGGAGCAACGAGCTGACGAACGCTGTCGAAGCTGGCGAAACCGGCCGCGCCGCGCGCCCACACGTTCCAGCTCACGCCCTGGGCACGCCAGTACATGCCGAGCTCAAGCAACTGGGCGCTGAGCAGTTCCTCGGCGCGCGATTCCGGATCTTCCAGGTCTGAAGAGGTCAGGGCGAAAGATACGCCCACGGCCCCGAAGCCCGTTCCGTGTTCGACACCGCCGGCGAAGCCGAAGCCTTCGGAGCGGAAGCCGTAGGCATTGCCCTTGTCGCGGTCGGCGTAGAAGTTGATTTCCTGAAGCCAGGCGCTGGTTTCGCCCAGAGGAGCCGGATGGCCGCGACCGGACAGAGCTCGTGTGACAGCATCCACGCCCGTCGCCAGCGAGATCAGCGATCCGCCTGAATGGTCCGGCAGAACCTGCTGATACATTTCAAAGAAGCCGTCGCGCCCGGTCTGGGACAGGAAGGCATTGAGGAGTTCGCTGTCCGTTGCCAGGGCCTCGTAGAAGGCCCCATAGGTATCGGTCTCGGCGGTGATGAAGCCGAATTCCGCCGCTGTGCGCTGGCGCGCATCGACGTAGATCTGGTTCAGCGTACTGTCGATGCCGGCGTTCACCACATACATGTAGGGCGAGTTGCTCTGCACCTGCGACTGGTCGAGATCTGTAGCGTTCAGCGTCGTGGCCTGAACGACGACAAACCGCGTCGGATCGTCGAGCAAGGAGGTGAAGCGAACACCGACACCTGCTCCGGTGGCGAAGTTGGCGGTTCCGTTGACGTTGAAGCCGCCGACAGTGTTGTTGAGCGGGTCAATGGTGACGATCAGATTGCCATCGGTGCCGACATTCAGGCCGGTCACCGTCAGCGACGATGTCTGGCGGGCGTCCAGCACGCCGTCGACAACGTCAATCATCAGCTGGCCGTCGGAATCCGACAGGGCCCCGCGCACAACGGCACCGCCGTCGATCAGGAAGGTGTCGGCTCCGTCGCCGAAGGAGATATCCCCCACAACGTTCCCGTTCAGGATGTCGACCTGATCCGCCCCGGAACCCAACAGGATCTCGCCAACGATAGCCGGCTCGTCATCGTCGTCGATTCCGTCGCCGTCTGCGTCAGCATCAGCAATGCCATCGTTGTAGTCATCGCCGTCGGTGACGCCTTCCTGCACGAGGATTACGCCAGTTGTGTTTGCGCTCAGGTCAAGCGCGATGGCTCGGCCCGTGACGACTTCGTCGCCCGCGTCCACGTTATCATCATCAGTGTCATCGGCATCGTCCGTGGCAGTAACCAAGGCTTCAATAACCCCCCTGTTTGTCAGGGAGGTCAGTGTGCCGCTCGAATCTCGGATGGCGTAGGCATTGCTTGCCTCGCCTTGAACATAGGCACCAATCGTGCCCGAATTGATGAGCGAGCCTGCTGTGGATCCGGCGCGATAGTCGATACCGATCGCGGCGTTAGAACCATCACCCACGGTGAGCGCGCGTATGATTGACGTATTGTCTATGAGGGGCAGCGTGGCGTCCGCATCGACAAGGACAGCCGTGGCTACTCCGTCAGACGAGACGGCTAGCAGCGTTCCAGCATTTCGGAGCCCACCATCGATCGTTACGGCCATACCGCCATCAATCCCGACGCGTAGGGCTGTAGCGTCGATGCCATCGTACAAGCCATTCCCAACGATAGAGCTGCGATTGATGATGCCGAACGCTTGGTCGCCCGTGCCAACAACGCCCACAGTCACCGTTTGGGTCGTCGATCCAATCTGCACCGCCGGTGCCGATCCGTAGGAGGTGATGTTCGCCGACGATTCGTCCGTGTCGATGATGCCATTGTTGTTGTCGTCGGGGTCGTCGACATCAAGGATTCCGTCGTCGTCGTCGTCGTCGTCGGTCGCATCATTGATGTAGGCTAGATCGAAGAGAATTCCCGCGCCAACGTTCGCGCTTACGCTAACTGCCGCTCCTCCAATCAATAGATCGTCGGCATCCAACCGCTCGGCCTGAGCCCGGCTAAGTTGTCCTGTGTACCGGAAACCGGTTGCGGTGATTGTGCCACCAACAGTTAGGCGTCCCGCCAAATCACCTTCGACCGACAGACCGACGGAACCAGCGCCGGTGACCAAAATCTGTCCGCCTGCGTAGTAGACGCCAGAAACCGCGCCTGTGGTACGTAGGCCGTAGCTCTGGTTGCCGAGCACCGTGATGTTTCCGGACTGGATCAGATTTCCGATAACATCCGTTTCAATGGAAATGGCGGCGGACTGATTTCCTTCAACGCTAATCGCGCCGTCGTTTCTGATGTTTCCGGTTAGAGCCCCTGGGCCGACGACTCGGATACCGAAGCGGCCCGTGCCGCTCGCAAGATCTCCGTCTGCATCGCCGTCACCGTCAGAGTCTGTGGCGGAGAGATTGTCGGTGATCGATATTGTGCTGTTGTTGTCAAGGTTTGCCGTATTTCCGCCGTTGATCAGGATCGCGGTTGCGCCGTCAGCAGCACTTTCCATGAGGATCCGGCTGCCGAGATCGAGCGTCAGGTCATGGCTGGTATCCACCGTGACGGCGGTGCCCGACGTCAGACGAATCAAGCCGCTATTGGAGATGCGGATCGAATCCGGACCGCCATTGTTCGCCGTCGAGGTCGAAATGGGCGTGGTGCGCTCATTGCTGATGACAGTCTGAGCTGCGGCACCGGAGGCCATCATCAGCGGGGCGAGCGCGACGGCCGCCGCAAGCTGGATACGCATGAAATGTGACCCCTAGACTGTTTCGCGCACAAGCCGACCGCTCGTACCACGAGCCGCCGTGAAAGCCCCAAGTTTCTTGTTTTTGAGGCGAATGCAAGGCGAACTTACCCGGATGCGACCATCCGCGCCAAGGGGATTGTGCGCCTCATATCGAAGTGATATCATTTTGACATCGAATGGAGGAGGTCATGCAAACTCAAATCTCGGCGTCGGTCGAAGCCCCGGCTACGACGTCCAGCGGCATCCTCATGCTGCTTCTGTCGCTCCTTATTACCCTGGGTGGCGTTGTCGCGATCGTGGCGACCATTGGCGGGGCCATTGGGCCGGATATCAACCTGCTGTGGGGTGTTCTGACGATCGTGACGGGCCTGTTTCTGATGTGCGGGCTCTATACGCTGCAACCGAATGAGGCGGTGGCAATCCTGCTGTTCGGGGCTTACCGCGGGACCGACAGAAAGCCTGGGCTGCGTTGGGTCATCCCCTGGTACAGCCGCAAAAAGGTGTCGACACGCGTTCGCAACGTCACGTCCGACAAGCTCAAGGTGAACGACAATCGCGGAAATCCCATCGAGATCGCCGCCAATGTGGTCTGGCGGGTGAGGGATACGGCCCAGGCCCTGTTCGACGTGGATGATTACGCCGCCTTTGTGAACATTCAGATCGACACGGCGCTGCGCGATATCACCTCGTCCTATGCCTATGACGACGCCTACGACAAGGGTGAGGACCATCAGCCGACCCTGCGGGCTGATGCCGAGCTGGTTGCCGAACGCCTTCGCGACGAACTGAATGAGCGCGTGAGGGTGGCGGGCGTTGTTGTCGACGAGGCGCGTCTGGCGCACCTGGCCTATGCTCCCGAAATTGCCAGTGCCATGCTGCGTCGTCAGCAGGCAGAGGCAATCCTCTCCGCCCGCCGCCTGATCGTCCAGGGCGCGGTCGAGATGGTTGAGAATGCGTTGGAGCGCCTCCAGGAGCTCGACGTCGTCGAGCTGGACGAGGATCGCAAGGCGGCGATGGTGTCGAATCTGCTGGTGGTCCTGTGCGCGGATCGCGAGGCCCAGCCCGTCGTCAACGCCGGCACACTGTACGGCTAGTCCGATGGCTGAAGGGCAAAAGCGCCCATCGCGCAAGGCGTTCCTTCTCAGGATCAACCCCCAGGTGATGGCGGCTGTCGAGAAACTCGCAGCCGCCGAACTGCGAAGTGTCAACGCCCAGATCGAAGTGCTCGTTCGCGAGGCCCTGACGTCGCGTGGGCGCAGGGATGATTGAAAAGCAACCGTGAGATGCAACGACCTGCATCCCGGTTGGATTTGACGCGTTAGCTAGACAGTCGATTGACGGCGGACGGGTCAGCCCATGGTCATGGACGCTTGGGACCAGGATCAGAAATGGATCTTCTCACCAGAGGAGAAGATCGCGGACACCCTGCGGCGGCTCGACCGGGCGGGCTCCGACCAGCGACCCAGGCTGGTCGATACGACGATGCAGTACGCGCCTGTGTCGGGAGGGGTGAAGCGGTACCTGACGTCAAAGGCGGATTGGCTGGAGCAACGCCGTCCAGGGATTCGTCACGCGCTGCTGGTTCCGGGAAAGCGGACCAGCCTGGACGGAGCTCATACCGTGACGGTGGCGGCCCCCAAGGTGCCGTTCGGCGCAGGCTACCGCTGGCCCATGTCACGCAAATCCTGGGCGACGTGGCTGCGATCGCTCAGTCCGGCGGTGATCGAGGCGGGGGATCCCTACGGACCGGGCCTGGCCGCGCTTGATGCCGGGCAGGTGCTCGGCGTCCCGGTGATCGGCTTCTGCCATTCCGATCCGGCCTACCTGGCCTCGCTGCACTGGGGACAATGGGCGTCAAAGCCAATCGAGCGACGTTGGGGTGAGATCTTCAGCCACTTCGACCGGGTGGTCGCCCCCAGCCGATTTATCGCCGGGCGACTGCGCGAGGCCGGTGTGGACCGCATTGTCGAGCGTCCGCTGGGGGTGGATGTATCCGCCTTTCATCCCGATCATGGTGATCGCGATGCCGTCCGCGATGAGTTGGGGGTCAGGGCAGGGGAGCATCTGCTTGTGTTTGCCGGTCGTGCCGCCAAGGAGAAGAACGTCGATGTCATCATCGCGGCCGTTGAAAAGCTGGGCGCGCCATACCGCCTGTTGTTGATCGGTGCCGGGGATGGTCTGTTGATTCAAAGCGAGCGCGTCATCGCCTTGCCCTTTCAGCAAAATACGCGCGCCGTTGCCCGCCTTCTGGCGTCCAGCGATGCCTTCGTTCACGCCAATGAACAGGAACCGTTTGGCCTGTGCGCGCTGGAAGCCATGGCTTGCGGGCTACCGGTCGTCTGCACCAGCCACGGCGGCGTCTCGGAGACGGTGGACGACAGCGTCGGTGTCAGGTCCGTCAGTTTGAAGATTGCCGACTACGCCGGTGCGATCGAAGCCCTGTTTGCGCGCGATATCGAGGCCATGCGGGTGGCAGCGCGCCAAAGGGCGGTGACCCGCTATGCGTGGGCAAATGTCTTTGAAGACCTCTGCATGGTCTATGCCGATGTGTCGGGCGTCAGGGCTTTTCTGGAACCCGGCGGATCTGGTGAACGGGCCACGCAATAGCGCCTGAAATGCAAAGCGCCACTTCCTTGAAAAGGAAGTGGCGCGAGTGACGGGGCTCGAACCCGCGACCTCCGGCGTGACAGGCCGG
>CAZYFY010000024.1:0-40581 GCA_964647275.1 uncultured Brevundimonas sp.
CGCGGGCGAACAGGGTCGAGGCCTTGATGATGGTCGGCGTGGTCTGGATCAGGCCGACGCGCGGGTTCATCTCCATGGCGTCGACGAGGCGCAGGACGGTTTCCCCGGCCATGGTCGAGTCTGCATCAAGCACGACCATCTGCTCATAGGCCGCCCCGAAACGGCGCACCCAGTCGCCCAGGTTGCCGGCCTTGTGCTCGGTATTGGCGATACGGCGACGGTAGAACAGGCGGCTGGTGAAGCGGGCGCGCTGCGAGACGTAGACGGCCGTCTCATGGGCGGCGGCGGCCGGCTTGTTGGTGTCCGACAGGACAAAGAAATCAAAGGCGCTGGAGGCCCCGAGACGGGCCAGCGAGGCGTCGAGATGGGCCAGGCGCGCGAAGGAGGCGTCGGCGTCCTCGTTATAGACCGGCATCAGGATGGCGGTGCGGCTCATCGGCGTGTCGGGATGGGCGGCGAAGGCCAGATCCTGTTGCTCGCGCCCGGTCGCCAGAACCCACAGGCCCATACAGGCCGACGAGAACCAGCAGGAGATCGCCGTCAGCAGGCCGGTCAGGCACAGGAGGCCGAACACCTCCAGCGCCGTGAAGCCGAAGCGGGCGCACTGATAGATCGGGGCGATCAGCGCCAGGCTCGACAGGGTCAGCGTACAGGCCAGCAGAATCCAGCGGCGGCGGGCCACCGTCTCGGGCGAGGTCGGCAGCGGGCCGTCGGGCACCTTGGGGGCGACGTCCAACGACTGGCGCGGCATGGCCAGGGGCGCTTCGGCCGGCAGCCAGGGTTGAGAGTCGAAGCTCTCTACCTCGCGCACATCCGCGTTCACTCGGAGCGACATGTCGCCCATGGGCAGGTCATCCCTCTGTTGCGGCCGCCTGGATTCCGGGGGGAGGGGGCGGGCGCTGCTGCGGCGCAGCATGGATTCACTATGTGCATCACGACTTCGTGAAGCGCAATCACAGAATCGTGAAACGGGTGACTTTTTTCAGGCCGGGATTGTGACTGAACCGCAGTTGGCCGCCTCGTGGCGGACCGCGCGTTCGAGCAGGACCGCAGCGACCCCGGCCCATCCGATCAGGACCGTGGCATAGGCCGTCTCCCACCAGCCGACATTCAGGTCATTGACCGAGCCGGGCAGGACCAGGTGTTTGGTGAACAGGGTCAGGACCGCCATCACCGCAAAGGCACTGATCAGGAAGGCTTTCAGGCGCGGGACGTCGCGGCGCTCACGCAGGCCCCAGAGGATCAGCAACGGTGCGATCTGAATGCCCAGACCCAGAGAAATCACCATGTGGCGCGGGTCTGGCCAGGGATAGAGGCTGGAGGCCGACAGGCCGTAGCCGGCCATGAGGAAGGCCGCGGCGGTCATCAGGCCGGTGATCCGTGCGCCGGTCAGGGCCATGAGCGCCCAGCCGATACCGATGCCGGTCAGGGCCGCCATGACGCCGGAGATGAAAACCCCGACGTTGAAGATCTGGGGATAACGGGCATCGGCCCCACCCAGCTCGGACAGATACTGGCTGGCGTGATCAAAACCGGGATAGGCCGCGACCGAGACGAGAAAGACGATCAGCACCAGCAGGGGGGCGGTGGCCCCGATCATCAGCAAGCGGCGACGTCCGGTGAAGGGCACCGGCGGACTGGACCGAGGAAAGGGCTTGAGGCCCCAGACAGGGCGCAGCCAGCCGACACGCCGCACGACCTCATAGATCAGCAGGCTGCCGCCGAAGGTGATGATCCCCAGGATGGTGGCCTCAAGCAACGGGGCCAGCCCCGCCGGCCGGATCAGCCACACGGCGACGACCAGAATGGTCTGGTGGGCCAGATACAGGGGGAAGACCGCATCGGTCAGATAGCGCAGGACCGGCCCATCCTTCTGGCGAAGGTAGCGGCTGCCGTAGCCGAGGATGGTGGCGATGACGGCCCATTGATAGGTGGCCTGGATGGCAAACTTCGAGGCGTCATAGACAATGTTGTTGGGGAAATAGCCGGCCTGGAAAACCAGGATCGGCAGCACGGCCAGGGCGATGACCAGCGTCAGACGTCGATAACGTTCCAGCGCCTGCCAGAGCGGCTCGTGACGGGCCAGAAGGAAGCCGAACAGGAAGGCCCCCAGCGACTGGGCGTGGTTGTACCAGTCCCCGACCAGGCCGTTCGTGACTCCGAACAGCGGATAGAGCGTCAGCCGGATCGCCACCAGATAGAGCAAGGGCACCCAGACCACGCGCGCCCCCGCGACCAGCGGGGCGAGCCAGCCGGCCAGTCGCTCGATCAGGCCGGGCCGGAGCATCAGCAGGACGACGACAACGCTGTAGGCGGCGATGTAATTGACGAACCAGAGGTGGTTGAACGGCACGCCGTCCATCAATCCATCAGGTCCGAACTCGTGGCCGAGCCAGCCGAGGTAGTCCGCCCCCCACCAGCCGTTGTCCATGGCCTCGATCCACGATTGGATGGAGACAAGCAGCAGGACGCCCATCAACAACGGCGGGCCGAGCCGCTCGAACCGGGCCTTGAGCACCTGGCCGGGCGTGCGCCGCGCGGTGAGGAAGCTCATGGCGGCCCCCGACACCAGAAACAGCAGGGTCAGCCGCCAGGGACCGGTCAGGGTCAGCAGCTGAGGCATCCAGCTGAGCCGGTGCTCAGACTGGATGTGCCAGTCGTAGGGCGAATAGACGAGCGCCGTATGGAACAGGATCAACAGGCCGAACGCCATCACCCGGATCCAGTCCAGGTCAGCACGGCGTGCGGAAGGCGTGGCAGGCGTTGTCACGAGGCGTTCAGTCACGGGGAGGAGAAGGGTCCATGATCACGGCTTCGTGATCCCGCGTCAATTGGCCTGTGTTTCCGGCCCCAATGTGGCGTGCGGCCCTAGTAGCTGAGATTGACCCCGATGAAGGTCCCTTCGCCACGGGCGTCGCCCGAGAGGCTGAACTGATAGCCGAGGACGAACTCGATCCACGAGGCCGGGGCCGCCTGGCCACGCTCGCGGAACCAGTGACGCCAGGACACGCCCGGACCGGCCCCGGCGGCGAATTCGTCAGCCAGGGCGCTGTCGTAATAGCCCCGGACGGTGACGAACGGCGTTACGACATCGCGGTCGGTCGTGCGCCAGGCGCGACCCAAGCGGGCCTCGGCCACGCCCAGGGTCTGTTCGGCATCGACGAGATGAGCCACGTCGCCATAGAGGCGCCAGGCGGGCCAGCTGGTGCGGTCAAAGCGCAGATCGCTGCCGTCCTCGGCGGACCAGGCGGCACGCAGCATCCAGTCGTCCCGTGCCAGATCGCCCAGGGCGATCATGCGGCTGGCCTCAAGGATCAGATTGGTTTCGGACAGCGGACGATAGCGCACGCCGAGCCAGCCCTGGGTGGTGTCGCCGCCGGTCGGACCGCCGACGTCAGAATCCAGGGTGGTGAACACCCGACCGAAGACATCCAGCGTGCGGCCGTTGTTGTAGCCGCCGATGCGGCGATAGACCTCGCCGCCGGCCTGAACCACGGTGTCGGCCCCGACGACCCCCGACGAGGTGGTCGAGGTCGAGCCATAGGACACCGAGGCGGACCCGCCCCAGACCCGCTGAAGGGTTTCGATCTCGCGGCGGATCTCGAACCGGCGCTGATCGTCGAAGGTGGGATCGGTCGGCCAGGTGTCGAGCCCGCGTTCGAACCAGTAGATGGCGGTGGCGTCATCGCCGATACGCCGCGCGCTGTAGCCGGCATTCAGCGCCGTGGCCCCCGACAGGGGTGTCTGGGCGTCAGCCTGACGGAAGGCGGCCTGGGCCTCGGCGTCGCGTCCGACGGACACGGCGATATTGGCGGCATCGAGCGGAGCCGGACCCGGCAGGATACCGGCGGCCCAATCGGCGTCGAAGGCGGCGCGCGCCTCATCGATCCGGCCCTGTTCGACCAGATTGAGGATGTTGAGACGCGAGGCATAGGCACGGCTGTCGGCGTCCTGGACGGTGGCCGAGGCATCGCTGGCCTGATCGACTGCGGCGTCCGCAGTCTGGGCCAGGGCAGGGCCTGCAACGACCAGAGCCGTGACCAGGCTGAGAGGGGCAATCAGACGATGGCGCATGGGATTGTCCTTGTACGGAAGGGCGCGGCTCAGGAGCCGTAGGTTTGTTGTTGGACGAAGGCCTGGATCTGGGCCCGCTGTTCTGAACCGACATCAGCAGGCCAGTCGGCCAGGGCGCGGCTGAAATAGGAGGTCGCCCAGTCTTCGAGCCCCAGACGCTGGGCGGCGTAGCCGGCGTCGAGCGCGGCCCGGCCCGGCAGGGCGGCGTAACGCTGCGCGTCTTCGAAGGCCCACAGGGCCTGGGCATCGCGACCGACGGCCAGGGCGACATTGGCGGTGTCCAGGGAATCGTAGCCTTGCAGGAACTGGCCCGCCCAGGCGTGATCAAAGACCCGCGCAGCCTCGTCGCGACGATTGGCCTGGAGCAGCGCCAGAACCGCCGCGCGCGACAGATAGGCGCGCGATTCCGGGGCTTCAGCGAGGTCGGCGGCGGACTGGAAGGCCTGGGCGGCCAGTTCGGGCTCATCGCTGTCCCAGGCGGCCTGGGCCAGGCGGGTCTGGATCCGATAGTCCCGCTCGTCACGCAGGGGCACCAGCACTTCCAGGGCCTCGCTCGGGCGTCCGGCAAGGGTCAGGGAATCCGCCAGCAGCAGCCGGTAATCGAGGTTGGACGGGTCTTCCTCGACGGCCCGCAGAGACGAGACGACAGCCGCCTCCGCATTGCCGGAGGTGTAGTGGGCATAGGCCTGGGCAGCGGCTTGCGACGACGGGTCGAAATCAACCGAAGCGATGGCCGGCGCATAGGACAGGACCGCAGCGGCGGCGGTCATTCCGATCAGATGGGCAGGACCACTCATGGACGGGCTCCTCTCTGGAAATCAAACGATGACACGGACACGGGCTAACTCACAGTCTGAAATTCTTCGGCGGGGGCCTTGGCCAGGGCGCGCGCCAGGGCCTCATTGACCCATCCGGCGGACTTCTGGCGCTGCAGGGCGGCATCGACGGCATCGCTGGAGGCGAGGTTCATCGACACCAGGGTTTCCCCCAGATGGCGACCGTTCCTGCGGGCGGCGGAGAGGGCCGTCTGCAGGTCGGCATGGCTGATGACGCCTTCACGGACCAGCAGGTCACCGAGCCGCACATAGCCGGCACGCACCGACCGCCAGAGCAGGGCTTCGCGCGAGGCGTCCATGTCG
The DNA here is from genome assembly GCA_964647275.1 of uncultured Brevundimonas sp. GTDB lineage: Bacteria > Pseudomonadota > Alphaproteobacteria > Caulobacterales > Caulobacteraceae > Brevundimonas. The sequence goes on from CAZYFY010000024.1 coordinate 5,214, forward strand.
CCGTTGCGGCGCATCTGGCCCAGCTGGGTGCGGACGTGGGCAAAGGGATCCTCACTCCAGGCGAAGCGCAGGGCAAAGGCCACGTCCGAGAGCGGCGCGAACAGAATTCGCACGCCCTTGACGCCGCGCCGACCGAGCATCCGCTCCATTTCCTGACGCAGGGCAGGCGGCATCGGCTCGGCCACAGCCACGTCGAGCGAGCCCCCCTGGCGGCGGAGCGGCACCGCCCCGAAGCGACGGGCTTCGTCGACGGTCAGCAGATTGCGCACGTCCGGCTCGATCTGGAAGGGATCGAACATCGAGGCATAGGTTTCGCTGTGTTCGGCGAAGGCCTCGGCCAGGTGCTCGTCGTCGGTGGCTCCCAGATCGAGCAGCATCAGGCCCAGCGGGCGATAGAGGTTCTTCTGGGCGGCGAGGGCGCGGTTCAGATCCTCTTCGGACAGGGCGTTCCAGAAGCGCAGGGTCTCACCCAGGCGGCCGGACCCCTGCTGAAGCTCGGACAGGGAGGGGTAGGCGTGCTGGGTCTTGTCCCAGGCGATCGGGCGACCGGTGATCAGGTGGCTGAGGTACTGACGGCTGGCGCGCCAGAAGGAGCCGAACGAGATCAGGTTGGACACGACGATGCGGATCGGCGTCAGCGGCACATGGGCAATGCCGTGGTTGATGCCGGTGAACCAGGCGCGGTGGATGATCCGGTTGACCAGGAAGAAGAAGTTGATCGACACGATCAGCCACACCCAGTCGTGCTCGATGACGGGGGGCAGGTCGACGACCTCGGGCCAGAACAGCTTGAGCCCCCAGTAGCCCAGCACCTGCACGACGATGAAATAGCCGAACATGCCGGTTGGGGCCGTGAACAGGGTCTTGCGGTCACGGAACAGGTAGTAGCGGTTGATCAGCGAGCCGAACCAGCCGAGCTGGGCCCAGCCCATGATCGAGATGCCGAGCATCCAGCGGGCCTTCTGGCGGACCGAGGTGGTGAACTTGTCGGGGAAGAATTCCTTGGTCGCCACCAGCTCGCGCGGATAGTGGGTGACCTTGCCCTTGCGGAACCAGGCCTTGCGCTCGCGCTTGATGCGGGCGTGGTAGCGAACGAATTCCGACGGGAATCCCATGGAGGCCAGGCGGTGACCGACATCATAGTCTTCGGTCAGGCTGTCGGTGTTGAAGGGCAGGCCGTTCTTCTCACGGACCAGCGCCAGCATGGCCGTCCGGTGGAAGGCCGTAGCCACACCGGCTGAGGGCGTCATGCGGGTCAGGGCCGAACGGATCGGCAGGTCCTTGGTATGGAATTCGGCGAACTCATCCATGTAGTGACAGGCGACCAGACGGTTCCACGGACGCTGCATGGACAGCACCGGCATCTGGATCATGGCGGCCTCGTCGATGAACCAGTTCACCGTCTTGAGCCCATAGGGGTGCACCACGTCCTCGGCATCGTGCATGAGGAAGACGTCGAAGCGTTCGCCCGTCCGCTCTTCATGCAGAAGGATGTTCTGGACCAGCCAGTTCAGGCAGTCGGCCTTGGATGTCGGGCCGTCGTGCGGCACCTCGGCCCTGTGGACGTTGGGGAACCTGCGCCGGATCTTCTCGACCTCGCGCCGGGTGTCGGCATCGTTGGCGTAGACCCCGACAAAGATGTCGAAGGGGCCATAGTCAAAGGACTTGTTGGTGTTGGCCACCATGTTGGCGATGACGTCGGATTCCTGCCAGGCCGGCACCATGATGGCGATGCGCTTCTGGGGATGGCGGTCGAGCCATTTCTGGGGCGGAGGCCGGTCCCAGAAGGTGAAAAAACGCACAATCAGCCGGGTCCAGTAGGCCAGGTCGATAAACATGTCGTCGATCGACGAGATCAGGATCAGGACAGCCGACACCATGATCGACCACTGGATGAAGCCCCAGTAGGCGGTCAGCCAGCCGACTGCCGCCTCGCCGGTGACGCCGTGCGCCGCCAGCCAGGTGCCACTGTCGGTCCAGACCGTCTGGACGTCTTGGATTATCGAGGGTTCCATCGCGATCAGACCGCAGCCCGGATCTGGGCGAAGTCATGCTGGGACAGCGGGGCGCTCTGAAGCACATCGACAATGCGGCGGGCCGCGTGGCCGTCTCCGAAGGGCGAGACGGTGCGAACCATCTGCTGACGTTCGGCCTCGTTCAGAAGCAGGCGCGTCGAGGTCTGCAGCACGACGGCGGGGTCGACGCCGACCAGCCGGGCCACGCCGGCCTCCACGGCCTCCATACGCTCGGTCGATTCCCGCAGGACCAGGACCGGCACACCAAAGGAGGGGGCCTCTTCCTGAACGCCGCCGGAGTCTGACAGGACCAGGGTGGCGCTCTTGAGGAACGAGATGAAGGACAGGTAGTCCAAGGGACCTACGATACGGATACGCGACTGCTCGCCAAGATAGGCAAAGACGCGCTGGCGCAGGAGCGGATTCGCGTGAGCCACGAAGACGATCTCGATGTCTTCGATGTGATCGCGCAGGCGAACCAGGGTCGACAGGATGCGGTCCAGCGACCCTTCCCAGTTTTCCCGGCGGTGCATGGTGACCAGAACCCGGCGCAGGCCGTTGGTCAGAGGCTCGGGGCGGACCCGGTCGCCGGTCAGGCGCACGCTGTCGATGCCGGTGTTGCCGGTGACGTGGACCTTGGACGGAGCGACGCCCGCCCGGATGAGGTTGGAGGCGGCCGCCTGGGTCGGGGCGAAGTGCAGGCTGGCCAGCTGGCCCACCACACAGCGCCATCCCTCTTCGGGGAACGGACGATCCAGGTCGAAGGTGCGCAGGCCCGCTTCGACGTGGCCGATCGGGATGCGGCGCGCGAAGGCGGCCATGGCCCCCGCCGCTGTGGTCGAGGTGTCGCCCTGAACCAGAACGAAATCAGGATCGAGGGTGCCGAAGGCCTCATCGAGGCGGTCCATGACTTCGGCGAAACGCCCGCCCAGCGACCGATCAGGTGAGGGCGGAGCCAGCACCAGATCGGGCTGGACCCCCATGACCTCGAGGGTCTGGCTGTTCAGGCTGGATTGCTGCTCGGTGGAAATCCATACCGGCTCGAAGCCTTGGCGTTCCATGAGCGCGGCACGCACAGGTGCCAGTTTGATGACCTCCGGCCGGGTTCCGGCCACGATGGCGACTTTCACGTCAACCCCCTTGGGAAGACGGGAGAGACCACCCCCCTGGCGGACCCTGACCGTCTTGACGTGACCGTTTGACGCACCTGGCATGGACTAAACCTGATTACTCTGTTGTCTGGCGTTCATCACGAAGCCGTGATCGCCTGATGAGGCGCTTTATGAGCGATTTTCACGATTTCGTGAGGGGCTGAAGCCTGTGGAGTCAGGAAGAGTCAGCCTGATGGCGCAACTTCCGGGTGCTTCAGTCGACTTTGGGCCGGTAAGCGACCTTGTCGTTATGTCTAGGGTGCTTGACAGGTGTTCATCTTCACACCTACAGATAGCGCATCGTCCTCAATAAATCGTTCGTGGTGAGGTCCGCTGTGGCGGCAAAACAGATCGCGCCCTGGCGCTGGCTCGTCGCCCTGTTCGGGTTGTCCCTGGGGTTGGGGGCCACCGTCGGAATCTATTCGGCCATGTCGCGCGGAGCATCTGTCGGGGGTCTGATCCTGATGGGCCTGGTGGTTGCGGGGCTGATGGCCGTGGGGGTGTGGCTGGTCGCCATGTATTGGCGTCGCATCGATGAGGCGGCTCGGGAGGCTCATAAATGGGCCTGGTTTTGGGGCGGCAATGTCGCGCTGATGCCGCTGCTGGTGGGAATGTTCTTCCTGCTTGAGCGTCCCGACCTTGAAGTACCGCTGTGGCCCGGTCTGCAGGCCGGGCCGGCCGGTTATGTGGCCACCGGCGGCTTGATCGTCGTCTTCACCCTGTTGATCGGCTACAGCCTGGCGTGGCTGTACTGGTGGCTGTGGAAGAGCCGCTAGATGAAGAACCGTCTCAAGGTCCTGCGCGCCGAACGCGACTGGAGTCAGGCCGATCTGGCGGCGGCTCTGGGCGTGTCGCGCCAGACGGTCAATGCGCTGGAGACGGGGCGGTACGACCCGTCGCTGCCCCTGGCCTTCAAGATTGCCCGCACCTTCGATCTGCCGATCGAGTCAATTTTTCACGATGACGAGGCGGTCTGAGCCGCCTGTCGCACCCATGGAGTTCCCTATGTCCTTTCTTTCGCAGTTCCTGGCCGGTGCCGGTCAGTTGAGCCGGGCCGCTCTGGGTGCCGGGCTTGGACTTGGCCTGGTGTTTTCGGCCATCCCCGATGCGGCCCTGGCGCGCACCGCCAATCTGATTCAGGACGAGGCGGTCGCGTCGTCCGAGGTCACCCGTCCGGCCCTGTGGGTCGTGCGCGATGCGGATTCGACCATCTATCTGTTCGGCACCGTGCACCTGCTGCGGCCCGGACATGACTGGATGACACCGGCGGTGACCGAGGCCTTCAACGCGTCCGAGACGCTGTGGCTGGAGATCGAGGACCCGCAGGATCAGGCGGCGGCGACGCCTCTGATCATGCAGCACGGCCTGTCGCCGCAGACGCCGCTGTCGAGCCGACTGTCGGCCGAGGAGTTTGCCGAGCTGGATCGGGCCGCCCAGGCGATGGGCCTGTCCGGTGCGGCGATGGACCCGATGCGGCCCTGGCTGGCTGCGATCAGCCTGTCGATGGCCCCGCTGGTCCAGGCCGGTTTTGACCCTGAGGCCGGCGTGGATGTGGTCCTGCGAGGCCACGCCCTGGAGGCCGGCAAGCCGATCCACGGCCTTGAGACGGTGGAGCAGCAGCTGATGTTCTTTGCCAATCTGTCGCCCGAGGACGAGCTGGATTTCCTGCGCTCGACGCTGGAGAACTATGAACAGGGTGTGGCCCTGCTCGACCAGATGGCAAGCGCCTGGTCGGCGGGCGACCCTGATACCCTCTATGCCCTGGGCGGGGATGATCTGAGGGCTGAGTATCCGACGATCTATGATGTCATCCTGACGCGCCGGAACGCGGACTGGGTCGGGCAGATCCAGCAGGAACTGGCCGGAGACGGGACCGTCTTCATGGCGGTCGGGGCGCTGCATCTGGCCGGGCCGGACAGCGTGCAGGCCCAGCTTGAGGCCCAGGGTGTGCGGGTCGAACGGGTCCAGTAATCGACCTGGACCGAAGACGACCGAGGCGGCGGAGCGATCCGCCGCCTTTTTCATTGCCGCCGAATGCGCGCCGATCTAGGAGGAGCGCCATGCGGGTGTAGCTCAATGGTAGAGCAGCAGCTTCCCAAGCTGACGACGAGGGTTCGATTCCCTTCACCCGCTCCAGAATTTGAGAGCCCCGCCGGAGTGATCCGGCGGGGCTCTTGTCGTTTAGGCGGCGGCGATCTGGCCGAAGCGGCCCGAGTTGAAGTCGTTGATCGCCTGACGGATTTCATCCTCGGTGTTCATCACGAACGGGCCGTAGCCGACGATGGGTTCGTCGATGGGCTCGCCCGAGAGCATCAGGATGGTGCTGTCGGCACCGGCCTTGAGGGTGACGCCCGCGCCATCGACATCCAGCAGCAGGGCCTCGGCGGCTCCGGCGGGCTGGTCACCGTTGACGGTGACATGACCGTTCAGGACCACGACGATGCCGGTGTGACCGTCCGGGATGGACAGGGTCGTCTCGGCGTCGCGGTTCAGGCGCACATCCCACACGTTGATCGGCGTGAAGGTGCGGGCCGGACCCTTGGCTCCGTCCAGCTCGCCGGCGATGATCCGGGCCGTGCCGGCGTTGTCGGCCAGCGCGACGGTCGGGATCTCGGCGTTGAGGATCCCCTGATAGCCGGGGGCCGTCATCTTGTCCCTGGCCGGCAGGTTGACCCACAGCTGGACCATGCGGAACGGGCCGCCGGTCTTGCCGAACGTCGGAGAGTGGAACTCCTCATGGAGGATGCCACCCCCCGCCGTCATCCACTGAACGTCGCCCGGGCCGATAATGCCGCCCTGGCCGGTGGAATCCCGATGCTCGACCTCGCCGTCGTAAACGATGGTGACGGTTTCGAACCCGCGGTGCGGATGCTGGCCCACGCCCCGGCGTGCGTTGGTGGGTTCAAAGATGTGCGGCCCGGCATAGTCGAGCAGCAGGAACGGGCTCATCCGGTTGCCGGTCCCGTTGTAGGAAAACAGCGAGCGGACAGGAAAGCCGTCGCCGACCCAGTGGCCGCGGTCATTGCCGTAGCGTCCCAGAACCTTCTTCATGGCTTGTCTCCTTGTGCATGGATCGGCGGGGCCGATCGCGTTGCGGAGGATATGAACCCGGAACGGTCACGACGAAAGACTATCAATCTGTACCTTAGTGTCCTAATAATAGGACGATGATGGATCTCAACGATCTCTATTTCTTTGTTCAGGTGGTCGACCACGGCGGCTTTGCTGCGGCCGGGCGGGCACTGGGCATTCCGAAGTCGCGCCTGAGCCGGCGGATCGCGGCGCTGGAAGATGAGCTGGCCGTGCGGCTGATCCAGCGGACGTCTCGCCGGTTCTCGGTGACCGAGGTGGGCCAGGCCTTCTACCAGCATGGCCGCGCCATGATGGTCGAGGCCGAGGCGGCGCGGGAGGTGGTGGACCGGGCAACCGGTGCCCCCAGGGGCCGTGTGCGCCTGGCCTGCCCGCCGGGGCTGGTCGCCTATCAGATGGGCGAGCTGATCGCGCGCTTCATGACCCAATACCCTGAGGTCGATATCCAGCTGGAAAGTACGACGCGGCGGGTCGATGTGGTGGCCGAAGGGTTCGACCTGGCCATCCGCGTGCGCGAGCCGCCGCTGGAGGCCAGCGATCTGGTCATGCGCAAGCTGGACGACAGCCAGCACTGTCTGGTGGCGACGCCGGCTCTGTTGGAGCAGCTGGGCATGCCGGTCGGGCCGTCAGACCTGGCCGGGTGGCCCAGCCTGGATTTCGGTCCGTGGAAGGCGGACCCGGTCTGGTCCCTGTTCCATGCGGACGGGATGACGGCGACGGTGCGGCATTCGCCGCGGCTGGTGACGGATGACCTGGCGATGTTGCACGCCGGGGCGCTGGCCGGACTTGGGACGGGGCTCTTGCCGATGATCGCTGTGCAGGACGATCTGGCGGCCGGGCGACTGGTTGACCTGCTGCCGGCCTGGCGACCCCGACCGTGGATCGTCCACGTTGTCTATCCGTCGCGTCGGGGTCTGTTGCCGTCGGTGCGCAGCCTGGTGGATTTTCTGGCCGAAGGCTGTGCCCAGTGGCGGTCGGGCATCTATTGAGCGCCCGGTGGGGTCTGGGCGTAGCAGGCCTCAACCTCGGCGGCGTTGTCTTCGGCGGTTGCGCTGAGGTTCTGGCTTGCCTGGATGACCTCACGGCGCAGGGCGTCCGCCTCATCTTCGGTCAGACCGGCGGCCTGGGCGCGCGCGCCGATCTGGCCATGCCAGTAGCGCACCGAAGGGCCATAGCGGCGGGTTTCGGTCGATTGGGCGCTCACCTGACGCGCTATGGCCCCTGACAGACGAAGGTGACAACGCACCGCCTCGGCCACATCGTCGCGCGTGGCCGAAGCCGGAGCTGCCGTGGCGTCAGCCGTCCCGGTGTCAGTCTGTGCCGTCGTGGCGGGTCCGGCGGGTGTTTCGTCGGTGGAGGTGGATGTCTGGCTGTCGCCGCCGCACGCGGTCAGGAGTGCCGCCGACAGCAGGAGGCTCGTCACAGTAAAGCTGTACCGGTGCATGGAAGGATCCTTGTCTGACAGTTGGCTTGAATAACGCGGGACACAGAACAGACCGGACATTCAAGGTGCGCCTGTCCGTCATCAGTTGCGCGCGGATAGAGAGAATTGTCCACTGCGCGTTCGCCGAGGCTCAATGCGTCGGCTTCAAGCGGAGGCAACATGAAGCTGATCGGACTGTCAGGAAGCCTGCGAGCGGGGTCGCTCAACACGAAGCTGCTGCATGAGGCCGGCCGACTGTGCCCGGCTGGGGTCGAGCTGATCGAGGGGTCGATCGAGGGTATCCCGCTGTATGACGGCGATCTCGAACGCGACGAAGGCGTGCCGGCGGTGGTCGAGGCGCTGAAGGATCAGGTGGCCGGGAGCGACGGCCTTTTGCTGGTGACGCCGGAGTACAACAACTCGATCCCCGGCGTGTTCAAGAACGCCATCGACTGGATGAGCCGTCCGGGCTCGGACATCGAGCGGGTGTTCGGCGGTCGTCCGACGGCGGTGATCGGTGCGTCGGGCGGACGGTTCGGAACGGTGATGGCTCAGGCGGCCTGGTTGCCGGTGCTGAGGCTGCTCAAGACCGATCCCTGGTTCGGCGGACGTTTCCTGCTGGGCGGCGGGGGCGCGGCCTTTGACGATCAGGGCCGGCTGACGGACCCGGAAACGGAGCGGCTGCTGACCGAGTTCATGGCCGGGTTCGCAGAGTTCTGCCGCCTGAAGGCCAGGGGCTGACCCAAGAAAAGGCCCTGCCGGAGCGCTCCGACAGGGCCAGGTTTCTACGCGAAGGGTGCCGCTGTTAGAAGCGGAGGGTCACCTCAACGCCACCCTGATGGGTGTTGTAGGATTCACCGATCCGACCGCGATAGCCGACGGCGATTTCAGCCGGACCCCAGTGGGTGGCCAGACCGGCCCCAAGCAGAGCCTGCCCGCCATCGGGGTCTTCCGCGTGGATGTGCTGAGGCGTGGCGGTATTGCCGGCCAGACCGATGACGGCGTCGTCGGCATCATGGCTGAGGACGTCGCGGTAGCCGCCTTCACCCCAGAAGGACATGCCGCCCATGTCGCCCTCGACGCGCAGGACAACTTCGCCTGCGACCGCATCGATGTTGCGCTCATTGATCTGGTGCTGGGCCCCGAAGACGTTCTCTTCGACATAGCCATCGACGGTGGTTGAGATCCACGACACGCCGACGCGCGGCACGAAGGCCAGACCCCCGGCGTCAAAGATCATGCCGCCTTCGACCTTGGCCCCGAAGGACGAGCCATTGGTCGTGGACTGAGCCACAACACCCGGCGTCGCGGTCTGACGGCGAATGTCGTTGTACTGGTCCCAGCTGTAGCCGGCGGCGGCGTTGACGAAGTACCGCCCCTCGCGCCAGCCGAGATAGGCATCCAGCGCGGCCCCTTCGGCGGTGAAGTTGACCAGGCCGACCTCGGCATCCCCAGTGCGCATTTGCAGGGCCGCCCCGGCCCGCAGACCCGGGGCCAGGTCGCCGTCAGCCCCGACGATCAGGCTGCCGCCCGTCATGTCACCACCGGGCACGACGTCGCGGGCGTCAAACTCGGACTGCTCATAGGTGAGGCCCATGTACAGGCCACCGGCTTCCGGCTCAGCCGAGCCGATGCCCAGGCGACCGGTGACGGCATCCAGGCCATCGGCCCGGGCGCGCACGCCGATCTCGCCCTGGAGGGCCGAATGCGCCCCGAAGTTGCCGTAGTAGAGGTAGTCGGTGGCAAGGCCCGCGACCAGGCGATGCCCGGCAGCGGTCGGGTGCACGCCATCCCAGAAGGCGTAGGTGTCAGGCGTGGCGCAGGCCACCGCGCCGACCAGGCAGGTGTTGGTCACATTGGTGAAGCCGAAGCGACCCGGCGCGCCGAGCAGGACATCAAAGGCCCGATTGACGTCCATGAAGATGATGTTGGTGTTCGGGTGCGCCGTCGCCTGGGCCGAAAGCTGGGCATAAAGGGCCGCATTGAACACATTGGTCGAATGGGTGGCCAGGCCCTGGGCCGAGGTGCCGCGGAACTGCGGCGTGGTGCCGAGGTTGGGCAGGTTGCCGACCAGAATGGTGCCGGCCCCGGCCGTCGCCACGGTGTTGACCGCGGAGCCTACGAAGGATGCTGCCGTCACCGACGCCGTGGTCATGCTGCCATACGGATCGGGTCCGCCACCGGCCCCCGGCATGGTCTGGAAGATATCATTGGCCCCTGCCCAGATGGTCACCAGGTCATCGGCGTCGAAAGTGCCGTTCAGAGGGGCGGAGCGGTAAAGCGCGATCTGGGCGGCCAGGCCCGGCGGCATGGCAATGGCGTTATCCGCGCGTGCACCGCCGAAGGCCCCGTTGTAGCTGCCCGTCGCCGGGCCGGTGTACCGTGACTGGGTCCAACCCAGAAGCTCGGTCCAGACCGGACCATTGGAAAATCGACCCTGGTAATAGGGCGGCGAGGTCGGTGAGGCGATCACCGAGTAGAGGTTGCCGTTGTCCGACAGGCTGTCGCCGAAGGTGATGATCCGGCCATAGGTCTGGGCCGAAGCGGTGCCGGCCATGGCCAGGCCAAGGGCGAGCGTTGAGGCCGCCAGGGTGAGCTTGATGCGCATGTGAATCCTCCCGACCGTCTAACAGCGGTCCATGGACGCGCACTGTGCGCGCTTCGCCTCTCCAGGCAAGGTGCCGTAAGGGAAGGATTGGTGAATTTTTGGCGCTGTGTGGCGTCTATGCCTGAAGACGGTAGCCGCCGCCGTCCGTGATCAGCAATCGGGCGTGGCCTTTGCCCGGCTCGATCTTCTGGCGCAGGCGGTAGATGTGGGTTTCCAGGGTGTGGGTGGTGACCCCGGCGTTGTAGCCCCAGACCTCGGCCAGAAGTTCTTCGCGCGCCACCGCCTCGCCACGCGCGCGCAGCAGGTATTTGAGGATCGAGGTTTCCTTGTCGGTCAGGCGGATCCGCTTGTCCTTCTCGTCGGTCAGGGATTTCTGGGCCGGGCGGAACTGATACGGGCCGATGCGGAAGACGGCCTCTTCGGACTGCTCGACATTGCGAAGATGCGCGCGAATTCGGGCCAGCAGGACGGCAAACCGGAAGGGCTTGGTCACATAGTCGGTGGCCCCTGCCTCAAGCCCGCCGATGGTTTCGCTTTCGCCGTCTTCACCGGTCAGCATGACGATGGGCGAGCGGACACCGGCCGCGCGCAGACGCCGACAAACCTCGCGTCCATTGATGTCGGGCAGGTCGACGTCCAGCAGGATCAGCTCGGCCCGGCCTTCCGAACCTTTCTTGACGCCGTCCAGACCGGTGCCGACCTGTTCGACCGAAAACTCGCCGGAGAGTTCGAGCTGCTCGGCCAGCGCCTCGCGCAGGTCGGTATCGTCGTCGATGATAAGGAGGGAGGTCGCCTGGGCCATGGGCCTTATGTGGACGCTTCCATCGTCGGGCGCAAACGGATCGGCATCAGGCGCGGTCTCCGAACAGGGCCGAACCGACGCGAACAGAGGTGGCCCCATGGCGAACCGCCGTCTCATAGTCGCCGCTCATGCCCATCGACAGTTGGGCCAGGCCGTTGCGGCGGGCGATCTTGCCCAGCAAGGCAAAGTGCATCGCCGGTTCTTCATCGGCGGGCGGAATGCACATGAGGCCGGAAATCGTCAGGCCATGGACCTCGCGACAGCGGGCGATAAAGGCGTCGGCCTGAGCGGGGATGACGCCTGATTTCTGGGGCTCCTCGCCCGTATTGATCTGGATCAGCAACTCCGGCGTGCGGCCCTGACGGGCGATCTCGTCTCGCAGGGCGACCGCCAGCGATTCGCGGTCCAGGGTTTCGATTGTCTCGAAGAGGGCCACAGCCTCCCGTGCCTTGTTGGATTGCAGGGGCCCGATCAGGCGCAGGCGAAGGTCCGGCAGGTCGGACCGGCGATCCGCCCAGCGGGCTTGCGCTTCCTGAACACGGTTTTCGCCGAAAATACGTTGGCCGGCCTCCAGAACCGGGGCGATATGGTCCCAGGGCTGTTGCTTGCAAACGGCGGTCAGGGTCACATCATCGGGATTGCGTCCGGCCGCGCGGGCGGCGCGCGCGATCTTGTGACGAACGGCGATAAGGGCCTGGCTTGGACTGGTCATCGAATCCGATCTTTGCGACGGCCCATGATCTAGGGGCCGCGTGGGCCCAGGCCAACCCCGGCGCGCGACGGCTCCCACCGCTGTTGTTCCTGACAGACCCCGAGCGCACGCCGCACCCCTGGGAGCAGGCTGAGCGGTTGCCGCCCGGAGCGGGTGTTGTCCTGAGGTGGTTTGGCCGCGCTGACACCATCGAGGTTGGACAGCGTCTGGCGGCGAGGTGTCGCAAACAGCAGCTGGTCTTTCTGGTTGGGGCCGATGCCGGGCTGGCTGAGGCGCTGGGTGCCGACGGCGTTCATCTGCCGGAGCGTGACCTGGATCGGGGAGCGGGGCTGAGAGACGCGCATCCGGGTTGGGTGATGACCGGCGCGGCCCATTCGGTGGCGGCGCTTGAGCGGGCGGCGCGGTCGCGTCTGGATGCGGCTCTGGTGTCGCCGGTCCTTGCCAGCGCAAGTCCCTCGGCAGGCCAGCTCCTTGGACCCGAGACGTTCAGGGCGTGGGTGCGGCGCGCGCGCCTGCCTGTCTTTGCCCTGGGCGGTGTCACCCGCGAGACGGCTCCATGGCTTGCCGACAGCGGGGCCTGTGGTCTGGCCACGGTCGGCGGCGTCTGAAAGATAAAGGTCCGTGCCGACGGTGATGTCCGCATTGGCGGCCAGACTGCGTTCTCCCCACCGAGTGCATTCCGCGTGGAGGACAAGATGACCCGGAAACTGGCTATTGCGGCGATTTCAACCCTGGCCCTGGCCGTGGCGGCGGGGGGCGCGACATCGCAGCCCGGCGTCGAGTTTGATACCGACCGCCTGGGCGGGGATTTCCGCCTGGTCGAACTGCGCCCCGGCGATACCTATCAGCAATGCGCCCAGGCCTGTGTCGATGACGCCCAATGCCTGGCCTGGACCTGGGTTCCTCAGGGCTCACAGCGGGCCGAAGGGCCGAATTGCTGGCTCAAGGACCAGGTCAATGATCGCGGTCGGCAGAGCGGGCTTGTCTCCGGGCTGCGGGGGTATGGCGTTGAGCCGCCCCGCCAAAGTCCTAGCCGCGCCGCGCGCATTGTGCTGTTTGAAGGCGATGATTTTGGCGGTCGATCCCTGGATCTGAACGGGGACATCTCCAACCTGCACCGTGGTGACGTTGGGTTCGGCGACAGTGCCTGGAGCCTCGCGGCAAATGGCCGCTGGCAAGTCTGCGAGCATATCGAATTTGGTGGCGAATGCCGCACCTTTGAGGGTGACAATCGGCAGCTGGGTGATTTCGGAGGAACGATCTCTTCGGTGCGTTATCTTGGACCGGGGACACTTAGCCGCTTCCTCGCGCGTGGGGACTATTCGCAGTCATCGGGAGGGGGCTCCACGCCTGCTCAGGTTCAACAAATCGTCCTGTTTGAGGGGGATGGCTTTGGAGGTCGCTCCCTCATGCTGACGGGGGATACGCCCAATCTTCATCTCCAGAGCATGGAGTTCGGTGACAGCACCTGGAGCCTCGCGGCCAATGGGCGTTGGGAGGTGTGTGAGCACGTCGATTTCGGCGGCGAATGCCGGACCTTTGAAGGCGACAATCCGCAGTTGGGTGATTTCGGCGGGACGATTTCTTCGGTCCGGTATCTGGGACCGGGCGCAGCCAGCCGGGTCGCATCGGGCGATGAATCAACGGCTGGAAACGGCCGCGCGGGGCAGCCCGGCCAGTCCGCTCAGCCCGGTCAGCCCGGCTATGTGGAATCGGCGGCGGAACGGGCCGCCCGCGTGGCCGCCGAAGAGGCCGAGCGGCGGCTGCATGACGGCATTCGCGAAGGGATCGGGCGGATTTTCTAACCGGCTCCGTAACCCGGACAGAGGAGGCAGGCCATGAAGTCTGTGATGATCGGGCTGGGGTGTCTGCTGCTGGCAGCGACCCCGGCTCTGGCCCAGAAGCAACCGCGCCCCGATGCCTCCGGGCATGGCGAGGATGCGGCTCCGCTGACCCCGGCGGGGCCCCTTCAGGGCGGCTGGCGGGTCGTGCGCGCCGGCGACCCGGCAGATGCGGCGATCCTGGGCCTGCATCTGTTCCATGACGGACGGCAGGTTGAGGGCAGCTATGTGCTGTTCCAGCCCTTCTGCGGAGTCGAGTATCCGCTGCCGCGCCCGCTGGACGAAGACTGCGAGTTTACGGACACCGCCGGTCAGCTGGAAGGGACGGCCACGGTCCGGCGGGGCCGGGTTCGGCTGGTCTTCCGACCCGGCGCTGACGGGCTGGATCATGTGCTGGTGATCCCGACCTCAGGCGGCAACCTGAGGTCGGGTACCTACCAATCGCCGAATATGGACCGGCCGATTTCGGTGACGGTCGAGCGCACCCCCGAATAGGGATCAGCCCTCGCGCAGCATGGGCGTCTCGCCCTCGATCACCGGCACGGTATCGATGCACTGCTGGATCGGCTGGGCGGCAGCCAGACGCTCTTCGTCGTCCAGCAGGTCGGTGTTGGAGATCGCCGTCTCGTCCCGCAGGGCCTCGAACTGGCTGAGCGTCAGGTCGCGCGCGTGAGCCAGACGCAGGGCCTGCTGATGCCACATCTCCATGTCGAGCTGGCCGGCCTGGGGAATATCCGCCGCCAGGTTCGGGGCCGACAGATGCAGATAGAAGGAGGCGCGCGTGTAGCCCCAGCATTGCAGGGCGGCGATCAACTCGGGATCCGCCGACGACGGGGCGGTGTTTGATGTCTCGGCGTTGGCCGAGGGGCCTGAGGTCGTGCCGTCGGCCTTGGTGTCGGTCTGGGAACCGCACGCCCCGAGGGCAGCGGCGAGGGCGAGGGTCGTCAGTGTTGTGATCGGTTTCATCGAGGACTCCTTGAACCGGTAGACTCGCGTGTCATTACGTGAGCCGGTCCCGGGACCGGACATCGACCCGCTGTCAGAAACAGACAGCCATGACCTGGCAGCAAAACAGCGATACTCTGTCGGTGTCCCTGCAAGGGCTGAGGAGTCAGGATGAGTGTTCAACCGATAGAGCAAACCCACGGACCGTCTGTTGCGGTTCGCGCGGCGGCGGATCGGTTGGCCCCGGAGTTGTGGGGCGAACTTCGGCGCATCGCCAATCGTGAGCGGTTTCGGGTTCAGGCCGGCGAAACCCTTAGAACCACGGCCCTGATCAGCGAGGCCTGGCTCAAGCTGCGGCGCAGCGAGGGCTGGATGGACGATGACCATTTCCTGCATGCGGCGGCGCTGGCCATGCGGCATGTGCTGGTCGACCACGCGCGGGCGAGGCTGGCGGCCAAACGGGGCAGCGGCAAGATTGATCCCCTGACCGATGACATCGAGCCCTACTGGCAAAGCGATGACCGGCTGGTGGACCTGGATGAGGCACTGGACCGGCTCGGGGGGTTCAGCCCGCGTCTGGCCCAGGTTGTCGAGCTCCGGTTCTTTGCCGGCTACAGCGAGGAACAGGCGGCGCGGATCATGGGCGTGACCGACCGGACCGTCCGCCGCGACTGGGTCAAGGCGCGCGCCTGGTTGTTCAAGGAACTGCGCGAGCCCCCGCCTGACGGCGCGGTTATCCCAGACCGTATTGCGTCCTGATCTGTTCGATGGCGCGAATCTGGGCGGTGGCGGCTGACCCCAGCGGGGCCAGGGCCGTCTCAGCCTGATCCAGCAGCGCGCGGGCCTCGTCGTCGCGGCCCTGAGCGGCCCGAACCCGACCCAGTCCCACGGCGGCGACCCCGGTGCCCGGGTGATCCGGGCCCAGCGCCGCGCGCACCTCGGCCAGGCCCGTTTCAGCAATCTGGGCGGCTTCGGTGATCTGGCCTGCCTTGACCAGGGCTTCGCTGAGCCCGGCGGTGGCCGAGGCAAAATGCAGACTTCCCACCCCGGCGGTCGAGCGGGCCATTTCGGTGGCCTCTCGCAGGTAGGGGACGGCCTCGTCGGCGCGATCGAGCTGGATGAGGGTCTTGCCGTAGTTCGACAGCAGGGCGGCGGTGGCCGCCGAAGGCCCATAGAAGCGACGACGGATTTCGATGGCCCGCCGGAAGAGCGGCTCGGCCTGCTGCGGGCGACCGGACAGGACTTCAAGGGCGGCCAGGTTGTTCAGGGTGTTCAGCGCGTCGGGACTGGTTTCCAGGCCGGCGCCTTGCCAGACCGCCAATGCCGCCCGAAATGACGGGATGGCTTCCTCGGGGCGTCCGGCCGCCACCAGCATGACCCCCAGATCGTTGTGGAATACCCCCGTCTGCCGATGGCCGGCCCCACTGATGGCGATACGCTGAGGAAGGGCGGCCTGAAGGAGCGTCACCGCCGCCTCTGCCTCGCCGCGGTCGCGCAACAGGCGCGCCTCAACCAGCCGGCTATCGACCAGTTGCGAGCGCCACCGCCCCGGATCGGCGTTCCAGAAGTCCTGGGCCTGACGCAGAAGACCGGTGGCCTGTTCCAGATCGCTTTGGCGCAGCTTGACCTGGGCCAGATCGTAGGCGGCAGAGGCGCGCAGGGCCGGATCAATCCTTGAGGCCTCAACCAGCCGGGTCAGGATCGGCTCGGCGGCCTCGTAGTCATTGAGATAGAAGTACAGCTCGCCCAGCATCTTGAGGATGGGACCACCCTGGTCGGGGTCCGTCTCGAACTGGGCCATGACCTGAGCGGCGGCATTGTCGAGCACCTGGGAGGCGTCGGCATCCGGTCCGCCCGTTTCGGCGGCGTTGCGCAGCATGAAATAGAGATACTGCTGGACCGCCTCCAGACGCGCCTGTTCGCGGCGGGCAGCATCGCGCTCGCGCTCGGCGCGCGCCGCCTGATCCAGGGCCAGACCCAGTCCGACGGCCAGACTGGCGACGACGGCAACGCCCGCCGCAATCGGCCAGCGCCGCCGACGCACGAACCGGCGCAGGGCATAGCCTGTCTCGCCTTCGCGCGCCTGAACCGGGCGGCGTTCAAGAGCGCGGCGCAGGTCCGCAGCAAAGCTCTCGACCGTCGGATAGCGGTCGCCGGGCTCCTTGCGCAGGGCCCGCCCGAGGATGGCGTCAAGGTCGCGAGCCAGGCCGCGATCCTGAATCTGCGGGCGCGCCACCGACGAGACAGGCGGCGGAATTTCTTCGGTAATGCGCCGCACAGCGACGGCGACGGCATCGCCCTCGACCGGGATCGGCGCGCGACCGCTGAGCAGTTCGTACAGGGTCGCGGCGAGGCCATACACGTCCGTCATCACCGACGCCGATTGACCCTCCAGCAGTTCGGGGGCCGCATATTCGACCGACAGGGGCGTCTCGGTGGCACGCGTGTCGGGACTGGACACCAGTCGGGCGACGCCAAAGTCGATCAGGCGCGTGCGGCCCTCTTCGGTGACGATGATGTTGGTCGGCTTGATGTCGCGATGAACCACCAGCTGGGCATGGGCATAGGACACCGCATCCGCCACCTGAATGATGAGCTGGATCCGGGCAGGGGCATCCAGGGATCGGGCCGCCGCCCAGGTCGCGATGGGCGCGCCGTTGACCAGCTCCATGACCATGAAGGGTCGATTTTCCGGCCCCATGCCCCCGTCCAGGAGGCGGGCGACGCCGGGGTGTTCGAGCCCGGCCAGGATCTGACGTTCGGCCTGAAAGCGCGCCCAGTAGGCGGGGGGAAGCGCCCGCATGATCTTGAGCGCCGCATCCTGATCAAAGGCCCCGTCGGCGCGTTTGACGCGATAGACCTGGCCCATGCCGCCCGAGCCGATCAGCTCGACGATCTGCCAGTCGCCGATCCGGGCTCCGGTCTCCAGGGACGACACCTGCGAGGGTCCCGGCTCAAGGAAGGTGCCGGACTGGTCCGCCGCGTTGATCAGGCCCAGGGCCTCGGCCTGAAGATCAGGGGCGTCAGCCAGGGCGTTGCGGACGTGGGCCTCCCGCTCAGCCGGCGGCAGATCCATGGCCTCATCAAAGACCGTCTCGACGCGACTCCAGCCCACGAACCAGCTCCCCTTTGTCCTCAGAGAACCGTGTCGGGACAATCGCCGTGGGTCAAGAAGCTGCGCTGTAAACCATCGAAACGTTGGACCCTGACGGGTCATCCGAAGGCGAGATGGTCAGCTGGACGCTGGTGCCGGAATCGTCCGGCGACGTGGCTCCGAGGATCAAGGAACCGTTGATCCGGGTTTCGCTGCGTTCGGTCAGGGGCGAGGCATCCAGCCGCTGCCGATAGAAGGCCTCGACCGTTGCGACGTCGGCATCGGTATGGAAGACCACCATGCCGCCTTCACCGGCACCATCTGATCCCGCGTTGGAGGCTTCCATGACGTTCTGGATTCGGGCCCCCGGATAGATCGGCGCATAGGCGGGCAGGTTTGACGGCGCACGCATGTTCTCGCCCGACTGCATGGTAACTTCGGCCCCGCTCTCAGGGTCGCGCACCGTGTGCTGTTCGGGGTTGTTGCAGCCGGCGGTCAGGGCCAGAGCCCCGACGGTCAGTCCCATCATCCATGCGCGCATGACGTCTCTCCTCATTCGTTGAAGGGGTAAACGCGTACGGTCGGGGAAACCGGACATGGATCGGATTGAGAGGTGTTCAGGCGCGGCTGATCCCTCTAGGTAGGGTGCGCTTTTCGCCGTCCCGTCATGTCCGCCGAGATCAGATTGATGAGCCGATCACCGCACGACCGCCGGAGCTTCCTCAGAACCACCCTGCTGGGCGGTGGCCTGCTGGCGGCGCAGGGGCTCATGCCGGCCTGGGCAAGGTCGGGCACGGACGGGGTGACGGCGGACCCGACGCCTCTGTCGGGCAACGATATTCGGCTGAGCGTCGGCCATTCACCGTTCAGCCTGGGCGGGCAGACCGGCCATGCCGTGACGGTCAACGGCACCTTGCCGGCCCCGTTGATCCGGTTGCGCGAGGGACAGCAGGCGCGGCTGTCGGTGACCAATACGCTGGATGAGGACACCTCGATCCACTGGCACGGCCTGCTGCTGCCGTTCCAGATGGACGGCGTGCCGGGCATCAGCTTTCCCGGCATCCCGGCGGGAGAAACCTTTGTCTATGAGTTCCCGGTACGGCAGTCAGGCACCTACTGGTACCACAGCCACTCGAATCTGCAGGAGGCGATGGGCCACTACGGGCCGATCATTATCGACCCGGCGAGCACCGACCCGGTCGGCTATGACCGCGAGCATGTTCTGGTCCTGTCGGACTGGAGCTTCCTGCATCCGCACGAGATCCTCGACCGGCTGAAGAAGAGCCCCGGCTATTTCAACCGCAGCCGCACGACCGTCGAAGGTCTGATGTCCGGCGAAGACGGCATGAGCCTGGAAGAGCGCCAGATGTGGGCCGGGATGCGGATGGACCCCCGCGACATCGCCGACGTCAACGGCACCACCTACACCTATTTGATCAACGGCCATGGTCCGGCTGAAAACTGGACGGGCCTGTTCCGGCCCGGCGAGCGGGTGCGCCTGCGCATCATCAACGCCGCGGCGATGTCGATCTTCAATTTCCGCATCCCCGGCCTGGCCATGACGGTGGTGAGCGCCGACGGGATCAATGTCAGGCCGGTCGAGACGGACGAGTTCCAGATTTCGGTGGCTGAAACCTATGACGCCATCGTCCAGCCACAGGCCGACGCGTCCTACGCCATCGTTGCCGAATCGATCGACCGGTCGGGCATGGCGGTCGGGATGCTGGCCCCGCGCGCCGGGATGCAGGCGGCGGTTCCTCCCCTGCGTGAGGTTCCCAACCTGACCATGGCCGATATGGGCATGGGCGGCATGGATCATTCGGCTATGGGCCACGACATGGGGCCCGCCCCAATGGATCACGGCGACATGGCCATGCGTGATCCCGACAATGCACCGCCGAACATGGCCGTCGGGGTCGGGGTCGACATGATCGCGCCCATGCCGATGAACCGGCTCGGTGAACGCCCGCTGGGTCTGGAGAATGAGCCGCACCGGGTGCTGGTCTATACGGATCTGGTGGCGCTGAATGCCAATCCGGCGGCGACGCCGCCGACCCGCAATCTGGAAATCCATCTGACCGGCAATATGGAACGGTTCATGTGGGGCTTTGACGGGCGGCGGTTCTCGGAACTGGTCGAGCCGATCCGGTTTGCGCGAGATGAGCGGGTGCGGGTGACGCTGGTGAATGACACCATGATGTCCCACCCGATCCACCTGCACGGCCATTTCTTCGAGCTGGTGACCGGGGCCCCGGCGGACCGTCAGCCGTGGAAACACACGGTCAATGTCGCGCCGGGATCGCAGGTCAGCTTTGACCTGACGGCGTCGGAACCCGGCGACTGGGCGTTCCACTGTCACCTGTTGATGCACATGCACGCGGGCATGTTCAATGTCGTCACGGTGCGACCGCTGGACGGAGCGGGCGCATGAGGGGGCTTTGGGGTCTGACCGTGCCGTTCCTGCTGATGGCGACGCCGGTGATTGCTCAGGACGGTCATGCCGGCCACAGCCAGCCGGTCGATCCGCACGCGGGCCACACCATGGCTCAGATGTCGCCGCCGGCGGACGCCCACGCCGGTCATCAGATGGGGCCGCCCGAGACGCCTACCGGTGCCGACAACCCCGGTCGCCCCGCCCAGACACCGCCTCCGCCGGAGGCGTTTGAAGGCCCTACCCATGCGGCCGATACGATCTTCGGTGCCGAGGCCATGGCGGCGTCGCGCGCGTTGCTGGTCCATGAGAACGGAAGCATGGGCACGACGGCCTTGATGCTCGAACGTCTGGAGGCCGGCTTCGGCGAGGACGACACCACCTTCGTCTGGGACGCCCAGGGCTGGATCGGTGGCGACATCAATCGGTTTGTCTGGAAGTCCGAAGGGGAGGGCGATGTCGACGGCGGCGTCGAGGAGATCGAGGTCCAGGCCCTGTACAGCCGGGCCATTCTGCCCTTCTGGGACGTGCAGTTCGGCGTGCGCCAGGATTTCGTCGACGGGGGCGAGGACACCACCCATCTGGTCGCCGGGGTTCAGGGCATGACCGCCGGCTGGTGGGAGGTGGATGTGGCGGCCTTCCTCTCGACCGAGGGCGATCTGACCGCGCGGGCCGAGGCCGAATGGGATATCCGCCTGACCCAACGCTGGATCCTCCAGCCGCGCGGTGAACTGGAGCTATCAGCAGCCGATGACGCGGCGCGCGGCCTGGCGTCGGGCTTTACCAGTGTCGAAGCGGGCCTGCGGCTCCGCTATGAAATCCGGCGCGAGTTTGCGCCCTATCTCGGCGTCGAATGGCACTCGGCGCTGGGCGGCGCGGCGGATTTGGCGCGCGCCTCGGGGCACCCGGTCGAGGAAACCCGCGTCCTGATCGGTCTTCGGGCCTGGTACTGAGGAAGAGGCCGATGATGCGTGTGTTGATCTTTGCAGGGGCCGTCGCCCTGGCCGGTCCAGCCTTCGCCCAGGACCCGCACGGTATCCATCCGGGCATGGTGCCGGCGACACGGCCTGTGATGGATCACGGCGGCCCTGACGGTCACGCGGGTCACGGCGACCATGACCAGCGGTCTGGTATGGTCCACAATCCGCCTGCGCCCGAAGCGCCCGCCCGGCTGGTCACGGTCCCGCGCGACGGTGCCATGCTCATGGGATCGCCGGCCCGGTTCGAAATCACCTTCCCGCACCCGATGCGGCTGACCACCGTGACCTTGCAGGCGCGCGGACTGGAAGAGCTGCGAATCGATGTGGCGGGGGCCGAGCCGTCGACGACCCAGACGGTTCCGTTGCCGACCCTGCGTCCGGCGACCTACAGCCTGACCTGGCGGGCCGAGGGCCCCGATGGCCACGACATGACCGGCACAATCAGCTTCATGGTGCACTGAGTGCCAGAGGGAAAATGGTGCCGCCTAGGTGACTCGAACACCTGACCTACGCATTACGAATGCGCCGCTCTACCGGCTGAGCTAAGGCGGCCCATGAGGGCGAAAACGGCGGGGCCGTTCCGGCAGGCGGGCTAGATACCCAAGGAAGAGGCCGCTGCCAAGGGGCTCAACGCTTGGCCCGCGGACGTCGCGCCGGGCGGGGCGGGGCGGGAGGTGCCGGTTCGGCTGTGGGTGGCTCGTCGCCGTCATCCCAGTCGCCGGGATCGTCAGGGGCCCGCCAGGTTGGCTCATCGACCGTTTCCGGTTCGGGAGCGGGCGTTGCCGGGAGCGGGCGCGGGGTGAAGTCGACGGCCTGGGCGGCCGCGCGAATCGAGGCCAGTTCGGCCTCGTCAGTCCAGGCGGTGATCAAGCGAACCCAGCCGCCCTGATCATAGTCGAAGGTGTCGGGCTCGCGCTGCGGGTCGCGCGGGGCATCGGCGGCGCGTGCCGCCAGGGTGCGGGCATCGGCAACGCGACCATTGGCCCAGGCCGCGCGGGCCTTCAGATCGAGCAGGCGCGGCGTGTCGATGATGCCGTCCAGATCCTCCACGGCGGCATCAATGGCGGCGGCGTCGCCGGTCAGCAGGGCCTGTTCCACGGCCACGATTCGGCTTTCAGGGTGGGTGGGCCGTCGAGACATCAACCGCCCATAGCGTTTGGCGCGTTCAGCGGGCGTCTCGTCAGGGCGCAGATCGCGATAGGCCACCGCCAGGGCGGGGTGCGGTCGTGCCTTCCAGGCCTTGAGCAACAGAACCTCGCCGCGTCCCGGTCGCCCGGATGCGGCCTCCAGGCGGGCGGCCAGGACCGCCGCCGGCGCAAACTCGGGTGACAGGCCGGCCGCCTTGACGGCGTCTCTGGCCGGGGCTTCCGCCCCCGCCTCCATGGCCCGGACGGTCAGAAGCGCGGCGCGGGCGCGGGCGGCCTTGTCTCCGGCCAGGGCACGCTTGGCCCCGGGGCCACCGAGCAGGGCCAGCGCCCCTTCCCAGTCACCGGCCTCAAGGCGGTCATCGAACTGCATCCGCCAGGCCCAGGAGCCACCACGTCCGGCCACCTCGCCCGCGCGGGCCTGTTCCAGGGCGGCGGCCCGATCGCCGGCTCGCCAGGACAGACGAGCCAGCCCCTGACGGGCGGCCCCTTGAGCATCGGGGTAGGACAGCAGGGCTTCATAGGCGGCGCGGGCCGAGGGCTCTTCGTCGGACACTTCGGCGGCCTGGGCCGACAGCAGGCCGGTCAGGATGGGCGCGTCTTCAGCCGCATCGGTCGCGCGCCGGGCCATGCGGCGGGCCTCTTCGGCATCGCCGGAAGCCAGGGCCAGATAACCCCGGGCCAGGGCCGCGTAGGAATCCCGACGGCGGGCATCGGCTCTCAGACGGGCCGCTCGCTGAGGGGCTTCGCCGATCCAGATCACCAGACGCCAGAAGCCGACGGCCAAAAGAGCAAAAACGCCGACGAGCACCGCGCCGGCTGCGGCTGAGGTGTCGAGCCGCCACCCCAGCCACTCGGCCGTGAGGGCACCGGGCTCGCCCGAAGCGGCCACGGCCAGCAGGGCCAGGGCCATACCAGCCAGCAGGGCCAGGCCGACGCGGATCAAAGCGGCGCTCCGGTTTCGGCGGTGGTGGCCCCCGACAGGTCACCGAGTGCCTGGGCGCGCAGGGCGTCGATGCGGCGTTCGATCTCGACCCGACGTTCGGCGCGCGCCGTCCATTCGGACATGGCCACACGCGCGGGCTCAGGCAGGGACTGGAGCTGGGCCAGGGCCCCTTCGAGGTCGCCTTCGCGTACCCGCCGCTCGGCGCGGGCCAGAATGGCGTCGGTGCTTTCGCCTTCCAGATCGCCGACGCGGCGCAGGCTGAAAACGGATCGGAAAGCGCGGCCCAGCGAGGCGAAAAAGCCGCCTTCGGCGTCCTGACCGTTGGCGGCCCGCGCGGCGCGCGCGGCGGCGGCCGGATATTCGCCGACAAGCGAGGCCCGGGTTGGGGCCCCCTGTTCGGCCAGATCCCGCAGGGCTCGAATGCCGCGCGAGGTCGGGGCCAGGCGTTCCAGCGAGGCCAGTTCGCCGGCAAAGGGCGCGGACCCTTCGGCGGCGTCCGCGAGGGACGCAGCGGCGACGGCGGCGGCGGCGGCGCGCGACATGCGGGCCTGAGAGGCTTCAAGCGCGGTGATGCGATCTTCGAGCTGGAGCGGATCAACCACGACCGTTTCACCGTCTTCGGTCGGCACGGCCACGGGCTCAGGACGAGTGGCGGCCTGGCGGCGGGCGAGTTCCAGCTCGCTTTCCAGCTGGTCGATGCGCTGGCGCATCTGGACCCGTTCCTGGCTCTCGGAGACGGGGGCAGCCGGTCCGATGGCCCGTGCCAGGCGCTCGCGGAAGGCCCCGGCCCCGACGGCCACGATGACGAGAATCACGCCGACAGCAATCAGAGCCAGGATACGCGGCGGGATATTGGGCCGCTCCAGCTCGCGGTGCGGCGGTTCTGGCTCGATCCGGGGCCGGTCTTCGGCAGGGTTGTCGGTCATCAGCGCGCCTTCGACAGGGTGTCGACAGCCAGCCTAACCAAGGAAGCGTCGTCAGGGAACGGGGCGACGACCAGCGATTTCATCGAACGGGCCCGCAGCGGCTCGGCGCAGGCGTCCGAGAGGGCCAGTCCAACGAGGTCAGGCAACCGCTCGCAGGCCGTCTCGGCGAGCAAACGCGCGGCGCGGGGCGAGTGGATCATCACCGCCACGAGATCAGGGGTTGCCAGGGCGCGCAGGGGCTGCACCGGAACCGTTTCATAGATGCGCCGGGCTTCCAGCGTGATGCCGAACGGGGCCACCAGGGTGGGCAGGTCGGCGGCGGGCTCGGCCGGGGCTGGATAGAGAATCCGACCCTTGGCCTCTTCGATCATCAGCCGTGCCAGGGCCGCGACATCGCCGCGCGCATTGTGGACCTGACGAAAGCCGATCTGGACGAGGGCTTCGGCGGTCGCGTCGCCGACGGCAAAGGCGGGCATGTCCCGCTCCGGCGACAGCTCGGCAAAAATCTCGACCGCATTGGGACCGGTGAAGGCCAGGGCGGCGAACCCGCTCAGGTCGAGGGCACCTGCGATGGGCCGAACCTCCAGCAGGGGGTCAATCAAGGTGCCGAAGCCCTCAGCGGCAAGCCGCTCTGCGGTCCGGTCAGCGCCGGGACGGGTGCGGGTAATCCAGATCGTCATGCGATGAGGGCGTCACCCGCCTCGTCGCGAACGGCCTGACCGAGCTCAAGCCCAAGCAGGCGGGCGTCCCGCGCTTTGGCCGGACAGCGGCCTTCCCGTCGCCAACGCTGTGTGCCGTCGCTGGACAGGGCCTCAACGGCCATTTCAAGGGTGTCGCCGGAGAGGCGGGCGTGCGCGCCCATGGCCGTGCGGCAGTTGGCTTCCAGGGCGACCAGAGCCCCCCGTTCGGCGGCGACACAGATTTCCGTGGGCAAATCCCCCAAACCGGAAATGAAGTCGGCCCAGGGGCTATCGACCCGACATTGCAGCGCCAGTGCCCCTTGGCCCGGCGCGGGTGGCGCGTTCCAGGGGTCGAGGAAGCCGCGCACCCGCTCGCCCAGCCCCAGTCGATTCAGGCCAGCCGCGGCCAGCAGGATGGCGTCGAAATCGCCCTCGGCCAGCCGGCGCAACCGGGTGTCGACATTGCCGCGCAGGGGTTCGATCTGAAGGTCGGGCCGCAGGGCCAGGGCCTGGGCCTGACGACGCAGCGAGGCGGTGCCGAGCCGGGCCCCTACGGGCAGGGCTTGGAGGCTGTCGTATTTTTCCGAGAGAAAGGCATCGCGCGGGTCCTCGCGCGCGGGCAAGGCAACGATGGCCAGGCCTTCGGGCGGCTCGGCGGGAACGTCTTTCATGGAATGAACGGCCATGTCGATTTCGCCGTCGAACAGGGCGCGCTCGATCTCTTTGGTGAACAGGGCCTTGCCGCCGATGTCCATGAGGCGACGGTCCTGAATGCGGTCACCCGTCGTGATGATGAAGACCAGAGGTGCAACGAGGTCAGGCGCGTCGGCATTCCCAAGGCGACGGGCGATCTCGGCCTGGATGTGACCCGACTGGGTCCGGGCCAGAAGCGACTGGCGGGTGCCGATACGAAGAGGCGGGGTTGGGCTCACGCTTGCGTCCGATGGAGGGGTGCGGCTAGTTCGCCGGAAATGACCACTGGCGACTATACGGTTCTGGGTCTTGAGACCAGTTGCGACGAGACGGCAGCGGCGGTCGTGCGCCGACGCGCGGATGGTTCCGTCGAGGTGCTGTCGTCAGTCGTGGCCAGCCAGGACGAGCACAAGCCCTTTGGTGGCGTCGTGCCCGAGATCGCCGCGCGCGGTCATGTACGCACGATAGATGCGATCGCCCGCGCGGCTCTGGAACAAGCCGGAACCGGGTTTGACGGCCTGAACGGCGTGGCGGCGACGGCGGGGCCGGGTCTGGTCGGCGGAGTCATGGTGGGGCTGAGCTTCTGCAAGGCGGTGGCGCTGGCGCGCGACCTGCCGCTGGTGGCGGTCAATCACCTGGAAGGCCACGCCCTGTCAGCGCGACTGGGAGCCCAGGCTGACTATCCGTTCCTCTTGTTGCTGGTGTCGGGCGGGCATTGCCAGCTGCTGGAGGTGCGCGGGGTCGGCGACATGACCCGGCTGGGCTCGACCATCGACGACGCGGCCGGCGAAGCCTTCGACAAGACGGCCAAGGCACTGGGCCTGGGCTATCCGGGTGGGCCGGCCCTTGAGCGTCTGGCGGCGTCCGGCGATGCGGCCAGGGTGCCGATGCCGCGCGCCCTGCTGGGTCGCAAGGGCTTCGATTTTTCGTTTTCGGGCCTGAAGACTGTGGCGGCTCGTGCCGCCGAGGCCGCGGTTTCCGACCAGGACAAGGCCGATGTGGCAGCGTCGGTCCAGGCTGCCATCGCACGACAACTGACCGAGCGGTCGGAACGGGCCATGGCCGACTATGCCGAGCGGCATTCCCATCGCCTGTTCGTGGTCGCGGGCGGGGTCGCGGCCAATCAGACGGTGCGACGCTCGCTGATGGAGGCCTGCGCGCGGAAAGGCTTCGATTTCGTCGCGCCGCCGATTCAATACTGTACAGACAATGCGGCCATGATCGCCCTGGCTGGGGCCGAGAGATTGGCGCGGGGGCTGACATCGGGGCTGGATGTCAGGGCGCGCCCGCGCTGGCCGCTTGACGAGGCCAGGGCCCTGTCTGATCCCCTGTATGCAACGGGCCGAAAGGGAGCCAAGGCATGACGGACTTCACCTCGGTCGGGGTCATCGGTGGCGGGGCCTGGGGCACAGCCCTGGCCCAATCCTGCGCACGCGGCGGGCTGGCGGTGACGATCCAGGCGCGTGAGCCCGAGGTGGTCGAGAGTATCAATGCCCGCCACGAGAACGAGGCCTTTCTGCCCGGTGTGAAGCTGGACCCAGGGGTGCGGGCCGTGGCCGAGCTGGACGGTCTGGCCGGGGCGGATTTTATCCTGGCGGTGCCGCCGGCCCAGCACATGCGCAGTGTCCTGACCGCTTTTGCACCGATGGTTCGTGAGGGCACGCCAATCGTTCTGTGTTCCAAGGGGGTCGAGCGCGGCACGCTCAAGCTGATGACCGAGGTTCTGGCCGAGGCGGTGCCGCAGGCGCGCCCCGCGGTCCTGTCGGGGCCCAGTTTCGCAGCAGACGTTGTGCGCGGCCTGCCGACGGCGGTGACCCTGGCCTGTCCCGACTGCGATCTGGGCGAACGTCTGGTTCAGGCGGTCGCGGCACCGACCTTCCGGCCCTATCTGGCGGACGATCTGATCGGGGCAGAGGTCGGCGGGGCGATCAAGAATGTGCTGGCCATCGCCTGTGGCATTTCGGAAGGGCGCGGCCTGGGCAAGTCAGCCCACGCCGGGCTGATCACGCGGGGATTTGCCGAAATGACCCGGATCGGCGTGGCTCTGGGGGGTCAGGCCGAGACGGTGGCGGGGCTGTGCGGGCTGGGTGATCTGGTCCTGACCTGTTCGAGCCCGCAGTCGCGCAACATGTCGGTCGGTCTGGCCCTGGGGCAGGGGCTGACGCTCTATGAGGCGCTGGAGGGCAAGCGTTCGGTGGCCGAGGGCGTCGATTCGGCCCCGGCGGTGCGCCAGCTGGTCGAACAACTGGGCGTCGAGGCTCCGATCTGTGAGGCCGTGGCCGCCATCCTGGCCGGCGAGATTGACGTCGATCAGGCCATCGACGGCCTGCTGAACCGCCCGCTGAAGACCGAGCGATGACGGACGGGCCACCGCCGTCAGACCGCCCCCGCGTCTGGAAGACGCCACCGGGCGTGGCTGTGGCCGTGCTGGCCGACATACCCGACCCCGGTGCCCGGGCCGTGGTGGTGCAGATCGGCGAGGCCTATTTCCACGGCTTCCTGATCCACAAGGATGGCGAGGTCCGGGGCTATGTCGATCGCTGTCCGCACGCGGGCTATCCGCTGGCGGTGCAGCTGGACCGGTATCTGACCGACGACGGCGAGCTGATCCTGTGCGCCTGGCATGGCGGGGTGTTCAAACCGATGACCGGCGAATGTGTCGGCGGCCCTCCCGCAGGCGGGCGACTGACGCCCTGGCCGGTGACGGTGGACGGGGCGGTCGTCAGGACGGCCTAAACCGGCAGGGCCCCTCGCTTGACCACCGTGCGCATGGCGACGCTGGAGGAGACGCGGGTGACGCCAGGGATGCGCGTCAGTTCGCGCGCATGGATGCGCTCAAGGTCATCGACGTCGCGGCACACCAGTCGCAGCAGATAGTCGGAAGACCCGGTCATCAGGTAGCATTCGACCACCTCGGGCACGGTGGCGATGGCGGTTTCGAAAGCGGTCAGGGCGCTCTCGGCCTGGGACGACAGGGTAACGGTGACGAAGACCGAAATCGGCAGGCCGACGGCCCGTTCGTTGATGATGGCGGCATAGCGACCGATGACGCCCTCGGATTCCAGTGCCCGCAAACGACGCAGACAGGCGCTTTCGGACAGGTTCACAGACCGGGCCAGATCCGCATTGGTCATGCGCCCATCGCGTTGCAGCGCGCGCAGCATCTTGCGATCCGTCTCATCCAGGGTTGTCGCAGAAATCGTCTTCATTTGTCGTTCTGTCCGCAGTTTCTGCGACTGTATGACGTTCAGTCAGCAAAAAGAACAGGAACCTGCGGTGCGCTCGCCGCTATTTTCCGCGCCAAGAAACAACGGGAGAGACCCCCATGCGCGTCGGCGTACCCACGGAAATCAAGAAGAACGAACACCGGATCGGCCTGACGCCGACGGCGGTGCGCGAATACGTCGCCCACGGCCATTCGGTGGCGGTGCAGAAGGATGCGGGCCTGGGTGCGGGCTTCACCGATGCCGACTATGTGGCCGCCGGTGCGACCATCCTGCCGGACGCCAAGGCGGTGTTCGGCGGCTCGGACATGATCGTCAAGGTCAAGGAGCCGCAGAAGGTCGAGTGGGAGATGCTCCGTCCCGACCAGATCCTGTTCACCTATCTGCACCTGGCCCCGGACCCGGACCAGACCCACGGCCTGTTGAACTCGGGCTGTGCGGCCGTCGCCTATGAGACGGTGACGGACGCCAAGGGCGGGCTGCCGCTGCTGGCTCCGATGTCGGAAGTCGCCGGGCGGATCGCTGTGTTTTCGGCGGCGGAAACCCTGCTCAAGCACAATGGCGGCATGGGCCTGTTGTTCTGTGGTGTGCCGGGCGTGGCCCCGGCGCGCGTGGTGGTGCTGGGCGGCGGCGTCGTCGGCCTGAACGCCGCCCGCATGGCGCTCGGCCTGGGTGCCGAGGTGGTGGTGATGGAACGCTCCATCCCGCGCATGGCCTATATCGATGAGGTCACCGGTGGCCGCGTCATCACCCGCTATTCGTCGATCAACGCCATCGAGGAAGAGATCATCAAGGCCGATGTCGTCATCGGTGCGGTGCTGGTGCCCGGCGCTTCGGCGCCCAAGCTGGTCAGCCGCGATGACCTCAAGAAGATGAAGAACGGCTCGGTGCTGGTGGATGTGGCCATCGACCAGGGCGGCTGTTTCGAAACCAGCCATCCGACGACCCACGAAGATCCGACCTATGTGATCGACGGCGTGGTTCACTATTGCGTGGCCAATATGCCCGGCGCGGCCCCGCGGACCAGCTCCGAGGCGCTGAACAACGCGACCCTGCCGTTCGGTCTGGCCCTGGCCGATCATGGGCTGGATGCGCTCAAGACCAACCCGCACCTGGCGCGCGGTCTGAACGTGCTGGGCGGCAAGCTGACCAATCCGGCGGTCGCCGAGGCGCTGCAGATGGAATGGGTCGATCCGTATGGGGCTTGGGCCTGAGAAATCGAGCCTTCTCCCATTGGGAGAAGGGGGCCCCGCGCACCGGAGCCCAAAGGGCGTAGGTCTGCGTGGGGGATGAGGGTCGGGTCTTTCCGATAGATTGGCCCCTCTCCCTCCACGCAGCCGATCACGCTTGCGCGCTCTCGGGCGTGGAGCCGCCCTCTCCCGCCGGGAGAGGGGGCCGTTCAGAAAATCTCGAACAACCCGGCCGCGCCCCACCGAACGGTCGGGCCGTTCGGCGAATCTTGAGTGATGGGGGCCGCTGGGCGGTCTTTCTCAGTAAATCTCGAACAACCCGGCCGCGCCCATGCCGCCGCCGACGCACATGGTGACGACGCCGTATTTGGCCCCGCGACGCTTGCCTTCGATGAGGACGTGGCCGGTCATGCGCGCACCACTCATGCCGTAGGGGTGGCCGATGGAAATGGCACCGCCGGAGACATTGAGGCGGTCGTTGGGGATGCCCAGCCGGTCGCGGCAATAGAGGACCTGAACCGCGAAGGCCTCGTTCAGCTCCCAGATGCCAATGTCATCGACCGAAAGGCCATGCGCCTTGAGCAGCTTGGGTACAGCGAAGACCGGGCCGATGCCCATTTCGTCGGGGTCACAGCCGGCCACGGCCATTCCGCGATAGGCGCCCAGCGGCGTCAGGCCGCGCTTTTCGGCCTCCTTCGCCTCCATGATTACCGAGGCGGAAGCGCCGTCCGATAGCTGTGACGCATTGCCGGCGGTGATGAACTTGCCCTCCTTGATCTCCTGACCGCCGGGGAAGACCGTCTTGAGGGATTGCAGGCCTTCGAGCGTGGTGTCAGCGCGATTGCCCTCGTCCTTTGAAAGGGTGACTTCGCGGGCGCTCGTCTCGCCGGTCGTCTTGTCCAGCACCTGCATGGTGGTGGTCATCGGAACGATCTCAGCGTCGAAGCGGCCTTCGGCCTGGGCTTGGGCCGTGCGCTGCTGGGATTGCAGGGCGTATTCGTCCTGGGCGTCGCGCGAGATGCCGTAACGGGCGGCCACGACCTCGGCCGTCTCCAGCATGGTCATGTACATATGCGGCTGGAGCTTGAGCAGGTCCGGGTCCTGGGCGCGGAACAGGTTCATCTTGCCGTTCTGGACCAGGGAGATGCTTTCCAGCCCGCCGCCGACGGTGACCGGCATTCCGTCGACAATGACCTGCTTGGCGGCGGTGGCGATGGCCATCAGGCCCGAGGCACACTGGCGGTCCACGCTCATGCCCGAGACGACGGTGGGGAAGCCGGCGGCCATGGCGATCTGACGCGCGACATTGGTGCTGGTCGAGCCCTGCTGCAGGGCCGCGCCCATGATCACATCCTCAATCTCCGCCGGGTCGACGCCGGACCGCTCCACCGCGTGTTTCACGGCATGAGCACCAAGTTGTTGCGCCTGGGTGTCGTTGAAGGCGCCGCGATAGGCCTTGCCGATCGGGGTGCGGGCGGTCGAGACGATGACGGCTTCACGCATGGGTCAGGCTCCTTGTTTGGCCTTGGCGGCCTTGGTCATTTCCAGAATACCCTGGGCCGAACCAGCCTCGGGAATGATCTGGCCGTCACTGTCCTGAACCTCGGCCCAGTCGGCGGCGACCTGTTCGGCGGCGTCGGGTCCAGCCGCGTAAATGCCTTGCGTCAGGGTGATGTGGGCGGCTTCGAAGCCACCGGCGCCCGCCGCCAGAATGGCACGGGTCGGCGCGTTCTCACTGACCAGATGCAGCAGGCCCGGCGTCACCAGTTCGGGTCTGAGGGCGTCCAGATCCAGGCCACCCCCAAGGTCTTCGGTCATGCGGGTGGCCGCCGTCGGGGCCAGGGCGTTGACGCGAATGTCGTATTTGGCCCCTTCGATGGACAGGGTCTGCATCAGGCCGACCAGCCCCAGCTTTGCGGCACCGTAGTTGGCCTGCCCAAAGTTTCCGTACAGGCCTGACGACGAGGTGGTCATGGCAATGCGGCCATAGTTCTGGGCCCGCATGATCTCCCACACCGCCTTGGTGCAGATGACCGCGCCCATCAGATGAACATCGAGGACGAAGCGGAAATCGTCGAGCGTCATCTTGGCGAAGGTCTTGTCCCGCAGAACGCCGGCATTGTTGACCAGAATGTCGACCCGACCCCAGGTCTCCATGGCCGAGCGCACCATGTCGTCGACCCCGGCCTCGTCGGTGACCGAACAGACGGCCGCAATGGCCTCGCCACCGGCGGCGCGGATTTCGTCGGCGACCTGGTGGGCCGGACCCGTCGAGCCGCCGGTGCCGTCGCGGGCTCCGCCGAAATCGTTGACCACGACCTTGGCACCGCGCTTGCCGAGCGCCAGGGCATGCTGGCGACCCAGACCTCCACCCGCACCTGTGACGATGGCGACGCGATCATCGAAGCGGATGGACATGGCGGGGATCCCAATCTGTTGATTTAGCCGTTTAGGCGTGCGCCCTTGGGTCAAGCAAGGACTTCCCGAAATCGTCTGCGCATGGTTTGAGGCAGTCCATGCAGACGTGCGAACCGAGGATTCCTGGTGTGAGACAGCCTCCCGCGGCGTTGTGCGGGTCGGCCCGGCTCGATCGGTTCGGGGACAAGACATGAGGGTTCTGGTCACCGGTGGCTGCGGTTTTATCGGCTCGGCGGTCGTGCGGGCGCTCATGGCGCGCGGCGTCGAGCGGGTTGGCGTGCTGGATGCCCTGACCTATGCGGCCAATCCGGCGACCCTGGCGGCCTTCGAAGGTCGCGAGGACTATGCCTTTTTCCAGGCTGATATTCGTGATCGGGCGGCGGTGACGGCGGTGCTGGAGGCGCTGCGCCCCCAGGCCATCCTGCACCTGGCGGCAGAAACCCACGTCGATCGGTCGATCGACGGGCCGGGCGTCTTCATCGAGACCAATCTGGGCGGGACCCAGGTGATGCTGGAGGCGGCGCAAGACTGGCGGCGCAGTCTGTCTGACGCCGAGGCCGACGCTTTTCGCTTTGTCCATGTCTCCACCGACGAGGTGTTCGGGGCGCTGGGACCCGACGATCCGCCGTTCGTCGAGACCAGTCCTTATCGACCGCGTTCGCCCTATGCCGCGTCGAAGGCCGGTGCCGATTTCCTGGCGCGGGCGTGGCACGAAACCTACGGCCTGCCGGTGATCGTGACCAACTGTTCGAACAACTACGGCCCCTATCAGCACCCCGAGAAACTGATCCCGCTGATGACCCTGCGGGGGCTCGCCGGCCAGGACATGCCGGTTTACGGCGACGGCCTTCAGGTTCGTGACTGGCTGTATGTGGATGACCATGCCCAGGCCCTTCTGGCGGTGCTGGACAAGGGACGGGTCGGCGACACCTATCTGATCGGCGCGCGGGCCGAACGGACCAATCTGGAGGTCATTGCCGGGATCTGCGCGGCGCTGGATGGCGTTGCCCCCGGGACCGCACCGCATGCGGGCCTTTTGCGCCATGTCCCGGATCGCCCGGGCCACGACCGGCGCTATGCGATCAACCCGTCCCGGGCAGAGGGTGACCTCGGCTGGCGCGCGACGACGGACCTGATGGAGGGACTGGCCCGGACGGTCGGCTGGTACCGGGATCACGCGAGCTGGTGGCGACCCATGGTTGACGCCGGCGGTCTGGCACGGCGAGGGCAGGGGCGTTGACACGGGTGCTTATCCTGGGTCGGCGAGGACAGCTGGCCAGGGCTCTGGCGGACTGCGACTGGCCGACCGGTTGGGCGGTGACCCTGGCGGGGCGAGACTCTCTGGATCTGGAGCGGCTGGACGAGATTGGTCCGTTTCTGGAAGCGCATCCGGCAGAAGTCGTCATCAATACGGCGGCCTACACAGCCGTGGATCGCGCCGAAGCTGAGCCGGAGGCGGCGTTCCGTCTGAACGCCGAAGCGCCTGAGCAGGTCGCGGAGGCCTGTCGGCGCTCTGGATCTCTCCTGGTGCACCTCTCGACGGACTATGTTTTTGGTGGCGAGGGGACCGCGCCCTATCGAGAGGGCGACCCGACCTCGCCGGTGAATGTCTACGGGGCGTCCAAGGCCGAAGGCGAGCGTCGCGTCCTGCGGGCCTGTCCAGACGCGACGGTCGCGCGCACGGCGTGGCTGATGTCGCCAGGGACCGGCTTTGTCGCCGCCATCGTTGATCGTCTCGTTCGCCAGGAGCCGCTGAAGGTGGTCGCCGATCAGCGCGGCAATCCGACCCAGGCGGCCGATCTGGCGCAGGCCTTGGTGCGCCTGGTCGGTGCTCGACGGGCCGGGACGGGCGGTGGAGGGTGTCTGCACATGGCCGGAGAAGCGGCAGCCAGCTGGTTCGATGTGGCCTGCGGCATTGCGGCGGCGGTGGGGCCTGAAATCAGCGTGACCCCTGTGCCATCGTCGGCCCATGCGGCTTTGGCGCAACGACCGGCCGATTCCTGCCTCAATGTCGCGCAGATGTCGTCAACCTATGATATTCGTATGGCATCGTGGGATGCCTGGATCACGACGACGGCGCGCGAAGGCCTCATAGCTGCCGCAAACCGTGTTGAAAAAGGGCAACAGTTCGACGGTTGACGGTTCAGGGGCTGGAACCTGCTCACCTTCGAGCCGTTGGAAGACCAGTTCCGGGGGCCAAGTCGGCGCGCGGGCAGAAATTATGACAAGGGATTAGACATGAATAGACGTTTGCTGGCCGGAGCGGCCTGTGTGGCGCTCCTCGGTCTGGCCGGCCCCGCCATGGCGGACCCGGACGGGTGGTATGGTGCGGTTGACCTCGGCTACCACTGGCAGGGCGATTTCGTTCTTCAGAGCGATGCCAACGCGCCCGACGGTGCGCCCTATGAATTCGACTTTGCGACCGACCCCGACTGGGCCGGCTTCGTGCGTCTGGGTTACCGGTTCAACCCGAACTGGCGCATTGAACTCGAAGGCGGCTATCGCCCGGGTGACCTGGTTTCGGCGCTGAGCCCGAGCCCGCGTACGGCCCCGACCTCGGTGGCCCTGTGTACCCCGGGCGTCGTCCGGGGTCCCGGCGCGGCCTGTGGCAGCCCGGACGGTTCGGTCGACCAGATGTCGGTCATGGCCAACCTGATCTGGGACATGGGGTCTGACGACTGGACCATGCGCCCGTTCATCGGGGCCGGTGTGGGCCTGAACCGTGTTTCGGTGGATGCCCTCGGTCAGTTCTCGACCTCGCCTCCGGGCCCGGCGCAGAACCTGATGATCGACGATGAGGACACGGCCTTTGCGTGGCAGGTTCTCGGTGGCGTCGCCTGGGCGCTGTCGGATCGTCTGTCGCTCGACATGACTGCGCGCTACATGCGCACCAGCGAAGTGTCGTTCGAATCGACGTCCTCGTCGGCCACGGCGGGCTGGGTCCCGGGTGCCTTCTCGGGCGATTTCGAGGACACGACCGTGTCGGTGGGCCTGCGCTATGCGTTTGGAGCCGAAGCTCCCCCGCCGCCGCCGCCGCCGCCGCCGCCCCCGCCG
>CAZYFY010000025.1:0-39100 GCA_964647275.1 uncultured Brevundimonas sp.
CTCGACGACAGCGGTCACGAGATCATCGCCCACACGGCCGGCAAGATGCGCAAGAACCGCATTCGCGTGCTGGCGGGTGACAAGGTGCTGGTCGAAATGACCCCCTATGACCTGACCAAGGGTCGCATCACCTACCGCTTCAAGTAAGGCGGGGCTCGGATGAGCCGCGCGCCCCTGATTCTGGCCTCGGCCAGCCCGCGCCGTCTGGAGCTGCTGGCCCAGATCGGGGTGCGGCCTGACGCCGTCATGGCCGCCGATGTCGATGAAACGCCTCTGAAGGATGAAACGCCGCGCCGGCTGGTGCTGCGGCTGGCCGGGCTGAAGGCGGCGGCGATCGCTGAGCAGA
This sequence comes from uncultured Brevundimonas sp., assembly GCA_964647275.1. Classification (GTDB taxonomy): domain Bacteria; phylum Pseudomonadota; class Alphaproteobacteria; order Caulobacterales; family Caulobacteraceae; genus Brevundimonas. The sequence goes on from CAZYFY010000025.1 coordinate 347, forward strand.
GGCCGGACGCCTTTGTCCTGGGGGCCGACACCATCGTGGCGGTGGGCACGCGCATTCTGGGCAAGCCGGTCGATGAGGCGGACGCCGAGCGGATGCTGAGGCTGATGAGCGGGCGAGCGCACAAGGTGCTGACCGGCGTAGTCCTGATGGCGCCGGGCGGACGACGCGGTGAGCGACTGTCCGAGACGCGGATCAAGTTCCGGCTGCTGTCGGACGCCGATGTTGCCCGTCATATCGCAGCCGGGGAGTGGAAGGACGCCGCCGGGGCCTACAAGATCCAGGGCGTGGCCGGGGCGGACGTGGCCTTCTTGAGCGGATCGCACAGCTCGGTCGTCGGCCTGCCGCTGTTTGAAACCCAAAACCTGCTGATGGGCTTGGTCTGGAAGCCGTGAGAACGGTCGAGGCCTTTCTGGACGAGACGCCGGGCGAGACGCGGGGCGTCGTGGTGCGGAACGGCCGGTTTGAATATTTGCTGATTCACCGGGACGACGACCCGCCACAACACCGCCTGGGAGCACGTTCGGTCGGTCGCGTGGCGAGAATCGAGCCCGCCCTGAACGGCGTGTTTGTCGATCTGGGAGTTGGTGCGCCGTTCGGTTTCTTGCCCACCAAGGGACAGCGGCTGGTGCAAGGTGGCAGCCTCGAGGTCGAGGTGACGGCAGAGCCGCGCGACGGCAAGGGGCCTGTTCTGAAGATACTCGGGGCGGCACAGGGCGAGCCCCGGCTCGTCGCGCCCGGACCCGATATCCCAGCCCTTCTGGCGGAGCTGGCCCCCGGCGTTGTGCCGGTCGGTGGGGTGGCGGCGATCCAGGCCGGCTGGGCGGCCGAAGAGGAGGCGCTGGCCTCCGGCTCCGTCCTGGAGGACCTGGGTCTGGATATCGGCATCGAACGAACCCGCGCCCTGGTGGCCGTTGATTTCGATTGGTCGGCGACCACCCATCTGCATGGAAATCAGGCGCGTGCGCGCGCCAATGCAGCGGGTCTGGCCGAGGCGGCGCGGCTGACGAGCCTGAAAGGCTGGGGCGGCCTGGTGGCCATCGACCTGATCGGCACGGCGCTGGACGGTGAGGCCGTGGCGATGGCGGCGCGCCAGGCGTTTGGCGGACATGGCGGCGTCGTCATCGGCCCGGTCAACCGATTCGGGGTGCTGATGCTGTCGCAGCCCTGGCGATGGCGCCCGATCGAGACGATTCTGCTGGCCGGCGGCGGCGGGTTGAGCCTGCGAACCCAGGCCCAGGCCATGGTCAGGCAGCTGAATCACGACCTTCAGTCGAATCGCGCGGTCGCAACGATCACCCTTCGGTGTTCCGCGCCGTTGGCAGAAATCGTGAAAGGCTGGGTTGGAGATCTCGGACCGCGCGCGCATCTGATCACCGATCCGACCCTCGCTCAGGGCCAATATGTGCTGGAGGAAGGCTGATGGCCGCCATATGCCCGATCTGCAAAAAGGCACCGGCGACGCCGGAGTTTCGTCCCTTCTGTTCGCGCCGGTGCGCCGACGTTGACCTGCAAGGTTGGCTGTCTGGCCGCTACACCATCGCCGCCCAGGAAGAAGATGAGCCGGACGCCGAGGCCTTGTCACAACCCGTGCCTGACAAGGATTGAAAGGGCCGCTGGACAGGGCGGAACGCCTCGCCTATAGACCCCGCTCCCGCGCAGGCGGGCCTGAAATGCCTGGGTAGCTCAGTTGGTAGAGCAGCGGATTGAAAATCCGCGTGTCGGTGGTTCGAATCCGCCCCCAGGCACCATTTCCCCGACAACCGAATCTGCCACGTCATTGCCATGATCTTTGGGGATCGTCGGCCAACGGCATACCGGCGATCAGCAAATTTCGCGGCGTCACGCGGCTTCCCCCGTCAGGTGAAAAGGTCGCACTCGCCCTTGACGCTCTCGCGGTGCTTCGCCAAAGGAGCCTGACCGCCAAAGTCTTTGGCGGAGAATTTCGCCGCGTCGAGCGGGTGGGGCGTTGCCTCAATCTCTCGACGCATTTGGGTAGTTGGGCGAGAGTGCACTGACGCGCTTGTCGCCCGGTCTTTAGGTGTCAGACCAAGCAGGAACTGGCGAACGATGATCGATACGAAGAAAACCAACCTCCTCCTCGCGTTCGCCGGAGCCCTTGTGCTCGCTACGGCGGCTCCTGCGATGGCGGCCCCCACCACCCCGGCTGCCGGCGATACCGCCGCCGCCGCTCCCGCCGCTGAAGGTGCCGCTGCCGCTGATGCGGCCGCCACCCCGGCTGCTGATGCCGCTGCTCCGGCTGCTGACGCCGATCCGGCTCAGGTCGGCGGTGAATCGCACGGCGAGCTGACCCCGGTCGGCATGTTCCTTCAGGCCGCCATGGTCGTGAAGGTCGTGATGATCGGCCTGCTGCTGGCCTCGGTCCTCTCGTGGACCCTGCTGCTGATCAAGATTTTCGAACTGGGCGGTCTGAACCGCGCTTCGGATCGCTTCCTGGAAGCCTTCCGCGGTGCCAACACCCTGTCGGAAATCCGCCGCATCGCGATTTCGGATGAGTTCGAAGGCAACCCGCTGGCCGACATGGCCGCTGCGGCGACCGACGAAGTCGAAATCGGCCGTCAGGCCGGTCTGGACGTCGCCGGTGCCAACCGCGACTCCACCGTCTCGCGCGCCTCGGCCGCTGTCGCCGCCGTGCAGGCGGGCCTGGCCAAGCGCCTCGCCGGTGGTCAGACCTTCCTGGCTTCGGTCGGTTCGGCCGGTCCGTTCATCGGTCTGTTCGCCACCGTCTACGGGATCATGAACTCGTTCATCGGGATCGCGAACACCAACACCACCAACCTGGCCGTCGTGGCCCCGGGTATCGCTGAGGCCCTGCTGGCCACCGCGATCGGCCTCTTCGCCGCTATCCCGGCGGTTATCTTCTACAACTACTTCCAGGTTCGCATCTCGAACTTCGGCACCCGCGCTGACCAGTTCGGCACGGAACTGCTGAACCGCGTCTCGCGTCAGCTCGACCGGGGGGCGTAACCTAGATGGCCGCCAAACTCTCCGGACCTGGCGGCGGGTCGAAGTACACCGTCGAGCAGAACAATGAGATCAACGTTACGCCCTTCGTGGATGTGATGCTCGTGCTGCTCATCATCTTCATGGTGGCCGCGCCTCTGGCGTCGGTGAACGTGGAGGTGGATCTGCCGACGGCGGTCGCCCCGCCTGCGGAAAACCCGCCGAAGCCGGTGTACATTTCGATCCAGTCCAATGATCGTGTGTACATCGGGGACTTCCCCGTCCAGATCGAAGACTTGGGCTCGGAACTGAACGCCAACATCGGAACCCGCAATCCTACGGAAGAGCGTATCTTCATCCGTGGTGACCAGGAGCTTCGATATGGCACCTTCATGCGCGTGATGAACTCGCTTCAGGATGCTGGATTCTATTCGGTGGCCCTGGTCGGCGAAGACAACGCGCCGGCGAGCTAGGGAGAGGAAGCATGACAGAAGAAGTCGTTCGTCGTCGCGACCCAATCCTGGACCCACCGCGCAAGAAGGGTCTGTTCGGCCTGCCGCCGCATATTCTGGCGATCATCGGTGCGGTCATCATCGTGGCCCACGCCTTGGTGATCTACGGGGTGTACAAGCAGAAGTTCGAGCTGGAACTGCGTCAGTACTCGGATGAGGCCGTCGAGGTGGAGATCATCGATCCGATTCCGCCGCCGCCGCCGCCGCCGCCGCCGCCGCCGCCGCCCGACACGCCCCCGCCGCCCAAGCTGCAGGTGCGTGAAGCGATCATCCCGCCGAATGCGCCGGCCGCGCCGCCTCCGTTCGTCACCCAGACGACCGAAAAGGAGGACCGGGTTGAGTATCAGGGTCCGCCCCAGATCACTCAGTCGCCGCCGCCGCCGCCGGCTCCGCCGGCTCCGCCCCGGCCTTCTGTGACCACCAGCGTCCAGTGGTCGCGCCAGCCGGCTCCGGAATTCCCGGAACGGGCCGCCTCCCGGAATATCGAATCCGGGTCGGTGACGTTGCTCTGCAACGTGGCACCCAATGGACAGGCATCGAACTGCTCGATCGTTTCCGAAGATCCGGAAGGGGCCGGTTTTGGACAGGCCGCACTGCGATCCATGTCGAGAGCGCGGTTCTCGCCGCGGACCGTCGATGGGGTGGCTGAAGGCGGGCAAGCCCGCTTTACGATCCGCTTCCGTCTCGAGTAGTCGGAAAATCGGCTCTAGAAGATTGAGAACGCCCCGGAGGTTCGGCTCCGGGGCGTTTTCTTTTGCCTTGTCGGCACGGTCATGGCTTTGATGGAGATCGGCATGACGCCTGACGATCTGGGTGTGCCCTGCGCTGAAATTGGAGTTGCCCTGTGAAGCTGAACCGCACCCTTCTCGCCTTGTCCGCACTCGCACTTGTGGGGGCACCCATTGCGGCCTGTACCTACAATGAGGCCCTGGGCCGCGATCAGCTGGTCCTGGTGGACGACAGCGCCCTCGCCAACGCCGGGCAACAGGCCTGGACGCAGGCGATTCAGGCCAATGAGGTGTCGCGCAATCCCGCCCAGAATGAGCGGCTGCGGCGGGTTGGCGGGCGCATCGTCCAGGCCGCCGGCCTGGGCAATCTGAACTGGGAATATGCCGTCTTTGTTTCGGAACAGCCCAACGCCTTTGTCCTGCCCGGCGGCCGGATGGGCGTGACCACCGCCCTGCTGCACATGGCGGCCAATGACGACCAACTGGCGACGGTGATCGGCCACGAGGCGGCCCACGTCCTGGCGCGCCATTCGGCCGAGCGATATTCCCAGTCGGCCCTGGCCCAGACCGGGGTGCAGATCGCCACAGGTGTTTCCGGCGAATACGGCCAGGCCGTCGGGGCGCTGGGTGGCATCGGTGCGCAGCTGGGCATCCTGTTGCCGTTCTCGCGTCGTCACGAGCTGGAGGCCGACCGGATCGGCGTCGACATCATGCAGCGCGCCGGCTACCGCCCGCGTGAAGCCGTCACCCTGTGGCGGGCCATGGCGGCGCAAGGGGGCGGATCTTCGCCGGAGTTCGCCTCGACCCACCCGTCGGATTCGACGCGGATTGCCGCCCTTGAGGCCTATCTGGCCGAGCGCGGCTGGTAGGGCGAAGCCTCCTCGCGATTCATCCATCTTGAACCGGCTCGCGGGTGCGGCTAGAAGCGCCCCCTTGCTTGAAAGAGCGCCGCCCTAGCTCAGTTGGTTAGAGCGCCAGATTGTGGCTCTGGAGGTCTCCCGTTCGATCCGGGAGGGCGGTACCATTCCAATCGTTTGACCCGGCGCGCGACCGTGCGCCGGGTTGACGCACATGAGGCGACCTGTCTCTGTGCGGATAACATGGCCGACAAGGCCGGTTTCCAAAGCACGCGCAGACGTGCCGGGAACGTCGTTCAGGAGAGTGACGCGTGACAGCTCAAGCCGTGATTCCGGGGCTTTTGCCCGCCCCGACGAACCACCGCGAACTGGTGGAATGGGTCGGCCGGATTGCCGCCCTGACCAAACCGGATCGGGTCCACTGGTGCGATGGCTCGCAGGCCGAGGCGGACCGCCTGGCCGAGGAACTGGTTCAGGCCGGCACCTTGAAGCGGCTCGACCCGGTCAAGCGCCCCAATTCCTTCTATGCGGCGTCCGATCCGCGCGACGTCGCGCGGGTAGAAAGCCAGACCTTCATCTGTTCGGAAAATGAGATCGACGCCGGTCCGACGAACAACTGGGCTGAGCCGACCGAGATGCGCGCGCGCCTGGATGGCCTGTTCGACGGCGCGATGAGGGGCCGCACGATGTATGTCGTGCCCTTCTGCATGGGGCCGCTGGGCTCGCCGATTTCGGCCCTGGGCGTCGAAATCACCGACAGCGCCTATGTCGTCCTGTCGATGCGGGTGATGACCCGCATGGGCAAGGGGGCCCTGGATATGCTGGGCGACGACGGTTTCTTTGTGCCGGCGGTTCACACCCTGGGGGCTCCGCTTGCGGCCGGTCAGGCCGATGTGCCGTGGCCCTGCAACGAGAACAAATGGATCGTCCATTTCCCTGAGACGCGGGAAATCTGGTCGTTCGGTTCGGGCTACGGCGGAAACGCCCTGCTCGGCAAGAAGTGCTACGCCCTGCGGATTGCCTCGGTGATGGCCCGCGACGAAGGCTGGCTGGCTGAGCACATGCTCATCCTCAAGCTGACCTCGCCCGAAGGCGTGCAGAAATATGTGGCGGCGGCCTTCCCGTCGGCTTGCGGCAAGACCAATCTGGCCATGCTGGAACCCACGCTGGACGGCTGGAAGGCCGAGACGGTCGGCGACGACATCGCCTGGATGCGCTTTGGCCAGGATGGTCGGCTCTATGCCATCAACCCGGAGTTCGGCTTCTTCGGCGTGGCCCCCGGCACCAGCGCCAGGACCAACAAGAACGCGATGGAGACGTTGCGCGAGAACACCATCTTCACCAACGTCGCCCTGACCGACGACGGCGATGTGTGGTGGGAAGGCATGACCGATGTTCCGCCTGCCCGTCTGACCGACTGGCGCGGCAAGGAATGGACGCCTGAAACGCCCGGCCCGGCGGCGCACGGCAATGCCCGCTTCGCCTCACCGGCCAGCCAGTGTCCGGCCATCGCGCCGGAATGGGAAGACCCGGCCGGTGTGCCGATCTCGGCCATCCTGTTCGGCGGTCGTCGCGCCTCGGCGGTGCCGCTGGTGACCGAAGCCTTCGACTGGGAGCACGGAGTGTTCATGGCTTCGAACGTGGCGTCCGAAGGGACCGCTGCGGCGGAGAACAAGGTCGGAGAGCTGCGTCGCGATCCGTTCGCCATGCTGCCCTTCTGTGGCTACAACATGGGCGACTACTTTGCCCACTGGCTGCGGATGGGGGCCCAGGCCGACGCCGACAAGCTGCCCAAGATCTATTTCGTCAATTGGTTCCGCAAGGACCGCAACGGCAAGTTTGCCTGGCCGGGCTTTGGCGAGAATTCGCGCGTCCTCAAGTGGATCGTCGAGCGGCTGGACGGCAAGGCCGAGGCCCAGGACACCGCCATCGGTCGCACGCCGGTGGCCGGATCGCTGGATCTGGCCGGCCTGGACATGTCCGAAGAGCACCTGGACCTACTGCTGAACGTTGACCCGGTGATCTGGCGCGAAGAGGCCTCTCTGGTTCCGGCCCACTATGAACGCTTTGGTGATCGTCTGCCCAAGGCCCTGTGGGACCAGCTGACGGCTCTGAATGCACGCCTCGAAGCCCTGGAGGCCAAGGCCTCCGGCGAGCGGGTTTCGGAACACGCCTGATCGGAGCGCCCCGGTCGCATGACCCAGGCTGACGTTGTTGTTGTCGGAGCCGGGGCCCTGGGCCTGGCGACGGCGGCTGCATTGCGGTTGGCCGGTCGGGACGTGGTCGTCCTGGCCCCCGAAGAGGTCAGTGCTTCGGCCCTGGCCGCGGGTATGCTGGCCCCGGCGTTTGAAAGCGCATTGGACGCAATGTCGTCGCCGGATGCGGCATTGCTTCGTCAGGCCCGCGACCTGTGGGCGGGCTTTGCCGACCAGACGGGCGTGGAGCTGTATCGCGATGGTGCCGAATGGCGCGGTCCAGAGGCCGAGGCCATGGCGGCCCGATTGCGCGATCTTGGCTTTTCCGCCGATCAGGATGGAGCCGCGGTCTTTACACCCGATGACTGGCGGCTGGACGCAGGGGTCGCCCTGGCGACCCTGAGCCGGGGTGTCGAGCGGCGGATCGGGCGGCTGATCCAGCTTGAGCCGGTGCCCGAGGGGTGGCGTCTGACGGATGATCGCAACGCCGTGTTGACGGCGCGTCAGGTCGTTCTGGCGACGGGGTGGACACCGCTGAGCTGCGGCGTGCCGCTGCCGCCCATCCGCCCGATCCGCGGCCAGGCGGTGCGCGTGTCGGGTCCGGGTCCTGACCATGTCGTGCGCGCCGCCGGCGTCTATGTGGTGCCTCAGGGAGACGGCGGTGCCATCGTCGGGGCGACCATGGAGGCGGACCGTTACGATCTCGAGCCCGACCCGGAGGTCACGGCGCGGCTGCTCTCGCTGGCCCGCAAGGCCTGTCCTGAGCTGGAGGGGGCGGTCGGCGTGTCGGCCTATGCCGGTGTCAGAGGCGCCAGCCCGGATGGCTGGCCCTATGCCGGGTTGCTGATGCCCGCCCTGAGCGTCGCCCTGGCCCCGCGTCGCAGCGGATGGCTGCTGGCGGCCCTGGTGGCCGGTGAGGTGGTCCGTGCCCTGGAAGGTCGCGACCCGGGCCCGCATGCGGCTCGGATGAGCCCGGGTCGCTTTGCCTGAACGTCAGCCCACGTTGAACGACAGAGGGATGGTGACGCGAGCGCCCTCGACGGCCTGGCCATCAACGGTGCGGGGGCTGAGCCGGAAATAGCGGCTGAGCGACAGGGCGGCATTGCCGAAACCCTCGCCGGCCGGCGTTTCGGATACGACCGCACAGCCGCTGACCTCGCCGGTCCCGGTCACCCGACAGCTCAGCACGGCACGCCCGCTGGTCCCGTCGGTCTGGGCGCGGCGCGGATAGGCCCGTTCCATCTGGGCGGCGGACGGCTGGCGCACCCACTGGGGATTGCGAATGACCGTGGGCGTGGGCGGTGTCGGCTCCGTTGCCGTTCCCGGTGTATCCGGGGCCGGTCCGGGGTCCATGCTGATCGGGCCGTCGCCGGCCGGAGCGGTGACAGGCTCGTCCGGCACCTGGAAAGGCGAGGTCGGGACATCCGGGGCCACGACCGGACGCGCGTCGTGGATGGGCAGAGGCGGGGCCGGCGGCTCGGGCGTATCAATCACCGGGACCTCGGGCTCGCGCGGGCGCTCCATCATGATGATCGGATGGGTGTCAGGCTCCGTCACCGTCGGGGCCGGCATTTCATAGCGTTGATTGTACAGCCACACCCCGCCGGCCGCGTGAACCAGGGCCGAGGCGACGACAGCGCCCCAGACCCAGCGGGGGATCGGCTTCCTGTCCTGGTCATACAGGGCGCGGCGTTGGTGGCCGTGGCCGGCGGCGGCGATCATCATCATGGTCGTTCTCTCCTCCAGGCCCCCCCAGAGCGCGTGAACGATGTCCGTGACGGTCAGGGAACGCTTCCCTTGCGGCAGGTTTTGGGCGGAAGCGTGTGCGCACTACGGCAGACAACGTTCGCCTGTCCTCAAGGCACGGCGAGGGCCGTTAGGAATGGGTTAACCATGTTTTTCGACCCTACAGGCATCATGCGGACAGACTCACTCGGCGGCGCGGGCCTGATTGAAGGTGCCATTCGGCGCGCTTCAGAGCGCGTCGGCGTGGACTTCGACTTTCTGATCCGTACGGCCCAACGCGAAAGTTCGCTGAACCCGGCGGCCCGCGCGCGAACGTCCAGCGCCTCGGGCCTGTTTCAGTTCATTGAATCGACCTGGCTGGCGACCCTGCACCGTCACGGGGCCGAGCACGGCTATGGCCGTTACGCCTCCATGATCGAACGGACCTCTGACGGCGGCTATCGCGTGCGCGACGGCGCGCGGCGTGAGGTGCTGGACCTGCGCTTCGATCCCCAGGCGGCATCCCTGATGGCCGCCGAGCTGGCCAGTGATTCCGCCGCCTATCTGCGCGGCCGGATCGGGCGCGACCCGTCGGGTGGCGAACTGTACGCGGCGCACTTTCTGGGACCGGCGGGGGCCGCGCGTCTGATTCAGGCGGTCGAAAGCCGTCCGGGCCAGAGCGGTGCGGCCCTGTTCCCCCAGGCGGCAGCGGCCAACCGCTCGATCTTCTATCGGGATGGGCGACCGGCCACCGTGCAGGAAGTCTATGCCAACCTCATCCGCACCGCCGGTGAACAGCCGGGGATTACCGGCCCCGGCACGCCGACTGCTCCCGACATGACGGCGCGCGAGCTGATGATTGCCGAGGGCATGGACCGGCTGCGCCAGAACCGGGCCCTGCTCAACATGATGCTGGGCGAGCCAGGGCAGGGCGGCTCCGCCTTCGAGACGCAACTCCTGGCGGCGTTTGGGCCTGGGGATGAGGAGCGGACCTAGCCTCTACTGCGCTGTCCAGCCGCCGTCGACGCTGTAGGCGGTGCCGTTGCACGAGGCTCCGAGATCCGAGACGAGATAGAGGAACAGCCCGGCGATTTCCTCGACCGTGACGAACTTCTTGGTCGGTTGGGCCTTGAGCATGACGTCCTTGATCACCTGATCCGGCGTGATGCCGCGCGTGCGGGCCTGGTCGGCGATCTGGTTCTTGACGATCGGCGTCATCACATAGCCGGGACAGATGGCGTTGCAGGTGATGCCGTGCTCGGCGACCTCCAGGCCGACCGTCTTGGTCAGGCCGATGACCCCATGCTTGGCCGCCACATAGGCCGACTTGAACGGTGAGGCGACCAGGCCGTGGGCCGAGGCCAGGTTGACGATCCGGCCCCGTCCCTGCGCCTTCATGATCGGCACCGCCGCGCGCGTGGCGTAGAAGGCCGAGGACAGGTTGATGGCGATGATCTGGTCCCACTTGGCGGTGGGAAACTTCTCGATGGCCTCGACGTGCTGGATGCCGGCGTTGTTGCACAGGATGTCCAGCCGCCCGAACTCACCCTTGGCGTAGGCGATCAGGTCGGTCACCTCTTCGCCCTTGGACATGTCAGCCCCGTGGTAGCGCACGCGTACGCCACAGGAGGCTTCGAGGTCGGCGCGGGTCCGCTCGATCTCGGCAGGATCACCCAGGCCGTTCAGAACCACATCGCAGCCCCGCATCGCCAGCGCCCGGGCCAGCCCCTGGCCGATACCGGAGGTCGAGCCGGTGACCACCGCCGTCTGACCGCGCAGGTCATAGGGATCATTGGCGGACGGTTGCTCCGTCGCGTCAGGATCGTCCGAAGGTTTGCGAAGCCACTGGAGCATGAAATTCCACAACCGATGAATAAGCCGATTGGCTGACCCTAGCCCTTTGTTTGCGGCTTCACCACCCCCGAGCGCGCTCCGGCGTCAGGCTTGCGTCTTCAGGGGCGGGACACAGCCAATCGTCCCGGAACGGGACAGCCGCCATGTTCGACTTTGGCAAGGATCTGAAGCGATTTATCGCCGCCGGCGTCGGCGGTCAGGCCCGCGACCCGCGTGTTCTGGAGCTCCTGCCGACGGCCATGGTGGCCGAACAGGCCGCAGCCGAAAGCCCGCTGGCCGCCCAGGCCGGCGAGCCGTGGCGGGCCTGGCGGGACGTGGCGCTGATCTGGGTTGGCCATGCCCGCCGGACTGGCCTGACCTCCAGCCTGGAGGCGGCTGGACGGGCAGCCCAACAGGCGCTGGAGGCCGCCCCTGCAGGCGCGCCGTTCGCCCTGGCCAGCACGACGGTGGCCGAGGTTCTGCTGGTCCGGTTCGATCTGCGAGGGAATCTCCGCGCGCTGGAAGAGGCCGAGGACGCCGTGGGCGCGGCGTCTGACGAACCCAATTCCCGCAAGGCTGAGGCAGGCGTCTGTGCGATGCACGCGCGGCTCAGAGCCCGGCGGGCTCTGATGAGCGACGATCCGGCCGCGGTGCGGGCTGCGGCGGCCCTGCTGGATGCGGCCCTGCATCTGGACAGCCGGCGGTCCGGGGACACGGACCCGTGGCGGCTGGTGCGGGTCGTCGAGCTGCGAATGGAGCGGGCCGAGCTGACCTTGCAGGCCGGGCTTCGCTGGCAGGACGAGCGGCTGTTGGATCAGGCCGGACGCGATCTGCGTATCCTGATGGACCATGTTGACGGCGACCTGCTGCCGGTGACACGGGCGCGGGCCATGCGGGCCTGTGGCCTGGCGTTGTCAGCGCTGGGGGATATGGCCGGTCAGCCCGCCGCCATGGAGCAGGCGATCGAACTGATGGCCAGCGCCCGCGAGATGTTCGATGAGGATCATAGCCCCCTGGATGCCGGGGCGATCCTGGCAGCCCAGGCCGAAACCCTGATCCGGTGGCAGGCGCGCGAGCCGGTCGCCGCCCTCCTGAGATCGGCCGAAGATTTCCTGACCCAGGCCTGGAAGCTCTGCGCGACCCGATCGACCCCCCTGGAAATCGAAATCCGCCTGCGTGCGGCCCGCGTGAAGACCCTGCTGGCCTCCAGCGAGGGCGATGTCATCACCCTGTCCGGGCAGGAGGCTCGCCTGCGTCAGCGATTGGCCCGCAGCACGGATGACCCCGTCGCCTGGGCGGTCGATCAGCTAAGCCTGGCCCGTGTCTATGAGGCACTGGATGAGCTGGGCTGCCAGCCGGTTCGTGGCTGGGCTGCGGCCTATGCCAGATCTGCAGCGGTCGAAACGCTGCGCGAGGCGGGGCTGGGAGCCCTGGCCTAGAGCCTGATCGGTTGAGATGGAATCGCGTCGCGATTTCATCTCGGGCGTGAATCAGGCTCCAGACAAAACCATCATGCTCTAGCCCGGGTCGGCGACGACCGTGCCGGGGAAGGGCACCACCTCGGCCGTCGGCCGGGCGCTGGTGTCGATGATCGGCAGGCGCAGGGTGAAGTCAGAGCCCTCGCCGAGCGTGCTCTCAATTGTCAGCACCCCGCCATGCAGTTCGGCCATGGAGCGGACGAGCGACAGGCCAAGCCCTGTTCCCTGCGTTCGTTGTTCCGTCGCCCCGGCCTGTTCATAGGGGCGACCGATGCGCTCGATGTCGGCGGGAGACAGGCCGACGCCGGTGTCCGAGACGCTGATCTCAAGGATGGTGCCCTCGACCCGCATGGCCAGGGTGACCGAGCCATAGCGCGGCGTGAATTTCACCGCATTCGATAGCAGATTGAGCACCATCTGCTTGAGCGCGCGCTTGTCAGCCTCGACCGGCACAGGGTCGGCAGGGAAGGCCCCGTTCAACACGACGCCCTTGTCGTGCGCCTGAAGCCGGATCAACCGCATCGCCGCCGAGATGGGATCGCGGGCATCGAATCGCTCACGCGCCAACTCAAATCGCTCAGCCTCGATCTTGGACATGTCGAGGACGTCATTGATCAGGTCGAGCAGGTGCCCGCCCGCTTCATGGATCAGGTTGGCGTATTCGAGATAGCGTTCGGGCAGCGGTCCGAACATGCGCTGTCGCATCATGTCCGAGAAGCCGATGACGGCATTGAGCGGCGTGCGCAGCTCATGGCTCATATTGGCCAGGAAACGGGATTTGCCCTGGTGTAGGCTTTCAGCCTCCTGACGGGCCGCGTCGAGCGCCGCCTCGCGGGCCTCCTGATCCGAGACGTCGCGCAGGACGGCCAGCAGGGATCCATCGGGCAGACGACGCAGCATGGCCTCGAACTGGCGGTCGATGGCGCGGCTGGGGGTGAAACGGACCTGGGCGGCCCCCTCAACCAGGGCCGATTGCAGGGCGGACTGGATGGCCGGTCGGCCGCCCGGCTGAACGATGCCGAACAGTCCATCCTGGGTGAGGTCCGACAGCTCGATGCCGGCCTGACCGCGCCCGAAGGCGGACAGGAGCCGACCGTCAGCGGCCAGGCGCAGACTAAGCAAAGGTTGAGCCTGGAGGATGGCTTCCAGTCGCTGACGCAGGTTCCGTTCATCCGCCAGTTCGCCCTCAAGGTGGGACTGGGATCGCAGGAGCCGCCAGCCGGCTGAGCCAAACAGCAGGGCGGCGGCCACCCCCGCCAGGATGGGCTGGACGACCGGCTCAGTTGTCATGGCAACCGCCACGCCGACAGCGGTCGCCACGATGGATCCCGTGGCGGCAATGGCGCGCGCCCGACGCCCTCCGATGATCAGGCCCGCGAGCAGGGGCGCGGCGACCCAACTGGCCAGGGGGCCGGCCAGCCCTCCTGACAGGCTGACGGCAAGGGTCGCCCCCGCACACCAGACACAGGCCAGAATCAGACCGAACGGCGGTGGCGTCTCTCGCCACAGTGCCAGGCCCACCAGACCCGGCGTCAGGCCAAAGGCCAGTGCCGCCTGCACATAGCCGGTCGTAACGAGGTATGGCGTGGCTGTTGCGCTGAGGACCAACCCCACACCGACAGCCCACAGCAGGTGCCAGCCCGCAGCCGCCCGATTGGCGGGTGCCGGCAAGGTCGACACAGGCGGGATGGGAACTTCGTTCAAACGGCAGACCTGAAGGCGTGAAGCGGGACGTCGGACAGGGCTTGGACTCAACCTTTGTCTCATAGCGTGAGTCGCGGCGACCGCCGTGCGCGTCAAGCCTGCGCGCCCGTGAGGCGAATGCCGGGGATCGGTGAGCGATCAGCTAAAGAGAATGGTAAGCGAAGCAGCGCACTGTGGATGGTGGTGTTAGTCGTCCTGGAGCCGCGCGGTGTCGTCGCCTCTCCCAAAGACAGCGGCGGTTGTGGCGGGGTCCGACGAACCGGATGCCGCCTTCCGTACCGACCGCCAGCGCCGGACCTTCCTGCGGATGATGAGCCATGAGCTTCGCACGCCGCTGAACTCGATCATCGGCTTTTCCGACGTTCTGAGTGGTGAGCCGAATGGCCCTCTGGGGGCCCCACAGTATCGGGAATATGTCGAGATCATCAGGACCAGCGGTCACCGGCTCCTGAGCATGGTCAACGCCGCCCTCGAGATCATTCGGCTGGAGTCCGGCGGAGCCGATCTGGAACGGCAGGCCCTCGCGTTTGATGACCTCGTTGAGGAGACAATCCAGGCGGTTGCAGGTGAAGCCAGGATGCGTGAGCTGCGTATCGATTTCACGCCGCCGACCTCAACAACGCCGGTGATCGGAGATGCGCGTGCGCTCAAGATGGTGGTCGACCAACTGCTCCAGAATGCCATGACCTGGGCGCCGCCCGGCACGGCTATCGGGGTTAGCATCCATGAAGCAGCCGGTGGTGTCCGGCTCGAGATCGCGGACGAGGGCCCAGGTGTCGAGCCGATGGAGCTAACCCGCCTGATGTTGCCGTTCGAACAGGGAGAAGATGCGCTCAGCCGGCGCGGCGAGGGCGCAGGCCTGGGCTGGCCATTGGTCCGGTTGCTGGTTCGGGAAATGGCTGGCGAATTCGAGGTTGATCCCGGTCAGGGTCGCGGACTGATCGCCAATGTGACGTTGCGCCGCGCGGGCTGAGACCTATGTTGGCGGGGAGCCAACGGAGACCTCCCCCATGTCCGACGCCGCCTATGACGCCTCCCGCCACCTGAAGGCCGGGCGTGGCAAGATCTATCCTTCGATCATTGAAACCATTGGGGATACGCCGCTGGTTGAGTTGCCGCGGCTGTCGGCGGAGCTGAAGCCGCAGGCGCGCGTTCTGGCCAAGCTGGAGTTTTTCAATCCGATCGGCTCGGTCAAGGACCGGATCGGCGTGGCCATGGTCGAGGCGCTGGAGCAGGCTGGACGGCTGACGCCGGATACGGTGCTGATTGAGCCGACGAGCGGCAATACGGGGATTGCGTTGGCCTTCGTGGCGGCGGCCAAGGGGATCAAGCTGATCCTGGTGATGCCGGAATCGATGTCGATGGAGCGCCGCAAGATGCTGGCGCTGCTGGGCGCCGAGCTGGTGCTGACGCCGGCGGAGAAGGGGATGAAGGGGGCGATTGAAATGGCCCAGTCGCTGCTCGAGGCCACGCCGGGCGCGATCAGTCCGTCGCAGTTTGAAAATCCCGCAAACCCTGAAATTCACAGGCGTACGACGGCTGAGGAAATCTGGGCTGACACGGATGGGGCGGTCGATATTGTGATCTCCGGCGTCGGTACGGGGGGCACCCTGACCGGGGTGGGGCAGGTTTTGAAGGCGCGCAAGCCGTCCGTGCAGATGATCGCTGTGGAGCCGGCGGATTCGCCGGTGCTGTCCGGCGGCGCGCCGGGACCGCATAAAATTCAAGGGATTGGAGCGGGTTTCGCGCCGACGATCCTGGACCGGTCAATGATTGACGGGGTCGAGACGGTCACCAACGACGAGGCCTTTGAGATGGCCCGCAAGGCGGCGCGGCTGGAGGGAATTCCAGTCGGCATCTCATCGGGCGCCGCCCTGGTCGCGGCCTTCCGTCAGGCGACTATCGCCAAGAACAAGGACAAGACCATCGTCGCCATCATTCCGAGCTTTGCGGAGCGGTATCTGTCGACGGCGCTGTTCGAGGGGCTGTGAGCTACGACCTGACCACGTCAGAGTTGCCGGACCCGGCGGAGTTCGAGGAATTTCATCCTTTTATCAAAGGTGTGTTCAGTCAGTGGCATCCGACGATCTTTGTGATCGAAGGCGAGACGTTCGTGACAGCCGAGCAGTGGATGATGGTCCAGAAAGCGCGTCTGTTCGATGATCCCGACATTGCTCTCCAGATCATGAGCACCGACGACCCGGCGCAACAGAAGCGACTGGGCCAGGCGGTTCGCGGCTTCGACCACGATGTGTGGCTGGCGAACCGCGTCGGCATTGTCTTTCGAGGGAACCTCGAAAAATTCCGTCAGAACGAAGGCGCTGGCCGGCAGCTGAAAGCGACCGCGCCGGCCATGCTGGTGGAGGCCAATCCCCGTGACTGGAATTGGGGCAACGGACTGGCGATCGATGATCCTGACAATCACAAGCCGGACGCCTGGAAGGGAACGAACCTTCTGGGTCGAATCCTCACGCGAATCCGTGACGAGATTTGAACGTCCGCTCAAGTTTCGCTTGACGGCGGTATTTGAATGAGCGTTCAATCCTTTCGGACAGGGAGGATCGCCCGCATGGCCGACATGGACGCCGCCACCGCCAAGATGATCGCCAATCTGGAGGCGAACACGGGCAAGTCGTTCGCCGACTGGATCTCGCTGGCCAAGGGATCGGGGCAGGCCAAGCACGGGCAGATGGTGGCCTGGCTGAAGTCCGAACAGGGACTGACCCACGGCTACGCCAATCTGGTGGCGCACAAGGCCATGGCGTCGGACGCCGGCTCGCAGGACGGCGAGGACCTGTTCGCGGCCATGTTCGCTGGGCCGAAGGCGGCGATCAAACCGGCCTATGACAAGGCGGCGGCCTTCGTGGAGGGGCTGGGCGGCGTCGAGTTTGCGCCCAAGAAGGGCTACACCTCGCTGCGGCGTTCCAAACAGTTCGGCCTCTTGCAGCCGTCGACCAAGGACCGGATGGACATCGGCCTGGCCCTGAAGGGTGTCGAGCCGACCGGACGGCTTGAGGCGGCGGGGTCCTGGAACGCCATGGTCAGTCACCGCATCCGCATCGCCTCGCCCGACGAGATCGACGCTGAGGTTGAGGACTGGCTGCGCCAGGCCTGGGAGCGGGCATGAGCCCGCAGGAGAAGCTGGATACGCGCACCCGGATCGTGCTGGCGGCAATGGAGCTGTTCTGGGCCAAGGGGTATAATTCGACCTCGGTGGCCGACATTCTGAGCCGGACCCAGCTGAACGCCGGCAGCCTGTATCATGTGTTTCCAGGCAAGCAGGACGTGCTGATCGCGGTGCTGGAATTCTATCGCGACGGCATTCAGGAAAACCTGCTCGATCCGGCGTGGGTGGGCGTCGACGATCCGGTCGAACGGATATTCGCCCTTCTGGATCGGTACCGATGGATGATCGTGGAGACGGACAATACCTACGGCTGCCCGATCGGGTCGCTGGCTCTGGAGCTGCATGAAGCCGACCCGGTGGTGCGCGAGCTGCTGGCGATCAATTTCACCAACTGGTCGGCGGCGATTGAGCGGTGCCTGGAGGCGGCGGGAGATCGGCTGCCCGACGCCCTCGACCGGCGTGCGCTGTCCGAGTTCGTGCTGACCACCATGGAGGGCGGGGTCATGCAGGCCCGCACCTATCGCGATGTGGCCTATTTCGACCGCGGCGTGGCGGCTCTGCGCGACCATTTCGACATGCTGTTGGCTCGGGCCGCCCGGTCGCAAGCGATGGCCTGAGGGGAAAGCCGATGAAGCGATTGATCCTGTCTGTGTCGGCGGGGCTGGCCTTGCTGGCGGGCACGCCTGCGTTGGTCTGGGCGCAAGCGTTGCCGGCAGCCGAGGTTTCGGTCGAAGACCCGTTCGCGCCGCTCTATCCGCTGATCGGTCGGACGTGGCGAGGGACCGGTATCGGGCCGGACGCGGTCGAGGATGTCGTGCGGTGGGAATGGGCGGTCGGCGGGCATGCCGTGCGAGCCGTCCATTCGGTCAATGGCGGGGTCTATGGTGGCGAGACGCTGATCTTTCCAGACCGCGATTCCGGACAGCTGATCTTCCACTATTTCACCTCCGGGGGCTTTCATACGACCGGCGCGATGACGCTCGCGCCGACAGGCGAGCTTGAGGTCGTGGAGACGGTGCACGGTCTGGACGGGCTCGAGGAGCTGCGTTCGACATTGGTGGTCCAGGCCGACGGGACCTATCGGACGCGCGGCCTGGTCGAACGTGACGGTGAATGGGTCGAGTTCGGGGGCTTCGACTACCGGCAGGACAATGACGCCGTCGTGGTAGCCCCGGCGCGGGCGGGTGAACAGGCCTTCCTGGTGACCGGCAATCTGGCGCTCAGCCGTCGGATCGTCGCCAATCCAGGCGAGCCGGGAGATGTGGCGGCCTATCTTCGTATCGAGAATACCGGCCCGGCAGACCGACTGTTGGCGGTTTCGTGCACCTGTGCCGAGCGGGTTGAGATGCACCGGATCTCCCGATCGGGTGATCGCCCGACGATGGTGTCGGACGCGAGCTGGGCCGTCGAGCCTGAAGACCGGCTTGATGTACGACCGGGCAGTCCCCTGCACCTGATGCTGATCGGTTTTGATCCCGCCCGGGCGGAAAATGGTCAGGTCGAGCTGGTGCTGAGCTTTGAACGGGCCGGGGCGGTTTCGGCGGCGTTCGACCTGATCCCGGACAGTCGCGCGGCCTGGGCACGGTTTGACTGAGGCGCGCATGGGAAACATCCACAAGCGGTTAACCAACGCAGGCTGATATTGCGGCCATGAGCGTGCCGCAGTCCGCACCGCCGTCCTCTGATGAATCCGGTTCCCCGTCCGCCGGAGGATCGCGCGCGCGCCGCGCCCTGCTGAAGCGGCTGGCGGATGTGGTCAGCCTGCCCGGCAGTCGGGTCAATGCCTTCGAACGCGCGGTTGTCGGTGATCTGCTGGTTGAGATGCTGCGTGACGCCGAACCGGCCGAGCGGATGCGGGTGGCCCGGCGACTGGCTGCGCTTACGGAAATCCCGGATAGCCTCGTGCGGCTGCTGCTGCGCGACGAGTCCGGTGCCGCTGAGCTTTTGCTCGATGAATGCAACGCCTTTTCCGACGCGGATCTGATCTCCTGTGCCCATGAGGCGGGTCACTCGCAGCGCCTGGCCATGGCCGGACGCCGTCATCTGTCCGAGGCGATCACCGATGCTCTGGTGTCGCATCTGGAGCCGGCCGTCCTTGATCGGCTGTTGCACAACAAGGATGCGCGCCTGTCGCAAACCGCCATCGAGGAACTGGTGTCGGTCAGCCGGGATGCGCCAGGGCTGATCGACCTTTTGCTGAAGAGGGCCGAGCTGAGGCCGTCGAGTGCCTATGTGATGTTCTGGTGGAGCAACGTCGAACAGCGACGGGTCATCCTGTCCCGTTTCGCTGTGTCGCGCGAAGTTCTTCAGGAAGTCGTCGATGATGTCTTCGCCATGGCCTCGGCCGAAGGATGGCAGGACCCCCTGGCCCGCAAGGCCCTCCAGTTCATCGAGCGGCGCCAGCGGAACCGTGCAGCCATCGAAAAGAGCCCATACGACAGCCTTGATCATGCGGTGCAGGTCGCCGCCGGGGGGCTGACGCCCGAGTTGGCATCGGAAATCTCTTACCTCGCGGGGATCAAGCCCATCACGGGGGCCAAGCTATTTACCGACATGGGTGGAGAGGCCCTGGCGGTATTGTGCAAGGCAACCGGTCTGCCCAAGGAATGTGTCCGGCAGCTTTGGCGTGGCATGCGCCGGCCAGAGGTTGACGATACCGGACAGCCCGATGCGCGTCTGGCTGAAGTTCTGGTGACGTATGACATGATTGCTGTAGATCGGGCTCAGACCGTTCTTAGATACTGGAACTGGTCGCTCTCTTCGGCACTCACCACACAGCTTATGCGCGCAATACGCGATGGTGACGACGATACGTTGGATGAATACTCGGTTCCTCAGCGCGCGGCCATGTTGGCCCTGACGAATGAGTTCAAGCGTTAGGCCTATTCTATCGTAATCTAGGCTGATCTGTTGTCATGGTCGGCAAATGTCCCTAAAGCGGTGCCCCACCAAAGCAAATACAGGTCATAATGGCCTGTCGCGGATAGGGAATGCCCGAATATGGATGACAAGTCCGAGATCATCGAAATGACAACCGACATCGTGTCGGCCTATGTCGGTAACAATGCCATTGCGGCGGCGGATTTGCCGAACCTGATTCAGAACGTCCATCGCGCTCTGGCTGAGGTCGCCTCCGGCGAAGCCGTTGAAGCGGTCGAACCGCAAGAGCCCGCCGTTTCGGTCAAGAAGTCGATCACGCCGGACTATCTGATCTGTCTGGAAGACGGTCGCAAGTTCAAGTCGCTGAAGCGGCATCTGCGTACCAAGTACGACATGAGCCCCGACGAATACCGCACCAAGTGGGGCCTGCCGCGCGACTATCCGATGGTGGCACCGAACTATGCCAAGGCGCGCTCGGAGCTCGCCAAGCAGATGGGTCTTGGGCAGGGCGGCCGTAAGCCGGCGCGTCGCCGCTAGATCTCTTGCCGCTATGGCCTGAAGAGGGGCACCCTTGGGGTGCCCCTTTTTTGTGCGCGTTTTCCCCCGACTTCGTTACGTCCGTTCCTGACGTCACAGGGGCTTGGCGAACGGAGATAGGAATTTAATCCTCTGTCGCGTGCCCGCCATCAGGATGGGGCAGCCCTCGAATTGGGGCGAGCAAGAGGAACTGACCATGACACTCACCGCGCCCGCATCGCCGTCAGCCATGCGTCGCGATCAGGAAGCGGCGGCTCTGGTCGTGGATCTCGTGGCCCTGGCGACCGCCACACCGTCCGCGGAGATTAGCGGTTCTGCGCGGCGGGGCCGCGCTGCGGTACGGGCACGTCACACGTCCATGTATCTGATCTATGTGATTTTCCAGTGGCCGCTGGAGCGGGTCGGTGCGGCGTTCGGCCGTGATCGGACAACGGCCGGCTATGCCTGCCGCCAGGTTGAGGACATGCGGGACGATCCCGGGTTTGATGCCATGCTGGAACGGCTTGAGGCCTGTCTGCGATTGTCGCCCTGCGCACCCGGCTGGCACCTGGAGGCTTGACCATGGACCCGGCTTCGCGAGCAAAAAGCGTATTGGCGCAACCAAACCACTGGCTGGACAGGGTGGGGGACGTCTGGCTGGTAAGGGTGGGGGCAGACCGCCGACGTCGGCCCCTGCTTCGGCTCAATGCCGCTCAGGTTCAGTCAGTCCGTCGTGAGCCCGGCTTGCTGCCGCGAGCCGAAGGCGGGTGGTGGCTGGCCGGAGCAGGCGTGGACGCGGCCCCCGGACGCTGGCTCGACCGGCAGCGACGGGTGGGGCCAGAGGGCCAAAGCGTCGTCGTGTCCGTCAATCGGGGCGAGAGTCCGATTGCCTGGCTGGCGCGCCGCAAAGGATCGGACGGGCTGCCATTTTTGAGTGGATCCGAAGTCTCCGCCGCCGAACGGCTGCGTGAGGATTTCGAGGCGGCGGCAATGACCGGGCGTGTGACGATGGACTGGACCGCTCCGCCTCGGGATCGGACGCCAAGAGGGCCCGGTTCGGTGCCGCCGGCCAACCTGGCAAGACGTCGCGTTCGTCAGGCCCTTCGCACTGTCGGGCCGGGGCTATCGGAAATTCTAGAAGAGGTCTGTTTGAACGGTAGCGCCCTTCAGGCCGCCGAGCGGGCCCTGGGTCTGCCGTCACGCACCGGCAAGGTGCGACTAAAGCTCGCCCTGGAGCGCCTGGCCCGGCACTATCGGATGGCCTGATCGGCGTCCGCGCGGATGCGAGAAATCATCGAGGCAAGCCCATTCGACCTCTGGCTCGACAAGGCTTCGGACAGGCCAAGCCGCTCGACGGCGGCGCGGGCGTCGAAATCGCGCGCAGCCTCCGGGCTGAGCCCGTTGTAGAACTGCAGAAGGATGGCAATCAGTCCCCGCACGATATGGGCATCGGAATCGCCGCGCCAATTCAGAACGCCATCCTCGATTGGATCGCGGACCAGCCAGACCTGGCTTGCGCACCCCGATACCTTGGTCGCCGGGTTTCGCTCGTCGTTCGAAAGCGGGGCGAGCTCGGTACCCAGCTCGATCACATAGCGATACCGCTCTTCCCAGTCGCCGAGCAGATCAAAGGTTTCGGCGAGCTCGTCGAGGGCAGCCTGGGCGGAAGTAGACATGGCGCGCGCAATAGACGGCGATGCTGCTTGGGGCAATGCGGCCTCAATCCGTTTCGTCGACTATCGCCTGAAGGATGGTCGCCAGCCGATCGCGCAGCCTCAGGGCACCGGCTTCATCCGGGCCGAATCCACCGCCTAGTTCACGGCTGACGCTCATGCCCATCATGACACCGGCAAGCACACGGGTTCGAACGAGGGCGTCATCGCCGCCCAACCAGGCCGCGAACGGCTCCATAAAGCGGCTCTCGGCGCTTTGGTGGACAATTTCTGCGGCCTTGGTCGAGCCGAGGGAGTTGAGCATGATGCGCGCGCCCTGGAGCTTGGTGCCTTCCTTTGATGCAAACACCAGCTCTTCGGCGATGCGGATCCCGAATGTCTCACGCGGGCCGGTGAACAGGTCGGCCGCCATCTCGCAGCTATCCAGCGCAGAGGCGAACAGCTCCTCCTTGGAGCCGAAGTAGCGCGCGATCAGAGCGACATCGACGCCTGCCGTTCGAGCGATCGCGCGCAGACTCACGTCCTCATAGCTATGCTCGGCGAACTGATCGCGCGCGGCTGTCAGGATTGCCTGCTGCGTCGAGGCGGAACTCCTAGGCCGAACCGGCGTTGAACAATTCACGAAAATGCTCCCAATAGGACAACAGTGCTCTATTAGTTCAGTCAACACGTGTTGACAACATTCGTTGACTTCGTCATTTCATCGCCGATGCGTATGGCTCCTACAGGGGGGGCTCGACGTTCACGCCAGACTGGAGAGCCTCTATGCGCGGGCCCACGATTCTTGCCGCCATTGCCTTGATTTCTGCGGCCCTGGCCGGCTGTTCACAGAGCGCCGAACAGGCCGCGCCGCCACCGCCGCCGGTCACAGTGTCGACGCCCCTGGCCGGCGAGGTCGTCGACTGGGACGAATTCCCCGGACGGTTTGAAGCCGTTCAAACCGTCGAGGTGCGTGCCCGTGTCGGCGGCTATATCCAGGCTGTCCACTTCCGCGACGGCGACTATGTCCGCCAGGGCCAGCTCCTGTTCACGCTTGATCCGCGTCAGGCCCAGGCGGGTGCAGCCTCGGCCCGTGCCCAGGTTGGGCAGGCTGAAGCCCAGGCCAATCTCGCCCGCACCGAATTCGAGCGATCACAGACCCTGTTTGAACAGGGATTCCTGTCACAGTCGGCGGTCGATCTGCGGCGCGCCAATCTTCAGTCTGCCGAGGCGGCCCTGGCTGCGGCTCAGTCCGGGCGTCGTGAAGCTCAACTGGGCCTGGAGTACACGCGGGTGACGGCCCCGATCTCGGGGCGGATTTCGGATCGACGGGCAGATCCCGGCAATCTGGTCGCCGGCGGATCGTCTGCGGCGGATGTTCTGACCACCATCGTCTCGATCGCGCCGATCTATTTCTCGTTCGATGCCTCGGAAGCCATCATGCTCCGCTATCAGCGGTCAGCCCGGAACGGTCGAGCGCCGTTGCGTGTCCGGCTTCAGGATGAAGGCACTTTCCGACACGTCGGCTATCTCAATTTCACGGACAACTCGGTCGATTCGGCGTCGGGGGTCGTGCGCCTGCGCGGGGTCATTCAGAACGCCGACGGCTTCCTGCGACCGGGCATGTATGGCCAGGTGCAACTGGCCGGCGCGGCCCCATACCAGGCGATGCTGGTCCCCGATTCCGCGATTGTCACCGACCAGGCCCGACGCATCGTCTATGTCGTCAACGCCGACGGCACCACGGCGGCGCGTCCGGTGGAGCTGGGTCCGCTGGTCGATGGGCTGAGGGTTATCCGGTCGGGCCTCCAGGCCAGCGACCGCGTCGTCATCGACGGCATTCAGCGCATCATGCAGCCGGGGCAGCCTGTCACGGCGACGCCGGGCACGATCGAGCGACAGCCGAATGCGGGCGGGGGACAGGTCGAAGCCGCTCCGGCCCCGGCTTCCAGCGCCAGCTTCTCGGTCGGTGGCTAGACCATGAATATCTCGCGCTTCTTCATTGACCGCCCGATCTTTGCGGCGGTGCTGTCCGTGTTCATCGTGGTGATGGGGGCCTTCGCCTATCCGCAGCTGCCGCTGTCGCAGTATCCCGAGATAGCGCCGCCAACGATCCGCATCTCTACCGTCTATGCCGGGGCCTCGGCCGAGACGGTGGCGGAGACAGTCGCCGCTCCTATCGAGCAGGAGGTCAATGGCGTCGAGGGGATGCTCTATCTGTCGTCGTCGTCGACCTCAGACGGGGTGGTGACGATCACCGTCACCTTTGAGCCGGGGACTGACCTGGATGCGGCCCAGGTTCTGGTTCAGAACCGCGTGGCCCTGGCCGAGCCACGGCTGCCCGCCGAAGTCCGCCAGGTCGGGGTGATCGTCAACAAGCAGGAATCCGGCTTCCTGATGATCATGGGCCTGACCTCGCCCAACGGAACCTATGACACGGACTATATCGGCAACTACGCCCAATCGACGTTGAGGGATCGTCTGCTGCGCCTCGAAGGGGTCGGCGATGTGATGATCTTCGGCGGCGGCAATTACTCGATGCGGATCTGGATCGACCCGGATCGAGCGGCGGCGCGCGGCCTGACGGGGCCGGATATTGTGGCCGCCCTGAGAGCCCAGAACGTACAGGCCGCGGCGGGAGCCATCGGTCAGCCACCCTTCGATACAAATAGCGCCGCCTTCCAGCTTCCGGTGCAGGTCCAGGGACGACTGGACACGCCTGAACAGTTCGCCGACGTCGTCATCAAGACCGATGCCGAAGGCCGAGTGACCCGCGTGCGCGATGTCGCCCGCGTCGAGCTGGGGGCCCAGGGCTATGGGATGCACGGCTATTTCGACGGCGAGCGCGGTGTCGGCATCGCGGTGATTCAACAGCCCGGTGCCAATGCCCTCGGAACTGCCGAGCGGGTCGAGCATGAGATGGAGCTCATTCGCGGCCAGCTGCCGCCCGGCATGGACCTTCAGGTCGCCTACAATCCGACCGAGTTCGTCGCCGAGTCGGTGACGGCGGTGGAGCACACCCTGGTCGAAGCCATCTTCCTGGTGGTGCTGGTGGTGCTGGTCTTCCTGCAAAGCTGGCGCGCCGCCCTGATCCCGATTGTCGCCATCCCGATCGCGCTGATCGGTACCTTTGCGGTCCAGCTGGCCCTGGGGTTCTCGATCAACTCGCTTTCGCTGTTCGCCCTGATCCTGGCGGTGGGGATCGTGGTCGATGACGCCATCGTCGTGGTGGAGAACGTCGAACGCTACATCCGCGAGGGGCTCAGTCCCAAGGAAGCCGCCTATCGGTCGATGAACGAGGTTTCCGGCGCGCTGATCGCCATCGGCCTGGTTCTGGTTTCGGTGTTTGTGCCGACCATGTTCGTGCCGGGTATCCCGGGCGTCTTCTATCAGCAGTTCGCCGTGGTGATCGCCACGGCGTCGGTGATCTCGCTGTTTGTGTCCCTGACCCTGTCGCCCGCCATGGCGGCCCTGTTGCTCAAGCCCCACGATGAACACGCCCACCGGCGCAAGCCGGGCCTGTTCGGAACCATCAGCTGGTACCTCGGCATGGGCGGTCGCAAGTTCAACGAGGGCTTCGACTGGCTCTCGGACCGCTACGGGCGGTTCACCGCCAGCGTGGTGCGCAAGGGAACCATCATGCTGGCCGCCTATGCGGTCCTGCTGGGTCTGACGGGCTGGAGTCTGACGGCAACCCCCTCCGGCTTTATCCCGGAGCAGGACCAGGGCTTCCTCATCGGCGTGGTGCAACTGCCGCCCGGTTCGGCCCTGGAGCGCACGGACGACGTCATGACGCGCACCGTGCAAACGATCATGGACACCGACGGCGTCGAAGGCGCGGTCGCCTTTGCCGGCCTTGACGGCACCAGCTTCTCGACCGCCTCCAATGCCGGCACCATCTTTGTCCGCCTGGACCCGCACAGCGAACGTGGCCGGGAACGGTCCGCCGCGGCCCTGGCCGGGGCCATCACCGGCGCGACCGCCTCGATCCAGGAAGCCCAGATCTTCGTCATCGCCCCGCCCGCCGTTCAGGGCCTGGGCAACGGCAACGGCTTCCAGCTGATGATCCAGGACACATCCGGGTCCGGCTATCGGGCTCTGGAGGGGGCGACCTTCGCCATGATGGGGGCGGCGGCCCAGGCCCCGACCGAGGTTCAGCAGGTCTTCTCGACCTATAATACCGGCTCGCCTCGGATTACGGCCAATGTTGACCGGGACCGTGCCCTGACCATGGGCGTCCAGCCCGCCGATGTCTTCTCGACCATGGGCGTGTATCTTGGCTCTGCCTACATCAATGACTTCAACTTCCTGGGTCGGACCTTCCGGGTGACGGCCCAGGCGGAACCGTCCGCGCGCGACGACATCGCCGATATCGCCAATCTGAGAACACGGTCCGCCTCGGGAGAGATGGTGCCTATCGGCTCGGTGGCGACGCTGATGAACGATTCCGGCCCCTCACGCGTCGTGCGCTACAACCTGTTCCCGGCCGCAGAGCTCCAGGGGCAGGCTGCCCCCGGCGTCTCGTCCGGTGAGGCCATCCAGATCATGGAAGCCATGGCCCAACAGACCCTGCCGCCCGGCTTCAGCTACGAATGGACCGGCCTGGCCTTGCAGGAACAGGCGGCGGCGGGCGGGGCCACGATCATCTTCCTGATGGCGGTCGGCTTCGTCTTCCTGGTGCTGGCGGCCCAGTATGAGGCCTTCACCCTGCCGTTGGCGGTCGTCCTGATCGTGCCGATGTGTCTGCTGGCGGCCATGATCGGGGTCAATCTGCGCGGGATGGACAACAACATTCTGGTCCAGATCGGGCTGGTGGTGCTGATCGCCCTGGCGGCCAAGAACGCCATTCTGGTGGTGGAGTTCGCCAAACAGGCCGAGGAGGAGGGCATGGATCGCTTCCATGCGGCGGTGGCAGCGGCGCGCACGCGCCTGCGCCCGATCCTGATGACCTCGTTCGCCTTCATCTTCGGGGTCATCCCGCTGGCGATCGCGACCGGACCAGGGGCCGAGATGCGCCAGGCCCTGGGGACATCGGTGGCTTCGGGGATGCTGGGCGTGACCTTCTTCGGCCTGGTCTTCACGCCGGTCTTCTATGTGCTGTGCCGCTGGCTCTCTGCCCGCCTGCCGGGTGGGGATGCCAAGCCTGCGGCGGAGACAGCCGAGACGACGCCCGCGGAGTAGGGCGACGGCCAATCATGTCCTGGTGTTTGCGTAACGGCGCGGGGATCGCTACATCCCGCGCCGACCTCCCCGTATTCCTTAGACGACAGGACGCCTGCCCGATGGCTGCGCAATATATTTTTCAGATGCAGGGCCTGACCAAGGCCTATCCCGGCGGCAAGAAGGTGTTCGAGAACATCTGGCTGTCGTTCTACCCGGACGCCAAGATCGGCGTGGTCGGGGTGAACGGCTCGGGCAAGTCGACGCTGCTGAAGATCATGGCCGGGCTGGACACCGAGTTCTCCGGCGAGGCGCGCGCCGCTGATGGCGTCAAGCGCGGCTATCTGGAGCAGGAGCCGCACCTGGATCCGGCCCTGAACGTGCGCGAAAACGTCGAGGCCTGGTGCGAGGAAAAGCAGTGGGTCAAGCGGTTCAATGAGGTCGCGGCCGAGATGGCCGACACCTACACCGACGAGCTGATGGAGGAGATGACCGCCCTCCAGGAGAAGATCGACGCCGCCGATGTCTGGGACATCGACAGCCGCATCGACCAGGCCATGGACGCCCTGCGCTGTCCGCCGGACGAGAGCGGGGTGGAGAAGCTGTCGGGCGGTGAGAAGCGCCGGGTGGCGCTGGCGCGTCTGCTGCTGTCCAAGCCCGACATGCTCTTGATGGACGAACCGACCAACCACCTGGATGCGGAATCGGTGGCCTGGTTGCAGCATCACCTTGAGGCGTTTCCGGGCTGTGTGATCCTGGTCACCCACGACCGCTACTTCCTGGATCAGGTGACCAAGTGGACGCTGGAGCTGGACCGCGGCAAGGGCCATCCGCACGAGGGCAACTATTCGTCCTGGCTGGAGGCCAAGCAGAAGCGCGTCGTTCAGGAGCAATCGGAATCCGAAGCCCGCCAGCGCGCGCTCACCCGCGAACTGGAATGGGTGCGCTCCGGCGCCAAGGCCCGTCAGGCCAAGTCCAAGGCCCGTCTGGCCGCCTATGAGCGGATGGTCGAGGAACAGGAGAACCAGCGCGGGGCCCAGACCCATGCCGTGATCCAGATCCCACCGGGGCCGCGTCTGGGCAATGTGGTGCTGGAGGTCAACGGGCTGGAGAAGTCCTACGGCGACAAGCTGTTGTTCAAGGACCTGTCGTTCAAGCTGCCGCCCAACGGCATCGTCGGCGTCATCGGGCCGAACGGTGCGGGCAAGTCGACCCTGTTCCGCCTGATCACTGGCCAGGAACAGCCGGATGCCGGCACGCTGAAGATCGGTGAGACGGTCAAGCTGGCCTATGTCGACCAGTCGCGTGACGACCTGAAGGCCGACGACAATGTCTGGCAGGCCATCTCGGGCGGTACCGATGTGATGATGGTCGGTAAGCGCGAGATCAACTCACGCGCCTATGTCGGCAGCTTCAACTTCAAGGGCGGCGACCAGCAGAAGAAGGTCGGGCTCCTGTCGGGCGGTGAACGCAACCGCGTCCATCTGGCCAAGACGCTGGCCACCGGCGGCAATCTGATCCTGCTCGATGAACCGACCAACGACCTGGACATCGAGACGCTGCAGAACCTGGAAGAGGCGCTGGAGGAGTTCGCCGGCTGCGCCGTGGTCATCAGCCACGACCGCTGGTTCCTGGACCGTCTGGCGACCCACATCCTGGCCTTCGAGGGCGACAGCCACGTCGAATGGTTCGAGGGCAACTTCGAAGCCTACGAAGAGGACAAGAAGCGCCGCCTGGGCACCGATGCGCTGATCCCGCACCGGATCAAGTTCCAGAAATTCGGGCGGTAGACGCGGCGGGCCCCCCGCGCAATCATCTCTGTGATTTGTCGCATTACGGCGCTATGTTGCTGAACTCAGGGAGAGAGTCAGCGTGCCGACCTTTTTTGGGACCAACGCGTCCGAACAAATCACCGGCACCGCTCTTGCCGACGAGATCCACGGTGCCGGCGGCGATGACCAGATCGCAGGCGGCGACGGCAACGACCAGCTGTATGGCGATGAAGGCAACGACGTCATCCATGGCGGTGACGGCGACGACACCATCTATGGCGGGATCGGCAACGACATCCTGACCGGCGGAGCGGGTACGGATTCCGTCCATGGCGGTGCCGGCGATGACGGTATCCTGATTACCGATCACGACCTGATCTGGGGCGAGGACGGCAACGACCTGTTCGAGATCGACGTCTTTGCGTCCGGTGTAGGCGTGGTGATCGACGGCGGGGCCGGCAACGACTGGCTGAACCTGAACACGACGAATTCGAGCTACATCGTCCGGCTGGACGGTGCGGCGGGCACCGGGACCGGCATCCAGGCCTCGAACCTGGAGCGGGTGACGCTGGGATCGGGGGGTGGCACCGTCTATGGCGGCGCGCGCAACGACTATATCGAGGTCGCCAACGGTGGGGCGCTGACGGCCTATGGTGCGGACGGGAACGATACCCTGATCGGGCGCGGTATCGGCGACCGGCTGGAAGGCGGCGCGGGCGACGACCTGATCTATGGCGGGCCAACGTCGAGCCAACTGGACGGCGGCACGGGCCGCGATATCCTCGACTTCAGCCGCCAGTCCGGCGTGACGATGGATCTGGCCGGGGCGCACGCCGCGACCATCACCGGTTTCGAGGAGTTTCGCGGCACCGCCTCGGGCGATGTGCTGCGCGGCGGGGCGTCGGCCGAGACGATCCTGGGTGGCGACGGCAATGACGTCATCGAGGGCGGTGGCGGCGACGACTGGCTGGTGGGCGGCGCGGGCATGGACACCCTGTCCTATGCGCATGCGAGCCAGGGCGTGACGGTCAATCTGAACCTGACCACCCAGACCAACGCCGTGACCGGAACGGACCACACCGAAGGCTTCGAACAGGTCGTCGGCTCGGCCTTCGACGATGTGCTGACCGGCAATGCGGGCAACAACGTCTTCACCGTCGGCGGTGGCAACGACCGGATCGAGGGGGGCGAAGGCTACGACGAGGTCTATCTCGACGACTCGATGTGGCAGTGGACGGTCGACAGCCTGACCTGGGACGGCGAGGTCTATCGTCTGTTCCGGCGTGACGGCGGGGTGGATGTTCTGACGGGCATTGAGGCCCTGGTCGTGGCTGGACGGCAGCCCATCCTTCTGTCGAGCATCGGCCTGACCCTGACGGGAACGGACGAAGCGGACACCATGACCGGGACGATGGCCGGCGACCGGATTTTCGGGGGTGCCGGCGATGATGTGCTGGATGCCGGCGGCGGGGCCCAGGGCGGGCGGGACTATCTGTACGGCGAGGCCGGGAACGACCGACTGATCAGCTATGGCTATGCCGAGCTTCAGGGTGGCGACGGCAATGATGTGCTGGTCGGCTCGCGGGGCGTACCCGAAGACCAGTGGAGCCAGACGTCGGACTTCCTGTATGGCGGTGCCGGGGACGATGCGCTGCACGTCTACAAGGACGGCACCCAGGTGAACGGCGGCGAGGGGAATGACACCCTCTACTATGACGGGGACGGAACCTATCGGTTCAGGCTGGATTCGGCAGAGCGGTTGATCCTGGGCGGGTCGGCGAACTCTTCCGCGACGGTGCAGTTCGGCTTTGGTTTCGGCGCGGGTGCCGACATGACCGGCAATAGCGGCAACAACAGCCTGACCGGTGGCATGGCCGACGACCGGCTGGATGGCGGCGCCGGCAATGACGTGCTGGCCGGAGACGGCGGCTACAACACCCTGTTCGGAGGAGCCGGAGACGATGTGCTGGACGCCCGCAACGGGCATATGATGGCTGACGGTGGCTCGGGCGTCGACACGGCGGTCTTCTTCGAAAACCTCGGTGACCATGCGATTGAGATCGTTGGGGGAACGATCCTGGTCAGCTATCAGGGGCAGGGCCTGCCCCATGAGTTGCGCGACGTCGAGTTCCTCCGGTTCGGCAATCTGACGATCGCCGCCCCGACCGCGTCCTTGAAGGGGACGGAGGGGGCCGACACCGTCACGGGAACTGCGGCTGCAGAGTTTATCTCGGGTCTGAACGGCAACGACCAGCTTCGCGGAGAAGGCGGTGCCGATACGCTCCTGGGCGGCGGCGGTTCAGACCGGCTGATCGGCGGTGACGGGGACGATCTTCTCGTCGGAGGCTGGGACAGCGACTATCTCGAGGGTGGGGCCGGCGAGGATACGGCGGTCTTTTCGGGCCGGATGAGCGACTACACGATCCGCATCGAGGCGGGTCAGATGATCGTGATCGGTGCTGACGGCAAGGACGTGCTGGTCGGGGTTGAGTTCCTGCGCTTCGACGACGGGATCTATGACCCGACGATGGTGGTTTGCTACCCGCCTGGCGTTGAGGCGGCGATGCAGAACGGCAAGGGCGGGGCACCTCAGGTCCTGCCTGATGACCTCGGCGGCACGCTCCCTTCGGACGACGGTCCGGTGATCTGTGATGCGGTCGGGGATGCGGTAGAGCTGCTCGATCCCCGCTCGTTTGACCTGGGCACTGCGGACTTGGCGCTGCGACCTTGGGATCGCGGAATGTGGGGCCGAACGGAGCCCGTCCAAGACGACTGGGTCATCTAGGGCCGGCTTCACCGAAAGGATCAGCCGCACGTCCTGGCGCTGATGTCCGCAGCGGCCCCTCGGTGCGCTGCATTCGGACCCGGAAAGGGGGAACAGAGGACACGCTGGCGGGTTACCCATTGTGAGAGGCGCAATGGGAAGCGGCATGGTTGACCTGACAGGCGGGCGCGGGGACGACACCCTTACAGGAACGGGCGGCGGCGATACGCTGCAGGGGTCGGGCGGCGATGATATCCTGAACGGCGGCGACGGCGATGACTGGATATACGGTGGCGTCAGTGGCGATCCATTCGGGACCCAGACCGGGATTACAGGCACGCTGGTCGCCTCAGGTCTGCCGACGCCGGTGTTTGCCGCCTCGCCGCCGGGTGACCCGGGCCGCCTGTTCATCGTGCTGAAGGACACAGGTGAAGTTCGAATCCTCGACCTCACCACCGGTCAGATCAACGCCACGCCCTTCCTTGATATCCCGGCAAACGAAATGACGATTCAGGGCGAGCAGGGGTTGCTGGGCCTTGTCTTCCACCCGGACTATGCCGCCAACGGAAAGTTCTACGTCAATCTGGTCAATGCCGCCGGCGACATTGAAGTCTGGGAGTATCAGCGCCAGAGCGCCGATGTGGCCGACGTCTCAAGCAAGACGCTGATCATCACCGTGCCGCATCCCTATGGCACCAACCACAATGGAGGGTGGTTGGGGTTCGGGCCGGACGGGAATCTGTATGTCGCAGTCGGCGACGGCCAGAACAGCTTTGCCGCGCCGGAGCCGGACTTCCTGTTGGGCAAGATCCTGCGTCTGAATGTGGATCGGGACGACTTCCCCGATGATCCGGCTCGCAACTACGGCATTCCGCAGGACAACCCGTTCGTCGGCACCGATGGCGCGGACGAGGTCTATATCCTTGGCCTTCGAAACCCCTGGCGGATCAGCTTTGATGCGGGCGGGGGGCTCTATATTGCCGACGTTGGCCAGAATGCGTGGGAGGAGGTCACCTATCTTCCGGCCGGTCAACAGGCCGGGGCCAATCTTGGATGGCCTTACTACGAAGGCCATGTTCGGCGGGCCGGGACGCCGGGGCCGCCCGAAGACTATGTCTTTCCCGACATCACCTACGATCACAGCGCCGAGGGCGGCTATTCGATCACGGGCGGCTATGTCTACACCGGACCAGGATCGCTGAACGGGGCCTATATCTATGGCGACTTCATCACCGGGAATGTCTGGGCCTATCAGGGCGGCGAGCCGATCCGCCTGGATGGGTCGATCCATCTGACGGCCGGCGATCTGGATCTGATCACCTCATTCGCAGTGGACGGGCAGGGGCGGCTGTATGCCATCGGCTATGACGGCGACATCCACAGGCTGGAGGCCGGGCTGAGCGTTGGCGATGGCGACGATGTCCTGAGCGGCGGGGCCGGGAATGATCGCCTTTTCGGTGGCGCGGGCCACGATCAGTTGATGGGGGGCGACGGCGACGATCAGCTCTACGGCGGTGTCGGCTCTGACCGGATGGATGGGGGCGAGGGCGTGGATACGGCGCACTATTCGGGCAACCGTGCCGACTATGTCGTCTATCTGATGGACAACCAGATCGTGGTCTCAGGGAACGATGGAAAGGACTTTCTGACCAACGTCGAGACCCTGCAGTTCGATGACGGGACGTTCGACCCGTACCTGGTCGTCTGTCGGTTTGATGGGGACGGCGGTGGAGGATCTTCAGCGGAGAAGGATATTGCGCCCCTGGTCCTGCCCGGCGGCCTGGAGGGCAAGCCACAGTGGGACGATGGGCCGGTAATCTGTGAGGCGGACGCCAGCGTCGTCACACAGATCGATGCCGCGACCCTTGATCCGGGCACCATGGACCTGGCGCTGCGCCCCTGGGATCGCGGCATGTGGGGTGGATCGGGACCTGTCTACGACGACTGGATCGTCTAGGGCCTGATCGGTTGAGGTGGAATCGCTTCGCGATTTCATCTCGGGCGTGAATCAGGCTCCAGACAAAAGCGCGAGCATGATTCAGCTTTTTGTTGGGACCGCAGGGCGGTTCCAACAAAAACCATCATGCTCTAGGGCCGTGCCGACTGGCGACGCATGTCCTGGTCTTCGGAGCCTATGAAGAGGACAAGAAGCGCCGCCTCGATTGCAGCGCAAGGATTGGCGGAACGACAGCGTCCCGTGTTCAATGGCTTGGCCGTTCTCCCGTCCTGATGGACGTGATAGGGTCCTGTCTCGGAAACGGACGGAGACCGTATGGGTGCCTCGCCGCTCGCCGATGCCATGGGCCTGTCGGTGAGCTTGCTTGGTGGGCTGACCGTTCAGGAGAACAGTCGCCGGCTTGACCTGCCGGCGTCGCGCAAGACGCGCGCCTTGCTGGGATACCTGTTCCTGGTTGGCAGCCCCCAACGAAGAGACAAGCTGTGTGAACTGTTCTGGGACCTCCCTGACGATCCACGCGCCTCCTTGCGTTGGTCGTTGAGCAAGCTGCGGCCATCCCTGAATAGCGGCGGACGCGAACGCCTGGTCGCCGACCGGGAACGGGTCGAGGTCATCAGTCAGGATGTTGATCTGGATCTTCGGCGCGTCCAGGCCTGCGCCGACGACCCGGATGCCCCGGTCGGGGCCACGGTCGCAGCCTGGCACATGGCGAACCAGGTCCTGCTGGATGACTGCGACCTGCCCAATCAGCATGACTTTTCCATATGGCTGGACCGCGAACGCCAGGCCGTGGGCCGGTTGCGGGCCACGCTCGCCCGCCGACTGGCGTTGAACGCGGACGCCGAGCCGGATGAGGCGCTCGCCTGGGCGACACGCTGGCGCGATGATCAGCCCTTCGATCCAGACGCGGCGTGGACGATGGTGGATGCTACGCGACGAGCCAAGGGGGCGGAGGCGGCGAAACTCTGCGCGCGCGATCTGGAGGTCGCCTTTCGTGAGGCGGATCTGACAGTCCCCGACTGGCCGACGACGACCGGCGCGCCGGCGACTTTCGGGGGTGTCCGCGCTGACGCTCCGCGCCCGGACCAGGTCGTCCGCTTCATTCGCACCGAAGACCAGGTAAACCTCGCCTGGGCCTCGGTTGGACGCGAGGAGGCACCGCCGCTGGTCAAGGCCGCGAACTGGCTGACCCATATGGAACTGGATTGGGAGGCCCCGATCTGGAGCCCGCTCTATATGGACCTGGCCGCCACGCACCGGCTGGTCCGGTATGACAGTCGCGGCTGTGGTCTGTCCGACTGGGAGGCCCCGGAGATCAGCTTCGAGACCTTTGTTTCGGACCTTGAGGCCGTGGTCGATGCCGCCGGTCTTGAGCGATTTCCGCTTCTGGGCATCAGCCAAGGGGCCTCGGTCTCGATCGAGTACGCTGCCCGTCATCCCGAGCGGGTCTCGCACCTCATTCTCTTCGGCGGCTATCCGGCGGGCTGGCGCCACACGGCGTCGGATGAGGAGGTGCGCGAACGCGAGGCGGTGATGGTCCTGACCGAGGCGGGCTGGGGTCGCCCCGACCCGTCCTATCGGCGGATCTTCTCGGGCACCTTCATGCCCGATGCGACCCTGGAAGAGCTGGACTGGTTCGACGAGTTCCAGCGACAGACAACGTCACCGCGCAATGCGGTGCGTTTCCTGCAGGCCTTTTCCGAACTGGATGTGCGCCATCGCCTGGCTGAGGTGCGGGCACCGACCCTGGTGATTCACAGCCGGGGTGATCGCCGAATTCCCCTGGCGACGGGGCAAGATCTGGCGCACGCCATTCTCTCGGCCGAGTTCGAAGGGCTGGACAGCAACAATCATCTGCTGATCGGCCGAGAGCCGGCCGCCGCCCAGTTTGTCGCCGCTGTCAGGCGTTTCGTCGCCTCGACCTGAGGTCTCGACGGCGGGGCCGCAATGCGCCCGCTTGGTCGTCGGATGGCTCACTTTGGCGTGTTTCCGGCATTTCTTGCCTGGGTTCAAACGCTGGCTCCAACGATGCCGTGATCGACTGCCGTTCGTCCGACCATGTTCTGTGTGGGGTTCGCAGGACGCCGGTGCCTAGCAAGACAGGAAACGACCATGCCGATCCGCTACATCTACACCGGTAACCCGACCAATGGCACGGAAGAGGACGATTTCATCTTCCCGACAGCGGCCTATGCGGGCACCGAGTCCAACACCATCTACGCCAATGGCGGCGATGATCTGGTCATCGGCGACGCCGGACAGGTCTTCACCATCGGTCTGGACCAGAACAACGCCACGATCGAGACCGCCGTCAACCTGGACGCCTCAACGCACTGGACCACCGGCGAGAACCCCCTGTTCGGCAATTCCTCCATACCGCACACGACGGTCATCGCCGAGGCGACCGTTGGTCAGACCGAATTCTACAGCGTCACGGTCGGTGCCGGTCAGACCCTGACGGTCGACATCGACTTCGGCCAGCACCTGATCGGAGAGCCGGGCAATCTGGTGGTGATGATCCGCAACGCCGCGGGCGACATCCTGGCCCAGAATGACCAAAGCGACTCCCCCACGGTCGGGGGCCTTGGCTCGACGTCGCACAATGACTCCTACCTGACCTTCACCGCCCCCACGGCGGGCGCCTATTACATTGAGGTCAGCCAACAGGTCGTCGGCGGGTTCGCCGCCAACGTCACCTATCTGATGAACCTGTCGGTGACGGGCCATGCCTCCACGGCTGCGGTGTTTGGCGACGACATCATCCATGGCGATGCGGGCGACGATACCCTGCTGGGCCAGGGGGGCGTGGACATCCTGGTGGGTGGCCTGGGCGACGACACCCTTCACGGTGGATCAGGGGACGACACCTTGGACGGCGGGGCGGGTGCCGACCGGCTGATCGGCGGCGCGGGTTGGGATGTAGCCCGCTACGTCGACTCTTCGGCGGGCGTCTATGTCGCCCTTTGGGACAATTCGGGAAGCCTGGGGGACGCCGCAGGCGACATCCTGGAATCCATCGAACAGGTCATCGGCTCGTCCTTTGACGACAATCTGAACGGGTCCGAAACCCGCGACATTCTGGAAGGCGGCGACGGCGGCGATCAGCTCGACGGGCGCGCGGGTGACGATACTCTGATTGGCGGCACTGGGGCTGATTTCCTGATCGGCGGTGCGGGCGCAGATAACCTTCAGGGCGGTTCGGGTGACGACACCCTGGTCGGCGGCGAGGGCGTCGACACCCTGTCCGGCGGCTCCGGGGCCGACACCTTCCGCTTCAGCACCGGCGCCGACAGTCCGCTTGACGGCCCGACCTGGGATCACATCACCGACTTCACCACGGGCGAGGATACCCTCAGCTTCACCGGCCAGGCGGGACGGGTCCATGTCTTCACCAATGACGGCTTCACCCATGTGACCTTCGACCGTCCCGTGTTCGGCGGATCGGCCTCCGGCATGATCCGCGTCACCGGCGCGGTTCAGGGCACCGACATCCTCACCGATGGAACCGGCCTGCTGATGGACGGTGATGATACGAGCAATGAGCTGCGCTCTGGCGGCGGTGCCGACACCCTGAACGGCTTTGGCGCGGACGACACCCTCTATGGCGGCGCGGGCGACGACTTCCTGTACGGCGGCGAGGGATTTGACGACCTCTTTGGCGAAGACGGCGCGGACGACCTGAATGGCGAGGGAGGAAACGACTTCCTGTACAGCAGCCTGGGCGCCGACCGCTTCCTGGGCGGCGAGGGCGTCGACACGGTCATCTACCGTTTCAATCTGCTCGAATCCGGCGTCACCTTCAACGCCTCTGCCATCGTCAATGGCGCGGGCCAGATCGACGATGGTGAAGGCAGCCTCGACACCCTGAACAGTATTGAACGGCTCACCATCAACGGCTCCAACCACGCAGACACCCTGACCGGCAGTGGCGGCATTGATCATCTGGTCGGCAACGGCGGTGACGACACCCTGAACGGCGGCGGAGATAATGACCGCCTGAATGGCGACGACGGCGACGATCTCCTGAACGGCGGGGCGGGCAACGACAGCCTGGACGGCGGTGGCGGGTATGACGTCGCGCGTTTCTCCGGCAATGCCCGCGACGCCACCTGGACATTCTTCGACGAGCCCAATCCTGAAATCCCCGACCGATGGACCGTCATCGGCGCCGATGGAACCGATACAGTCATCGAAATCGAACGCCTGCGCTTCGACGACGCCGACATCGATCTGGCGACCGGCTTCTGGCACGGCGACGCAGGCGACGACGCCATCACCGGCACCTCGGCGGGCGACACCATTTCTGGAGAAGGCGGCGACGACACGCTTTACGGCGCAGCCGGTGGAGACGTGTTGCACGGCAACCTCGGCAATGATCACCTCTATGGCGAAGACGGCGACGACGTTCTGCGCGGGGAGGATGGAGATGACCTGCTGGTGGGCTGGACGGGTCAGGATGATCTTTCCGGTGGGGCCGGGGCGGACCGTCTCTATGGCGAGACCGGTCAGGACCAGTTGGCGGGTGGCGAGGGCGATGACCGTCTCTATGGCGGGGCCGACAATGACGTGGTCGCCGGCGATGGTGGAGCCGACTTTGTCTATGGCGAGGACGGCGATGACACCCTGACCGGGGGGGCCGGCAACGACTATCTCAATGGCGGTGCCGGGGTGGATAGCCTCGATGGCGGGGTCGGCAATGACGAGATGTATGGCGGCGACGGCAATGACCAGGCCCACGGCGGAGCCGACAACGACAAGATCGACGGTGGGGCCGGAGATGACTTCCTGTATGGCGAAGACGGCGACGATCTGATCGGCGGCTCCTTCGGGGTCGACTTCATCTACGGCGGTGCCGGGGCTGACCGGCTCTATGGCGAATCCGGCAATGACTACCTCTATGGCCACGACGGTGACGACCTGCTGGTCGGCTGGA
>CAZYFY010000026.1:0-38030 GCA_964647275.1 uncultured Brevundimonas sp.
TTCTGATAGCCGGAATAGGCCGCGATGAAGGCGGCGTCGCCGGGCACGCGCGGGTCGCCGTATTCGCCAATCCAGGACGCTCCGGCCGGAAGCTCGTGATAGCGCAGCATATCGATCAGCGGGCTCTCGATCACCGCCGCATTGAACAGGTCAGGCCGCTGCGTCACCGCCACGCTCGTCAGCACCCCGCCGTTGGACCGGCCATAGATGCCCAGATTATCCGGTGAGGTGATCCCGCGCGCGATCAGATCCTCGGCCACCGCATAGAAGTCGTCAAAGGCCCGTTGGCGGTTCTCACGCAGCGCCGCCTGATGCCAGGCCGGGCCGAACTCGCCGCCCCCCCGAATATTGGCGATGACGAAGGCCCCGCCGTTCTCCAGCCACAGGGCACCCATCTCGGGGATGTAATCGGCGGGCTTGGAAATCTGGAAACCACCGTAGCCGTAGAGGATCGTCCCCGTCGATCCGTCCATCGGCAGGTCGCGCGGGCGGACGAGGAAATAGGGGATCATGGTTCCGTCCGAGGAGGCGACCTCGAACTGTTCGACTACCGCGCCCGAAGCGTCGAAGCGGGCGGGCATGGAGGCCACGACCTGGCCGATGTCGAGCGTGCGGACCTCATCGGCGCGGCGTTGCATTTCACCGGCACCGGCGTCGGCCGTCATCAGGGTGGTGGGGGTCAGGAAACCCTCGACGGAATAGTAGATCTGGTTGGACGACCGGCCCGCGTCGACGAGCGCCACGGTCGAATTATCCGGCACGGTGATGACCGTCTCGGGCCAGCCCCACTCGCCGCGATTGGCGAAGACACGAAGCTGGCCGACGACATTGTCGAACATCGAGACAACAATGCGGTCGCGGGTGATCGCCACATTCTCGATCGACTGGCGTTCGGACGGGTCGAAGATCAGGGGAACGGCGTTGGAGATGATGATGGGGTCCCCGGTGTCCTCGTCCTGGGCCAGCAGATTCAGGCCGACGCCCATCAGCGAGCCGGTCTCATAGGTCGTGGCGCCCCACTGCCAGGGCTGTTCGATAGAGAAGATGATGCGATCTCCGAAAGCGCCCCAAACGGTCGCGCGCTCGGGCAGGCTCAGGCGGTCGGGCCGACCATCGATCAGGGCGTAGGTTTCCGAGCGGAAGGTGTCGAGCGGACGATTGATCAGCACCGCCTCCACCTCGCCGTCCGGCCCGCGATAGACGGAGGGATTGACGCCATAGCCGCCGTCGCCCTGTTCGCCCGCGAACACCGTCTCGGCTTCGGCCAGGGTCTGGCCGCGCGACAGCGCCCGCACGATGTAGGGATAGCCGCTCTCGGTCAGCGACGGCTGGCCGTCGACCTCGCCGAAATCGGTGGCGACCAGCAGGGTGTCGGCGTCCAGCCAGTCATAGCGGTGCTTGCCCATCGGCAGGCTGAAGCCGCCCTCGACAAAGGTGCCCGCATGGGTGTCGAACTCGCGCACAACCACCGCGTCGCCGCCGCCGTCGGACAGGGCGATCAGGCACAGGCGTTCGTTTGGCCCGTAACAGTCGGCCCCCTTGAACACCCAGTCGCGGCCCTCGGCCCGCGCCAGGGCTCCAACGTCCAGTACCGTCTCCCAGGTCGGTGTCCCGGCGCGATAGCTCTCGGGCGTGGCGCGTCGCCAGATGCCCTTGGGATGTTCGTCGTCCTGCCAGAAGTTGAAGACCATGCCGTCCTGCATATGCGGATAGGCGATGCGGTCTGTGGCCGACAGGATGTCATAGGCTTGCTGCCGGAATGTCTCGAAACGCGGATCGCCCTCCAGATCGGCCCGTGCGTCAGCGTTGAACTCGGCCACGCGCTCCATGGCCCGCTCGCCGTCGACCTCTTCCAGCCAGATGTAGGGGTCGGCGGCCGCCACGCCCTCTGGCGACAGGTCGGACGGCATGGCGGGCTGCATACCGCCGTGAATGTACGCCATGTCCTCGTCCGACAATAGGTACATGACCGGGACGCCAGGGGTTGAACAGGCGGTCATCGCCAAGGCGGAAACCGAAGCGAGAACAATCGTGCGCATGGTCAAACTCCAAAAAACGAACCTTCTCCCAATGGGAGACGGACGCCTACTCCTGCGCCGGCGTGTCCATCAGCCGGCGGCTCAGATAGGTGTACTCCAGTGCAATCCGCCGCGCCGTGTGGAGCAGGTTGGCCCCCGCCGCGTGACCGCCATCGGTGTTCTCGAAATACAGAACCGGGTAGCCCAGTTCCTCAAGCCGCGCCGCCGCCCGGCGCGCATGGCCCGGATGCACCCGGTCGTCGGCCGTCGAGGTATGGATGA
Organism: uncultured Brevundimonas sp.; assembly: GCA_964647275.1. Lineage (GTDB taxonomy): Bacteria > Pseudomonadota > Alphaproteobacteria > Caulobacterales > Caulobacteraceae > Brevundimonas. The sequence goes on from CAZYFY010000026.1 coordinate 2,301, forward strand.
ACACCTCGGGGTAGGGCTGGCCGGCGCGCAGGTTCTGATAGGGCGAATAGGCCTCGATCCAGGCGCGTTGTTCGGGGATGTCGGGGTTGCCGTATTCGGCGATCCAGCTCGCGCCCGCCAGCAGGCGATGGAAACGCAGCATGTCGAACAGCGGCACCTGGATGACCGCCGCATTGATCAGGTCTGGCCGCTGGGTCAGCATCGCGCCCATGAACAGACCGCCCTGCGAACCGCCCATAACCCCCAGGTGCGGTTGCGAGGTGATGTTGCGCGCGATCAGGTCCAGCGCCACGGCTTGAAAGTCTTCGTGCGCGCGCTGACGATTTTCCTGAAGCGCCGCCTGGTGCCAGCGCGGGCCGAACTCGCCGCCGCCGCGCGTATTGGCGATGACATAGACGCCGCCGCGCGACAGCCACAGCCGCCCGACCGTGCCCGAATAGCCCGGCAGCAGCGAGTTCTGGAAACCGCCATAGCCGTACAGCAGGGTCGGGTTCGATCCGTCCATCGGCATATCTTCGCGGTGGACCACGAAATAGGGAATCAGGGTGCCGTCGGCCGATGTGGCCTGGAACTGCTCGACCACCATGCCCGTGGCGTCAAACCGGGCCGGCAGGCTGCGAACCTGTTCGACCGTCCCCGTCGCCGCATCGGCCAGCCACAGGCTGTTCGGGTTCAGATAGCCCGACACATTGACGAACAGCCGATCGCTCTCGCTGTCGGCCGAGCCGAGGCCGACCGTCACATTCTCAGGCAGGTCCAGCCGCGTGCGCGCCCATTCCGCCGCCCCGTCTTGCGGACGCAGCACATAGACCGAACCGCGCACATTCTCGAACAGGGCCACGACCAGCTCATTGCGGGTCAGGGTCACACCTTCGATGGCGTCACGCTCACCGGGGTGCAGGACCAGCTCCGGCACCGCCGTCGCCGGATCGGCCCGCAGGGCGTTCAGATTCCAGGCGATGAGATCGCCCGAGGCAAAGTTCTGGCCGGACGGCGCGGTCCAGTCCTGGTTCGTCTCGAACAGGATGCGACCGTGCAGGAACCCTCGGATCGACGACCGCGTCGGCATCGGCAACTGGGTGGTCGACAGGTCCGCGTTCACCAGGAAGGTCTCGCCTTCATAGAAGGTGATCCCCCGGTTGATCAGCGTGGCCTGCAGCTCACCGTCGGCATTTCGCAGGGTGTAAGATGAGGACGACACATCGGTCGTCTGGCCCCGGAAGATCTCCTGGGCCTGGTCCAGCGTCTGGCCTCGACGCAGGACGCGCACCGTGTTGGGATAGCCGCTGTCGGTCATGTCGCCGGCGCCCCCCCAGTCGGTCCCGACCAGAAGCGTGTCCCGGTCGATCCAGGTCAGGTCCGACTTGCTTTCAGGAATGACGAAGCCGCCGTCGACGAAGCGGCGCTCGACGGAATCGAACTCGCGCACCGTCACCGCATCGCGCCCGCCGTCCGACAGGCTGATCAGACAATAGCGTTCGTCCGGCGGCAGACAGGATGCGCCCTTGTAGACCCAGTTCTCACCCTCGGCCTCCGCCAGGGCGTCGATGTCGAGGATGGTTTCCCATTGGGTGTCGCCCGACTGGTAGCTGTCCAGCGTCGTCCGGCGCCAGATGCCGCGCACATGGTTGGCGTCCTGCCAGAAGTTGTCGATGTGCCCACCCGGCGTAAATCCCGGCGACGGAATCCGGTCGGTCGCCTGAAGAATTTCCAGCGCCTCGTCGTAGAGCACCTGATAGCGCGGATCGCCCTGCAGGACGGCCAGGGACTGTTGGTTGTGTTCCTCAACCCACGCCAGGGCCCGGTCGCCGTGGACCTCTTCCAGCCACAGATCCAGCGCCTCGACCTCCGCCTCGGTCGGTGCGGCGGGGTTTTCCTGGGCGGAGGCAGACATCGGTGTGGTCATGGTGGCGGCAGCGAGCAGGGCAGCAAGGGCGACAGAGGTTCGAAACATGTGTTGGGTCCGGGCAATGAACAAGCCGGCGCACCCTAGAGCCTGATCGGTTGAGATGGAATCGCTTTGCGATTTCATCTCGGGCGTGAATCAGGCTCCAGGAGAAAGCGCGAGCACGATTCAGCTTTTTGTTGGCACCGCGAGGCGGTTCCAACAAAAACCATCATGCTCTAGCGGTACCTCGCCCGGTCGCAACCTTACAGTCTCGTAAGGCGGGATGAGCGGGACGGGGTGACGAAGGCGACGCACCCCGCTATTCATCAACCCATGAAAAAGTCTGCCGCGCCGAACCCGACCTACGCCCACCGCTGGTTTACCTCGCGGGACGGCCTGTCCCTCTATGCGCGGGACTATCCCGGTGGTGATGGCCCGGCGCGCTTGCCGGTGGTCTGTATTCACGGGCTGACGCGAAACTCATCCGACTTTGATCACATCGCCCAGCGCATTGCGGCGACCGGGCGGCGGGTCATCTCTGTCGATGTGCGCGGGCGCGGGCGCTCTGAACGCGCGGCCGATCCGATGACCTATCAGCCCCCGGTCTATGCGCGCGACATCATCGACATGTTCGAACAGCTCGGCATCAAGGAGGCGGTGTTCCTCGGCACCTCCATGGGCGGCCTGATCACCATGGCCCTGACCTTCTTCAAGTCGCGCCTGGTAGCCGCCGCCATTCTGAACGACATCGGGCCGGAGGCCTCCAAGGCCGCCCTGGCGCGGATCGCCCAGTACGCGGGCAAGCCGGTTGATGTGAAGACCTGGGCCGAGGCCGTCGACTATGTGAAGCTGCACAACGGCGCGGCCATGCCGCACTATACCAAGGCCGACTGGGAAGCCTTTACCCGGCGCGTGTTCCGCGAGAACGCAGAGGGCCGTCCCGAGCTGGACTACGATCCCAACATCTCGGTGCCGTTCACCCGCGCCGGGACCAAGGCCCTGGTCCCCAACCTGTGGCCCTTCTTCAAGAAGCTGGCGAAGCACCGGCCGACCCTGCTGATCCGGGGTGAGATTTCGGACCTGCTGGAAGCGCCCCTGGCCGAGAAGATGCGCAAAAAAGCCCCGACCATGGCCTATGTCGAGGTTCCCGGTGTCGGCCACGCGCCCATGCTCGACGAACCCGAGGCCGAAGGTGCGATCCTTGGGTTCCTGGCAGACCTGCCCTAGGCCTTTTTGACGAACTCGGTCCGCAGGACCAGGCCGCGCACCTTCTCGACATTGGCCTCGATCTCGTCCGGGTCACCGGTCAGGCGGATATTCTTGACCAGGGTGCCGCGCTTGAGCGTCACCCCGCCCGAGCCCTTGACCTTGAGGTCCTTGACCAGGGTCACATTGTCGCCCGACGACAGGATGTTGCCGTTGGCGTCCTTGGTGGGATCGTCCGTCATATCTGCCCTCCGTCAGGCACGTTCGCGTCCAGCTCATCCAGCCACACCTGCGCCGTCGCATCGGACGGTGCCCGCCAGTCGCCGCGCGGCGACAGGCTCCCGCCCGTAACCACCTTCGGCCCATTGGGCATGGCCGAGCGTTTGAACTGGCTGGTCTGGAAAAAGCGGATCAGGAACTTTCGCAACCAATGCCGGATCGTCACCAGGTCGTATTCGACCTTCTCGTCCTCGGGCGTGCCCGCCGGCCAGTCGCCCTTCGTCCGGTCCTTCCACGCCTGATGCGCCAGATAGGCCACCTTCGACGGGGCCATGCCGAAGCGGGTGATGTGGAACAGGAAGAAGTCGTTCAGCGGATAGGGCCCGACCGTCGCCTCGGTCGACTGAACCTGGCCGTCGCGCGGCGGCACCAGTTCGGGCGTGATCTCGGTCTTGAGGATCGCCTGCAAGGTCGGCGCGGCCTGCCCGCCCACATCCTCGCGCTCGGCCACCCAGCGGATCAGGTGCCGGATCAGCGTCTTGGCCACGCCGGCGTTGACATTGTAGTGGCTCATCTGGTCGCCGACGCCATAGGTGGCCCAGCCCAGCGCCAGCTCCGACAGATCACCCGTCCCGATCACCAGCCCGCCGTTCTGGTTGGCCAGCCGGAACAGATAATCGGTGCGCAGGCCTGCCTGCACGTTCTCAAACGTAATGTCGTGGACCGCCTCACCCCGCGCGAAGGGATGATCCATCTCTTTCAGCATCAACTCCGCCGTCGGGCGGATGTCGATCTCTGCCGCCGACACCCCCAGCGCCGCCATCAGCGCCCAGGCATTTGACTTCGTCCCGTCAGAGGTCGCAAACCCCGGCATTGTATATGCAAGAATATTCGATCGCGGCAGCTCCAGCCGGTCAAAAGCCCGGCATGCAACCAACAGGGCCTGGGTCGAATCCAGCCCGCCCGACACCCCGATCACCACCTTCTCAAGGCCCGTCGCCTTCAGCCGCCGCATCAGGCCCTGGACCTGAATGTTGAAGGCCTCGTAGCAGTCCTGATCCAGTCGCTCCGGGTCGTCCGGCACGAAGGGGAAACGGTCCAGCGGGCGCATCAGAGCGCCCTGATCGCGCGTCCCCGCCTCGAACATCACTGTCTGATACTCAAAGCCCTCCAGCTCGCGCCGAGCGCAGTCGCCGAAGGTGCCGGTGCGCCGTCGCTCGGCCCCCAGCATGGCAACATCGACGTCCACTACCGTCAGGTGGTTCTCCATGGCGAACCGTTCATTGTCGGCCAGCTTCGCCCCCAGCTCGTGGATGGTCGACTGGCCGTCCCAGGCCAGGTCGGTGGTCGATTCTCCCCATCCCGAGGCGCTGAACACATAGGCCGACATGGTTCGTGCCGACTGGGCCGAGCACAGCATCGCCCGGTTGCTCGCTTTGCCGACAAGCACGTTTGATGCAGACAGGTTCAACAGAATCCGCGCGCCGGCCAGCGATTGCCGGATCGACGGCGGCATCGGCGCCCAATAGTCCTCGCAGATCTCCACCCCGAAGACGAAGCCGGGTCGATCCTCGGCCTCGAACAGCAGGTCCGCCCCGAACGGCACGGACTCGCCGCCCAGCTCGAAGCTCTCGAGATCGGCCAGCAGATCGCCGCCTGGCTGGAACCAGCGTTTCTCGTAATATTCCCGATAGTTCGGCAGATAGGTCTTGGGCACGACGCCCAGCACCACCCCGCCCTGCATCACCACCGCCGTGTTGTAGAGCGCCTCACCCAGCCGCAGCGGCACCCCGATCACGGCCACAACACCCGTTTCCGCCGTCGCCTCGGCCACCTGCAACACCGCCACTTCGGCTGCATCCAGCAAGGCATCCTGCATCAGCAGGTCGTCGATCGCATACGCACTCAGGCTCAGCTCCGGGAAGACGATCAGATCGCACCCTTGCGCCGCCGCCTGTTCGATCAGGGCGATGTGCTCGGCCGCGTTGGCCATGGGGTCGGCGATGTGGACCACCGGCGTCGCGGCAGCCACGCGCACAAATCCGTGCGTTACAGGTGAAAAGAACGGATGGGTCTGGGCCAAGCTCTCGACCTTTGTCTTTGCGCGCCGCTATTTAGGCCGAACAATCGGCCCACGCCACCATTCGACACATTGCGGCGGCGGACCTGCGCGACCATCTTGGCGGTTATCCGTTATCTTGCCGACACCCTCTCAGGATCGACCATGTTTTCCGACTCCACGACCGTCCCGCCCGCCGACCTGATCAAGGAAGGCTCCGACGCCACCTTCATGGCCGATGTGGTCGAGGCGTCGAAAGTCCAGCCGGTCATCGTCGACTTCTGGGCCACCTGGTGCGGTCCGTGCCGGACGCTGGGACCGATGCTCGAACAGGCCGTCCGCGCCGCCGGTGGCGCGGTGAAGATGGTCAAGATCGACGTCGACAAAAACCCCGCCTACGCCGGCCAGCTGCGGGTCCAGTCGATCCCGACCGTCTACGCCTTCGTCAACGGCCAGCCGGTGGACGGCTTCCAGGGTGCCGTGCCCGAAAGCCAGATCAAGCTCTTCATCGACAAGCTGACCGGCGGCTCGTCCGCCGCCGCCGACATCAATGAAATCCTGTCGATGGGTGTTGAATCCCTCAAGGTCGATGACCTTGGCGGTGCCGCCCAGGCCTTCGCCCAGGTGCTCCAGCTTCAGCCCGACAACGAAAAGGCCATCGCCGGCATGGCCCGGGTCTATCTTCAGGGCGGCGATGCCGAACAGGCGCGCCAGACCATCGCCATGGCCCCCGCTGATTCAAAAGACGCCGACGTCCTGGGCGTGCGGGCCGCGCTCGATCTCGCGTCGGAGGCTCCTGCCGACACCTCTGGTCTGGAGGCCCGCGTCAAGGCCGACCCCGCCGATCTCCAGGCGCGCTTCGACCTTGCCGGAGCCTTTGCCGCCTCGGGCCGGTTCGATCAGGCCGCTGACCAGCTCCTGGCCATCGTTGCGGCAGACCGCGACTGGAACGATCAGGCCGCCCGCAAACAGCTTCTGACCGTGTTCGATGCCGCCGGCACAAACTCCGATGTGGCGCGCAACGGGCGACGCAAGCTGTCCTCCATCCTCTTTGCCTGATTGGAAAGGACGTATGCCGCGCGCCGCGACCCGGATTTCAGACCTGTCGGAAATCGTTCCGGTCTTTCCCCTGTCCGGGGTCATCTTGCTGCCGCGCGCCCAGCTGCCGCTGAACGTCTTTGAGCCGCGCTATCTGAACATGGTCGATGACGCCATGGCCGGGGATCGTCTGATTGCCATGGTTCAGACCGCCGGGGGCACCTCGGTGCGACCGGATCTCGCGTCCGTCGGCTGCGTCGGCAAGATCACCAGCTTCTCCGAGACATCGGACGGTCGCTATCTGATTACCCTGACCGGCCTGTGCCGGGCCCGGCTGGCGTCAGAACTGGCGGTCCAGTCCCCCTATCGTCAGTTCCGCCTGGACTATGGTCCCTATGAGGACGACCTCTCACACGAGCCGGCCGATCTGGACGGTTTTGACCGCGACCGTCTGATCCGCGCCCTGACCACCTATCTGCGCCGCCGCCAGCTGGAAATCGACTGGGACACTGCCGAACAGGCCCCGGATGAGCCGTTGATCAACAGCCTGTCCATTGCCCTGCCGTTCGAGCCGGCGTCCAAGCAACTCCTGCTGGAATCGCCGTCGCTGGAGGCCCGCGCCGAAGCCCTGATGGCCATTCTTGAAATCGACACCGCGCTCGACCCGGATGACGGCGAGCCGCCTTCCATGCAATGAGGATCCCATGAGCGACGACTTCTCCATGCCGCCGGCGGTTGATCCACGCCTTCTGGAAATCCTGGTCTGTCCGGTGACCAAGGGCCCGCTGACCTGGGACCGCGAGGCCGGTGAACTGATCTCCAAGGGTGCCAAGCTGGCCTACCCGATCCGCGACGGCGTGCCGATCATGCTCCCGGACGAGGCGCGGAAGCTCTAGGAACATCGATCCACCCGCAGCTGCGAGCACAACACTGTTCTTGACATGGTGTGTTTTTAGTGTTTGTAGTGTTTTTCATCAATGAAGCAACTCGAAGGAGGACAAGGTGACCAAGTACGAACCGCTGGAACACTTCCTCAAAGGTCGGCCCGAGACCGAGGTGCCGATGAAATTTTCCGAGATCGAGGCAATCATCGAAGCCAAGCTCCCTGCCTCGAAACAGTACCCGGCGTGGTGGAGCAACAACCCCTCGAACAACGTCATGACCCAGTCCTGGCTTCGGGCCGGCTTCCAGACCGAGCGCGTTGACATCGCTCGGGAGAGATTGGTCTTCCGTCGCATCCGACAGCAGCGAGGCGTCCAGCCGGCCCGAACGCCGGATGCGTCACCCGATCAGAATGGCGCTGACCTGTTTGATCGCATTCGCAAGCGCTTTGCGGGCGTCATTAGCATCCCCGCAGGCGTAGACATTACCGAGCCGAGCGGAGACGTCTGGGACGCGCAGTCCAAATGAAAGGACCCTTCCTGCTGGACACTTGCGCCGCGCTCTGGCTGTCGCGCGGTGAGCTGGGAGAAACGGCTCTGGGCCGGCTCCGGGCTGCAGCCGCTGATGGCCTGCCGACCTACCTGTCGCCCATTACCGCCTGGGAAGTCGGGCAGTTGGTCGCGCGTGGCCGCTACGCCCTGGCGATTGACCCCCTGGCATGGTTCGACGGACTGATCGAAGAAGGACTCACGTCTGTGCCGTTGACGCCTGACACGCTTGTCGCGTCCTCGTTTCTTCCACAAGCCCAAGGCCTTCGCGATCCAGCTGACCGCATTCTCGCAGCGACAGCGCGCCTGAAAGAATGGACGCTGGTCACCCGTGACCGGCCGCTGCTCGACTATGCTGCGGCGGGCCACATCACCGCGATCTCCTGCTGATCAGCTCTCGATATCCACCGTCACCGGCGCATGGTCGCTGGGTCGCTCCCAGGCGCGGCAGTCCTCGTGAATCCTGGCCGTGCCCGCGATCACCCGGGGCGTCAGGCCGGGCGAGGTCCAGATATGGTCCAGCCTGAGGCCCCGGTTCGATTTCCTGAAGTCCTGGGCACGATAGCTCCACCAACTGGCCAGCTTGGTCGGTTCGGGGATTTGGTCGCGCAGCACATCGGCGAAATCGCCCGCCGCCTGGAGCCGCCGAAGCGTCTCCACCTCGATCGGCGTGTGGCTGACGATCTTGGACATATAGCGGTGATTCCAGACGTCGTTCTCGCCCGGCGCGATGTTGAAATCCCCCGCCAGCACCAGCGGGGCCTGCTTGTCCCTTGTCGCCATCTCGCGCGTCAGGGCCTCATAGAAATCCAGCTTGTGGTCGAACTTGGGATTCAGCTCCCGGTCCGCCACATCGCCACCGGCGGGGATGTAGAAATTCTGGATCTCGATTCCCTGAACCTGGGCCGACACGCAGCGCGCATGGCCCTCGCGGCAGGCATTGACCACCGGCACATCGGTGATCGGATAGCGCGAGGCGATGGCCACCCCGTGCCAGCCTTTCTGACCGCTGATCCGCAGGTACGGCATACCCACCGCCTTGAAGGCAGCGGACGGGAATTCTGCCGTCTGACACTTGATCTCCTGCAGACACAGAACGTCAGGGGCCTGTTCGGTGACGAAGCGTTGGACCTGATCCGCGCGCAGGCGGACCGAGTTGATGTTCCAGGTGGCGATTCTCAGCATACGCCCCGTCTAGCAGAAAAAGCGCCCGGCTCGGGAAACCAAGCCGGGCGCCGGAGGGGGTCGTCTCTCACGCGCCATCGGGAGGGGACTTGCCGACGACGAGACACCGAACCGCCGCTCGATGTCTGTGATGATTATGCCACTGGCAAGGGAAAAGTCAACACGAACGTCGAGCGTCCCGAATTCGTAGCGAAAAGGTCACGAGGGTCGCGGGTTGCGGAACAGGGTGTCCGCCAGATTCGACACCGGCGTAATGGTCGCCAGCTGGACGCGGGTGGCGGACCCTTGGGCATCGCGCACCGTCCATTCGCGCAGGCGATAGCTGCTGCCGCCGAACACCAGGGTCAGGGAGCCCTCGCGCGGACGCCGGGCATCACGCAACCGGATCTGGCACCCGTCCGATGTTGCCGCCACCTCCTCGATGCGAATGTAGCGATTTGAAAAGCCGGCACTGTTGTCCAGCAACAGGCTCAGCGGCGTCTGATTGGTCGGCAGGCGCTGATAGACCTCCAGGCGCGGGTCCCAGCGGTGAATGAAAGCGCCATCGGCCACCACGACCAGCCGCGACGGGGCGTCATATTCGAACCGCATCCGGCCCGGACGGCGCAGATAGAAGGCCCCTTGCGACCGCTGGCCACGCGGCCCCGTCTCGACGAACCGCCCGCGCACCGAGCGCAGGGTGTTCATATAGGTCTGGGCCCGCTCGACCAGCCGACGCTGCTCGGCCGTCAGTTCGGTCTGCGCCAGACCGGGTCCGGCCACAGCCAGGGCGGTCAGGGCTCCGGTCGCGCCCAGAAGGTTTCGTCGGGTCAGGCTCATGGTCTGATCTCCTTTCGACCCCGTCTCTAGCGATCCGCCATGACGTCGCAAGGGCTTCCTCGTGGCGATTGTCCGGCACCCCGATGAAGCGGCGTTCAGGTTGGACGATTATGTCAGCTCCCGCCTTGCTCAGTGTGCCGGCGGCGGCGGTCCGGCCAGCACGTCACGCTTTCCCGCGTGGTTGGCGGGGCTGACGACGCCTTCCTGCTCCATTCGCTCAATCAGGGTGGCGGCGCGGTTGTAGCCGATCTGCAGGCGGCGCTGGACATAGCTGGTCGAGGCCTTGCGGTCGCGGGTGACGATGGCCACGGCCTGATCGTACAGGTCGTCGCCGGACCCGCCGCCGCCCATGTCAAAGGCCCCGCCATCCTCGTCATCACCGCCCTCGGTGACGTCCGGCAGATAGTCCGGCTCGCCCTGTTCGCGCAGGTAGGTGGCCACGGCCTCGACCTCCTCGTCCTTCACGAACGGCCCGTGCAGGCGCATCACCCGCCCGCCGCCGGGCATATAGAGCATGTCGCCCTGGCCCAGCAGCTGCTCGGCCCCCTGCTCGCCCAGGATGGTACGGCTGTCGATCTTGGAGGTGACCTGGAAGCTGATCCGGGTCGGGAAATTGGCCTTGATGGTGCCGGTGATCACATCCACCGACGGACGCTGGGTCGCCATGATCAGGTGGATACCCGCCGCCCGCGCCATCTGGGCCAGCCGCTGCACCGCCTGTTCGACGTCCTTGCCGGCCACCAGCATCAGGTCGGCCATCTCGTCCATCACCACGACCAGATAGGGCATGGGCTCGGGCCGGATCTTCTCGCTTTCATAGATCGGGCGGCGGTTCTCGTCGAAGCCGGTCTGGACCGTCCGCTCGAAATGCTCGCCCTTGGACAGGGCCTCGTGCGCCCGCTCGTTATAGCTGGCGATGTTGCGCACGCCGATCTTGGACATCCGCCGATAGCGGTCCTCCATTTCGCGCACGGTCCACTTCAGCGCCACGACCGCCTTCTTCGGGTCGGTCACCACCGGGGCCAGCAGGTGCGGAATGCCGTCATAGACCGACAGCTCCAGCATCTTGGGGTCGATCATGATGAAGCGGCATTGCTCGGGGCTGAGCCGATACAGGATCGACAGGATCATCGCATTGACCCCGACCGACTTGCCTGAGCCGGTGGTGCCCGCGATCAGCAGGTGCGGCATCCGCGCCAGGTCGGCCACATAGGGCTCGCCGCCGATGGTTTCCCCCAGCGCCAGCGGCAGGATCGGCCCGGACTTCTCATAGGCCTGACCGCTCAACAGGTCGCGCAGCCACACGGTCTCGCGCTTGGCATTGGGCAGCTCGATCCCGATCGCATTCTTGCCCGGCACCACAGACACCCGGCACGCCCGCGCCGACATCGACCGGGCAATATCATCCGACAGGGCCACGACCCGCGCGTGCTTCACGCCCGGAGCCGGCAACAGTTCATACAGGGTCACCACCGGGCCGGGGCGGATCTGGTCGATCTGGCCGCGCACACCGAACTCGGCCAGCACACCTTCCAGCATCCGGGCGTTCTGCAGCAGGGCCTGTTCGTCCACGCTGTTGGCGCGCCGGTCGCCCTTGGTCAGGATGTTCAGTTCCGGCAGCTTGAACCCGCCCGGCTGCACAAAGGCGAAGGCCCCCTGGTTTTCGCGCGTCTCGCGCCCTGAGGCCTTGGCCGGCTTCGGGTCGGCCACACGCGGCTGCACACTCGGTTGGGGGGCCACAACCTGCTCGGCGGCCGGGGTCCCTGTGTCTGCCTTGCGGGCACGCGGCTTGCGGGCGGGAGCGGTCGGAGCGGTCGCCGGCGCGGATGTTCCCCGGCGACGGCGACGGGCCCAATCCGAGGCACGGTCCAGATCCTGACCGGTCAGGCCCAGGGCCGGCACTGCCAGCGCCATAAAGCCAACGCCATAGACGATCCCCGCCCAGACCATCGGGGCCGGCAGTCTCAGCCAGCCGAAAAGCCCGCCCAGGCCGTCGGCAAGCGCCGATCCCCAGAACCCGCCCAGCCCCTTGCCCAGCGGCCAGGCTGCGGGCGGCGGCAAGGTCGACAGCACCCCCGCCAGAATCAGGATCGCGCCCAGGGCATAGAGCGAGCGCCGATGATTGACGGCCCGGTCCTTCATCGGATCATTGTCCAGCGCGCGTCGGATACCCTGGTACAGAATGAACAGGGCCGCCGGCCAGGCGGCCAGTCCGACCGATTGCATCCACACATCGGCCCAGATCGCGCCCGCGCCGCCCAGCCAGTTGGTCGCCGGTGTGGCCGAGGCGGCATTCCAGCTTGGGTCCGCCGGATCGTAAGACGCAAAGGCGACCAGCAGGAACAGCCCTGTCGCTGCGACCACGCCCCCACGCAGCCGCAGCGCCATCGGCGCATCCCAGAACAGGCGGAAACTCTCCACCAGCCGATCCCGAACGATCGCCGTTGCCGACGCCATGCCGCACTCCCAGTCTCTCAACCCGGAGTCTTGGCCCGCCTGCGGTTAAGACGGCGTTTAGGATGATGGGGGCGTTTCGCCCTTGGCAATCAGGATTTGGTCAAACACCCAGCGTGCTTGCTTGATGCCGTAGAACTGGGGTGCGGGCCTCAAGCTCGGCAGGATGTGATGGAGGCGCAACTCGAACAGACTCCTATTGAACCAACGATCTCGACCGAACTGGATGGTGCCGCGTCGCCCATCCTTGCCGCCTCGAAGTTCAAGCTCCCTGATCCCCTCCAGCGGCACAGCAATCAGGTTCGGGCCCCTCACGATGACCGCCCGTCGATTGGTCAAGCCATACCGGGTCCGGCTGCGGATCCAGATATCGTGCAGGAAGCGGCCGACCGTCAAATAGACGGCAGTGGCTGAAAAAATCAGCGCGATAGCCGCGCCGAGCAGGGGGAATTCGCCACCGGTCAACCCCGCCAAGCCGACAGACCCGACAAAGGCCAGAACAGCTCCGATGACCAGACTCCATGGAATGAAAAACAAGTCGTCCCAGACCAGCCTTAGACCGCGCCACGGCCGGCCCTCCCAGATCAGCCGTTCGCCGGGAAAGAGCGCCTCTGTCATCCGGCTCATCGCCGATACTCCACATTCGGGAGTTGAGTGTCGTCGAGCCGGGTAGAGGCGGCAAGCAAAACCGATCACCCCCGGGGCGCTTTTCGATCCTCCAAAAACCCGGTCGTCATCCTTCGCTTCGCAGGGTCGGGTGATTCCTGATCTCGACACTCCCCCTTCATCCACCTAATCTCCCCCCGTTCTCCCGGGGGCGGCAGTTGAGCCGCTGAGATTGAGGGTACTCCCTCTGACCGGTCGAACCTGATCCGGGTCATGCCGGCGAAGGGACGAGATCAGGCCTCGCGTTCCGTCTGGGGTCCTCACACCGCGCCGGCGGTCCCTCTTGTCTTGAAGAGGCCGCCATGAACGTCCACGTCACCGAACCCAAAGTCGCCGAGCCGGAATCCTCGACTCTCCCCTTGGCCGAGGCCCGCGCCAAGGTTGCCGCCGACCATGGCCGCATCCCGACCGGCCCGCGCGAGGGGGGTCGCAAGGTCTATGTGGCCGGAGAGCTGTTCCCCGACATCCGCGTGCCGTTCCGCGAGGTCGCGGTCCACCCGAGCGCCAATGAGCCGCCGGTGACCATGTACGACAGCTCCGGCCCCTATACTGACCCGGAGGCCCGCATCGACATCACCAAAGGCCTGCCGCGCGTGAAGTCGTCCTGGCAGCTTGATCGCGGCGACATCGCCCCGGTCGCCGCCCCGCGCGAGGTCAAGCCCGAGGACAACGGCCACGCCGCCGGCAAACACCTCGCCCCGCGCTTCGACGTCTCGAACCACAAGGTCTTCAAGGGCGTCTCCGGCCGCCCCGTCACCCAGCTCGAATACGCCCGCGCCGGCATCATCACGCCCGAGATGGAGTATGTGGCGATCCGCGAGAATATGCGTAGGCAGGGTGTAGGGTGTGGGGTGTCGGGTATCGGGGAATCCCGCACCGTCACCCTCGCCGACGGCTCCACCGTCCCTCTACCCGACACCCCACACCCCACACCCTACACCCGCGACGGCGAACCCTTCGGCGCCTGCATCCCCGACTACGTCACGCCGGAGTTCGTCCGTCAGGAGATCGCCCGCGGCCGCGCCATCATTCCGCACAACATCAACCACCCCGAGGTCGAGCCGATGATCATCGGCCGCAACTTCCTGGTGAAGATCAATGCCAACATCGGAAACAGCGCCGTCCTGTCTTCGGTCGACGATGAGGTCGACAAGCTGGTCTGGGCCACGCGCTGGGGGGCCGACAACGTCATGGACCTGTCGACGGGTCGCAACATTCACAACATCAGGGACTGGATCATCCGCAACTCGTCCGTCCCCATCGGCACCGTGCCCATCTATCAGGCGCTGGAGAAGGTCGGCGGCGTGGCCGAGGACCTGACGTTCGACATCTTCGCCGATACCCTGATCGAACAGGCCGAACAGGGCGTGGACTATTTCACCATCCACGCGGGCGTGCGCCTGCCGTTCGTGCCGATGACCGCCCGGCGCGTCACCGGCATCGTCTCACGCGGCGGCTCGATCATGGCCAAGTGGTGCCTGGCCCACCACAAGGAGTCGTTCCTGTATGAACGCTTCGACGAGATCTGCGAGATCATGCGCGCCTACGACGTGTCGTTCAGCCTCGGCGATGGCCTGCGCCCCGGCTCCATCGCCGATGCCAATGATGAGGCCCAGTTTGCTGAGCTGCGCACCCTCGGCGAACTAACGAAAGTCGCCTGGGACCACGGCTGTCAGGTGATGATCGAGGGTCCCGGCCACGTGCCGATGCACAAGATCAAGGCCAATATGGATGAGCAGCTCAAACACTGCCACGAGGCGCCCTTCTATACCCTGGGGCCGCTGACCACCGACATTGCGCCGGGCTATGACCACATCACCTCTGCGATTGGTGCGGCCATGATCGGCTGGTTCGGCACCGCCATGCTCTGCTACGTCACGCCCAAGGAACACCTCGGCCTGCCCGACCGTCAGGATGTGAAAGACGGCGTCATCACCTACAAGATCGCCGCCCACGCCGCCGACCTCGCCAAGGGCCACCCCGCCGCCCGCACCCACGACGACGCCCTGTCACGCGCCCGCTTCGAGTTCCGCTGGGAAGACCAGTTCAACCTCGGCCTCGACCCCGAAACCGCCCGCCAGTTCCACGACGAGACCCTGCCCAAAGAAGCCCACAAGACGGCGCACTTCTGTTCGATGTGCGGCCCGAAGTTCTGCTCGATGAAGATTTCACAGGATATTCGGGATGCGGCGAAGGCGCAGAATGATGCGGGGGGGAGTTTGGCGGAGGCCGAGGCCGGGATGCGGGAGATGGCCGAGAGGTTCCGCGAAGGGGGCGGAGAAATTGAGGTGAAGGTGTAAATTTACTTCTCAGGTCGCTCGTGTGGTTAGGTGCCCTGGCAAGGCGCCAACAACCGCGGCTCGAGAATCGTCATCCCAGAAGAAGTAACAACGGAAGCCGTATCGGGGATCGCGACTGCTGCACCCCTTAAGGTGCATGTCGAGTTCTCTGTTTTGCCCCTGCCACATGACCTTATATTCGTCGCCGAATTCACCCGCTCCGGTGCCCGCAAACGATGGAGTTAGGGTCAAGCCTAGTTCTTGAGTTCGTTGATCCCACGCAGCTTTTATTTCGGCATCGCCGCTACGCCTCATTGGGACATAGAAGTCGCGAAGAGCTAGCAGGACTTGGTACACGAACGAACCATCATCAAACGGCGACTTCCTAGCCATGTTTATAGCTCGCGGAAGCATAACGACGCGATCATCCAGATTAGTTTGGCACCATTCTCCAATTTCACCGAGGTCATCCGGGATCACGATCGCCTCATCCCGACGCTCCCTCAGCGCTTTCTCCAGGTGTTGGAGGCGGGAAAACAGCCTGACCTGTTCGGTGAGCGCATCGTCCCGTTCTTCCTGAAGGCGTTTCACGTCTTGGTCGGCGAACTCCAAGAGCTGGGCATGCTCCTCACGCATTCCAACCATCTCGCGATCCAGTCGATCATTGTCCGCCAAAGCGAGCGCCAGCAAGTCTTCGTCACTTCGGCCCTCTACCTGCGCGATCTGACGTTCCCTTTGCGCGACGAGATGGCGAACTTGCGCGAACGGAGGCAGGGCCTTCTCGGCATCCCTACGCCCAGCAGAGTGCCGAAGAGCCCAGTCGATTACTTCTTTCTGAAACTGGGTCGGTCCGGCACCCATGGCCCAATTGTCGAGATGTCTTGCCGTCGCGAGGGGGTGCCAGTGCCGTGAATCCTCCAAGGTAAACGGATAGCGCCAGCTTCTTGCTCCGCCGTTGAGGACGGCAAGGTCCCCCAATGCCTTTGCAAGCTCGTCGCTCGCTCTGCGGCTGATCATACAAACGTGGGCGGTGCCAAATAGAGCGTTCGCTACGAAATCTGCATCTAGTAGATAGCCATCATTTTGGGCGTCGGTGGGACGGTACGATTGTGCAATTCCGATGACCGGATGCACCCGAGACTCTGATGCCAACAGAGAGAATAGCCATTCGACATCATCATCGGAGTCTATCCGACGGGCGCTGAGTTCGATCTCCCGACCATCCAAGCAAGTGTCGTGCGATCGCGCTACGTCCCTCATGAACCGTGGCACCGACCGGGCGAAGGGTGCCGGCTCTCCCAGCGTCACACAGTGGAGCCGATATCCTAGGACAACCGAGTTTTCTCTCGGAGCGATCGCGGCCTCAGTGATCCAAGAACGCCTCGGGAAATTTCGATCCTGATCGTCCTGGCGAGCTGCCCAATAGAGCGGATCATTGAGCGCCGCAGTTTCAACCCGCTGGAAACCAATGGTGTCGAAATCACCTGTATCACCGTTTAAGATTGACTCCGGGAGTTTGCCTCCCGCTTTTCGGGAGAGCCAATCAATCAGGAGGCCTCTGATGCTCTCGAACGAAGTTTGGACATCACTCGTCGGCACCTCAATAGTCGCTTGGCTAACGCGCTCGACTCGTCTCTGGTTCGAGCCGCGCTGGAAGTTCGACAAGTCGTTCATTCTATCTGCTCCGGTAGGCGCACTCTAACGGGGAGCCCCTTCAGGCCACAACCGCGCATCTTCGTCGAAATAAACGGGGCTCACGCTCTTATCCAATCTGGCCCCAACTCCTCCCACAACCAATCCCTAACAGACAATCCCGGAAGCCCTGAGAGGGCTATCCGTGACGCCCCCGACCTACATCTCCCTCCCGAGCAGCCGCCGGGCGAAGACCACGATTACGGTGACAGTGCACTTTTTCCCCCACGCGACACCCGCCGCCGCCCGCGCTGACCTCCCCCCATGCCCACCTTCGTCCTCCTCGCCGGCCTCAACGGCGCCGGGAAGACCACCTTCATCAACGGCTATCTGCGCGAGCGGGCCGAGGCGTTTCAGTTCGTCAATCCGGCCTCGCGTTCACTCTCCCTTGCGGGACCCGAAGGGGAGAAGGACGATTTGCCAGCCTGGCCGTGAAGAACAAGTCACTCTTCGAACACGAGACCATCCTCAAGGCTGGCCGCGAGGCCGCCCGGATCGCCCGCGAGGGCACCCGCGAGGAAAAGTCCGGCAAGTTCCTGCCGCCGCCCGGCTGGAAGGGCCATCTGGTCACCGCGAGGGACGCGCCGCCCGCCCCCGCCAAACGCCGGGCCTGACGCAAGCCCGCCCTCCCCCTTTCGTCATCCTCCGGCAAGCGGCATGGCCGCACAGACAGGGGGACCCAGGGCGGTTGGCGGCTGTGAGCTGGGTCCCCCGATCTCGCTAAAGCTCGTCGGAGGATGACAAGCCTCAGTGTCAGGTCGCGGATTGGCCCGCCGTCTCCGCAGCCATCTTGCGCAGGGCCTCTTCGAACACCGCCGCCGGCTGGCCGCCCGAGATCAGCCATTTGTCCTCGACCACCACAGCGGGGACCGAGTTGATGCCGCGCCCGATCCACAGCCGCTCATCGGCCCGCACCGCATCGGCGAACCGGCCTTCGGTCAGCACAGCGCGGGCCTGATCGCCGTCCAGCCCCGCCGCCACGGCGGCAGCGACCAGGGCCTCGGGATCGTTCAGCGGTTGGTTGTCGGTGAAATGCGTCTTGAGAAGCGCCGTCTTCATCCGCGCCTGCGCCTCCAGGCCACCGGCTTCGGGTCCCCCCGCGCCGGGTTCGGTGCCCGCCCAGTGGATCAGGCGGTGGGCGTCAAAGGTGTTCCAGATGCGGCTGTCGTCGGTGAAGTTCATCGCAAACCCCACCTCGGCGGCGCGGTCCTTGATCATGGCCCGGTTCTGGGCCGACTGTTCCGGTGTCGCCCCGTATTTGCGCCCGACATGTTCGACGATGTTCTCGCCGTCCGGGGCCATCTGGGGGTTCAGTTCGAACGGCTGGAAATGGATGTCGGCGGTGATGCCTTCGGCCTTGAGCTTGTCCAGCGCGGCGGTCAGCCCACCCAGACCGACGGCACACCAGGGGCACACGACGTCGGAAACGAAATCAATCTTCAGCGGGCGGTTCAGGGTCTGGGTCATGGAGGCGATATGGGAAGGTCCTTGGCCCCTCGCCACCGTGCGCCGCCTCCGCTAGCGTGGCTCCGTATCAAGGAGGCGTCCCCCATGTCCGGTTTCCACCCCCGTCTGACCCGTCGTGGTGCCCTGTTTGCGGGCGTCGCCGCCACAGGCCTCGGCTGGTCCAGCCTTGCCACGGCCCAGGATCAGGACGCCGCCCTCATCGAGGCCGTCGACACCTATGTCCGCCGCGTCATGGCCGCCTGGCCGGACCAGCCCGCCGTCGGCGTCGCCGTGGTCCGGGACGGTCGCACCGTCATGACACGCGGCTATGGCGTCAAACGCCTGGGCTCCGACGACCCCGCCAATGAGCACACCCAGTTCGCCGTCGCCTCCAACACCAAGGCCATGACCGTCGCCCTGTTGGCCCGCAAGGTCGACGCGGGAGAGCTGGAATGGGACGCGCCCGTGCACACCTATCTGCCCGACTTCCAGCTATCGGACCCCTTCATCACCGAGCGCATTACCGTGCGTGATCTGGTGTCGCATCGCGCCGGTTTCGGTCTGGGGGCCGGGGACCTGCTGTTCTGGCCGAACTCGGACCGCACCCGCGCCGAGATCATGGCCGCCATTCCCCATGTGCCGATCGAATACAGCTTCCGGGCCGGGTATCACTATTGCAACCTGATGTTCGTGGTCGCCGGAGCGATCCTCGAACAGCTCCACCGCGCCCCCTATGAGGCCATCCTGCGCCATGAGCTGATGGACGCCCTGCACATGGCCGGCAGCGCGCCGATGACCTCCTGGGCCGACCCGACCCGTTCCGCCCTGCCGCACGGCCGTGTCGGCCCGCCGCTGCGGTATCAGGGCGAGATGACCCTGTTGTCGGAGACCATTCCCGGCATCTGGAACTGGGACAGCGCCGCTGCGGCCGGCGGCGTGGTCGCCACCCCGCACGAATGGGCCAACTGGATCCAGGTCCAGCTCAACCAGGGCCTGACCTCGACCGGCGTTCGTCTCTGGTCCGAGGAACAGGCGCGCGAGATGTGGCGGCCCAACATCATCTCCGGCTCATCGCCCGGCCCGACCGATGAAATGCCCAACCGCGCCATCGCCTCGACCTATGCGATGGGGTGGGCGGTTCAGGACTATCGCGGCGAGCGCATCGTCAACCACGGCGGCGGCTCGCCCGGAGGCATCTCCTCGACCTTCCTGATCCCGGGCCGCAACGCCGGCTTCTCCGTCTTCACCAACGCCGAGGAAGGCTTCTGCCTGCGCGCCCTGCGCCAGGGCATCGCCGACATCCTCATGGACAAAGTGACCTTCGACTGGATCGCTGACGGCCAGCGCCGCCAGGCCGAAGGCAATGCCCGCTCGCTCGAAGCCGCCGCCGCCATCGATGCCGCCCAGGCCGCCGGTGCCCCGCCGTCACTGCCGCTGGAAGCCTACATGGGGACGTGGCGAGATCCCTGGTACGGCGACATTGTCATCGGGGAACTTGTCATCCCTGTCGGCAGTCCGCGCCCAACGATCACGCCTCCTCAGACGGCATTGACGCTTCGCTTCTCCCGCTCCGCTGCCCTACGAGGGCCCCTCGAGCACTACAACGGCGACACCTTCCGCACCCGCTTCCCCGACAAGCGCGAGGAGGACGCCTTCATCACCTTCGAGATCGAGAACGGGGCCCCGGTCCGCGCGCGCGTCCGCGGCGTCTCTCCCGATATCGACTTCAGCTACGACTATCAGGACCTGAGGCTGACCAAGGTGACCTAGGCCGGGACCAGCTCGATCAGATCCAGGGTCGATTCATTCTCCGGCCACGGAATGACCAGCCGCCAGCGGTTCCGCCCGATCCGCTCGACCCGCCCGGCAAAGTCGCGCCCGTCGTTGTTCCCGTAAGAGTTGGCGCGCGGCTCTTCGCCCAGGGCCATCGAGCCCAGGAAGACCATGCCCAGGTCATCTTCCGGGAACAGCAGCCCGCTGGGACGCTGCGAGCCGGTCGTCTTGACCAGACGCAGCCCATTGGCCGTTCGTGTGATCTCGCATTCGAACCAGCCATAAACCACATAGCCCAGGCCGGTGGCTCCCTGATGGCCGAGCTTCACGGTCCGGCACCGATACCGGCCCGATGGTGGCGTCGGATTGTCCAGGGCCGCATGCGGATCGATCAGGGCTCCGACCGACAGGAGGTCGCCCGACCCCTCAGAGCGGCGCGCCTGCTCCAGGGCCCGACGCCAGGCCTCGTCGATGCGATCCAGCCGGGACCGATCTTGCTGGGTGATGATCCCGCGCCAGTCGCGCAGCACCCCCCCGCCCGGACCATCTGTCGGCGGGGCCGGCGGCGGCGGTGGGGTCGGCCCATAGGGCGGGCCATAGCTGGGAGCCGTGACGCAGGCCGACAGCAGCAGGACGGATGCGAGTGTTGCCGAAAATCGAATGCCGTTCATGGAACTGATGGACCCCTCTGACACGCCCCCGCGTCACCCCAGCGCGTCGCGCACGGAGAAGGCTGCAACCATCGGGGAAACCACGACAGAAAACAACGTCCAGGCAAAAATCAGCGCCAGCCCTCCCACCCACGGCAGGCCTTGGGAGGCCGCCACCAGCAAGCCCGCTCCGAATATGGCCGGGGGCGCGAACAGCGGCAGGACGACCACCGCGATCAACAGACCACCCCGGCGCGACCCCAGGGCCAGGGCCGCCCCCATCATGCCGGTATAGGCAAAGCCAAGGCCACCGATCGCGGCGGCGGCCAGGGTCAGCGGCAGGATCGAATCCGGGGCCCCCAGCGCCGCCGCCGCCACCGGCGCGGCCACCGCCAGCGGCAGGCCGATGGCGACCCACTGGGCCAGGGCCTTGATCGCGGACACACCCACCAGGCCCAGCGGTCCGATGGCCAGCAGATCGAGCGCCCCATCCTCAAAATCGCGCTCGAACAGCCGCTCGAGCGACAGGAGGCTGGCCAGGGCCAGGGCCAGCCAGGACGACCCGACCGCCAGCGCCGCCAGCCGCTCAGGCTCGGAGCCCACCGTCAGGGGCGTCAGGGCCGTGATCGCCGCAAAGAAGGCCAGCGTCATGATCGCGCCCCCGCCCCGCCCCCAGGCCAGGCCAAACTCGCGCCGGAACAACAGCATCATCGGGTTCATGCCGCGCCCCCGAGGTCGAGCACCCCATGCTCGAACGGCATCGGATCATGCGCCGCCGCCAGGATCATGCCGCCGGTTCCCAGATGCACATCGGCCAGCAGGCCCAGGTTCTCCCGCCACCGAGCGTCAAGTGGGGCCAGCGGCTCATCCAGCAGCCACAACGGCCGGTCGGCCGCCACCAGTCGCGCCATCGCCAGCCGCTTCCTCTGCCCCGCCGACAAGGACCGCACGGGCAAGGGCAACAGCGGCCCCAGCGCCAGTGTCTCCACCGCCCGCTCGATCCCCGCAGCGGTCGCCCCGGCCCAGCGACACCAGAAGTCCAGCTCCTCTATTGCCGTCCGACCGGCCTTCAGCCCGTCCTGGTGGCCGATCAGATGCAACTGGTCCGCCCACTCGACCTCGCCAGACAGCTCGACCGTCCCCGCCATCGGCTTCAACAGCCCCGCGACCACGCGCAGCAACGACGTCTTGCCCGCCCCGTTCGCCCCGGTCAGCACCACGGCCTGGCCCGGCCCGACGCTGAACGACAGGTCGCGGATCAAGACCCGATCCCCTCGCGCCACCGTCAGGCCGCGTACGTCCAGCCGCCTGTCCCAGGGAAAACTCGGACCTGTCATTCGCGCATTCGACGCTTGAAGATCACCCATGGCGACCCGCCGCGTCCGACGCAGTCGTCGCGCCCGTCTTGCGAACCTCTCTCAATACCCATGACGGCATCATGGATTCATGGACGAACCGTGCGCGCATGGCTATATCCGCCGCAGCCGCAGCAGGCGATCGCCGCGCACGTCGGGGACCTGTGTGCCCCAGCGTCCAGCGCGCGACCGCGCAACCGAATTGTCGGGCGGCTTTGATCAGAGGACACCTCTCCCATGCCGTCAGTTGACAGCCTCAAGACCCGTCAGGACCTTTCCGTCGGGCGCAAGAAGTACGCCTATTACAGCCTTCCCGCCGCCGAGGAAGCCGGTCTGGCCGGAATCTCGCGCCTTCCCCGCTCAATGAAGGTTCTGCTGGAGAACCTCCTGCGCAACGAGGACGGCGTCTCGGTGACCGAGGACGACCTCAAGGCCATTGCCGCCTGGATCGACAACAAGGGGTCAGTCGAACACGAGATCGCCTTCCGTCCGGCGCGCGTGCTGATGCAGGATTTCACCGGTGTTCCCGCCGTCGTCGATCTGGCCGCCATGCGCGATGCCATGACGGCTCTGGGTGCCGATCCGTCCAAGATCAATCCGCTGAACCCGGTGGATCTGGTCATCGACCACTCGGTCATGGTCGACCACTTCGGCACGCCCAAGTCGTTCGAGCAGAACGTCGAGCGCGAGTATGAGCGCAACATCGAACGCTACAACTTCCTGCGCTGGGGTTCGTCGGCCTTCAACAACTTCCGCGTCGTGCCGCCCGGAACCGGCATCTGTCACCAGGTCAACCTTGAGAACCTGGCCCAGACCGTGTGGACCGCCGACGAAGGCAAGAAGACCGTCGCCTATCCCGACACCGTGGTCGGCACCGACAGCCATACCACCATGATCAATGGCCTGGCCGTGCTGGGCTGGGGCGTCGGCGGCATCGAGGCCGAGGCCGCCATGCTGGGCCAGCCGATCCCGATGCTGATCCCCGAGGTCATCGGCTTCAAGCTGACCGGCAAGCTGCCCGAGGGTGCCACTGCGACCGATCTGGTGCTGACCGTCACCCAGATGCTGCGCAAGCGCGGCGTGGTCGGCAAGTTCGTCGAATTCTTCGGCGACGCCATTGCCGGCATGACCATCGAAGACCAGGCCACCATCGCCAACATGGCTCCGGAATATGGGGCCACCTGCGGCTTCTTCCCCGTCAGCCAGGCCACGATCGACTATCTGACGGCCACGGGTCGCGACAAGGCGCGCGTCGCCCTGGTCGAGGCCTATGCCAAGGCGCAAGGCCTGTGGATCGAGCCGGGCTCGGATGAGCCGGTCTTCACCGACACCCTGGAACTGGACCTGTCGACCGTCGTGCCGTCACTGGCCGGACCGAAGCGCCCGCAGGACAAGGTCGCCCTGACCACCGCCGCACCGGAGTTCGAAGCCCATCTGACCAGCACTTTCAACCGCCCGGCCGACGCGCCGCGCTATGCCGTTGATGGTCGTGACTTCAACATCGGCGATGGTGATGTGGTGATTGCCGCCATCACCTCCTGCACCAACACCTCCAACCCGTCAGTGCTGATCGCGGCGGGCCTGGTGGCCCGCAAGGCCGCCAAGCTGGGCCTCAAGCCCAAGCCCTGGGTCAAGACCTCGCTGGCCCCCGGCTCGCAGGTGGTCACCGACTATCTGACCGATTCCGGCCTGCAGGCGGATCTGGACGCGCTGGGCTTCAACCTGGTCGGCTATGGCTGCACGACCTGTATCGGCAACTCGGGTCCGCTGGATTCCGAGATTTCCCAGGCCATCAACGACAACGGCGTCGTCGCCACCTCGGTCCTGTCGGGCAACCGCAACTTCGAGGGCCGGGTGAACCCGGACGTCCAGGCCAACTATCTGGCCTCACCGCCGCTGGTGGTGGCCTACGCCCTGGCCGGCTCGATGCGGATCGACATCACCACCCAGCCGATCGGCCAGGACAAGAAGGGCAAGGACGTCTTCCTCAAGGACATCTGGCCGACCTCCAAGGAGATCGCCGACATCCAGAAGAAGTCGGTGACGCCGGAAATGTTCGCCAAACGCTATGCCGACGTCTTCAAGGGCGACAAGCACTGGCAGGCGATCAAGGTCACCGGTGGCCAGACCTATGAGTGGGACGACAAGTCCACCTATGTTCAGAACCCGCCCTATTTCGACGGTCTGTCGATGGAGCCGGCCCCCGTCACCGACATCATCGAGGCCCGCATTCTGGGTATCTTCGGCGACTCGATCACGACCGACCACATTTCCCCGGCCGGTTCGATCAAGGCCACCTCGCCGGCCGGCAAGTATCTGATCGACCACGACGTCGCGCCGCTCGATTTCAATAGCTACGGCGCGCGCCGCGGCAACCACGAAGTGATGATGCGCGGCACCTTCGCCAACATCCGGATTCGCAACAAGATCGTCCCGGACATCGAGGGCGGTGAGACCAGGCACTTCCCGTCGGGCGAGGTCATGGCAATCTATGACGCCGCCATGCGCTATCAGTCGGAAGGTCGCCCGCTGGTCGTCTTCGCCGGCAAGGAATACGGCACCGGCTCGTCGCGCGACTGGGCGGCCAAGGGCACGCGCCTGCTGGGCGTGCGCGCGGTCATCGCCGAGAGCTATGAGCGCATCCACCGCTCCAACCTAATCGGCATGGGCGTCGTCCCGCTGCAGTTCAAGGCCGAGGGCTGGACCAAGCTGGGCCTGACCGGCGAGGAGATCGTCACCATCCGCGGTCTGTCCGACGCCAATGTCGGCAAGCTGAAGCCACGTCAGGAGCTGTGGGTCGAGCTGTTCCGCCCCTCGGACGGCAAGATGGCCCGTTTCCCGGTCCGCTGCCGGATCGATAACCAGACCGAGCTGGACTACTTCAAGGCCGGCGGGGTGATGCCCTACGTCCTGCGGAACCTGGCCTCGGCCTGAGGCTATCGTACAGACTGAACCCGATCAGGGGCGCGGGCGACCGCGCCCTTTTTCGTGATCAGCCTTCGCCCGGGCGCGGGCCTTCGCTGAACACCGACCATTGCGACACGGGCAAGACGTTGCGTCGGCAACGAATGCCTCTAAGAGACGATAGAGGCTTTTGGGAGCTCGATGTGCGTATTCTTGTTCTGGGCGGCGATGGATTCTGTGGCTGGCCGACGGCCCTGCACCTGTCCAATCTCGGGCACGATGTGGTCATTGTCGACAACCTGTCGCGCCGCAAGATCGACGTCGAGCTGGAGGTTGAATCCCTCACGCCCATCCGTTCGATCAGCGAACGGCTGGCGGCGTGGAAGGAGGTGTCCGGCAAGGACATCGGCTTCGTCAATCTGACACTGGGCCAGGACTTCGACCGGCTGGTCAGCCTGCTGAAAGATGAGAAGCCCGACGCGATCGTCCACTTCGCCGAGCAGCGGGCCGCGCCCTATTCGATGAAGTCAGCCCAGCACAAACGCTACACGGTCAACAACAACATCAACGCCACCAATGACGTGCTGGCGGCCATCGTCGAGGCGGGAGTGGAGTCCCACCTCGTGCATCTGGGCACCATGGGCGTTTATGGCTACGGCACCTCCGGAGCCGCCATCCCCGAGGGCTATCTCAAGGTCATGGTCGAGGGGCCGGACGGCCTGGTCGAACGCGAAATCCTGCACCCGGCGGCACCGGGGTCGATCTACCACATGACCAAGACCCAGGATCAGCTGCTGTTCTATTTCTATAATCGCAATGATGAGATCCGGGTGACCGACCTGCACCAGGGAATCGTCTGGGGCACCCAGACGCCGGAGACGGAACGCGACGAGCGGCTGATCAACCGCTTCGACTATGACGGCGACTACGGCACGGTGCTGAACCGCTTTCTGATGCAGGCGGCGGTCGGCTATCCCTTGACGGTGCATGGGACGGGGGGACAGACGCGGGCGTTCATCCACATTCGCGACACCGTGCGCTGCATCGAGCTGGCCATCGACAACCCGCCCCAGAAGGGCGAGCGGGTCCAGATCCTCAACCAGATGACCGAAACCCACCGCGTGCGCGACCTGGCCCAGATGGTGGCCGAGGCGACCGGGGCAGAGATCACCAACCTCGACAATCCACGCCGCGAGGCTGACGAGAACGAACTGGACGTCGTCAATGACCGCTTCCTCGGCCTGGGTCTGAATCCAATCCGGCTGGAGGATGGGCTGATGGCCGAGGTCCGCGAGATCGCCGGCCGCTATGCCGACCGGGCAGATCGGTCAAAAATCCCGTGCGTATCGAACTGGCGTTCGGGCAACTGACGCCAGAGTATGATTCACGCCTGAGATGAAATCGCGAAGCGATTCCATCTCAACCGATCAGGCTCCATACCCGGCCAACAACGGACGGCTGAGGCGGACCCTTCTGCGTCTGCGCGCATATGTCGCATATCCACAGGGTTCACCGGGCTTTTCCGCAAGTCTCGACGGCTCCCGCAACGCGCGCCTTGCCGTGACGGCCATGCCGGTGAGCCGAGGCTTCGCGTCGCACAGGCGAAGCCGGACGCCTGCTCAGGCACTCTTGCGTTAACGTTGTTATTCAAAGCCTAGTTGGCCCGTCGATGCCATCGGCGACACCCCGGATCCATCGTCCCGGCGGGCCGGCTCATGCCGCGCAGGGCGGTGTCGACCGCGAAAACCAGACGGACCGGACGGCATTCGATCAGGCTTCGTCAGTGTCGTCCTCGGCCGGTCCAAATACAATCCAGCATTGAAGGCAAAATTTGGCACCCCGGATTCGAGAGCCTAGGCTTAACCCTACGCTGGTTGAGGACTCTCGGCGGGGAGACAGACAGGGCACCTGGGGGACGACGGCCATGACCAACCGCAACACGGACCACGCCGGCAATTCTCGCGGGCGCTTTTTCCTGTCGGATGACGGCGAGCTGGGCCTGCCGGGGCGCATCGGCAACGGTGGGTGGGCCGGATGGCCGCTGGCCCGTATCGGGGACTTCGCCTGGCTCGATCCCGATCTGGCGCGGGGGGGCGGAATGACGCTGTGGTCCTGGCCCTATTCGCACAGGCTGTCCCTGGGCGCACCGACCGAACTTCGCACGCCCACGTCAGGCGACGACACCCTGTACGGCACCGAAGGGGATGATGTCATTGATGCCCTTGAGGGGAATGACACCGTCTTTGGCCGCGGCGGCAACGACCAGCTGTATGGCGGCGCAGGCAATGATGCCCTTCATGGGGAAGATGGTGACGACCAGCTGTACGGCGGCACAGGCACCAATGTCATCAACGGCGGGGCCGGCACCGACACGGCCCATTTCTCAGGCAACCGCTCAGGCTACGTTTTTCTGTTCCAAAGCGGCACATCCATACGTGTGAATGAGAATCCGGTTGGTGAAGCGCACATCCTGACGGACGTGGAAAGGCTTCAGTTCGCCGATCTGACCTTCACGCTGATCCTGGGGGCGACGAATAGCGACGATACCCTCTATGGCTCCAGCCAACACGACATCCTCTTCGGCCTGGACGGCAATGACCGGCTCGCTGGTGGGGGTGGCCATGATGAACTCTATGGCGAAATCGGCGACGACATTCTCTATGGCGAGGGCGGCGACGACCTCCTCGTCGGCGGTGGCGGTGGGGATCGCCTCGAAGGCGGGGATGGCAACGACCGACTGGACGGCCAGAATGGCGACGATGCGCTGTTCGGAGGAGCCGGGGCCGATAACCTGTCTGGCCAAGAGGACAACGACACCCTCAGGGGCGGCGACGGTGATGACACGGCCAACGGCGGTAGCGGCGATGACTTCGTCTATGGCGATGATGGCGACGATAGCCTTTTTGGCGACATCGGCGACGACTACCTCAACGGCGGCCTGGGGGCCGACTTCCTCAGCGGCGGGGACGGTCAGGACGAGCTCAATGGGGGGGACGGCAACGACCAGCTTCAGGGCGGTGCCGGATCGGATCGTCTCGACGGTGGGGCGGGAGACGATACGCTCATCGGGGACGTGGGCGCGGACCTTCTGATCGGGGGCGCAGGAAACGATACGCTCTACGGGGGCGCAGACGGTGACCGCCTCTACGGGGAAGACGGCAACGATACGCTGGAGGGCGGCTCCGATGGCGACCGGCTCTACGGCGGAGCCGGCGAAGATATTCTTCGAGGCGATGACGGCGACGACTTCCTCTATGGCGAGGCCGACGACGACGATCTTTTCGGGGGCCAGGGCGTCGACTTTATATACGGCGGCAGCGGCAGCGACGGCATGAACGGTGGGGACGGCAACGACTATCTTTATGGCGATGATGGCGATGACTTTCTCGTCGGCGTAACCGGTAACGACTACCTCAACGGCGGAGCCGGAGCCGACAGTCTGAACGGCGGTGACGGCAACGATGAGATATACGGCGGGGACGGGGCCGATATCGTCTATGCCGGGAATGACAACGACACGGTCGACGGCGGCGCCGACGACGACACCCTCTATGGCGAGGCCGGCGATGATGTGATCGGCGGTTCCTTCGGAGCTGACCGTATTGAAGGTGGCGAGGGGGCGGACCGTCTCTATGGCGAAGTCGGGGACGACATCCTCTATGGCGATGGTGGCGATGACCGCCTGGTCGGCTGGCTCGGCGATGACCGCATGTACGGCGGGACCGGAGCGGATCGCCTCTATGGCGAAGACGGCCTCGATGAGCTGTGGGGCGGCGACGGTGATGACTGGCTCTACGCCGGGGCTGATGACGACCTCGTCCTCGGTGGAATCGGCAACGACTACATCCGCGGTGGCCTCGGAGCCGACAACCTCCAGGGCGAAAACGGCGATGACGAAATTTACGGCGATGACGGCGACGACAACATCAACGGCGGGGCCGGCCATGATCGCCTCGATGCGGGATCCGGGAACGACCTGCTGTTCGGTGACGTTGGTGACGATCTGTTAATTGCCGGGGCCGGCAACGATACCCTGCGAGGTTGGGATGGTGCCGACCGTCTTTGGGGCGAGGACGGCGACGACACGATGTTCGGCAACGCGGACAACGATCAGATTCGCGGCGGCAACGGCAATGACACCGCAGATGGCGGGGACGGCGACGACTTTGTCTATGGCGATGCCGGCAATGACACCCTGCTCGGCGGTCTGGGCGTCGACTTCATGTACGGCGGGGCCGACAATGATGACGTGGACGGCGGCGACGGCGACGACTTCCTCTATGGCGATGCCGGCAACGATATCCTGAACGGCGGCTCCGGCCAGGACTATCTCTCCGGCGGCACCGGCGCCGACTTCCTCTACGGCAGCTCGGGCAATGACGAAATGCACGGCGGTGCCGACGCCGACCGCCTCTACGGAGGAGACGACAACGACACCCTCAATGGCGATGGTGGCGACGATTTCCTCTATGGTGAGGAAGGCGATGACCTGATCGGTGGATCCTTCGGGATCGATGTCCTCCGCGGCGGCAACGGAGCCGACCGGCTATTCGGGGAAGATGGAGATGATTTCCTCTACGGCGATGCCGGGGATGATCGGTTGATCGGCTGGATCGGCAACGACTACCTCAGCGGCGGGACAGGCGCAGATGTCCTCTACGGCGAAGGGGGAGCCGATGAGTTGCACGGCGGCGAGGAAGCCGACCGCCTCTACGGTGGAGACGACAACGACACCCTCAATGGCGATCAGGGCGACGACTTCCTCTATGGCCAGGCCGGCGATGACCTGATCGGCGGAGGGGCCGGAATCGATTTCGCCTACGGTGGTGACGGAGCCGATCGCCTCTACGGCGAAGACGGCGACGATTATCTCTATGGCGATGCCGGCAATGACACCCTGGTCGGCGCAATGGGCAATGACTACCTCACCGGCGGCACGGGCGCTGATGTCCTTTATGGCGAGAACGGTGCCGACGAACTGCACGGCGGCGGCGACAGTGATCGTCTCTACGGTGGGGATGACAACGATACCCTCAATGGCGGTGCCGGCGACGATTTCCTCTACGGCGAAAACAGCGATGATCGCCTCATTGGAGGCGACGGTGCCGACTACATGTCCGGCGGCACAGGCACAGATGTCCTGTATGGCGAGGCCGGCGATGACGAAATGTACGGCGGGTCCGGCGCAGACACGCTCTTCGGTGGGACCGGGGCCGACCGTCTTGATGGAGGCGCTAGTGCCGATTTCCTTTATGGCGGGGCCGACAATGACCTGCTGATCGGCGGGGAAGACAACGACATTTTGGAAGGCGGAGCCGGCAACGACGTGTTGTGGGGTGAGGGCGGCGCGGACGAGTTCGTGTTCAATGGCACCAGCGGCGTTGACGAGATTCGCGACTTCTCAGCCGGAGCCGGTCTGAGCGATGTTATCGTCCTGCCAGAGGGCGGCAGTTTCGCGGCCCTGTTGCCGTTCATCAATGACGACGGCAACGGCAACACCATCATCGACCTGGGTGGCGGCAACAGCATCAAGCTGTGGGGCGTGCTCAAGGCCCAACTGCACGAGAACGACTTCCGGTTCGGCGATGCCATGGGAGAGGAGATTGACGGCACAGAAGGCGACGACACCCTTTCGGGTACGCCTTATGACGACACGATCGACGCACGGGGTGGCAATGACACTGTCCATGGCGGCAACGGCTCGGATGTCATCGAGGGCGGCTCGGGGATGGACACCCTCTATGGCGAGGCGGGCAATGATTACGTTTACGGGGGCCTCGACAATGACGTCCTCAGCGGCGGTGACGGCATTGATTATTTGTACGGCGAGGACGGCGACGACACCGTGGCCGGCGACGCCGGCAATGACTTTCTCTTTGGAGGAGGTGGGGCAGACCAGATTTTCGGCGGTCTTGGAGAGGATTACGTCGACGGCGGTGACGGTAACGACTTCATCTACGGCGGGGACGACAATGACCAACTCGGCGGCGGTGAAGGTGCCGATTATATCGACGCCGGCTCTGGCGGTGACCTCGTATACGGTGGAGCCGGCGACGATGAGGTGCGTGGGGGAACAGGACATGACGCCATGTTCGGGAATGAGGGCAACGATCAGCTGAGAGGCGACGATGGCGATGACGCCCTTTACGGCGACAACGGCAATGACCTGCTGATTGGCGGCAACGGCGATGACACGCTGAATGGCGGATCCGGCAATGACGTCCTGTGGGGCGAAGCCGGGGCCGACCGGTTTGAGTTTGATAGCGGTAACGGCATGGACGAGATTCGCGACTTCGTGGCCGGAGCTGGTCTGGGCGATGTCATCGTCCTGCCATCGGGTGGTAGCTTCGCGGCCCTGCTGCCGTTCATCAATGACGACGGCAACGGCAACACCATCATCGACCTGGGCGGCGGCAACAGTATCAAGCTGTGGGGCGTGCTCAAGGCCGATCTGCACGAGAACGACTTCGAGTTCTCGCTGGCAGCGCCGGGAGCGCCGGTTACCGGCAAGAATGGCGATCAGCCCTTGATTCTGCCGGCCACGGATGACGGCACCGTCCTGGTGTCACCTCTGGCTGACAGTGCGGACACGGTCGATCTCGGACCGCTGGTCCTGCCTGGCCTCGACGCGCTCGACCCCTGGATTCTCCCATTGGAGGACAAGGCCGTCTGGGACACGCCGCTCGTCTCCAACTGGGGCGCGGCCGAGGTAGAGGCCTTCCTGAGCGATGAGCGCCCGGACCTGGCGCAACATGTCCAATCCAGCGACTACGCCTGGATTGTCTAAACATCGGTGGGGGGGCTGGGTGCCCACCGCGCCAAGGCCCCTGCCGACCTAACGGCGGGTCAAGGTCCAGGTGCCGTCTGTTGACCGGTAGGTTGTCTCACCGGTGCGCTCAAAGGTGAGCACGGCCATGCCGTCGGCGTCATCCAGTTCCAGGCCCAGGGGAACCGGTCGCCACCCCTGAGGCGATCGGTCGCGCAGACAGTCCCCCACGAGGGTCAGGGCCTGCATCGGGGCCGCCAGGCTGCCCGGTGCCACGGGCGCATTCCGGGCGCTCAACTCAAGCGCGCAATCGCCTTGCGGCCCGGCCAAGTGCCAGTTTCCGGCCAGACTTTCGGCTTCGCTCAAGGCGGGTGACGTGTGCATGGCGTTTTCCTCCACCGCATCCACAGCCCCGGCCGCCGGGGCATGACAGGCCGGCACCCCGAGCAGGGCCAGAACAGAAACCAGGATTTTCAAGGCCGAAATCCCCTTCGTCAGTTACTATAAGGGTTGGCACATTACGCTGGTAGGCCTAGCGTGTCAGAATGGATTGCGCGACGTCTGGATGGTCGCGGACTGGGAGGATTAGGCATGTGCGTCGTTTGCGCTGATATGTCAGGACAATTTCGCCGGACCGACTTTTTGCCGGACGAACTCGGCAGTGATCTGGCCGTCGGTGCCGGACAGCGCGGACTGAATTACAGCCCAAACGGCCCGCTGGCCTTCCTTGATCTGGACGATCGAGGTGGTACCGGCAGCAACGGCAAGCCCTCCCTGACGCCTACGGATGCCGGAACCCAGATCACGCGGGCCAATGCCCGCTGGTCGACCAATATCGGCGACCCGGCGACCGTTACCTATGCCTATCGGTCGAATGCACCGACGACGATGCCGTCGGACACGAGCGGCTTTACCCGCTTCTCCGAAGCCCAGATCGCTGCAACCGAACTGATGCTACTCGCCTGGTCCGATGTGGCCCGACTGACCTTCAACAGGGTTGGGACTGGAACCACGGGAGAGGGGGCCTATTCCGACAGTGCCTCCATGCTGTTCGGCAACTACTCGGCCGGCGCATCCGGGGCGGCTGCTTTCGCCTACTATCCCGGCAATACCAGCCACACGGCGAACTCGGGCGACGTCTGGGTCAATTCCTCGCTCAGCTACAACTCAAGTCCCCAGTATCTGGCCTATGGCTATCAGGTCCTGGTCCATGAAATTGGACATGCCATCGGCCTGGGTCATCCGGCTGACTACAATGCCGGGGCCGGCGTCACGATCACCTATTCGGCTCACGCCACCTACTACGAAGATTCTCGCCAGTACTCGGTGATGAGCTATTTCTCGGAGTCTAACACCGGCGGCAGCTTCGGCGGGCGATACGCCGCCGCACCGCTGCTGGATGATATCGCCGCAGCACAGCGCCTCTACGGGGCCAATATGACAACGCGGTCTGGCGACACCGTCTATGGCTTCAATTCGACGGCGGATCGCATTTGGTACAACGCCGGCACGTCAGGGTCACCTCAGGCTGTGATCTTTGCCGTCTGGGATGCCGGCGGTACCGACACCCTGGATTTTTCCGGATATACCCAGGCGGGCATTGTTGATCTGCGCCAGGGCCATTTCTCCAGCGTTGGTGGTCTGGTTGGCAACGTTGCGATCGCCATGGGTGCCGTTATCGAGAACGCCATCGGTGGGTCCGGAGCCGACGTAATGGTCGGCAACAGCGCCAACAATCGTCTGACCGGCGGGGCCGGCAACGACAACCTGTACGGCGGCGCGGGAAGCGATACAGCGGTCTTCTCCGGCAACATGTCGGCCTATACGATTACGGCGGGAACCGAAATGATCGGCGGTGTGGCCTATCGTATCGTCACGGTCGTTGGCCCGGATGGAACCGACGTCCTGCGCGGCATCGAGAACCTTCAATTTGCGGATCAGACGGTTGCCGCGCCGGTCGCCAACGCCGGGGTCGTCATCGAGGGCGATGCCACCAACGATACCCTGACGGGTACGATCTATACGGACACCCTGATCGGTGCGGACGGCAATGACGACATCAGCGGTGGTGACGGCGACGACATCATCATGGGCGGTCGGGGTAATGACACCCTGAATGGGGGCAATGGGTCTGATCTAGTCGATTACGCAAACGCTACGGGTGGCGTCACCGTCAACCTGACAGACGGCACGTCTGAAGGGGCTGCTGGAAACGATGCGCTCACCAGTTTCGAAATGGTCCGTGGCAGCACCTTCAATGACATCATCACGGGCAGCGCCATCGGCGATGTTCTTGATGGCTGGGGCGGCTCCGACACCCTGAACGGCGAAGGCGGCAACGATCAGCTTTACGCGCGCGAAGGCGTCATGGTCGCGGCGGCTGATGTCATCAAGATGGCATTCCAGGCCAACCTTGCGATCGGGTCGGCCATCAACATCGACGCCAACTTCGATCTCATGAACGATGCCGGCGTGACCAATGCGACGACCATTCCGCACGCGGTCATCCGCGGAACCGGCAATGGCGGGGGGCAGGAATTTTACGCCTTTACCGTGACGGCAGGCGCTGCCTGTATCTTTGACATCGCCAGCGCCGGCTTCGATACCACCCTACGGATCTTCGATGCCAGCGGTACCCAGCTTGCCTGGAATGATGACGAGGCATCCGGCAATACCGCCTCATTAATCAACTATACTTTCGCCACCGCCGGCACCTACTACGTCGCCGTTGGGGCTTGGCAGTCCAGTACAAACGAAGCGGGTAACAGTGCGCCGGTTCCGGGTGGTGTTCCCTATGTTCTGAACGTCTCCATTCCGGGGCACAGCTATGTTGAAACCACCGGTGTCGGCTCGACGCTTAACGGTGGCGACGGTGATGACGTCCTTCACAGCGGCGCGTCCAACGACACGATCAATGGAGGCCAGGGGACCGACACTGTCGTCCTGTTTGGTGCGCGATCAGCCTGGACCATCACCGACAATGGCGGTGGGTCCTTCACCGTTTCAAACGGGACCCAGACCGACACCCTGACCGGTGTTGAATTCGCGCAGTTCACCGACGGCACCTATGCCCTGACCGCTGTACCGACAGAGTACGACGATACACTGGAAGGCACCGTCGGCGACGACACCATCAATGCCCTTGGCGGCAATGACACCGTTGATGGTCGGGAGGGCAATGACACCCTCTACGGCGGTGCGGGCGGCGACATTCTGCGCGGCTATCTCGGCAATGATCACCTGTATGGTGAGGACGGCGACGACCAGCTTCAGGGCGAGGACGGCGACGACCTTCTGGTGGGCTGGACGGGCAACGACCATCTCAACGGCGGCAACGGAATTGACGTCCTCTACGGGGAGGCCGGCGCGGACATCCTCTACGGTGAGGATGGCAATGACCAGATCCACGGCGGGGCCGAGAACGACCTGGCCTATGGCGGGGCCGGTGACGACTTCGTCTACGGCGATGACGGCGACGACGAAATCTCCGGCGGTGATGGGATCGATTATCTCTATGGGGGAGCCGGGACCGATCGTGTCTTTGGTGAATCGGGCAACGACTTCCTGTACGGCAACGATGGCGACGACCTCCTCGTGGGCTGGACCGGCAACGACTATCTGAACGGCGGCCTAGGGATCGATGTGCTCTATGGAGAGATCGGCAACGACGAGCTGCTTGGCGGCGACGGGGGTGACATTCTCTATGGTGGGGCCGACAACGACGCCTTGAACGGCGAAGCGGGTGATGACTTCCTCCACGGCGATGACGGCGACGATCTGATCGGCGGCTCCTTCGGCACCGACTATCTGTATGGCGGCGCCGGTACGGACAGCCTCTATGGCGAGTCCGGCAATGACTACCTCTATGGCCACGACGGTGACGACCTGCTGGTCGGCTGGA
>CAZYFY010000027.1:0-36278 GCA_964647275.1 uncultured Brevundimonas sp.
CGCCGTCGCCGATCTCGAGGATCGAGACGTCGAAGGTGCCGCCGCCGAGGTCGTAGACCGCGATCTTCTTGCCGTCGTTCTTTTCCAGGCCGTAGGCCAGGGCCGCGGCGGTCGGCTCGTTGATGATGCGCAGGACCTCAAGGCCGGCGATCTTGCCGGCGTCCTTGGTGGCCTGACGCTGGGCGTCATTGAAATAGGCCGGGACGGTGATGACCGCCTTGGTCACCGTCTCACCCAGATGGGCCTCCGCAGCCTCCTTCATCTTTTGCAGGATGAAGGCCGAGATTTCCTGGGGCGAATAATCCTTGCCGTGGGCGCGAACCCAGGCGTCGCCGTTCGGGCCCTTGACGATCTCATAGGGCACCATCTTTGCGTCCTTGGCGACCACAGGGTCGTCAAAGGTGCGGCCGATCAGGCGCTTGATGGCGAAAAAGGTGTTTTCGGGGTTGGTGACGGCCTGACGCTTGGCGGGCTGACCGACCAGGCGCTCACCGTCGTCCTGAATGCCGACGACCGACGGTGTGGTGCGCGCGCCTTCAGCGTTCTCGATAACCTTGGGGTTCTTGCCGTCCATGACCGCGACGCACGAGTTGGTCGTACCGAGGTCAATGCCGATGATCTTGCTCATGGGCGTCTCTTCGTCTCCGATTACGGCGGATGGTCTTGGCGGCCCGGCGATTCGGCGCCGCGCTGTCCCATCCCCAGATGTTTGTTCCTGCCACGCCCCGGGCTGCCCCGTGACGCAACGCTTGGGCGGGATATGGGAAAGTCCGCACGGGTCGCAAGGGCTTGGCCACAAGGAATTCGGACTCCGGCAAAGCCTCGCTTGCCAAGGTTCCGGGGCGGTGCATTGTGCCGGGCGAACAGGAGCCTGATCGATGCCGCTGGACCATTTGCCGACCCCCGAGGGTCCGGTTGACCTGAAAATGACCCGCCGGACGCTCGGAGGCCTTATGTTTACAGGGTATGCGGTGGCGGCTCTGGGGGGCCAGGCCCAGCCAATCGTCACCGACGAGGCCGGAATCATCACCGACCAGGTCAGCTTCGTTGGTTGGAGCGAAGGGGCCTACGCGCCGTCACTGCCGGCCTACGTGGCGCGACCCGAAGGATCCGGTCCATTTCCCGTCGTCATCGTCGTCAACGAGATTTTCGGCCTGCACGCCTATATTCAGGATGTCTGCCGCCGTCTGGCCCGACAGGGCTTTGTGGCCATGGCCCCCGGCTATTTCGCCCGTGCGGGGGACCCGGCGGTGATGACGGACTTCCCGGAGATTCTCGCCGTGGTCCGTACGGCGACCCACGCGCAGGTCATGGGTGACACGGGCGCGGCCCTGCAGTGGCTGGACAGCCAGCCCTGGGCCGATGCGTCACGTGCCGGCATCACCGGTTTCTGCTGGGGCGGGACGGTGGTGTGGATGGCCTGTGCGGCCCATGATTTCAAAGCCGGTGCGGCCTTCTATGGTCGGCTTGTTGCTCCCGCCCAGAACGCCGAAGAGGGGCGTGCGTGGCCCGTAGACATCGCCGCGAACCTGAGATGCCCGGTGCTGGGGTTCTATGGCGAAACGGATCAGGGAATTCCGCTGCAGACGGTCGACCAGATGCGCGCGGCCCTGGCGGCGGCCGGCAAGTCGGATTGCGAGATCATCGTCTATCCCGGCGCAGACCATGGTTTCCATGCCGACTATCGGCCCATGTACAATGCGGCGGCGGCGACAGATGCCTGGAGCCGTCTGTCCAGCCTGTTTGCTGACCAACTTGGAGAAGGCGCCGCATGAACGGCTGGGCGGTCTATGCGGCCATGATTCTGGTGACATTGGCCGGGGCGGCGACGGCCTTGCAGGCCCCGATCAATGCGCGGCTGGCGACGGCAGTGGGGTCGGCGGTCAATGCCGCCCTGGTGTCCTTTGCCGTGGGGACGGTCGCGCTTATCGGCCTGGCACTGATCCTTCAGGTCAGGCCGGACATGGCCGCGGCGCGGGCGCTGCCCTGGTACGCCTGGATCGGGGGGCTGTGCGGCGTCATCTTCGTGATTGCCGCGACCTGGGGTGTTCCGCGTCTGGGCGTGGCCACGACCATTACGCTGATGGTTGCAGGTCAATTGTTGCTCGGCCTGGTCCTGGACCATTTCGGGGCCTTCGGCGCACCCCGCCAGCCGGTCAACCTGACCCGGATGGTCGGCGTCGCCCTGGTGATCGGTGGCGTCCTGCTCGTTCGGCGGGGCTAGGGCTTGATCAGCTCAGGACGCCCCGCGCCTTCAGGGTGTCGATGATACTGGCGACCCCGTCCTCGACCGTGACGGCCAGGGTGTCGATATAGACCTCGGGGTCCTTGGGCGGCTCATAGGGGCTGTCGATGCCGGTAAAATTGGCGATCTCACCGGACCGCGCTCGGCGGTAAAGGCCCTTGGGATCACGCTCTTCGGCGACCTGGAGGGGTACATCCACAAAGACTTCGATGAATTCGCCGGCCTCAATGCGGTCTCTGGCCATTTCGCGGTCTGCGCGGAACGGCGAAATCAATGACACCATGACGATGAGCCCGGCGTCGGCCATGAGCCGCGCGACCTCGGCGACGCGGCGAATGTTCTCGACCCGATCCGCTTCGGTGAACCCGAGATCGTGCGACAGGCCGTGGCGAATGTTGTCGCCATCCAGAATATAGGTATGACGCCCCTCGGCGTGCAGACGACTTTCGAGCTTGTTGGCCAGCGTCGATTTTCCAGATCCCGACAGGCCCGTAAACCAGATCACGGCGGGACGTTGCCCGAGCGCCTGAGCGCGTGTTTCCCGCGAGATGTCCAGATGCTGCCACCGGATCGTGTGGGACCGGGTCAGGGCGAACCGGATGACGCCGGCGCCGACGGTGGCGTTGGTCAGGCGATCAATCAGAATGAAGCCGCCCAGATCTCGGTTCTCGGAATAGGCGGCAAAGGCAATGTCGCGATCAACCGACAGGTTGCACACGCCAATCGCATTCATTTCGAGCGTCTTGGCGGCGAGCTTGTCCAGGGTGTTCACATCGAGGCGATGCTTGATGTCGGTCACCTGGGCCGACACCAGGGTGGGCCCCAGTCGGAGCCAGTAGGAACGGCCCACGATCAGGTCGGACCGGGACATCCAGAAGAGGGTCACTTCGAACTGATCGGCGGTTTCGGCGGGCAGGGCGGCGGCGGACAGAACGTCGCCGCGCGAGCAGTCGATCTCGTCCGCAAGGACCAGGGTGGTGGAGGTGCCGGCGCTGGCCGCGTCGCGATCTCCCTCAAATTCGACGATGCGTTGCACTGTGGTCGTCCGGCCAGACGGCTGGCAAACGACACGATCTCCGGGCTTGATGGTGCCGGCGGCGATCTGGCCGGCATAGCCGCGAACATTGTTGGCCCGGCTGACCCATTGAACCGGCATGCGGAAGGGCTGTTGCGCGGCTGCGGCCTGGTCGAGGTCGACCGTTTCCAGATGCGCCAGCAAGGTGGGGCCTTCGTACCATGGCGTCGCATCACTGGCCCGGACCACATTGTCGCCCTGGGTCCCGGACAGGGGTATCGCCACCACGTGGGTCAAGCCGATCTGGTCGGCAAAGTCCCGAAATTCGGCCTCGATGGCCTGGAACCGTTCACGGTCCCAACCCACCAGATCCATTTTGGTCACGGCCAGGACGACCTGGCGAACACCCAGCAGGGCCACCAGACAGGCGTGGCGGCGAGTCTGATCGACGATGCCACGCGCGGCATCGACCAGAACGACCGCCAGGTCAGCCGTCGAGGCACCGGTGACCATATTGGCGGTGTACTGCTCATGGCCGGGCGCATCCGCGACGATGAAGCTGCGGCGTGCCGTCGTGAAATAGCGGTAGGCGACGTCGATCGTGATGCCTTGTTCGCGTTCCGCCTCCAGCCCATCGAACAACAGCGAAAAGTCGATGGTCCCGTCCTGGCCGGTCCGGCGAGCGGATTCGGCGGTCAGGCTTTCCAGATGGTCCTGCGCCAGAACACCGGACTCATAGAGAAGCCGACCCATGAGGGTCGACTTGCCGTCATCGACGGACCCGCAGGTGATGAAACGCAACAGGCCAGGGTCGGCCGCGATGTCGGAGGTCAAAAGTACCCCTCCTGCTTCTTGCGTTCCATTGAGGCGGCCTGATCGCGGTCAATCAGACGCCCCTGGCGTTCAGAGGTTCCCGACCCGCGCATCTCGGTGATGATCTCGGCAATCGACGCGGCCTGGCTTTCGACCGCACCCGTCAAGGGATAGCAGCCCAGGGTGCGGAACCGGACGGACCGGATCTGGGGCTCCTCGCCGGGCCGCAACGGCATGCGGTCGTCATCCACCATGATGAGCTGACCTTCGCGCTCAACGACCGGTCGCGGGGCCGCGAGATAGAGCGATGACACCGGCAGCGCCTCCATCTCGATGTATTGCCACACGTCCAGCTCGGTCCAGTTGGACAGCGGAAAGACACGAAGGCTCTCACCCGCGGCCAGACGCGCATTGAACAGATGCCAAAGTTCGGGGCGCTGGGACTTGGGGTCCCATCGGTGGCTGCCGGACCGCAGCGAAAAGACCCGCTCCTTGGCGCGGCTGCGCTCCTCGTCGCGTCTTGCTCCGCCTATGGCCGCATCAAAGTGATAGGCATCCAGCGCCTGTTTCAGGCCCTGGGTCTTCCAGATATCGGTGTGTGGCCCAGACCCGTGATCAAACGGATTGATCCCGCCCGCCACTCCGTCGGGATTCTGGTGAATGATCAGCTCGACCCCGGCCTCGGCGACACTCTGGTCGCGGTAGCGATACATGTCCTGAAACTTCCAGGTGGTGTCGACGTGCAGCAGCGGGAAGGGCAGGGGGGCCGGAAAGAAGGCCTTGCGCGCCAGATGCAACAGCACCGCCGAATCCTTGCCGGCGGAATAGAGCAGGACGGGCCGCTCGCATTCTGCGGCCACCTCTCGCAGGATGTGGATGCTCTCGGCCTCCAGTCTCCTCAGGTGTGGCGTCAGGGTTTGGGCCATGCGGGTCTAACTTGAGGCGGTGTCCGATTGAGAAAACAAGAGTTTCGCATAGGCCGGAGCCATGTCGACGATCAAGTCGTTTCGACCATCCCGCGCCTACGGCTCAACCCGAAACACCTGCGCGACGGAATCCAGAGGCCGGCGCGTGAATCATCCTGGACAAGGATCTGGAGGCTGCATGCATCGACGCTCGCTTCTGCTGGCCGGGATCGCGGCGACGATTGCGGGGGCCGCCAAGGCACAGGACCGTCGACCGGGACGGCGATGGCGAAGAGATGCCGGTGATCGCACGTCCGATGCGCCGCGCACCTCAGTCGCCTACGGCCCGCACCGGCTTCAGAGCTTTGACGTCTATGACAATCCGACGGCGACCAGCGCGATCCTGATGTTTGTCCACGGCGGTGGTTGGGCGCATGGCGACAAGACGATGGTGCACGATTTGCCGGACTATGCGATCCGACATGGCCTGACCCTGGTTTCGGTCGACTATCGCCTCGCCCCGGAAGTTACGGCGCGCCAACAGGCCGAAGACCTGGCCGCAGCCATTGCCGAGGTCCGGGATCGCTTTCCCGGCCGACCGATCGTGCTTTTGGGGCATTCGGCGGGGGCGCATCTGGTCGCTCTGGTTGGTGTTGATCGCCAGTTTCTCGGCGCGCATGGCCTGGAGCCGTCAGACCTGGCGGCGGTTATCCCGCTGGACGGGGCCGGCTATGACGCGACCGAACCGCGTCGGCCTGGTCCTGTTGGGCGATTGCTGGAACGAATGTACGATCAGGCCTTCGGCGATCAGAGGGCCGAATTGTCTCCGATCCTGCGGGTTCAGCCCGGCGTCTCCTATCCGCCGTTCCTGATTTTCCATATCGCCAGCCGCGAGGATTCGGCCGATCAGAGCCGTCGCCTGGCCCAGGCGCTGACGGCGGCGGGAGGCCGCGCCGAAGTCATTTCGGCCCCCGGTGATACCCATGGCGAAATCAACAGCGAATTCGGTCAGGCGGGTGACGAGGAAGGCGACCGGGCTGCGACGTTCATTGCCGCCGTCACGTGAGGGCTCAGATGCTGTCCAGGGCCTGGACCAGGTCGACCCAGAGGTCCTCGACATTTTCGATGCCGACCGACAGCCGCACAAGATTGTCGCCGATGCCGCACCGGGCCTTGGCCTCGGGCGTGTAGTCCGAATGGGTCATGCTGGAGGGGTGTGAGGCCAGGCTTTCCGAACCGCCCAGACTGACGGCCAGTTTGAACAGGGTCAGGGAATCCAGAAATTGGAACGCCTCGGCCTCGCCGCCGTCCAGCCGAATGGAGAGGGTCGAGCCCGGCCCGGCGCACTGTTCGGCGAAGATCCGTTGCTGTTCGGCCGAGGCCAGGGCACCGCCGGCAGTCAGAACCTCAACCACCTTGGGATGGCCGGCGAGGCGTTCGGCCAGGGTCA
The DNA here is from genome assembly GCA_964647275.1 of uncultured Brevundimonas sp. Classification (GTDB taxonomy): domain Bacteria; phylum Pseudomonadota; class Alphaproteobacteria; order Caulobacterales; family Caulobacteraceae; genus Brevundimonas. Next base: position 6,429 of record CAZYFY010000027.1, read on the forward strand.
TCGCATTGGCCTGTGATCGCTCCATCCGAAGATGCAGGGTTTCCAGGCTGCGGGTCAGCAACCAGGCGGTATGGGGGTCTGCCATCGACCCGCCGATCGTCCGCATTTCAGCGACCTGGGCCATGATGTCGGCCCGGCCCATGCAGGCCCCGGCAATCAGGTCTGAGTGCCCCCCGACGTATTTGGTGAGAGAATAGAGCGCCAGGTCCGCACCCAGGGCCAGCGGGCGTTGCCACAGGGGCCCGAGGAAGGTGTTGTCAACCGCCAGAACCGGGCGTTCCGCCTGGTTGAGCGCCGCCAGATCGCGGGCGGTCTGGGCGATGTCCACCAGTTCATTGGTCGGGTTGGCAGGGCTTTCGACAAAGACCGCTGCGAGGCGACCTCCACGCGGGCCGGCCTCGACAGCGGCCGTCTCAATGGCCTCGCGAAGGGCATTGGATCCCTCTGCGGCGGGAACGGCGCGAGCCTCAATGCCGTAGCGGGGCAGAATCCGATCGAACAGATACTCGGTCCCGCCGTAGGCGGGTGCGGTGTAGATGACGATATCGCCGGGGCGGCTGACCGCCAGGACGGCGGTGGTGATCGCGGCCATGCCGCTGGAAAAAACCAGGGTGCGATCCGCTGCGTCCCAGACCGACAGGCGATCCTCGAGGATCTCCAGGTTGGGATTGTTGATCCGCGAATAGATCAGCCCCAGCGCCTCGTCGGGATCTTTTTCACGAAGGCCATAGGCGACCTCGAAGAATCGCTTGCCGTCCCCGGCCGACTTGAAGACGAAGGTGGAGGCCTGAAAAATCGGAGCCTTGATGGCTCCCTCAGACAGGGCCGGATCATAGCCGTAGCCCATCATCAGGGTTTCGGGCGCCAGGATCCGGGTTCCGAGTGTGCGCTTCTTGTGCTTGGGCATGACGTCCTCCGGGGCGGTTCGTAACCGAGCCCATCAGGCGATGCCAGCCGGGCTGACATTCCTAAGGCTGAGAGAGACCCTTATATCTGGCGCATGGACGAGGCTTCCGACGCTCCCCGGCTGAAGGCCGCAGATTTGATCCGCGACGAGGCGCGGCGCGCGCCGGACGGGCCGGGGGTCTATCGCATGTACGGCGAGGACGGCACGTGCCTGTACGTCGGCAAGGCGCGCAATCTGAAGAAGCGCGTGACCCAGTATGCACAGGGCCGATTTCATACCCAGCGCATCGGCCTGATGGTCAGCCTGACCCGGTCGATGGAGTTCGTCTCGACGAAAACCGAGACCGAGGCGCTGCTGCTCGAAAGCAATTTCATCAAGAAGCTGAAGCCGCGCTTCAATGTCGTGCTTCGTGACGACAAGTCATTCGCCGAGCTGATGATCCGGCGTGACCATCCGGCACCACAGGTCGCCAAGCATCGTGGGGCACACACCATCAAGGGGGACTATTTCGGGCCGTTCGCCTCGACCTGGGCCGTCAACCGGACCCTGACGACCCTGCAGAAGGCGTTCCTGCTCCGGTCGTGTTCGGACAGCGTCTATGAGGGCCGGACACGGCCCTGCATGTTGCACCAGATCAAGCGGTGTTCGGCTCCGTGTGTCGGGCTGATCGATCTTCAAGCCTACGGTGACCTCGTTGATGAGGCCGAGAGCTTTCTGCGCGGCAAGTCACGGGCGGTGATCGAGCGGCTGTCGGGCGAAATGCAGGCGGCGTCGGACGACCTCGATTTCGAGACGGCGGCGCGGCTGCGCGACCGTATCCGGGCGCTGTCGGCGATCTCGATGGAGAATTCGGTGTCGGCGGAGGGACTGGCGGAGGCCGATGTGTTTGCGGTCCATGCCGAGGGTGGGCAGGCCTGTGTCCAGGTGTTCTTCTATCGGGGAGGGCAGAATTGGGGTGGACGGGCCTATTTCCCGCGCGTGGACCGGTCCGACGATGAAGCGACCATCCTGTCGGCGTTTCTGGGCCAATTCTACGAAGACAAGCCGGTTCCGCGCCTGATTCTGGCCAATGTCGTTCCTCTGGAAAGGGACCTGCTGGAAGAAGCCTTTACGCTCAAGGCCAAGATGAATGACGCCCGCCGCGTCGTCGCGATTGAGCGACCTCGGCGCGGTGATCGCAAGGCGTTGGTGGATCACGCCCTGACCAATGCGCGTGAGGCGCTTGGACGACGCCTCGCCGAGAGTTCAGCGCAGGGCAAAATCCTTGATGAGGTGGTTGAGGCCTTCGGCCTGGAAGGACGACCCGAGCGCATCGAGGTCTATGACAACTCCCACGTCCAGGGGACCAATGCCGTTGGGGCCATGGTCGTCGCCGGGCCTGACGGTTTCCAGAAGAGCCAGTACCGCAAGTTCAACATCCAGGGGGAAGACCTGACCCCCGGCGATGACTTCGGCATGATGACCGAGGTGATGCGGCGTCGCTTCGGTCGGCTGGTCAAGGAGGAGGAGTCCGGTGAGGACGTGATCCGGCCTGATCTGGTGCTGATCGATGGTGGCCTGGGCCAGCTGGGTGCCGTGCGTGAGGTGATGGCAGAGCTCGGCCTGGAAGATATTCCACTCGTTGGGGTGGCCAAGGGGCCGGACCGGGATGCCGGGATGGAGCGGTTCTTCCTCCCCGGGCGCGAGCCCTTTATGCTGCCGATGAAGTCGCCGGCGCTCTATTATCTCCAGCGCCTTCGAGACGAGGCCCACCGCTTTGCCATCGGGGCGCACCGCAAGCGCCGGTCGATGGACATCAAGCGCAATCCGCTCGACGAAATCGAAGGCATCGGACCGGGCCGCAAGAAGGCACTCCTGCACGCATTTGGATCGGCCAGAGGGGTGTCACGAGCAGCTGTTGCCGATCTGACGAAGATTGACGGCATAAGCGAGGCAATGGCGGAGCGTATTCACGCCTATTTCCGGCGCGGTTAGTCCTATCGGTCCCACCGGCAAACCAACAGGCTGACGGCACCATCGATGGCGGTAACGATTTCGCCGCCGGATGCCGCGCGCGACTGGCCCTGCGACAGGGTTTCGCCCGCGAGGTCAATGTGGCCGCTAAGGACGACGACCAGCCCCGCCTCGAGCACATGGTGGCTCTCGGCGGCCACGGTGACGAGCTCCGCTTCACCGTTTCCGGCGCGCGCAAGCGTCTGATGCGTCGTCGTCCCGCGCCGTGTGGTGGCGTGCCGGCGTGAAATCGACCGACCTGCAGCCTGAAGGGTTTCGACCATCGACTTCACGGCCTGATCCTTGTCGAGGCGGCACACCAAAACGGCGTCTGATTCTGCAACCACGACAAGGTCTGAGACACCGATGACGCCGACGAACGGGCCGTTGGATCGCGCCAGGACGTTGTTTGTATCGATCAGGGAAACGTCGCCATGCGTTGCGTTTCCTGCGTCGTCCCGACGAGAGGACTCCAGGATCGAGCTCCAGGTTCCCAGGTCTGACCAGTCGAATTCGGCTGTGACGACGGCAGCCCGGTTCGTCCGCTCCATGACCGCGAAGTCGATCGAGATCTTGTCGGTCCTGGCAAAGCCGACAGGGTCCAGGTGGATACGCCCGTCACGACTCGTCGCCTGATCCACGGCCGCAGTGGCCCCTCCCGAAATCGCCGGCGCGTAGACATCAAGCTCTTGCATCAGGCTGGATGCGAGGAAGGCGAAGTTGCCGCTGTTCCACAGCAGGGCTTCCTCGACATATCGACGGGCGGTTTCAAGGTCCGGCTTTTCGACGAAGGCGTCGACCCGCCGCACCGTGGAGGACAGCGGCTCACCGGGCCGGATGTAGCCGAAACCGGTTGCGGGATATCTGGCCGGCAGACCAAAGGTGACGATGTAGCCGTCTCGGGCCGCCGCGATGGCCTGACAGGCGGCGGCAATGAACACCTCGGCCGGCTCGATATGATGATCCGCAGCCAGCATGAGAACGATGCCTTCGGGATCATGCTTTTGGACATAGGCCGCAGCCGCCGCGATTGCCGGCGCGGAATCGCGCGCCTCCGGCTCAATCAGAACGGTGGTGTCCACGCCCGCAAGGCCACTCTGTTCGACGACGAGATCGGCCAGGGCTGGTCCGGTGACGACAATGACCTGAGCCAGGTCGGCCAGGTCTGCCACGCGCAGCAATGTCTGCTGAAAGCTCGACTGCTCGGCGACCAGGGGCAGGAACTGTTTGGGCCGGTCCGCGCGCGACGCCGGCCAAAGCCGTGTCCCCGAACCTCCGCAAAGAACTACTGGCCAAATCATCCTGTCGCCCCAAGCGCGCCGCGCGCCCTCTTTATTGATGATCCCGGGCGGGGACAATCTTGCTGCGTCGGGCCTGACGATGCGCGCGCCTGGGAAAGGCTGATTTCTCCTGATGCTGGTGTCACCGGGACAGTTCGATGATAGGTGTTCTGCCAAGGTCCCGCCGCCTGGCAGGGCAGAAGCGAATCCTGGCTGAACGGCACGAACCGATACGATGACAGCTCCTGATGCCGATCTGCCCGGTCGTGTGCGCGACTGGATGTTCAATGCGGCCTTGCCGCTGTGGGCACAGGCCGGCGTCGATCGGGTGGACGGTGGCTTTGTTGAGCAGCTCGATTTTCAGGGGCGAGACGCCGGCGCGCCCGGCAAGCGGATTCGTGTCACCTGCCGCCAGATCTATGTCTTTTCCCACGCCGCCCTGCTTGGACAGACCTCGGGACTGGAGTTGGCCCGGCATGGTCTGGCCTTTCTCGACCGCGCCTGGGATTCCGACCGTGGATACTGGGCCAGGCTTCAGGACCGCCGTGGAGCGGTGATCGATGCGACGCCGGATCTGTACGACCTGGCGTTTGGTCTGTTCGCCCTGGGTTGGTGGATGCGGGCCTCCGGCGAGGCCGACCGGCTGGATCAGGCGCTCCAGGCGGTCGACTTCATCGAACGTGAAATGCGGGGCCCGGTTGCGGCCTTCAAGCATGCCCTGCCGGCCGAAGGTCCGCGTCAGCAGAACCCGCATATGCACCTGCTGGAAGCCTCTCTTGTTCTGTCGGAGGCCACCGGACATCCGCGTTTTGCCCTGCTGGCTGACGAACTGGTCGATGCCTTCAAGACGCATTTCTTCGACGGGCGAAATCTGGCGGAGTTCTTTGCCGAGGACTGGTCGCGAACGGCTACGCCGGAAGGGCGGATCGTCGAACCCGGCCACATGTTCGAATGGGCCTGGATCCTGGCCCAGCATCAGCGGCTGTCCGGCAACGATCATACCGCCACCATCAGACCGCTGGTCGAATTTGCCGAAACCTTTGGTGTCGATCCATCAACCCAGGTGACCGCCCAGCAAATTTGCGACGACGGCAGCCCGCTGGATTCTGGCTCGCGCAGTTGGCCAAACACGGAACGCATCAAGGCCTGGGTGGCCATGGGCGAAATCTTCGACGCCCCGGAGGCTTCGGCGCGAATGTGTGGATCGGCCCGTCTTCTGCTGGACCGGTATCTGGCGACAACGCCGCCGGGCCTGTGGAGCGACCATTTCGACGCCGGGGGCCGGCCGACATCCTCAAATGTCCCCGCTTCGACGCTGTACCATGTCTTCCTGGCCTTCGCGGAATTGCTACGATTCTCAGAATCGAGGCCCCGCTAGCAGGCGGCACTTATTCCCATCTGAAGGCGAGCGGGCATCCTGTTGCCAACAGGAGTGCTCATGCCCAGCCAGACAACCGCAACCCTTGATCTTCCCCTGATCGCCGACGGTCAGGCCTCTAAACATGTGACGCACAACGAGGCCCTCGATCAGCTCGATCTTCTTGTGCAGTGCTCCGTTCGTAGCCGGACGGAAACAACCGAACCTTCTGCGCAGGACGGTGACCTTTACATCCTGCCGCCCGGAAAGACGGGTGGATCATGGTCCGCAATGGCGGACGGGGCGCTGGCCGGTCTTGTCGCCGGCGCTTGGCTGGAGCTCGCGCCGCGAACCGGCTGGATGGCCTTTGTCGAGGATGATGGTGAGGCCGTTGTCTTTGAGGCCGGCGGTTGGCGTGCCCTGGCGTCAGATCGCGTGGCGCGCTCGGGTGACGACATGACCGGTCCGCTCACGCTTCCCGTAAACGGGTTACGGGTCGGGGACGATCAACTGAAGGCGTCTTCGGGTCGGGTGGGTGTACACCACGACATGCCCGGTGCTCCCCTGCACATCGGTCGAACCCAGCGCGACATGGTCTGGCTGGGGCCGGGATACGGCGACAGTGATCCTGACCGAGAAGGGGACATCAGACTGTCGATCGGGGCGTGGGAGGGTCGCCCCGAAATCTACATGACGCGCCACGACATCAATGGATGCTGTCTGGCGATGGATTCGTCGGGCCGGCTTGCCGTCGAACTGGGCGGAGCGGCCCGCGTCCTGGTCGACAATTCCGGCCACGTGAAGCCGGCGGTTGCCAACACCTATGCCTGCGGCACGTCGAGCTATCCCTGGTCAGCCGTCTATGCCCAGTCCGGGGTGATCACGACCTCTGATGCGCGTGAGAAAGCTGACACGATAGACAGCCCTCTGGGGCTGGAATTCATCCTGGCGCTTCGCCCGCGAGGGTTCCGCTACGCGCAGGCCGGGATGGTTGAGAGCCCTGCGACCAACCCCGAGGAAACGCCTGTCTTTACGCCGAGAGCGGGTCAGCGGCTCCACACCGGTTTCATCGCCCAGGAGGTTCACGACGCCCTGCCGCCAGACCTGGACTGGGCCGGTTGGATCCTCGCCGACCCGTTGGATGCCGACAGTCGCCAGTCGCTGCGCTACGAGGCCCTGATCGCGCCTTTGGTTGCGGCGGTTCAAACCCTCGCCCAGAGAGTGACGGCGCTGGAAGCCGGGGCGGCCTGAACCCTAGTGGCCTGTGGTTGACTCCGCGCGGAGGGACCGCCACTAGACGCCCGGTTTATCGCAAGGTTTGATCATGAAAATTCTCATCACGGGCGGTGCGGGCTATATCGGCTCCATCCTGGTTCCCACTCTTCTGGAACAGGGTCATCAGGTCACGGTGGTGGACACATTTGCGCGCGGGGACACGGCCCTGGCGATGGCCTGCCCGTATGACGGTTTCAATCCGATCCGGCACGACTGTCGCGATGAGCGGCTGCTGGACGATCTGGTCCCTCAGCACGACATCCTGATCCCGCTCGCGGCGCTGGTGGGGGCCCCCCTGTGCAAGGAGGACCCGATCGCGGCCCAGACCACCAACGAAGACGCTGTGGTGGCCCTGGCCAAGCGCGCCTCCACCTCGCAGATCCTGGTCTATCCGACGACCAACTCCGGCTACGGCCTGGGGCAGGGCGATACCTTCTGCACGGAGGAGACGCCGCTCAATCCGATCTCGCTGTATGGCGTTACCAAGATGGCGGCCGAGAACGCGGTGCTGGACAAGCAAGGCGTTTCATTCCGTCTGGCTACGGTGTTTGGCATGGCACCGCGGATGCGCCTGGACCTGCTGGTCAATGACTTCACCTGGCGTGCCGTGACCGACCGCGCGGTGGTGATCTTCGAGGGTCACTTCAAGCGCAACTTCATCCACGTCCGCGACGTGGTGAAGGGCTTTGTGCACGGCATCGAGAACTACGAGTCCATGCGGTCCAATGCCTATAATCTGGGTCTGTCCAGCGCCAACCTGTCCAAGCTGGAGCTGTGCGCCAAGATTCAGGAATACGTGCCGAGCTTCACCTATCTCGAAGCCCTGATTGGCGAAGACCCGGACAAGCGCAACTACATCGTCTCGAACGAAAAGCTGGAGGCGACCGGCTGGTCGCCGGACTGGACACTGGATCGGGGGATTCCCGAATTGATCCGCGGCTACAAGACCCTGCGGAACTCACGCTACGCAAACGTGTGATCGTCACGCCGTAGATTGACGTGCACATGTGAAAGCTGATCTAGGTCAGAATTCGGAATTATCTCAAAACTACAGGACCGTGCGGGCATGACTAAGACAGCGACGGCCACGTCGGCAAAGGCCAAGGAGCAGGGCAAGGGCTCCAGCAGCCCCGAAAAGGCGAAGGGCGACTCCAAGACGCCTTCTGCCGGCAAGGACGGGCAGGACGTGGCTGCCAAGGAAGATGAGCTCCTGCCTCAGGACGAGTGCAAGGCCGCCGGGCTGAAGTTGTTTGAGAAGGGACGCTACAAGGAGGCTGAGACGGCCTTTCGAGCGGCGATCAGGGAGCAGCCCGAGCGGGGCGACTTCAGCTATTGGCTGGGCGCGGCCCTGGGCAAGCAGGGCCGGACCATGGAGGCCTTTGAAGCGAGCCGGGCGGCAGTCCTGGCCGCGCCGCGAGAGCCCCATTTCGTCTTTCAGCTTGGTTTGAATGCCAGAGATTTGGGCTGGAACGAGATTGCGCGGGAGCATTTTGTCCGCGCCATCGAACTGGATGGCAGCGTTGCGGCCTTCAAGCGGGCCCTGACCGAACTCCCCGCAGCCGGCGGCGCGTTTCCAACCAAGCCGAGGATCCTCATCCTGGGTCATGGGCGGTCGGGGACTACCGTGCTCATGAACGCCTTGAATACCTGTTCTGACACTTTCCTTCTGGGTGAGGCGCACCTGTACCGGACCGGCGATCAGCCATATTTCCGGGATCGCTACAACGCGATGCATCTTGGATTTGGAAACCAGCCGAGCAAGAGCACCTATGCGCCTGTACTCGACGGCGTGCCGGCCCACGTCGATGGGGAAACCTATACGAACGCGCTGGGCAGGAAGGTTGAGTGGGTCGGGGAAAAGATCGTCCTCGGGCCTGAATCCTCGGGCCACAGTTTCGAACGCCTGCAAGCCTATCTGGAGCGGGCCTGGGACTGGAAGATGGTGTGGTCATTGCGCCAGCCCCGCGCGATCATCGCGTCCTGTTTCCGGCGATGGCAGGGCGACATTGACGAGTGGGCTGCCGCCGTGGCTCGGACCATGCTTCTGTTCATCCACACCAGCCGCATCCTGCCGCATGTGAATGTGGTCGTTCACGAACAGATCACGGCGTCGACCTTTGACACCCTGGGGGAAATCCTTGGCCTGGATTTCTCGGATGCACCGGATGTCTACACCGAGAGCCGCGTTGCCTATCCAGATTTCGGGCGCGACACAGCTTCGGCCGAGCGACTGGACCGTCTGGATGCGGTCTATGAGACGCTGATCGCCGAAATCGATCCGAAAACGCTCAGGCTCAGCCCGGCTGCAGCTCAGCTCGAGCAGCACCTGCCGGGCTTCCCCGAGCCTGACATCAATGTGCTGGGCAAGGTGATGAACGAGCTGCTGGAGCTCGCCGAGATGCCGAAGACGTCTACCTAGGGGGCTTACCCCCCGCGCAGGGGGTGCGCCTTGCCGTCCGCTCGCACCACATGGTCCGAGGGCACGTTTTCATAGACGCTTGCGCCCGACACCACCGTCACCCGGTCGCCCAGGCTCAGCTTGAGGTTAACTGTGGCGTTCAGCCCGATCAGGCAATCGGTCCCCAGGGTCACCGTGCCGGCCAGCCGTGCGCCGTCAGAGACGCGCGACCCGCTGCCGACCCGACAGTGATGCGCGACCGAGGCGGCGTTCAGCACACGTACTCGATCCCCGAGGACGGCCTCAGGTCCAACAATCGTCTGGGCCCCGAAGAAGCAGCCGTCTCCAGTGGTCGCAAACGGCGACACGGAAGCCGTCGGATGGGCCACACTGACCAGCTCGAAGCCCATGTCCCGCAGCTGGGCGGCGACCTCAGTGTCCTGGCGGTGGTCGGGCAGACACAGGTGGATGCGTCGCCAGCCCAACTCCAGCAGGCGTGGTAGATACCGTGCATGCAGAACCGGCAAGTCGGACAGTTCGGCCTGACGGGGTGCATAGTCGATGAAGGCCACGGCTCCGAGGCCGGCGCTCGCCAGGGCATCCAGAACGGTCACGCCCTGGCTGCCGGTTCCGTAGATGAGCAGGCTGTCGGTCGCGCCGGTGAGGCTCTCGACGCGGGGGTCGTCCTCATCCTCATCCTCGGCCTTGAGGGCCTGCGCCCTGGCCAGAACGTCCTGTTCGCGAATGACCGCCAAGCCGGCAAAATCCTCTACCGTCAGTCCGTTCGCCTCCATGGCGGTGCGGGCCTTGGCTGAAATCGTGACATCTGACGCTGTCTGCTGGCGCGCCGCCTGACGCAGCCGCTCGGCCTCGGAAGCGTCGTCACTGGGCAAGATCCAGCCCAACAGGGCATTGACCTTGGCCGTTTCGCCGGGGCCGCGCAGATGGAACACGTGGCCCTCGGCAGGCGATTCCACCTCCGAAACGGCCTTGGTGGTTTCCACCTCACACAGGGCCTCACCGGCAGCGACACGCTCGCCGTCGGCCTTCAGCCAGGCGACGATGCGAACTTCGCTGTCGTTGACGTTGATCTGGGGGACCAGAATGCGCTCAGCCATGTGTCATCGCCCTCCGGGCCGCGGCGACGACTCGGTCGAGGCTGGGGAGCGCCCAGGCCTCGCCGGATTCCGTACCGGGAATAATGGTGTCCATGGCCCCGACGCGTTCAACCCGGACAGGCCGTTGGGCATCTTCGTGCAGCCGGGCCGCCATTTCGGCCCCCCAGCCGCCCCGCAAGGTCCCTTCTTCCAGCGTCACGAACCGCCGACCCCGTTTCAGGATCGCATCGATCTCGGACTGGGGCAGGGGCGAAAGCAGTGACAGGACATGGACCTCAACGGACAGTTCTTCATCGATAAAGAGCTGTCGAGCCGCGTCCAGCGCGAAAGGCACCATGCCGCCATAGGTCAGGATGACGACGTCGGCCTCCTGGTCGAAGCCGGTCAGGTTCAACGAGATGGTCGGGAACCAGCCGTTGGACGAACGCGCCTGGAACTCACCGATGCGCCCGTCGCGTGCCGCCATCATGCGTTGGCCGTAGAGGAGCTTGTTCTCGACATAGACCGCCGGGGCACCGAGCTCGAACATCCGGTCAAAGATCAGGCCCGCATCATGGACCGGGCTGAAGGCCGTGACGACCAGGCCGGGCACGCCCAGGAACAGCTTCTCCAGGGACTGGCTGTGGGTCGGTCCATAACCACGGTAGCCGCCCATCGGGGTGCGAAGAACCAGCGGCACCTTGAGGTCACGTCCGTACATGCGGGTGAACTTGGCCGCGTGGTTGACCAGCTGATCCGTCGACAGGGTGGTGAAATCACCAAACATGATTTCGGCGATGGCGCGCATGCCCCTCAGGGCCGCCCCGGCTGCGACACCGGTGAGGGCCGATTCCGAAATCGACGTGGTCAGGACGCGCTGCGGGTACTTGGTCGACAGCCCCTTGCTGGCTTTGAAGGCACCGCCGTAGGGGTCCAGCAGGTCCTCGCCGATCAGGAAGGTTTCAGGGTCTTCCATCAACCGGTGCAGGACATCTCGCAGATGTTCGATGCCGAGTGGAGCCTCGCCGGCGAGCATGCCGTCAACCGGGCTCGTGGGCTGGGGGATCAGGGTGCGGTCCGTCGGGGGATTGATCCCGGCGGCATTGGTTGAACGACGCCGCAGCCTTGCCCGCTCGAACAGGTCCGCAACCTCGGCCTGCGCGGCCTGGCGAGTGGCGCTGCGTTCCTCATCGGTCAGGCCGGAGGTGACAATCAGCGGGTCGCCCAGGCGCAGCCGTTCCATCTCGTCTTCGCCGCGCGGATCATCGCCCTTCGAATGGGGACCGAGACGGGCGGTGTGCATGACCTGACAGAAGGGGCGTCCGGTTGATCTCACATGCTCAAAAGCCTGGCTAAGCGCCTCGGACAGGGTGGTCGCGTCATTGTCGAAATGCTCGGCGGTTTCGATGCCGAAAGCGCGCGGGCGCGCAGCGATGTCGCCGGCGAGATTGTCTTCCTGGCGCGTGCTCTGCGAAATCCGATTGTTTTCAATCAGAAACAGAACAGGCAGCGACCAAAGGGACGCCAGGTTGAAGCTCTCATAGACGACCCCTTCGCCCAGAGTGCCGTCGCCCAGAAAGACCACGGCCACGCCGTTGCCGCCCCGGAGTTTCTCCGCCAGAGCCGCTCCGCAGGCGTTGGGGACAATGCCGCCCTGAATTCCGTTGGAGTAGAAGTTCTTGAAGTGCAGGTGCTGGGACCCGCCCACGCCGTCGCACACCCCGCCGACAACGCCCATGATTTCCAGCAGGAGCATTTCAGGGTCGCCGCCATAGGCCAGAAAATGCCCGTGGCAGCGGTGGTTGGAAAACACCACATCGCGATCCCCGACCTGGCTCATGGACACGGCGGCTTGCGCCTCCTGTCCGATCGAGGTGTGGGTCGTTCCGCGCAGTTCACCGAGGCTGAAGGTGTTCAGCAGTTCCTCTTCGAAGGCCCGAATGAAGGCCATCTTGCGATAGAGCTGCGGCAGGCTGGAAGCGGACATGTCCGGCTCCGCCGAGTCGGGTCGGGGTCGGTCTGAGAAAGACATGGGTAAAGGCGTCCAGCGGCGACGGGTCTGCAGGCCGGCGCTACGGCCTTCGCCCAGTAACCGGTATTAGCGACCACAGGCTGACGTGGCAATCAGGACGAGGTCTTTGTTGGATTGGCTTGCAGGGAAACCCATGCTACCGCCGAACCGGCGTCGATGGGCGCTCCCGATCCCCTGTCCAGCGAACGGTGGCCCTACCGAGATGAGCACTGAAGACGCGAAGCGTGAGGCTGGTCAGTTTCACATGACCACGCCAGGCAACCAGACCAGCGGTGACCGGGACTACCTTCTGGGGTTGAACCAGTACGTCGGTGCCAGCCTGGGCGATCCCATCGACAAGATGCGGAACTTCGCCAAGTTCGTTCCGCATTCCGCCCTCGGTCGTTTTCTGTGCCGGTACGAACTGTTCAAGGACGTCGTGCAGGTGCACGGGGCCTTCATCGAATGCGGGGTGCACCTGGGCGGTGGCCTGATGAGCTGGGCCCAGCTGTCGGGCATCTTTGAGCCTCTCAATCATGGTCGTCGGATTATCGGCTTCGACACGTTCGACGGATTTGCCGAACTGCATGAGAAGGACCGGGCCAGCAGCCAGGCCGAGACGATTGCAGCGGGCGACTACCGCGCACCGGCCTATGAGGACATCAAGGAAGCCGTGCGCCTGTTCGATCTGGGTCGGCCACTCGGTCATATTCCGCGGGTTGAGCTGGTCGCGGGCGATGCCAACAAGACCATCCCTCAGTACCTCGAGGATAATCCTCACCTGGTGGTGGCGATGCTCTATCTCGATTTCGACGTCTATGAGCCGACGGTCACGGCGCTCGAGCACTTCCTGCCGCGGATGCCCAAGGGCGCGGTGCTGGCTTTCGACGAACTGTTCGTGAAGCAGTGGCCCGGAGAAACCCTTGCGGTGATGGAGAAGATCGGCCTGCGCAACCTGCGTATTCGCCGTTTCCCGCACCAGCCGCAAATCTCCTACGCGATCCTCGACTAGCCGATGGCAACACAGGCCCGACGAGGCCTGTTGTTGAGACGGTCCGCCCTACCAGCCCGCCTTGATCGCCGCGATGACCTGTTCGACCTCAGCGTCAGACAGGCCATCGTGCAGGGGCACCGCGATGTGATGGGCGTCAAACCGTTCGGCCCCCGGTAGATCCGGGGTCAGGCCCCCAAAGACCGGGTGCCGGTCGATCCGTCGGTCGATCACGGAAACCGGAACACCGCGATCCTTCATGGCCCGCCCGAAGTCTTCGCGGCGATCCAGCAACAGACCAAACAGCCAGCAGCTGCTTTCAGCTTCGTCCAGCGGCTTGAGCGGGGTCGCATCAGCGAAATCCGCCAGGGCCGTTCGATAGCGGGCGTCGATTTCGCGTCGGCGCGCCAGCCGTTGCGGGAAGGTCGGCAGATTGCCCAGGCCCAGCGCCGCGGCGATGTTGTTCATGTGATACTTGTAGCCGAGCTGCTCGATCAGGGCGCTGCGCTCACCGATGTCGTTGGCGACGATCTTGCGTTTGTCGATGCCGAACCAGCGCCGGGTGTAGACGTCGTCTGAATCCTGATCGTCCAGACAGGCGATGGCCCCACCGTCGCCGGTGGTCATGCCCTTGATGGCCTGGAACGAAAAACAGGTGAAGCGCGAGATCGACCCGATCGGCCGCCCTCGCCAGCGCGCGCCAAAGGCGTGGGCCGCGTCTTCGATCAGCACCACGCCGGCGTCATCACAGGCCGCGCGAATGGCATCCAGATCGACCGGCGCTCCGCCCCAGTGGACCGCAATCACGGCCTTGGTGCGCGGCGTGATTTTCTCCCGGATCGAGGCGGCTGAAATATTGCCCGTTTCGGGATCGATGTCGGCAAAGACGGGCGTGGCATGGGCATGCAGAACAACCAGACCCGTTGCGATAAAGGTCTGGGGCGGTACAATCACCTCGTCGCCGGGCCCGACACCCAGAACCTCGAGCACCAGATGAAGGGCGGAGGTGCAGGAATTCAGGGTCGCAACATGCGGGGCGTCGACGGCCTCCCTGAGGGCGGCCTCGAAATCGCGCACGGCCTGGCCTTCATTGAGGAAGGTCGAGCGCAACACAGTGGTGACCTGGTCGATCGCCTCGTCCGTCACTGTGGTGTTGAAAATCTGCATTGGTCTTTGCCCTGGGCCATTCAGCAGGTGGGTCATACGTCACGCTTGGCGTCCGGCAAAAGGCCTAATCGCGTCCGGCGACGTCCAGCAGTTGCTCCAGCAGACCGAGCGGCGTGTGCCGATCCGCCCATGCGGACTCGGCCTTGCTCGCCACGAAGGCCGTGGAGCCGATGGCGGCGGCTCTGGACAGGGCATGCGCCGTGGCCTCCGCATCGTCGATATCGGTTGCGAGAACCCGGCTGAGGTTTTCCCGCGCGGCTTCGGCCTGCATCCAGGTCCCGGCGGGCACGACCACGCCGCATCCCGACACGACCGCCTGGACGAACATGCCGGATGAGCCGTAGCGGTAGACATCCTTGTCATAGGGCAGCAGCACGGCGGCACAGGCCGCGACCTGGGTCTGCATGGCCTCACTGGTCAGCACCTCCTCGATCACCTCTACACCCAGGTCACGCAGGGCCTGGCCGGTGTGGCCCAGTTCGGGATCGTCCCGCAATTCTCGATGAGGATAGCCATGCACGACAAAGCTCAGGCCCGGATCGTGTCGACGCGCCGCCTGAACCAGTCCGGGCAGTTTGATGTAACCCTTGTGGCGCCGACGCGCCCCAAACACACCGATGCGGCCGGGTACTCGGGCGGTGTCGGGCGTCGACCCTGACCAGGGCGGCGGGATTTCGTGCACCGTGCGAGGCGCCAGCGGCCCGAGGGCCTGAACCAGCTCCAGGGTGTCGGCCATCAGCGTGACGCCGGGCTTCACCGCGCCGGCCAGGGCCTTGCGAATCTGAGCCTTGCGCGCCGGGTCATCGTCGTGGTCGGACCTCAGCATCACTGCCAGGTGTCCGGCCTTCTTTCCAGGCCAGGCTTTCAGAGCGATCCCCATTTCAGGGAAGGAGGCCGTGTGCAGGAAATTGAGGTCGTGGGGGCGGCTATCGGCAAACAGGTTTCGGTAGGCCAGCAAACGCTGTCGCGCCTGAACGGCGGCGGAGGTCTTTCGGCGCGCGCGCGCAATGAAGCCGTTCGCAGGGCCAGGTGCCTGAAGAATTGGCAGGCGCTCGTCCACCGTCATGTCCGGCATCACGCGGTGGCCGCCCGGCGGTGTGACGATGCGGGATTCCAGGCCTCGACCCGTCGCCGTCACGTGGAGCAGGCTGACGTATTCTCTCTGGTGGCCTGTCGCGTCTCTCAACTCAGGCGATAGCAGAATAAGTCGCTGGAACGTCAAGACAGGCCTGTCCAAAAGGGTCGGACGAATCAACCCCATGCTGGACGACCGGCCTAGGCTGACCTATAGATCAGTCGCCTGAAATCGTCAGCCTGTCTTTGGTGGTGGGGCTGCGGAACTACTAAGGACGGTAAGGCATGGCCCGGAAATCGCACGAGGGTGCTGGAGCACAGGCGCGCGTCGATACCGTCGTTCACCCATCAGCGGTCCGGCTGGATTTTCTGACCTGGAATCTCCGTCACGCGGGAACCGATCTGATCGGGCCTACGGGGGTCCTGTCCAACGCTCTTGCCGCGCTGCGACCTGCGGTGGCGTTGCTGCAGGAGTGTTATCGCCGGGCCCTTCCATCAGAGTTCGTCGTTGTCGGTCCTGACGGCGCGCGCACCTACAGATCCATTCAGGGGTACGACGGCGGCGATCAGCGGCTGTGCATCGTCTATGATCTCGGCCAGGCCCGGCTCAAGTCGCGACCCCGACAGATCCTCGAAGGGCGTCTTCGCCGCGCCCCGCTGGAGGCCGTTTTTGCGCTGTATCCTGCGGACACGGTCGAACCAGTGGACCTGCGGGCCGTGAACGTCCACCTGCTTTCGCTGGGCGGCAATAACCTTGAAGCGCGTCTGGCCGAGGCGTCTGCGCTCAAGGACTGGATCGAGCACGAGGCCGCGACCGGCGGGGTCGATCTCGTGATCGGCGGCGACTGGAACAGCCTTCCCTATGACGAAACGCTGGAGCCGCTGGTCAGTCTGGAGAGACGCTTTCCCTTGGTCTTCCAACAGGTTTCAGCCGGGAGCGAGGCTGGATTCCTGCTCGCCAATCTGCGGACCGTCCCGCATCCAGAGCATGTCCAGGATGAGCGCATCATCGAACTGGGCCATACGGAACAGTCAAACATGAAAGAGCGGAGCAAGACCAAGCGCGCCGTGAGCTTCTGTCCGCTACAGAGCCGTTTCGATGGACGCGCCCACAAGGGCTTCAGGAACTGGCTCAGGGCGCAGCCATTCCTGGCGGAGGCCCCTGAATTTGCCCCCAATGTCATAACCGTCGCCTTCAGCGAGTATGAGCCAGACTGATGCTCTTCACTTCAAAGGAAAAATTCGGGAAAATTCGCAAGATCGCGGTGGTTTCGGATTCCGCCCTCGGTTTTGGGTCGCCTGACATTCTCGGCCTGTGCGACGGGTTGTGTGCGCATTTTGGGGCCGAGGGTCTGCTCATCCAGCCGGACGACCTCAATCGCCCCCTGGTCGAGCTGAACTTCAAGGCGAACGTTCGGTCGCTGCGGATTTTCTCTCTGCTGCCGACCTATGCGCGCTCCTGGCGCTGGAGCTATTTCCAGCAGGCGGGCAAGGCGTTGGACAAATTTCAGCCGGATCTCGTCGTGGCCGTCGGCCCGAACGGGTACGGAGGCGCGCTGGCCATGCGCTGGAAGCCCAAGTGCATGGTCTACTACATGCTCGAAATGGCGACGCATGAGCTACTGTACGCCCGGCTGCATGAATACGGGAATGCGCGCTTCGACGCCTATATCGTCCCCGATACCGAACGCCACGCCATCGACTTCGGCAATCTGCGCTGGAAGAAGGATGTTCTGGTCGAACCGATCCTTTTGACGGCCCCCATTGACTATCCCAACCCGCTGGTTCCGCAGCCCTGGAACAAGCGCAATGGTCAGATGATCTACTTCGGCCATATTCACCCGGAAGAAACTCTGCTGGAGAATATGCTGGGGCCGGAGCTGGACGACTATCCGATCGAGTTCTACGGGCGCGTCGGGGGGTCGGAACGGGCCGCGGTGGCCAACCGTATCGCCTCGACGCCCGGCAAGGTCTATCGCGGCCTGGCAACGCCCGAGGAGCTCGCGGAGGTGTTGCCGCAGTTCTCCTATTCCCTGGTCACCTGGAAGCCGGTTGGGCACATCGGACGCTATCATTTGCCGGCGACCAAACTCTATCACTCGGTCCTGGCCGGTGTTCCGGTCATTGCGGTGCCGAACCCCCTGAACACCTATTTCATCCGCCGGTTCGGTGTCGGGATTCTGATGAGCAGCTGGAGCCGGCGGGCCTTTGAGGAGGCCATTTCCAAGGCCATGCAGATGGTGGGGACCGATGCCTATCGTGAGATGGTCGAGAACTGTCGCAAGACGTCAGAGACAGTGTTCCAGTGGGATCGCCAGGTCGCCCGTGCCGCTGCCTTGATCGAAAAGGCGCTGGCCAAGAAGTGGGAACGGGCCTTGCCGTTCCGCAAACCGGCTGACGCCGACGCCGAGGCGAGCTGAGCATCATGTCTTCGGATAAAAAAGTCATCATTTTCGACCGCTACATCGTGTCATGGAGCGGACACTGGATGCAGTTCGCCATGGACCTGGTCGAACTCTATGCGCAGCGCGGCTACAAGCCGGTGATCGTCGTCAACGACAAGTTTGGGCGGGGGGCATTCAAGCAGACGCGCGCGCAGCGCGCCGAGCTACGCGCCAGGGCCACGGTCATTCCATCGCTGGAACAGAAGGTCTTCTTCAAGAAGAAGCATCCTTACGAGAAACTGCCCATCGTCCACCGCTCGGTGGTCGAAAAGGCCAATATGTGGTTTTTCAAGCCCGGTGAGGTCCGCTCGATCCTGTATTTCGGGGTGGCGGATTTCCGCTCGGGGGATTTCAAAAGCCCGCTGCAGTTCATTCAGTTCCTGTTCCAGCACGGTCGCGGTTTCGGGACGATTCTGGACCTGTTTGCCGTCTCGGCCGCCACCGCGGGCTGGGGCCTGAATCGCCTTTTCCAGGGTCGACCCCAGGATCTCTGGAACCGGGTGTCGGCGCGCGTCCATGCCATCGACCAGCGGGCCGAGAGACGGGTCACCGTGGCCTCGGATCTCTGGGACCGGTACAAGACCTGGCAGAAGCAGAAGGCAGGCTACGAGCGGGCCTTCAGGCGGACTGATCCCGGGCCGGGCGATCAGGTGGTTTTCCAGACGGCCGAACTGCCGGACCTGGTCGCGCTCGAACGAATCCTGGCCGCCAACCCACGTTGGCGGCGCGCCGACTATCGGCTGTTCCTGCGCTCCCCGCTCTGGGATCGCGAAGGCAATATGCTCGAGCCGCCGGAAGAGACGAAGTTGCTCCGCAAGACGCTTCTTCAACTCCAGCAGTGGATTCCGAACGTGCACATGTTCGGCGACACAGAGGAGCTGGTCGACCAGTATCATGTGCTGGGCTTCCGGCGGGTCCGGCTGGTGCCGATCCTGTTCGGAGCCGAAGTCACCGAGCGCCTGAATGCCTCGCTGGACGCGGCGGCCAAGCCGCTGAAGAAAGGGGACAAGGGGGTCAAGCTGTTGCGCTCTGGCAGCGCCCAGCGCGAGAAGGGTTTCCTGACACTGCCCGACATCGTCAAGGCGGCCCAGATAGCGCCGCACGAGAAGGGCCTGCCGCGCATGTCCTTTACCTTCCAGGCGACCATGCTGCGGTTCCAGCCGCGGTGGGACAAGCTGGTCGAGACGATCAACCGACTGAACTGGTTCAAGGATGGCGATGTCAGGATCGTCAGGAAGGAAGTCTCGACCCAGGAGTACATGGCCAATCTGGAAGCCTGCGACGTAGTGCTCAGTCCCAATCGCTCGGTCCCCTATACCCATGGCTCGACCGGAACGACCATTGAGGCTGTGCGGGCCGGCAAGCCGCTTGTGACCCTCGGTGAGAACTGGGGCGCGCGCCAGCTCCGCAATCTCGACGGCTTCGTCGATCACCTGGATGCCTTCGCTCGCAAGACCGGTGTGGCCCGCGTGGGAGACGAGGCCTTCATCCAGGACCCCATCGCCTTCGAAGGCGGGTGGAAGGACCTGACCTCGGTCTGGCGACCCTATTGCCATGTTCACGACTGGCAGATCGCCCTGGATGTGGCCCGCCGCGCCGAAATCCATCTGCCCGAGGGCGTGACCGAGGTCGTCGTTTTCCTCAACACGACCGACAAGCTGCGTCCCGGTGATGTGGCCAAGGTCGGGCTGCAGATGAAGAGATCGGCCGAAAGCCTTCGCGAGGACCGGTCCCGGGGGGATCTGTTCGAATATGCCGATCCGACGGCCACGCTGCCTGTGTGGCGGTACTTCGGTGGCCAGCGTCAAAGGACGGCCAACGTCTGGCGTCTGCGTCCGGGCACCCGCTCGATCCGGCTGGGCATGGTGTTGCTGGATCGCCGGGTTTCGCTGGATCATTTGTCGCTGGCCGTGGTGTTGTGCAGCAATCCCGGGCAGCGACTGCCGATCTCGGCCGCCGGCTACATGGCCGACAATCCGTTCGAGGTCATTGAAGGGATGGAAGAGATCGCGCGTCACATCGAGCACTATCGCGGGACCGCACGAGAAGCCGCTCTGAACCTGCGGACGTTCCACAATCGTGACGTCTTCTGGGATGCCTTTTCATCCGACACCCAAACCGGGGCGAAGGCGTTTCAGGTCGTCCACGAGCGGATGCCGAACGTCGCCTGACGCGGCTGGCCGGTGGAGGTCTGTGTCCGCCGGTGACCGCCTTTCAGGCTGGTTCAGGTTTTTGTTGGGACCGCAGCGCAGTTCCCGCAAAAGCCATCATGCTTTAGCCCGAAACCAGGGTCGTTCCGTGCCAGTCGCAGTGCAGCTTCACATAGCTGTTGGGCTCGAAGGCCGACAGGAAATCGGCTCGGCGCGCCGGATTGACCACAAACAGAAGGAATCCGCCTGAACCGGCACCGCACAACTTGCCGCCCCAGGCTCCATTGGCCTGCCCGTGGGCGTACAGGGCATCGATCTCAGGATTGCTGACGGCCTTCGAAAACTGCCGCTTCAGCATCCAGCCCTCATGCAGAAGACGTCCGAAGGCTTCGACCACGTCGGGCCCGCCTGCCTCGACCAGCTTCTGGCCGCGCCCCACCATGGCATAGGCGGCTTCAAGCTCGTCGGAGATAGCCCCACTGACCGTTCCCTCGATCTGGGCGGCGATGGCCTTGGGCGCGCTACGGGTCTGGCCGGTAAAGACCAGATACATGGAATCCGTCAGGGCCTCGAGCGTGTCCTGGGGGGCCAGGATCGGACGCTGTTCGATCTTGCCGTCCCGGAACTCGAACCGGTTCCAGCCGCCGAAGGCCGCGTGCAATTGGTCCTGGACCCCGCAGACATGACCCAGCTCGTCGCGTTCCATATGGATGGCCTCCATGGCCAGCTCATATTTGGTTCGCGAGCGGCCCCCGAGGTGAGCCAACAGGTTGAGCAGGCCGACCATGAAGGTCGCCGATGAGCCGAGGCCTGTCTGCGACGGAAGGCTCGCCAGGGTCGACAGGTCGATGGGGTCGCTGAAATCATTCAGGCGCAGGGCGGCCTTGATCGCCGGATGTTCGATCTGGTCGATCGAGGTCACGCGTTCCAGGCGCGAATAGCTGATCTGGAACTCATGCTTCATGAACTTGGGACGCTTGAGCGCCGTCACATAGATGTGCTGGGCAATCGCCATGCCGAGCACAGCGCCGGGCTTGTTGGCGAAATACTCGGGATAGTCCGTTCCGCCGCCGAAGAAGCTGACGCGGAGGGGGGTTCTGACGGTGACGTACATGAGCCTTGTCCCGGTTCCCGGTCCTCAGAGCCGCAGGCCGTCGCCCGCGCCCTCATAGTTGGCGATGAACCATTCGGACGTGCGGCGAAGCCCCTCATCAAGCGGCGTGGGACACGACAGGCCCAGCGCCTTCATTCGTTCGACACCGAAGATCTTGATCAGCTGGCCCTCCGGCTTGGTGACATCCCACGCCAGTTCCGCCTCAAGGCCAACGGCCGCAGCGACGGCCTCTGACAGATCCCGGATGGTCGTCGTCTCGCCCTTGGACAGGTTCACCGGACCGGCTTCCTCATCGTTGTCCACGAAGAACGGGATCAGGCGGGCCACGTCGCCAGCATAGACGAAGTCGCGCTGGGCGATGCCACGCCCCCAGCAATAGACCTCGGCATCGCCGTTCAGACGGGCCTCGTAGAAGCGACGGATCATGGCCGGGACCACATGGCTCTCGCCAGTGCGGAAGTTGTCGTACTCGCCATAGAGATTGCCCGGCACCAGGACGACGGAGTTGATCCCGTGCTGGACCTTGTAGGCCTCGGCGGCGACGATCCCCATCTTCTTGGCGCTCGAATAGGCGGCGGAATCGGGCTGGGGATAGCCGTTCCACATCTGGTCTTCACCGATCGGCGAGGTGGCGTCCGCCGGATAGGAACAGCCCCCCATGGTGTAGATGATCTTGCCCACGCCGCCGACCTGCGCGGCGGCTTCGTACATGTTCGAGACGAACATGATGTTGCGGAAATAGAAGTCGGCCGGCCAGGTCCGATTGGCTCCGATGCCGCCGGAATAGGCGGCCAGGTGAACCACCAGATCGGGCTTCACCCGCTCAAGTAGTGCCACGGTATCGTCCAGGCGGGTCAGGTCGCCGGCCTCTGAGCCGACAGCGACTATGGTGCGTTCCGGGAAGGCTTCACGCAGAGCGGGGACGGTGTGACGTCCGAGAAAGCCGGTCGCCCCAGTCACGAGAATAGTGTTGTACATTCTTGATTTCTTGAAAATACCAGAGGTCGCTTGAGTGACTGAAGCGATAACTCAAGGCCTATCCATCAGCAAGCGGATTGCGGCTGGACTTGGTGGGTTGCCCCTGTCAATACACCGGTCGCCAAAAGCGATGCGCTGTCTGGCGTTCGAGGTTCTCCCCAAAGGATATGGGATCAGAAATGCACAAGCGGGTTCTTGTGACCGGCGCAGCCGGCTTCATCGGCTACGCCATCGCCGAACGTGCCAGCCGCGATGCCGACACCCAGGTTTGGTGCGTCGATAATTTCGTCCGCGGAGAAGATGATCCACTGTATCTGGAGTTGTGCGCCCGGCCCAATGTCACGCGCCTGGACGTCGATCTCACCGACCCCTCGGACATCGCCACAAAGCTGCCGAGCGAGGTGGACTACATCTACCATATGGCGGCGCTCAACGGCACGCAGAACTTCTATGAGCGCCCGTTCGAAGTCGTGCGCTGCTCAACCACTCCGACCATCCTGTTGCTGGAGGCCTACGGTCCCAAGCCATTGAAGCGGTTCGTCTATGCGGGCTCCAGTGAGGCCTATGCCTCCACCGTGACGAACTTCGGATGGGAGGTGCCGACCGCCGAGAATGTGCCGCTTGGCATCGATGATCCATCGAACGTCCGCTGGTCCTATGGCGCGTCAAAACTTCATGGCGAGGTGGCGACCTTTGCGGCCGGGGCCCAGTTCGACATGCCGTTCACCATCATCCGCTATCACAATGTCTATGGCCCACGCATGGGCGACAAGCATGTGGTGCCGGACTTCCTGATCCGGGCGCGCAAGGGCGAATACGCCCTGTACGGCCACGAGGACACGCGCGCCTTCCTGTACATCGACGATGCCGTTGTCGCGACCATGGGCTGCGCGGAGTCTGACGCCTGCGCGGGAGAGGTGGTCCACGTTGGGTCGGAACGAGAGGTCGTGATCCGTGATCTCGGAACCGCGATGATGCGCGCAATCGGTGTGGACGCTCCGATCGAATTGCATCCTTCGCCGCGCGGCAGCGTCAAGCGGCGGGCGCCACGCACAGACAAGCTGCGTCGCCTGACGAACTTTCGCGAGGACTGGGACCTGGATCGCGGCCTGGCCGAAACGGCACGATTCTACATGGGAGAGGCTGGATGAGAGAGCCGCTTGCGGATCGCAAAGTCTGTGTCATCGGGCTGGGCTATGTCGGCCTGACCCTGGCCATCGCCCTGGCGGAAGCCGGGTTCGAGGTGTGTGGCATCGAGCGTTCGCAGGACATCCTCGATTGTATCCGGCAGGGCCGCGCCCACTTTACCGAGGCGGGACTGGACGACCACCTTGCCCCCATCGTGGAATCCGGCCGGCTCAAGGTTCATGCGCGGATCCCTGAGGGCGATGACAGCACCATCTATGTCATTACCGTGGGCACACCGGTCGGGGCTGACAAGAAGACCAAGCTCGACGCCATTCAGGCGGTTGCCGGTGACGTGGCCAAGGTTCTGACCGACGGCGATCTGGTCATTCTGCGCTCCACCGTGCGCATCGGCGTCTCGCGAAACGTCGTCAAGCCGATCCTGGATGCCACGGGCGTAGCCTATGGCCTGGCCTTCTGTCCCGAGCGGACCATCGAGGGCAAGGCTCTGGAGGAACTGGTCTCCTTGCCCCAGATCGTCGGCGGTTTTGATTCCGCGTCGGCGTCGAAGGCCGGGGCCGTCTTCAAGGCGCTCACGCCTGAAATCGTGACGGTCGACTCGCTTGAGGCGGCCGAGATGGTCAAGCTGGTCAACAATACGCACCGCGATCTGTCCTTCGCCTTTGCCAACGAAGTGGCCGCAGCCTGCGAAGCGGTGGGGGTGTCTGCTGCAGAGATCATCCGCGCGGCCAACTACATGTATCCGCGCGGTGGCGTTCCGGCCCCCGGCCCGGTCGGCGGGCCTTGCCTGGAAAAAGACCCCTACATCCTGGCTGAAGGTCTGGCCGCCTTTGACTTCAAGCCTGAGATTGCGCTGACGGGCCGCATCTTCAATGAGACGCTACCGGACCGGGTTGCCCAGACGCTGCGCCGGATCGCCGAACGCGATCAGGTGGAGGTGCGCAAGGTTGCCATTCTGGGCCTCGCCTTCAAGGGACGCCCCGAGACGTCGGACATGCGCGGCAGCCTCGCCGGGCCGCTGGCGGAGGCCATCCGCCGCGAATTCCCCGGCATCACGCTTGTCGGCTACGACCCTGTTGCCGATGCTGGAGAAGTGCGCCAGGCGGGCATCGAGCCCATGGCCCAGATGTCAGATGCGTTTGACGGTGCAGACGTCGTTGTCATCCAGAACAATCACCCCAGCTTCAAGGACATGGATTTCGCCCGCTATGCGGCGATGATGAATCCGGCAGGGTTTTTCTATGACCTGTGGGCCCAGAATGCCGGGCGTGTTCTGGAGTTGGACGGTGTGCGGTACTATTCCCTCGGTGCGACCGTCTAGACAGGAAGAGGCTTGCCGATGGGCATGAGCTTGAGAATTGCACGCGCTTTGCTTTTGGCCGCCATCGCCGCCGTCAGCCTGCATTTCCTTGATGCGCGTGGCCTGGGTTGGGGCGTCGCGGGACTGATTTTCCTGCTGGCCCTGTTCAATGAGCTGAGCCGCTGGATCGTCTTGATTGTCGGGGGTCTGGCGATCTGGTCGATCGCTCACCTGACCTTCAGCCTTCCCGGTCCGCAGGAGCTGATCAAGGGACAGGACGCGCCCGGGCGGACGGCCCCCCAACGCCCGGACGAGGCAGCGGAGGGCACCGCGCTCGGGGGCGAAGTCACCCAACGGCTTGCTGACCTCCAGGCGGCCCGCGACCAGAACCTGATCACGCCGGAAGAGCACGCGCGGCTACGCGCCGGTGTGCTGGATCAGGTGGCCGAGGGCGACGCCCCCTAGGGCCCTTGCTCGATCCATTGTCTCACCGTAGAGCACGTCCAAGACACAAAGGGCCTTCCGCGTGAATTCCAACGGCATTCTGAGTGATTTTACGGCCGTCTTCAGCCAATGGCGCGTCTGGTTCCTGATGGCCAATCAGGACATCGAGCTGCGCTATCGGCGCTCGATCCTGGGGCCGTTCTGGATCAGCCTGGCCATGGCCAGCCTGATCCTGGGCATCGCCTTGCTCTACAGCCAGATCTTTCACCAGCCGTTCGACCAGTTCCTCGTTTTCGTTGGAGCGGGGCTGCTGGCGTGGAATTTCCTGTCCAGCATGGTCATCGAAGGTGCGGGGGCCGTAACCGAGGTTGATCGCCAGCTTCGCGCCATCCGCATTCCCATCCCCGTGGTGGTTTTCCGCATCATCTATCGCGCTCTGATCGTGCTTGCGCACAACGCCCTGGCGGTTCTGATCATGATCCTGGCTGTGGACCGGGGGCTGCCTCTGGTCGCGCCGGTTGCTTTGCTCGGGGTCGTCGTGATGACCTTGTTTGGCTATGGCACGGCGCTGACCCTGGCCCCGTTGGGCGCGCGCTTTCGCGACATCCCCCAGGCCGTCGCCAGCTTCATGCAACTGATGTTCTTCATTACGCCGCTGTTCTGGCGCCCAGGCCAGCTGGCCAGCGATCATCCGGTGGTGCGCTTCAATCCTTTCAACCACCTGGTCGAGCTGATCCGCGATCCGCTTGAAGGCGTTCTGCCGTCAGCCGAGAACTGGCTATTCGCCCTTGGGGCCACCGCCCTGGTGCTGGTGTGCGGCGTCCTGGTGACGGCCTATAGCCGCCGTCGACTGTTCTTCTGGCTGTAGGAGCGCATCATGGCACATGTCCGCATCGAAAATGCCTTCTTCTCCTATCCCGTCTATCAGATGACCGGTCGGTCGCTGAAGGTGTCCGTGGTCAACCGGCTGCGCGGCGGCGAGGGTGGCGTGATCGAGGTTCAGGCCCTGCATTCCTTCAGCCTGTCATTTCAGGACGGAGATCGCGTGGCGTTGATCGGGCGCAATGGCGGCGGCAAGTCGACCCTGCTGCGTGTCATCGCCGGCCTGGCCCATCCCCAGCATGGACACGTCGACGTCCAGGGCCGAGTCATCCCCCTCATCGAGCGCGGGCTGGGCATCAATGAAGAACTGCCTGGCGAGGCCAATATCGAGCTGCCCCTCCGGTTGCTGGGGGCCACCACGGCCGAGATTCGTCATGCGAGGGAATGGGTCCCGGAGTTCACGGGTCTGGGCGAGTTCATCAAACTGCCGGTCCGCACCTACTCCGAGGGCATGAAGGCCCGCCTGGCCTTTGCCCTGTGCACGGCGATTCAGGGCGATATCCTGGTCCTGGACGAATGGCTCGGGGCGGGTGACATCGGCTTCGTCGAAAAGGCCGAACGTCAGCTTTCCGATATGCTGGGTCGCAGCAAGATTCTGGTTCTTGCCAGCCATTCGCTCGATATGCTGCGCCACGTCTGCAACAAGGCGGCCTGGATCGACAATGGCCGTCTGGTCGAGTTCGGCGAGGTCAACAGCGTGATCGACAGCTATGTCTCGGCCATGCAAGAGCCGGAGGCCGCCTGATCAGCCCTGGCTGATTGCGGATCGGGTCAGGGCCGCCAGGTCACCCCCCTCGTACAGAACCCCGCGCACGCCTGCGCGACGGGCGGCTTCGATATCGAGGTCGCGGTCACCGATCAGCACGGAGTCCGTGCGCTCGACAGGCCAGTCGCTCAGCGCCTTCTCGATCATGCCGGGGTTGGGCTTGCGATCAGGGTGGTCCGGGTGCCGCCAGGCCTCAATCGTCGCCTCGGCGTGAAAGGGGCAATAGTAGAAGGCATCGACATGGGCACCCGCGGCCATGAGCTGTCTCTGCATGGCGGTATGGAAACGATGCATATCGTCCTCGCTGTACAGCCCACGACCCAGCCCCGCCTGATTGGTGACGACGATGCAGAGTCGGCCGGCGTCATTGACCGCGCGGACGGCATCGATGGCCCCCGGGGTCCAGCGCAGGTCCTCTACCTTGTGGGTATAGCCGGCATCGAGATTCAGCGTCCCGTCGCGGTCAAATAAGACGGCCGGGCGGCGCGCAGCCGCCGGGATTTCGGCCTGGGCCTGAGCCAGGGTGTCCGGCAAGCCAATGTCGATGAAATAGCCGTCGAAAAGGGCACCCCCCAGTCGACCCTCGGAGGCCAGGGCGGGAAAAATCTGGGCTTCAATCGAACAGGGCAGGGCCTTGATCCGCTCCAGAACCGACCGCCTCAACAGATAGACTCCGCCGGATATCCAGGCCTGTCCGATCAGGCTCTCGTCCTTTTCGTGGAAGGCCAGAACACGGCCGTTCTGGTGTTCGACCCGACCGAAACGCCGGGCGTCCTCGACCTGCCGCAGGGCCAGGGCCGCCTCGTCATTCGGCCCGAGCGCAGCGGCCAGCGCCAGATAGTTGAAGTCGAACCAGCTATCGCCATTCGACATGAGGAAGACCTCATCCAGCCGGTCGGCGACATGGACCAGCGCACCGCCGGTGCCGGCCGCCTCGGGTTCGCGAATGACGACGACCTGCGCCCCGTGAATGCGCCGTCCCTGATAGCGGTCCTCGATCTGGTCACCCAGATGGCCGGCGACCAGCAGAATTTCTTCCAGACCGTGACGGGCGAGATTGTCGAGCAGATAGTCGAGGAAGCGTCGATCCCCGTCGATCGGCATCAGGGGTTTGGGCGTGTCGCGCGCCAGTTCGCCCAGGCGCGTTCCGCGCCCGCCCACCAGCACCACGGCTTGACGAAGGATCGGCGGACTCATTCGCGCACCATGTTTGCAACGGCCTCGGCGAGGGCCAGACAGGAGGTCAGGCCGGGAGATTCGATCCCTAGCACATGGACCAGCCCCGCGTGGCCATGGACCTCTGGCCCATCCAGCACGAAATCGGCTGCGGGCTCTCCAGGTGCGCTCAACTTGGGTCGGCATCCTGAATAGTCGGCGGTGAGAGCCGCGTCGGGCAGGGCCGGCCAATAGCGACGAATGGCGGCGTAAAAGCCCTCGGCCCGCTGTGGATCGACGCCGTAGTCGACGCTCCCGGGGTCGTCCGTGTCCAACCATTCCACATCCGGCCCGAACCGCATCCGGCCGCCCAGATCGAGGGTCAGGTGGACCCCCAGGCCACCATTGACCGGGGCCGGATAGATCAGCCGGCTGAATGCGGGTGCCCCCGCGCATCCAAAATAGGACCCCTTGGCCAGCCATTGCCGGCGTGTCGGGCCATCGTATCCGTCCATGGCAGCAGCCAGTGCCGGGGCCTGCAGGCCTGCGGCGTTGATCAGGATGCGGCAATCCAGACTGCCCGACCCGGTATCGACCTGAAAGCCGTGGGTCGTATTCCGAAGGGCCGTGACCGCTGTGTTGAAGGCGATGAAACCGCCGTGATTCTCGACCTCGCCCTGGAGCGCCAGCATCAGGCCGTGGCTGTCCATGATGCCCGTCTGGGCCGACAGGATGGCAAAGCTGCAGTTCAACGAAGGTTCCAGGACCCGGGCTTGTGCGCCCGACAGACGGCTGACGTCCTCGACGTCGTTGGCCTGGGCCTGGGCGAGTACCGCTTCGACGCGGGCCTCTTCCTCGGGCGTCGTCGCGACGATCAGCTTGCCGCATCGGCGGTGCGCGATGCCCCGGGAGTCCAGATAGGGATAGAGCCGCCGCCGTCCCTCCACACAGAGCCGGTGTTTGAGGCTGTCGGTCGGATAGTAGAGACCGGCGTGGATGACCTCGCTGTTGCGCGACGAGGTCTGGGTGCCGATGTGGCCTTCCGCTTCGAGGACCACGACCTCGCGACCCGAGCGGGCCAGGACAGCGGCGATGGCCAGGCCGATGACGCCCGCTCCGATGACCACCACGTCGGTCTTGCCCAGTGACACGCCCGACCCTCCTCTCTGTGGTGATTGACGGCGCGCTTTCATAGCGACGCCGTCTGGCCTAGTCACCCTAGGGTCTGTTTAGTGCGCGTGGAACCGCGATGCGGGTCCGGCAGGCCGCGATCTGGCGCCAGACGCTCGAAAGGAGATGCCCATGGACATTCGACCGCTGGAGATCGACGGCGTCTTCCTGATCCGGTCGCGGCGCAATGCCGACTATCGTGGCTGGCTGATGGAATCCTATAACCGGGCGGCCCTGGCTGAAGCGGGCATCACGGCAGACTTCGTCCAGGACAATCTCTCGTGGTCCGAGCAGGCGGGGACGGTCAGGGGGCTCCACCTGCAGGCCGCGCCGCACCAGCAGGCCAAGCTGGTTCAGGTGATGAGCGGGCGCATTGCCGATGCCATCGTTGACGTGCGTCCCGGGTCTGCGGACTTTGGTCGCCACCTGCGCGTCGAACTGGATGCCCGGGACAGCTGGCAGCTGTTTGTGCCGCGCGATTTTCTGCACGGCTTTGTCACCCTCGAGGCCGACACCCGGGTTCTCTACAAGGTCGATCATCCCTGGAGCGCCCAGTCCGAGCGCAGCGTGCGCTGGGACGACCCGGACCTGGCCATCGACTGGGGGTGGTCCGGGCCTGTCGTCGTTTCATCCAAGGACATGGCCGGTCAGTCGTTTGCCGACTACCGCCAATCGGTCGCCCTGCGATAGAGCGACGCCGGCGCAGCGTTTCGGCTGCGCCGGGTCGGTTTAGACCAGGATCCAGTTGCCTG
>CAZYFY010000028.1:0-34433 GCA_964647275.1 uncultured Brevundimonas sp.
CCTGCTTGGTGCCCGGCATGAAGCCCGGCACGTCGACGAAGGTGACGATGGGAATGCCGAAACAGTCGCAGAACCGCACGAAGCGGGCAGCCTTCTTGGAGCTGTCGATATCGAGCACGCCGGCCAGGGCGAGGGGCTGGTTGGCGACGAAGCCGACCGGCTGGCCGTCGAGGCGGCCAAAGCCGACGACGATGTTCTTGGCATAGTCCGGGCTGATTTCGAAGAAGTCGGCCTCGTCGGCGACCTTGAGGATCAGCTCCTTGATGTCATAGGGCTTGTTCGGATTGGCGGGGACCAGGCTGTCGAGTGACGGCTCATCGCGGTCGGCCTCGTCGAAGGGCTCACGCACCGGCGGCTTTTCGCGGTTCGACAGAGGCAGGAAGCCGATCAGACGACGAACCTCGGCCAAGCATTCCAGATCGTTGTCAAAGGCCCCATCAGCGACGCCGGACTTCTTCGTATGGACCGAGGCACCGCCCAATTCTTCGTGGGTCACGACCTCATTGGTGACGGTTTTCACCACGTCGGGGCCGGTGACGTACATGTAGGAGGTGTCCTTCACCATGAAGATGAAGTCGGTCAGGGCCGGGGAATAGACATCGCCGCCGGCGCACGGACCCATGATGACGCTGATCTGGGGGATCACACCGCTGGCAAGCGTGTTCTGGAGGAAGATGTCGGCATAGCCGGCCAGGCTCTCGACGCCCTCCTGAATGCGGGCACCGCCGGCGTCGAACAGGCCGATGATCGGCGCGCCATTGGTCAGGGCCATCTTCTGGAGCTTGACGATCTTGGCGGCGTGAGCGCCCGACAACGACCCCCCGAAGACGGTGAAATCCTTGGAGAAGACATAGACCAGCCGACCGTCGATAGACCCGCGACCGGTGACGACGCCGTCACCGGGAATGCGCTGGTTCTCCATGCCGAATTCGTAGGAGCGATGCTCGACGAACATGTCGGTTTCTTCGAACGAACCCTCGTCGAGCAGCACGGCAATCCGCTCGCGCGCCGTCAGCTTGCCCTTGGCGTGCTGGGAGGCAATGCGCTTTTCACCACCCCCCAGGCGCGCGGCCTTACGGCGGCGATCAAGCTCGTCGAGGATGTTCTGCATGGGACGCTCCAAAACCTTGTGGGTGGCTTAGGACGCGTCGGGTTGGGGGGCAAGCGCGCTAGCCGGAGAATCCCTGCCCCAGCGGCCCGGGTGCGGTCAGGGACGCGAGGCGCTGGAGCTCGGCAACGTGGGCGGTGAAGACCTTTCGACCCGCCGGGGTCAGGGCGATCCAGGTCCGCTGACGGCCATTCTCGGCAGCCTTGGTCAGGGCAACATAGCCGGCCTCTTCCAGCTGTTTGAGGTGTTTGGACAGCACCGAGTCCGACACCTTGATCGCATCGCGGATCATGCCGAACTCGGCGTCATCGACGCTGGAGAGAATGGCGCAGATCTGCAGGCGCCCGGGGGCGTGAATGACGGAGTCAAAGGCGGGAGCCGGGGTCACAGGTCACCTGCCTCCAGGTCCTTGCGAAAGACCCGCATCCACCAGCGCCCAAAGATAACCGAGATGACGAAGGCCGCCACGCCCGCTGCCAGCGGAGCCCACCAGGGGCCGTCGAAATACCGCGTCCACAACGCCAGCCCCATGCACAGGATCAGCAACGCCGCCAGACCCCAGGCCACCCGACGTGCGCGTTTGGGCGCATAGCCGTTGACCCACCAGCCGAACCGGCGCTTCCACGACTGGATCATCCACAGGAGTCCGCCGAGCGTGGCCAGCAGCACCAGGGCGCTCCACGGTTGGGGAAGCCCCTGACCGGCGACCATGACCCCGACCACCAGACCGTACTGGACGTCCCACCATGTCGGGTAATCCAGCGTTTTCACCACCTCGGCACGCGCAGCCCGGATCGAGTCCAGGGCTTCAGCAGGATCAATATCGTTAGACATGACGACCTTCTCACTTTCCATATCGGAAAGTTATGGCATCATTTTCCACTTTGGCAAGTCGCCATTTTCCAAGACGGAAAATATAAAACTGCGACATATCGGCGAGGTTCGGGTTTGACCCTGGGCAGGCCCATTTCCTGACGCAATCGGACGCCACCTCACTGTGACGCTTTGGAGACTTCGCCCATGTTTCGCGCCCTCGTGTTCGCCGCTGCCGCCGGCCTGTCTTCTGGGGCTGCGGCCCAGACGGTGGAGGACGCGCCGACACGACGTGCGGATCGGATTCTGGACGCGCTGGTTCAGGTCAACGGCGTGCCGGGCATGGGCGCGGCGGTATGGCGCGACGGGGCGGTGGTCTGGGAGGGAGGTGCCGGTCTTGCCGATGTGGAGGCCGGACGCGCGGTGGACGGCGACACCGTGTTCCGACTGGCCAGCGTGTCCAAGCTGATCGCGGCCACGGCGGCGGCGCGGCTGGCGGAGCAGGGCCGGCTCGATCTGGACGCGCCGATCACCGAGACGCTGCCGTGGCTGGAAAACGACTGGCCGGCGATCAATGCGCGCCAGTTGGCGGCGCATATCTCGGGCATGCCGCATTACAACGACCGCGACCGTGCGGAGCTGGGACCGATCCATTTCGAAACGACCCGGGAGGCGGTGGACTGGTTTTCGGACCGACCCCTGAGCGCCGCGCCCGGCGAGGCCTATCAGTATTCCTCGTGGGCCTATGTGCTGATCCAGGCCCAGATCGAGGCGGCGTCGGGCCGGACGTTCCTCAACTATGTAGCCGAGGAGATCACGCCGGGCCTGACGGTTGTGCCGACCACGCCGGACACCAGCGGGCCGAATGAGGCCATCGCCTATGAGATCGGCGACAGCGGCGAGATCGAACGGGCCCGGTCCTGGGACATGAGCTTTACCTGGGCTGGCGGCGGGTTCGCAGCCACGGCGCCGGATCTGGCGACCTGGGGTGGGCGGGTGCTGGACGGCGAGGTCGTCAGCCTGCCGATGTTTGAATCGCTTCTGGTTCCGCAGGTACTGAACTCGGGCGTCCCGGCGGGTGACGACGAATACCTGGTCGGGTTTGGCTGGCGGACGCAGAGCGATCGCGATGGACGGCGGATGGCGCACCACGCGGGCGTCACCGAAGGCGCGCGCAGCGCCCTGGTGTTGTACCCGGATCAGCGGACGTCGTCGGTAATCCTGTCAAACGCCAGCTGGGTGTCGTCGATCGCCTCGGTGGCGGAGATGCTGGCGGCCCCGTTCCTGCCATTGGGAGAGGCAAGTACAGCGCCCTGCCCGGTCGCGGCGACCCGCTATGAGGGCCAGTATCGTGGCGAGGCTATCGCCGGGGCGGCACGTTTTGAGCTGGACGACAGTATCTGTTCCGGCGAACTGGTCATCGAAGGCAATGCGCTCGGCGCACGGGTCAATAATGTGCCCCAGCCGGACGTGGCCGTACTGCCGGTCGTGGGCGTGAGCGCCGACGGCGGACTGGGCCAGGCGGCGCTGATCACCCCCATCGGCGTCTATGACTTGCGGGTCGATAGCGAGGGTGCCTGGATCTCCAATATGGCGGGAAGCGAGCCTCGTCAGCTTGAGATTCGCCTGTTCTAGGCGGACAGCGCCCGGAACCACCGATCCAGCAGGTCCGCCTCGGCCCGGCGGGCGGAGGTACGTTCGGCGGCTTCGGCGTCAACGCCCCACTGGTCTTCCTGGAAGGCTTCGTCGAGCCGGGAGAGGTCAAAGGCGACGTCGCCCGCCTCCGCCCCACGCTGGACCGCCAGGGCCAGGACGGCTGAGCCGAACAGGCCCACCGCCGTCGCCAGGCCGGTCAGGCTGAAGTCGTCCAGTTCGAGCGCCAGCTCGCGGACGCGCGCGAGGCTTTCCGGCGGCTGGGCGACGTGGGCGATGCCTTCGGCCCGATGCAGGCGAACACCCAGCTCACGGTCTGCCCAGGCGAGCCAGGGGGCCCAGTCGGCCTCCTGTCGCGCGATCAGGCTGGCCGGGCCATCCGCGAAATAGCAAAGGCCATCCGAACCGGCGTAACGGGCGATTTCATCCGCCGTTTCGACACGGGCGAGCGGGATCCGGTCGATGGCGGTCGCCGCCAGGCGGGTTGCGGGCATGGTCGCGGGATCGAGGAACTCACCCTGGCCCGCCCATTCGTCAGCCACCAGACGCGCCGCCGCCTGGGTGGGCAAGACCAACGGCACACCGGCGGGGGTCTTGGGGGATCGACCATCCAGCAGCACACACCAGCCGCCCTCGCCCGGCGCAACCGACACGTCGGTCCAGAAGCGTTTGGTGCGGTCCTCTGCCTCGCGGAAACCCTTGCGGGCCGCGACATGGGGATCAAGCGGTGGGATTGAGCCTCCGGTCATCTGCGACGTCCCAGTACGGTGAATGGATCGACCTCGGCCTCGTCTTCGGAAAAGCCAAAGCGGTCGAAACCGGCTTTGAGTTCGCGGCTGATCGGAGCCTCGACGATCAGCTTGCCGCCGGTCGGATGGTCCAGCTCGATACGCCGATGATGCAGTTGCAGCATCAGGCCTTCGGACAGGTCGGCGCTGAACGGCTCACCGTATTTGGGGTCGCCGAGGATCGGGTGGCCCAGGGCCCGCATGTGGGCACGAAGCTGGTGGGTCCGACCCGTCTGGGGCCGCAACGCCATCCAGGCGGCGCGCTGGCCAGCCCGCGAGACGGTGACATAGTCGGTCACAGCCGGGTCGGCTTCACGATTGCCAGGATCGGCGGGCCGGATCATCTCGCGGTCGCCCACACCCGTCTTGATCAGCGGCAGGTCGAGCGTCCCCTGCCCCGGCTTGGGCGCGCCATAGACAATGGCCCAATAGGTCTTTTTGGCCCGACGGCGCGCGAACGCTCCGGCCAGCTTTGCCGCCGCGCCCGGCGACCGGCCCAGC
Source organism: uncultured Brevundimonas sp. (assembly GCA_964647275.1). GTDB lineage: Bacteria > Pseudomonadota > Alphaproteobacteria > Caulobacterales > Caulobacteraceae > Brevundimonas. Next base: position 4,864 of record CAZYFY010000028.1, read on the forward strand.
AGAAGGACGCCCGAGGTATCGCGGTCCAGCCGGTGGACCAGCCGGGGGCGATCCAGACCCTCTCCCCAGGCGCTGAGCAGGCGGTCGATATGCTTCGTCGTCTTGGTGCCACCCTGGACCGCCAGGCCGGCGGGCTTGTTCAGGGCGATGACGTCGTCGTCCTCATAGAGAACCAGCCCTTTGACGAAGCGCACATCCTGGTCCGACAGGGGCGGCGGGCCCTCGGGGCGCTCCCCCGGCTCCGGCAAGGGTGGGACGCGGACCTGGGACCCGGCCGACAGGCGGCTGTCGCCCTTGACCCGGCCACCATCGACCCGGATCTGACCCGAGCGGGCCAGCTTGTTGATCTGGATGTTCGAGACGTGCGGCCAGCGCCGCTTGAACCAGCGGTCCAGGCGCGAGCCGTCCTCGCCGGGATCGACCGTGATCATCTTGACCTCGCGGCTCATGCGAAGGCCCTCCGGGCCATCATCAGGCCCACGAACAGGGCGGCGATCGCCATGACCGTCGAGGCGACCACATAGCCGCCCGCCAGCGCCCACTGGCGTCGCTCGATCATCTGAACCGCCTCAAGTGAAAAGGCCGAAAAGGTGGTGAAGCCGCCCAAAAGGCCGACGGCGGCAAACAGGCGGATCGTCTCCTGTTCTGCCCCGGCTCGCAGCGCCAGCCAGCCGACAATCAGCCCCATCAGAAGACCGCCGGCCACATTGGCCGCGAAGGTCGCCCACGGCCAGACGGCATTGGGGGCAAACCGCAAGGCTGCCAGCCCCAGCCCGTAGCGGGCAGAGGCACCGATCGCGCCACCGAGGGCCACGAGGAGAAGACGGGTCATGCGGGCGACTTACACCGCCCGACGACGAAAGCGAACGCCTCAGGCTGTGCAGCGCATCTCACCGGACCAGGCAAAGCCGCGCAGCCGGCTGATTGTCCGCACGGCCAGGCCAAAAGGACCACGCCCCAGACGCGCATCGTAGGGCTCAATCTGTGCGCTACGAAGGCAGGAGCGCATGAACGCTTCCTCGATGATCAGCGCCTGTCGGACCGGGCCGTCGGGCTCGCCCGAAACACCATCGATCCCATCTGATCCCGGCCGACGATAAAGCAGCCATCCTGACGGCACGCCGTTTCTGGCAGCGAACTCGTCCTGGCGCGTCGTGGTCGCCTCAAGCGAAACCAGTAGCCCCGCGTGGCGAGCCTCGGCTTCTTCGCGCGTTGCTCCGGCGGACATCTGTTCGCGAATGAACGCCTCTCTTTGGTCCAAGACGCGCCCCCGCAGCGCCGGGTCGAGGCTGCCGTGCAGCATGACGATGGCCTCAGGCTCGACGATGATCCGTCCCGCCAGCGGAAGGAAATAGTTGGCGCACGACGAATTGCATTCGTCGACGACGCGCATGGTCAGGCCTCGCCCTTCGAAATGGGCGGCGATGTCGAGCGCGCGGTCGACATTGCCGCCAGGGCTGTCGAGCAGGACCTCACGGGTGGTCGGACGAAACGTAGCCGCGACACAGGCCGCCAGGGCTTCATCTGTTTCACCCCGGAGCACGAACACCTCTGGTGTTCTCTGCTCGCAAGGGAGATCGAGGCCTTCGCCGGGCGACGCCGCGCTCAGACTGGCGCACGCCCCCAGCAACAGCATCTGGGCCAATAGTCCGGCAAGTCGTCCGACACGCCGCATGGAGAGCGCCTTCCATAAATCGGGCTCGCCTAGGTCTGCATGATCCGGTCGTCTCGAGCAAGGTCGCACGCCTGGTACTTGGGCCGAGCGGGGCACGGCACCGCTCGAACAGAAAACGTCACTTGCCGTCTCGCCGTAATGCAGGTGATGCTGGCAACATCGGCTCGCGCCAGAGGCGAAGGTCATCGGCGCGAACGATCCGGCTGGTCATACTGTCCGGTCACGCGTGTACGGGGAGTTGGGACCAGCATGTCTCAAGACGATCAGCATCATGCGCCGGAGCCTGCGGCAGCGCCGTCCGGGACGGGCCTGGGCCCCAGTGCCCCGCCGCCGCCGGGCGCTGAAGACAGCCATGATCGTGTGGCCCCGGAACGCGCCCGCCCCGACCCTCAGGCTGAGATGCGGCAGGCCGACGGCACCCTGCGTCCCATTCAGGACAGCGCCTATTTCTCGATGGATCTGGCCGAAAACGCCCAGGTCTCGGCCCACATCGACGAGTATTTCAACCAGCCGCTCGACATCTTCCCCTTCTGGGAAAGCGATGGAAAGCCGGACCGTTTTCACGTCCTGTACGACCGTCAGATCGCCGAGCGTTTTCCTGCCGAGGCCGGGATTCGCAGCCATATCGCCGGCTATGGCCGCAGCGTTTTCCGCCGTCTGATGACCCACTTTGGGGTCAAGCGCCTGTTGCAAGGGGGCGCTCTGATCGCCCTGGCAGCCCTGGTGATGATGGGACCGACCTGGTTTGCCGGCCTGACGGGCTCCCAGCCTCTGGGACTGGTCCTGGCGGTTGTCGCCATGGCGGTGGTGTTCGGCCTGTGGTGGGCGGTCCAGGCCATTCTGTTTGTCCAGTACCGGTTTCGGCTGGAGAACGACACCTATGAGCTGTCGCGCCGCATCGTCGAACAGACGCGAGAACTGCAGGCCTTGTTCACGCAAGGACGCGCCATGGCCGACCAGGCCGAAACCCACTACCAGCAGGACGGGCGCGGATGGGGCCAGCGGTCGATGTACCTGACCCGCCTGGTCATGTGGCTGGGCGCGCGTCTCGAGTATCTGGAGAAGTTCATCCAGATGGAGCTGTGGCGCGTTCGGCGCGAGCGTTACTGGGTGCGCTGGCTCGGGCGGTTTGCCGCTCCCCTCGTCTATATCGTCTTCCTCGGAATCCTGGCGCTTGAACCGGCCCCGGCGGGCGGCGAAGCGGCCTTTCGCGGGTTGCAGGGTGTGGCTGCCCTGCTCGGCGCGGCGGTGTCCTGGTTCTCCTATTTCCGCTGGCAGACGCCGATCCAGTTGATCCAGGACAAACTGGGCGTCGACGGCTGGGTCCGTTATGCCTCGCTGGATGTGGATAATGCGGTGGCCGACCAGGTGCGGCGCGACAAGGAACGTCTGGTCGAATACCGCGCTCTGACTCGCGGGGGGCGCTAACCGCCTCCAGGCCCAAGCGATCCCTGGTCCGCCGGCGCATTCTTGCCGGTTTGACACCTGTTGTCTCACGGAGGTCTGGCCACCGCCGCAAAGCCGCCCCAGATTGGCGGTGTCTTTCCCTTCCCAGAGTGAACCGCACCGGACCCTGTGATGAAGCCTTCTCAAGTCGCCCTCGCCGCCGCGCTGCTGCTGACGGCGTGCGGCAATGCCAATACGACCCAGGCCCAGGACGGCCAGCTCGGCCAGCCGACGCGCCGTGCGCCCGAAACCCAGGGCGACCTCCAGGCGTCGTTCGCGCCGGTGGTTCAGGTTTCTGCGCCCGCCGTCGTCAATATTGCTGCCCAGACGGTCGTGCGCGAGCGCGACCCCTTCTTTGAGATGTTCGGGCGTGGCCGCACGCGCGAGCGGGTCGGTCAGTCGGTCGGGTCAGGCGTCATCGTGCGCTCGGACGGCATCGTGGTGACCAACAATCACGTCATCGAGGGCGCGCGCCAGATCATGGTCACCCTCAATGACCGGCGTGAGTTCCCGGCTGAAGTGATCCTGGCGGATCCGCGGTCGGACCTGGCGGTGCTGAGGCTGGATACCGGCGGCGAGCGCCTGCCGGTCATGCCGATTGACGATTCGAGCGAGTTGCACGTCGGCGATCTGGTTCTGGCCATCGGCAATCCGTTCGGCATCGGCCAGACGGTGACCAGCGGCATCATCTCGGCGCTGGACCGATCCGACGGGACCGGCGCGACGGCCTATATCCAGACCGACGCCGCCATCAATCAGGGCAACTCCGGCGGGGCCCTGGTCGATATGGACGGCGACCTGATCGGCATCAACACCATGATCCTCAGCCCCTCGGGGACATCCGCCGGGGTCGGCTTTGCGGTGCCTTCGGCCATGGTCCGGCGGGTGGTGGAAAGCGCCGCAGGCGGGGAAACCGCCGTGACCCGCGCCTGGCTGGGCGTGTCCGCTGCGCCGGTCACAGCCAACGACGCCACCCGGCTGGGCCTGGGGCACCCGCGAGGCGTTCTGGTCAACAGCGTCTATCGCGGCGGGCCGGCGGCCAATGCCGGCGTCCGCCAGGGGGACGTGATCACCGCCGTTGGCGGCCAGACCGTTGACGATGCCGCCGCCCTCAACTTCCGCATCGGAGTGGTGCGCCCCGGCGAGCAGGTCGAGCTGACCGTCGTGCGCGATGGGGCCGAGCGGACACTCCGCGCCCGCGTTGAAGCACCTCCCGGCGATGCGACACCCGCGACCGTGACCATCGGGGGGCGCAATCCGTTCACCGGGGCCGTGGTGGCCAATCTGACCCCGGCTCTGGCTGACCAGATCGGGGCCGACCCCATGGCCGGCGGCGTGATCCTGACCGGCGTGTCGGGGCGATCCTACGCGGCGGCGGCCGGCTTCCGGCCCGGCGACATCGTGCGCAGCCTGAACGGCCAGAGCGTCGGCTCGACGCGCGAACTGGAACAGATGTTGTCGAACACCGAACGTGGCTGGGACATCGTCATCCTGCGCAACGGCCAGGAAGTTCGTGGGCGCTTCTAGGGCTCCCTTCACCCTTCGCGGGAGAAGGACTACCTATCTCCCATGACCGACCTGTTCGAAGCCTCCGGGATTCATCCGCCCGACGCGCCGCTGGCTGACCGGCTGCGTCCGAGATCGCTGGAGGATGTGGTCGGGCAGGATCATCTGCTGGGGGCCGGTGGGCCGATCCGGCGGATGGTCGAGGGCGGACGCTTGGCGTCGATGATCCTTTGGGGCCCGCCCGGTACCGGCAAGACGACGATTGCGCGCCTGTTGGCCAAGGCGGCGGGCTATGAATACCAGCAGATCTCGGCGGTCTTCTCCGGCGTGGCCGATCTGAAGAAGGCTTTCGAACAGGCGCGGGTGCGCCGAGCCGCGGGGCAATCGACCCTGCTGTTCGTGGACGAAATCCACCGCTTCAATCGGGCGCAGCAGGACGGCTTCCTTCCCTTCGTCGAGGAAGGCATCGTCACCCTGGTCGGGGCCACGACCGAGAACCCCAGCTTTGAGCTGAACGGCGCCCTCTTGTCGCGGTGCCAGGTCTTCGTGTTGCGGCGACTGGGTGAGGCGGCGCTCGATCAACTATTGATCAGAGCCGAGGCGGACGCGGAACGAGCCCTGCCGCTGGAGCCCCAGGCACGCGAGGCGATGATCGCCATGGCTGATGGCGACGGGCGCTATCTGCTGACGCTAGCCGAGGCGTTGTTCAACCTGACGGATGGCGATGAGGTGCTATCGGTCGCCGACCTCGGACAGGTGCTCCAGAAGCGCGCACCTGCTTACGACAAAAGTCGAGAAGAACATTATAACCTCATATCTGCGCTGCATAAATCTGTGCGCGGATCGGACCCAGATGCGGCCCTCTACTGGCTGGCGCGGATGCTGGATGGCGGCGAAGATCCGCTGTTCCTGGCGCGCCGGATCGTGCGCATGGCCGTCGAGGATGTCGGTGCGGCGGACCCGATGAGCCTGGTCATCTGCAACGCCGCCAAGGACACCTACGACTTCCTCGGCAGCCCGGAGGGCGAGCTGGCCCTGGCCCAGTCGGTGGTGCATCTGGCCTGCGCGCCCAAGAGCGTGTCGGTCTACAAGGGCTACAAGGCGGCCATGAATGCGGCACGCGAAACCGGCTCGCTGATGCCGCCCGAGAACATCCGAAACGCCCCGACCAAGCTGATGAAGGAGCTCGGCTACGGACGCGGCTATCAGTACGATCCCGAGGCCGAGGGTGGCTTCTCAGGCGCCAACTACTGGCCCGAAGGGATGGAGCGGCGCACCTTCTATGAGCCGACCGACCAGGGCCACGAGGCGAGGGTCAAGGAGCGGCTGGACCGATGGGCGCAGATGCGGCGGGAGCGGCAAGATGGCCAAGCCTGAGCGCGAGCGGCTGATCGGGATCGCGGTGTTAACGCTGGTGTCGATGGGGATCGCGGGCGTGGCGCTGTTTCTCGAGCTTGAGGGCGGCGACGGTGGGCGGTTGGGTATGCTCGCCGGGGCGCCCCTGCTGGCGGCGGGATTGCTGGCGGTGCTGGGAGGGAGACGGCGCTAACTGATCTACTGCCGCGCGTCGGCAATGACCGCTTCCAGGCCGTGGAACGGCCCGCTGGCTCCCGGAAGTTCGTCGTTTTCGCAAGCCCAGTTAAGGAGATCTCGGAACCAGCCCGTCTCAGGCGCCGGCTGAAACGACATCTCAATCAAAAAGGGTCCATCGACTTGACCGGACAGAAATACCTCCAATCCTGCACTGGCCATGCTGGCCGCCGAACTGCAGCTCTGGTGCGTCAGTACGATTTGCAGGCTCGGATTCACCCGATTTGTCGGGTCGAACTGGGCCACTGTAATTCCTCGGTTCTGGCCCCTGACATAGACCGGATTGGTTACGACATAGCGGCGATGACCATCGGGAAGGTCCACCCGCATCCAGTCCCCGGCAAATGTCTGTGTGTCCAAGCCTTCAACGACGAAATCCTGCGCGATCGCAACAGATCCTATTGACCAAGCAACTCCTACAATACCGGCAAGAACGAACACTCGTTTGAACATTGGAATCCCCTCTAGGCCACCAGCTTCTCAGCCTGGGTCAGGTCCACGCTAACCAACTGCGACACCCCCCGCTCCGGCATCGTCACGCCGTAGAGGCGATCCATGCGGCTCATGGTCACCGGGTTGTGGGTGATGACGATGAAGCGGGTGTCGGTGCGGCTGCGCATCTCGTTGAGCAGGCGACAGAAGCGGTCGACGTTGGCGTCGTCGAGCGGGGCGTCGACCTCGTCGAGCACGCAGACAGGCGCGGGATTGGCCAGGAAGACGGCGAAGATCAGGGCCGTCGCCGTCAGCGCCTGCTCGCCGCCGGACATCAGGCTCATGGTCGACAGGCGCTTGCCGGGCGGGCAGGCGAAGATCTCCAGGCCGGCTTCGAGCGGGTCGTCGCTTTCGACCAACTTCAGCTCGGCCTGACCGCCGCCGAACAGAGCGGTGAACAGGGTCTGGAACTGGCCGTTGATGGTGTCGAAGGCGGCCAGCAGCCGCTCGCGGCCCTCGGCGTTCAGCTCGTCGATGCCGTCGCGCAGTTTGGCGATGGCGCCGGTCAGGTCGGAGCGTTCCAGCTTCATGCCCTGAAGCCGTTCGCCCGTCTCGGTGGCTTCCTCGTCGGCGCGCAAATTGACGGCCCCCAGGGCTTCGCGCTCGCGCTCAAGCCCGAACAGGAGGGTCTCGGCACCGGCGGCATCGCTCGGCAAGGCGATGGCGTCGTCCTTGAGCTTCTGACCCAGTTCTTCCGGGCCCATGAGCGCGGCCTCGCGGACCTGTTGGTCGGTGTCGTTCAGACGGGTCTGGGCTGCCTCTGCGTGAGCCGACAACCCTGCCCTCGCCTCGCGGGCCTCGGAGACGCCGCGCTCGGCCGCCCGGCTCTCGCGGTCCGCCGTCTCGGCCAGGGCCTCGACCTCGGCCAGCACATCGGCGGAGGCGGACCGGCGGGTTTCGGCCTGGGCGAACTGATCGATCAGTGCTTCGCGGCGCTTGGCCAGGTCGGCTGGCGCTTCCTCGGCGCGGGTCAGATCGGCCCGGACCTTGAGCTCATCCTTGTCGAGCTGGCTCAGGCGTTGTTCGCCCGACGCCGCGCGGCCCGTCCAGCCCTGGACATCGCGTTCCAGGCCTTCGAGGCGGCGGCTGCGTCCGTCTCGCTCGCGGGCCTCGGCGTCGCGGTCAACGCGGGCGGCAGCGGCGGCGGCGCGGGCGTCATCGGCAAGGGCGCGGGCTGTATCGAGCTCGGACTTGAGGTCCTCCAGCGCCCCGGATCCGCCCTGGCTCTCCGGCGTCGCCTGTTCGGCCTCGCGGGCGGCGGCCAGTTCGGCGTCCAGGCGTGCGATCTGCTCATCGAGCGCCTGAGCGCGCGCCTCGCGCTGGGCCTGGGCTCGCGACAGGCCGTCATGAACGTTCCGGGCGGCGACCACGCCCCGCTCGGCCTCATTGGGCTTCTGGCGCGCCTCGCGGAGCGCCTGATCGGCAGTCCTGACCGCCTCTGCGGCCTTTGACAGACCGGCTTGAGCCGCTTCGACCTGCGGCTTGAGCGCTTCGATCTCGTCCTCGAGCTCGGCCAGGCGGTTACGCTGCTCCATGCGGATGGCGGCGGGTTTGGGCGCTTCTGCCCGAGACACGAAGCCGTCCCAGCGCCACAGGTCGCCTTGCGCTGACACCAGCCGCGCCCCGACCGGCAAGGACCTGGCCAGCCGGTCGCCATCCTTGCGGTCAACCAGTCCGCACCAGTTCAGACGGGCCGCCAGAGCCTCGGGGGCCTCAATGTGCGAAGCCAGGGGGGTCACGCCCGCCGGCCAGCCTGGCGCAGAAGCCTCAGCCCCGGCCCAGTGCGACGGCGCGGCGGGGTCAAGCGCAGCATCCAGATCGTCGCCCAGCGCCGCCGCCAGCGCCGCCTCGAAACCCTTTTCGGCCTGGGTCGATTCCAGGGCCGCAGCCTGAGCCTGATGCGCCTTGGCCAGCAGTTGCGCCAGGCCCCGCGCCTCGGCGGTCAGGCGGTTGAGCTTGTCCTCGGCCTGGCGGGCCGACTGGCGAGCCTCGCCTTCGGCAGCCTGCAATTCAGTCCGTGCGGCTTCGGCAGCCTCAACCTCGGTTCGGGCGGCCTGCAGAGCGGCGACGGCGGCGTCGAGCGCGGCGCGCGCGGACGCGATCTCGGGCGTTTCCAGCGGCCCGACAGCCTCGCGTTCGGCACGGGCGTTGGCGGCGGCGCTTTCAGCGCGGGTCAGGCGGTCGGTGACGTCGCGGCGGCGCTGAGCTTCGGCATTCAGGCGCGCCTCGATGGAGGCCACGGCCCCAGCCAGCCGTTCGACCTCGGCGTCGGCTTCAGCGCGGCGTCGTTCAGCAGATTCCACGGCTGCCTGAAGTTCCGGGCCGCGCTCGGGCGCGGCAGCGACCTCGGCCTTGAGAGCATCCAGATCCTCGGTCAGGCGGGCGACCTGGGCGACGGCGTCCTCCTGCATCTCCGTCTCACGCTCGCGGTCGGCAGCGATACGGCGGATGTCGTCGGTCAGTCGTTCGACCGCCTCACGGGCCGCCTGATCCAGCATGTCCAGCCGATCACGCTCGACCGTCATCCGATGCAGAAGCGCTGAGGCAACCGCATCTTCTTCCCGTGCCGGCTTCAGCTTGTCCGTCGCCGCCAGGGCGGCTGTCTGGGCGCGAGCAGCCTCACGCGCCTTGTCCTCGACGGCACGATCTGCTTCGGCCAGGGCCTCATTGGCCGCCTGGAGGGCCGCCCGCGCATCGGTCCAGCGGGCGTACAGCAGGGCCGATTGCAGGGCGCGGATTTCGGCGGCGACCTTCTTGTATTTTTCGGCCTGGCGCGCCTCGCGCTTCAGGCGGTTCAGCTGGGTTTCCAGCTCGCCGGCGATGTCGTCCAGACGGGACAGGTTCGTCTCGGCGGCGCGCAGCCGCAGCTCAGCCTCATGACGGCGGGTATGCAGACCCGAAACGCCACCGGCCTCTTCGAGGATGCGACGGCGATTTTGCGGCTTGGCGGCGATCAGCTCGGAAATCTGTCCCTGACGGACCAGGGCGGGGGAATTGGCCCCCGTCGAAGCGTCAGCAAACAGGAGTTGAACGTCGCGCGCGCGGACCTCCTTGCCATTGACCTTGTAGGTCGAGCCCGCGCCGCGATCGATGCGTCGCGACACCTCCAGCGAAGGCGCATCGGTGAACGGCTGAGGCGCGCGCCGCGCCGTATTGTCGATGGTCAGCTGGACTTCGGCATGGTTCCGCGCAGGACGATCCGCGCTGCCGGCAAAGATCACCTCGTCCATGCCTGAAGCCCGCATGGCCTTGGCCGAGTTAGCCCCCATGACCCAGCGCAGGCTCTCCAGCACATTGGACTTGCCACAGCCGTTCGGCCCGACCACGCCCGTCAGGCCGGGTTCGATCCGAAACTCGACCGGATCGACGAACGACTTGAACCCGACAATGCGAAGGCGCTGGAATTCCAAGGTGGACCCTAGCCCTCCGCCCGACGGATCGCCGCCTCGAGCGTCTCGATAGGTGCCTCTCCGACGGCCACCTGACGACCGTTGACGAAGAAGGTCGGGGTACCGTTGACGCCCCGCGCGGACGCGGCCGCGGCGCGCGCATTCATAGCATTCGACTGAGCCGGGTCGGACAGGCAGGCCCGGAATTCAGCCTCGGTCACGCCGTGGCGCGCACCAATGGCCAGGAGTTGCGCCAGCGGGGCCTGAAAGACCGCCCGCTGCTCAGTCATCAGGTCGTGTATTACGTCGAAATAGTGATCCGGCCCGGCGCAGCGGGCCAGAATGAACCCCGCCGACGCCAATTCTGCCGGCGGTGTCGGCAGCTCCCGGAAGACGAAGCGAACGCGGCCTGTGTCGACAAACCGACGCTTGAACTCAGGATAGACCTGTGTGTGCCAGGCGGCACAGTGGCCGCAGGTGACGGAGGCATATTCCACCACCGTCACCGGCGCATCGGCGCGCCCCAACACCATGTCGCCCGGCTGAACGTCACGCGACTGGGCCGCCGAGGTCGCCGCCATCGGCAACCAGGCCAGGGCAATGAGAGCGAGGAAGGCGCGCCGGATCATGGATCAGCCCTCAGCGGATGCGGGGGCTTCAGTCGGGGCCGCTGTCGCCGGAGCCGCCGGGGCTGCCGGGGCCTCGCCACCAATCAGCGGGCGCAGCGCAGCCTCGAAGCCTTCAAGCGTGCTGTCCTCGTGGTGCTCGCCGTTGATCAGGAAGTAGGGCGTGCCCGTCACGCCGACCTGGGAAGCGGCCTGGACCCTGGCGTTCAGGGCATCGACCGCCGCCTGGTCGGTCACGCACTGATTGAACTGTTCCTCGTTCATCCCGGCCGTGCGGGCGATGTTCAGCAGTTCCTGGCGCGGGTCCATGATCACAGCGCGCTGATTGCGCATGATCGAGTCGATAACGGCGAAATAGCGATCCTCGCCGGCGCAGCGCGCGAGCAGGAAGCCGGCGACCGCAACCTCTTGAGGCGGTGTCGGCAGTTCGCGGAACACGTAGCGGACCCGACCCGTATCGACATAGCGGCGCTTGAACTCAGGCCAGGTGCTTTCATTCCAGGCGGCACAGTGGGCGCAGGTGACCGACGCATATTCGACGACCGTGACCGGCGCGTCTTCGGAGCCCAGCGCCATTTCGCCTTCGGCCGGGGCGGATCCACCGCCGCCGCCGTTGCAGGCCACCAGAGCCAAAGCGGCCGCAGACAGAGCGCCGACAATCAGAGCCTTACGGCGGTTGAAATCAAACATGGAGGTCTCCCGGCGGATCAAGCAGACGATTTTGGCGCGATTCCCTCGCGCGCGTGGATGTTCATCCACCCTGCAGAACAGGTGAGGCAAAGGTTTGTCAACGCACGGGGTCTGATCCATCCCCAGACTTCAGCGCCCCACGCCCCAGTCGCAACAGGGCGCGGCGCAGGTCGTCGTGGGCGGCGGGCTGGACGGACTGTGACAGTGCTTCGTCTCGCGCCGCCTCCAGCGGGCGTTCAACGGGACGCTTCTGAGCCTGAACGCGGGCGGCGCGGGGCTTGATCGGGCCTTGAGAAATCCTGAGCTTCTCGACCGTCCCCTCACCCAGGAACAGGTTCACCCGCGAGATGATCTCGCCGGACTGATGCTGGACGAAGGCGGCGGCGGGGCCGACGACGCGCAGCTCCAGCGCCCCGCCCTGACCCGGCCGCCCCTTGGACAGCTTGATCGGCTCGCTGACGCGGGCCAGTTGCTCTCCGACGATTTCCGGCCAACGGCTTTCCAGGGCACCTGTGCCCTGGCCAAAGCGGGCGTCCAGCGCCTTGATCAGCGGGGCCAGCGACTTGCCTGCCGCGGGCGGGGAGCGCCGAAGCGGTCGCGTCCGCTTGCCCGCCAAAATGGCGCGCGCTTCGGCATCAGATGGCAGAGGGCGAGGCATGGAAACCGGTCTAGCACAGCTGCGACGGCTTCAAAGGGGCCAGAACCCGGGAATAGGTTCTGGAGCCACTCCCTAGAACCTAGAACCTGAAACCCAGTCCATCTATACCAATCTCATGTTCAGATCCGTCCTGGTCGCCAATCGCGGCGAAATCGCCTGTCGTGTTTTCCGCACCGCCCAGCGGATGGGGATTGAGACGGTCGCCGTCTATTCCGAGGCAGACGCCGACGCGCCGCACGTCAAGATGGCCGACAAGGCCGTGCTGTTGGGTCCGGCTCCCGCGCGCGAGAGCTATCTGGTGGCCGAAAAGGTGCTGCAGGCGGCCAAGGATACCGGTGCTGAGGCCGTTCACCCCGGCTATGGATTTCTGAGTGAGAACGCCGAGTTCGCTGAGGCGGTCGAGGCGGCGGGTCTGATCTGGATTGGGCCGAAACCGTCGTCGATCCGCGCCATGGGCTTAAAGGACGCGGCCAAGGACTTGATGGACAAGGCCGGTGTGCCGGTTACGCCCGGCTATCTGGGGGAGGACCAGTCGCTCGAAACCCTGCAAGCAGCCGCCGACAAGACCGGCTATCCGGTCCTGATCAAGGCCGTGGCCGGGGGTGGCGGCAAGGGCATGAAGAAAGTCGAAAACGCCGGCGAGTTCGCCGCCGCCCTGGCCAGCGCCCAGCGGGAATCCAAGGCCGCCTTCGGTGACGACCGCGTTCTGATCGAGAAATACGTCACCCGTCCGCGCCACATCGAGGTGCAGGTGTTCGGCGATACCCACGGCAATGTGGTGCATCTGTTTGAGCGCGACTGTTCGCTGCAACGCCGCCACCAGAAGGTGATCGAAGAGGCCCCGGCCCCCGGCATGGATGAGGCCACCCGCGCGGCCGTCACCGAGGCGGCGGTCAAGGCGGCGAAAGCCGTCGACTATGTCGGTGCCGGCACGGTGGAGTTCATCGCCGACGCCTCCGAAGGGCTGAAGGGCGACCGCATCTGGTTCATGGAGATGAATACCCGCCTACAGGTCGAACATCCCGTCACCGAGGCCGTCACCGGACAGGATCTGGTCGAATGGCAGTTCCGCGTCGCGGCGGGCGAGCCCCTGCCGCTCAAACAGGTTGAGATCGAGCTGGACGGGTGGGCCATGGAGGCGCGCCTCTATGCCGAGGACCCGGCGGGCGGCTTCCTGCCTTCGATTGGGCCGCTGGATCATTTCATCCTGCCCGAGGATGACGGCGTGCGGGTCGAAACCGGCGTCGAGGAAGGCGGTGAGGTCAGCCAGTTCTACGACCCGATGATCGCCAAGCTGATCGTTCATGCTGAGGATCGCGAAAGCGCCGCCGCCGGTCTGGCGGACGCCTGTTCGCAGGTTCAGGTCTGGCCGGTAAAGACCAACGCCGGTTTCCTGGTGCGCTGTCTCGATCACCCCGATTTCGTCGACGGCGACGTCGACACCGGCTTCATCGGCGCGCGCGAGGCCGAGCTGGTCGAACCCGACAATGCAGGTTTGGCCGCGTCAGCCGCTCTGGGTTCGGCAGCGTTGGAGCAGGCCTGGGCGCATGGACCGGGCCGAGATGCCCTTGATCCCACCTCACCCTGGGACGGACGGCCTACAGGCCTGTTCGGGTTCCGGCTGAATGCTGCACCGCGAGCCGAAATTCGGTTGGAAGATGCCCACGGGGTCCATGCCGCGCGTCTGGCACCCGGTCGGCCTACCGATCATCCGCTGGATACCGGGCTGGTTCTGGAGATGGGCGAGGTGCGGCGGCCCGTGTCGGAATTGCCCGGCGGTATGGTGGTGGGAGATGAGGACGTCACCCTGATCGAACGCGATGGCAAGCGGATCGTCTTCGTCGATGGCGATGTCTTTTCCTTCGGAACGCCAAACTATGCCGGGACGGGTGCCGCCGGCAGTGGTGCCTCAGACGGCTCGCTGCGCGCGCCCATGCCCGGCAAGGTCGTCGCCGTTCAGGCGAAAGCCGGCGACAAGGTCACAAAAGGTCAGTCGATTGTCGTGGTGGAAGCCATGAAGATGGAACACGCCCTGACCGCGCCCTACGATGGGACGGTGGCGGAGGTTTCGGCCTCGGTGGGTGATCAGGTTGTAGACGGTGCCGTCCTGGCCCGTGTGGAGGAACTATGAAGTTGAACATCATGCTGGCGACCGGTGTTGCAGCCCTGTCTTTGGGTTCGGTGGCTCAGGCCCAGGACATCAGCGCACAGTCGCGGGACGATCTGACCTGCTTTGCGGTCTTCGCGGCCATCTACGGCGACACCGAAAGCAATCTTTCGACCGAAGAACGCCAGGCCGTTGGCAGCGGCATCACCTACTATCTGGGTCGCCTGGAAGGGCGTGATCCCCAGATCGACTGGCTGGCCTACCTCCGGGCCCACGAACAGGAGGTCTATACCCGCGTTCTGGACGAGGCCGAGTTCACCCGTTGCGCCACTGAGTTCACCGCCGTTGGTGCCCGGATGGTCGCAGGCGGCGGGCAGTAAACAGCCATGTCGGGGGCTGCCCATCGAGGCCTGATAGGCTTGCTGACCTGGCTTGGGTTAGGTCTGGCCATAGGCCTCGTCGGGCTGAGTGCCTATGCGGGGCTGGGCTATGTGGATGCCCTTCGGAGTGCCTCCCAGCTCGCGCAACGGGCCGATGGACTGATTGCAGCCGGGCAAGGGCCGGCCGATCTGGGCCCCGGACGGTTCGAACAACTGCTCCTGGTCGAGGATCCAGCCTTCGCCCGGCACAGCGGCGTGGATTTCTCGACGCCGGGTGCCGGCATGACCACCCTCACCCAGGCCCTGGCCAAGACCCTGGCGTTTGAACGGTTCCAGCCGGGGCTGGGCAAGATTCGCCAGACCACCTACGCCCTGGGCCTTGAGGCTGGCCTTACCAAGGACCAGATCGCCGCCCTGGTTCTGGACAACGCCTCATTTGGACGGGGGCCGGACGGCTGGATGACCGGGCTGTTCGCCACCAGCCAGACGGTCTTTGGACGCCCCCCGGCGGAGCTCACGGACGACGAGTTTCGCCATCTGGTCGCGGTCCTGATTGCACCGGGGCGGCTGAGCCTGATGCAACCCGATGCCGAGCTGGAAGAGCGGGTGCGGCGGATCCAGCGTCTGGAAACCGGAGACTGCGCGCCTCGCGGATTGCGTGACGTCTGGCTCGAAGGCTGTGCCTGATCGCCTGAGCTAGAGCCCCACGCCGCCCAGCGGCTGTGTCTCGAACCGCTCTCCAAAACCGGCGATGATGGGACGGGCCTGACGAATGGCTTCCTGCACCTGCGGCAGTTGCAGCGACGCCTGATGGCTGGCCTGATCGGTCCAGACCTCCGTGATCCAGATGGCGTTCGCATCGGTCGGATCGCTGGCCACGATGTAGGACAGGCAGCCGGGCATGTCCTGGGTGTTGGCCAACATGATTGTCGCCAGGACATCCCTCTGGCCGGGCTGGGCCAGCATCTTTCCGATCAGTCCGTACATGCCGTTCTCCTATGCCCGCGCGGCGACGGGCGCGACGGCCAGCGCGGCCGCCCCGATCATCACCTGTCGCCTTATCAGATTCATGCCTTCTCCTGTCCGCCACGCTCCGGTCTATCCCGACCGTGACGCTTGAAAGCTGCACGAAGGCTCCCCTACATCCGCCCCGATGTCTATTCACCTGATCAAACTCTGCGTCGGGGTCGCCAAGGTCGAGACGCTGGAACGCCGTGTTGCCAAGGGCGACTGGTTGAACGTCCACACCCGCAATACGCCCAAGCGCGCGGCGGAGCTGGAGGACGGCGGCTCGCTCTATTGGGTGATCAAGGGGTCGGTCGTTTGCCGGATGCCGATTGCTGACATCACCACCCAGGGCGAGGGCAAGGCGTCACGCTGCATCATCCGGCTCAAGCCTGAGGTCATCCGCACCGCCCCCCTGGGGCATCGGCCTTTCCAGGGCTGGCGCTATCTCGAGCCGAAGAATGCCCCGCTGGACCTGTCCCGGGCCGAAGCCACAGACCTGCCGGATGATCTGGTCAAACGCCTGAGAGAGGCCGGGGCCTGGTAGCGATCCCAACAGACACGGTTAACCCGTTAACCTGATCCGTTAAGTCTATCTAGAAACTGAGTTTTTTCTTCCCGTGGGTAATCTTTGCCCATGACTTCGATCAGAATGATTGTTGCAGCTCCCCTCCTCGTCGGCCTGGCCGGCTGTGGCCTGGTGGAAGCTGACCCGAACCGCTTCGAGCGGTGGGCCCAGGGCGTCGCCGCCATTCCAGTGTCCTATGAGGACGCCGGCCTGCGTGGCCCGATTGCGTCGGCCGAAGCACTCGGCCTGAGAGGCCCGGTCGAACTCGGCCCGCGCACCCCGATGCGGATCGAGGTCGTCGAACCCGAGGTTCTGTGGGAAGCCCGCGCTGATGGACGGCACGGCCCCTCCCAGTTGAATGGTCAAGCGATTGCCGAAGCGGTCGTCCAGCAGGCGGTGGAACAGGCCGTCCAGCAGGCTCCCGAGGTCGCCGAAGAGGTGGTTCGCGTGGTCACCCGCACGATTCAGCTCGGCGCATTTTCGAGCCGCTCCGCTGCCGAGGCCGCCTGGACGCAGCTGTCGGCCCATGCGTCCTTGGCAGGTGCCACGCCGCGATACGAAGAAATTCAACGCGATGGCCGTACCCTGGTGCGTCTGCGCGCGGCTGTGGAAGCCAGCCGGGCTAGCGCCGCCTGCCAGGCCGCCGGCGCGGGTCAGTACTGTACATCCACAGGCGCGTCCTGATCCCCTCTCGCCCTGTCGCGGTTAGGCGATAGAGTCCCATCCAAACTGCTCGTGCAAAGTGAGTCGCGAGCCTTGTGTGGGAGTCGCCGATGGCGCGTGTCATCGTTGTAGGCAATGAAAAGGGCGGGGCCGGCAAGTCGACCCTGGCCATCCATCTGTTGGCCGGCCTGATGCAGACCGGACAGTCGGTCGCCGTCATGGATCTTGATCTGCGTCAGCGGTCGCTGGCGGGATTTCTGGCCAATCGCCGTGCCTGGCTGAACGCCAATAGCGCCACAGCCCCCTTGCCGCTTGAGCCGGATGCCTTCACCGACGGAGCCAAGTTGGCGCGGGCCCCCGAAGAGGAACAACTGGCGCGCTTTGAGGCCGCCTTTGCCGCGTCGCAACAGGCCGATTACCTGATTATCGACACACCCGGTGGCGACACGGCCCTGTCTCGCGCCGCGCACGGCCGGGCCGATCAGGTGGTGACCCCGATGAACGACAGCTTCGTCGACTTCGGGCTGCTGGGCGAAATCGATCCGGTGACGTTGAACCTCAAGCGCCCCTCCATCTATGCCGAGACGATCTGGAACGCGCGCAAGGACAAGGCCATCGACAATCCTCAGGCCGGCCTGGGCCAGATCGACTGGCTGGTCGTTATGAACCGGTTGGCGGTCTTTGATGCGCGCAACCGGCGCCGGGTCGACGAGCGGCTGGACATCCTGGCCAAGCGGGTCGGTTTCCGCATCGGGCCTGGCCTGCGCGATCGGGTCATCTACCGTGAGCTTTATCCGTTTGGCCTGACGGTGGCCGACCTGTCCGAGCAGATCCGCCCGGTCGAGATTTCGCTGGCCCATGTGGCCGCCCGTCAGGAACTGCGCTCGTTGATGCAGGCGCTTGGCCTTGAGGCGGGGGCCGAGGTGATTGCGGACGATCTGGACGCTCAGCAGGCCGCGTGAGCCTGGCCTGGATCATTCTGGGGGCGGCTGGTCTTTGGGCCCTGATCCGTCTGGGCCGGCAGGCCGATCACACCAGCAAGGTCCAGTGGCGGGTGACGGCGACGATCTTTGCTGCCGCCTGCTGGGGCGGAGCCGCCCTGGCGGCCCTGCGCGGAGGCTGGCTGTTCGCTGCGGCCCTGGCGGCCGCCGGCGTCTGGCTGGCCCTGTCCTCGCGCCAACGCGAACCGCGCCCGCGTGCCGCCCCTCCTGAAGCCATGAGCGAGGCCGAGGCACGCCGGACCCTGGGCGTGTCTGAATCCGATGATCGTCAGGCGATCCAGGCAGCCTACCGCCGCCTCATGGCGCGCGCGCACCCGGACAAGGGCGGCAGCCAGGGCCTGGCCGAACGTCTCAACGCCGCCCGGGACCGCTTGTTGAAGGGACCGTTGGCCTAGTCGACAATATCGGCAAGGTTTACCGTTCCGCTGCCAGAATGCATCTCGGCTGCCGTTGCGCCCTTCTCACTTCCACCCGTGTAGAGTCTCTGAGCGAGATCGCCAATCCAGTATGGGGCACTGTCCTGTTTGCCCTCTGGACTATTGTCGCCATGACTAATTTCCCTGTCCGGGCTACCGTCGCCGAAATTGTCGACGATATGCACATATTCATGCACGAGGGTGTTGAAGATCTGGCCAACTGATCGGCCTAATTTTCTTTGATGATAGAATACTTTGCCCGGCTTCGTTGGATCGACCATCGCAATCGTGTCGCGATATTGAAGCAGGTATTGCGCCAAGGCGGGCTTCCACAAATGAACTGTTGCCACAGATGAACTGTTTCGAATTCGCTGCGCTATCTCGATCGAGGTCAAATCTGTGTAGTCAAAATTTGGCTTGCCGATAATCGATTCCCAAAAGGACTCTGATGCAAGCACGGCATTCGCGGCCTCAACAGCAGATGCAAGTTTCGTAGTTGTGCCCGTGTATACTATTCGCATTGTGACACCTCATTTCGGGCAGAACCTAGCGCCAATCAGGTTCACAAAACAAGGGTCTTGGGTCTTTACTGCGCGCGGATGACCATGCACGGCACGTTGCGCGCCGTCAGGGCCTCACAGGCGGAATCGGCTGCCGTGCGGGTAAAGCCAAGATAGCGGGCGCGGAACCAGCCGTTGTCGGATGGCGTCACTGCCGCCTCGGCATTGCCGATCTGCTGACGGAAACGTCGCCCCACTTCACCCAGCCACTGCTGGGCAACGTTCTGCTCACGGAAAGCCCCAACCTGGACGATCCAGCCGGTCGCGGCGTCACCCTGGGCGCGAACCGGCGTGGTGGGCTGCGGACGGGCCGAAGCCAGCACGGCCGCCGCCGCGGCCTCTTCAGCCTCTTCCTCGGCATCCAGCAACGCAGACGCGGCTAGAACCGCCGGCGACACCGGCACCTCGGCTTGAGCGGTCTGGAACGTGGCGGAAGACCCGCTTCCGTCGCCGTAGTGTTCACCCATGCCGGCCGGAAGTGACGCAAATTGAACCTGAGCCTGGGCCAAGGTTTCCCCACGCCCCATGCGGCGCTCAACGTCGAAACCGATATTGATAAGGTCCGCCACATGGGCGTTGCGCGACGCCGTTGTGCGGCCACCAAGCACGACCGTGATCAGGCGGCGACCATCCCGAACCGCCGAGGCGGCGAGGTTGTAGCCCGAGGCGTTGGTAAAGCCGGTCTTGATGCCGTCCACGCCCGGCATGGAATGCAGCAGGCCGTTGGTGTTGTTGTACTGACGTCCTTCGAACTCCCAGTGGCGCTGTCCGAAGTAGTGATAGAACTGCGGGAAGTCGCGCATGACCGCCCGGCTGAGAATGGCGATGTCGCGGGCCGACGACAGCTGGCGGCTGTCGGGCAAACCATGAGGATTGACGTAGCGGGTCTGACGCATGCCCAACTGTTGGGCGCGACGGGTCATGGTTTCGGCGAAGGCGGCTTCCGATCCGCCGACATGTTCGGCCAGGGCCACCGCAATGTCATTGCAGGACCGCACCGCCAGGGCACGGATGGCATTGTCGACCGTAATCCTGGCACCGGCGGGCAGACCCAGCTTTGAGGGTGGCTGCGAGGCGGCGCGCGGCGAGATCGTAATATAGTCATCGCCCCGGATGCGCCCTTCGGCCAGCGCTTCGAACACCAGATAGAGCGTCATTACCTTGGTGATGGAGGCCGGAAAGCGCGGGCTGTCCGCATAGCGTTCAAACAGAACCTGGCCGGAGTTGGCGTCCATGACGATGCCGGCGTAGCGAACCTCGCCATCCTGGGCGACCGCACCATGGGAACCGGCGAAACTGAACGCGACCAGGCTGATCAGGCAAGCCAGGACGACAGAAACGCGGCGGGCGGAAGCAATCATGGCTATCGGTCCGTCTGGTAAGCAATTGCACTCGGTCGACGCCCCCACGGCACCGAACCTTCAAGCAGCATATCATGCCTCAACTTCAGTTGCCCTGACGTTAACAGCTTATTGATGGGCGAATTGGTCGCACCCCTGACAGGCGATTGTGCGCTGCACAAATTACGCTTGACATGTGTTCGCACGTGCAGCATATAGCCGCCACACGGGCAGGAAAGCCCGCCCGAAACCCATTCTGAGGAGACCATCATGGCCGCCGCTGACACCGTCAAGAAGTCCGTCGAACAAGCCACCGCCGCCGGCAACCAGGCTTTCAAGGAAGGCGTCGACAAGTCGCTGAACGCCCTGACCGAAGCCAACACCCTGGGCAAGAAGAACATCGAAGCCGCCGTTGAATCGGTGACCGCCGCGACGCGCGGTGCCGAAGCCCTGTCGGCTCAGGCTCTGGCCTTCTCCAAGAAGTCCTGGGAAGACGGCGTGAACGCCGCTCAAGCCCTGGCTTCGGCCAAGTCGGTCCAGGAAGTGATCGAGCTGCAGACCGCCTACGCCAAGACGGCGATGGAAGCCTACCTGGCTGAAGTCACCAAGGCGACCGACACCCTGTCGGCCTCGGTCAAGGACAGCTTCAAGCCGATCAACGAGCGCACCACCGCGATCGTCGAACGCATCCAGTCGGCCCGCTAACCCTCCTCCCAAGAGCGGTACGACTGAAGAAGGCCCGGAGCGGAAACGCTCCGGGCCTTTTCCTTTGCCTGTTGCGGCTAAACCCCTTGCCCCGCCTTCAATTCGCGCGGACAGTCCCTACATATCTGACTGACTCCCCGAACCGGACTGCGAATGCCTCAGCAACGGCCAGGTGAACCGGGAGGCGGCCTCGGCGCCGCCACCGTCACCGAGACGAAACCCAAGCTCCAGAAGCCCTCGTTGTATCGGGTGCTGATCCTGAACGACGACTACACGCCCATGGAATTCGTGGTTTACGTTCTTGAGCGTTTCTTTGCGAAATCGCGCGAAGATGCGACTCGGATCATGCTGCATGTCCATCAGCACGGCGTCGGGGTTTGCGGCGTCTTCACCTACGAGGTCGCCGAAACAAAGGTGGCGCAGGTTCTGGAAACCGCCCGTCACCATCAACATCCGCTGCAATGCACAATGGAGAAGGACTAGGTCTTGCCCTCATTTTCGCGTCCGCTCGAAGACACCCTGCACCGCGCCGTCGCCCTGGCCAATGCGCGCAGCCATGAGTACGCGACGCTCGAACACCTTCTGCTGGCGCTGGTCGAAGACCCGGACGCCTCCACGGTGATGAGCGCCTGTGGCGTCAACCTTGAGGCCCTGGCGGCCTCCCTGACCACCTATATCGATCACGATCTGGCGGCCCTGGCCGTCTCAAACGGCGAAGATGCCAAGCCGACCGCCGGCTTCCAGCGCGTCATCCAGCGTGCCGTCATCCACGTCCAGTCGTCGGGCCGCGAAGAAGTGACCGGGGCCAATGTGCTGGTCGCCATCTTTTCCGAGCGCGAGAGCCATGCCGCCTATTTCCTGCAAGAGCAGGACATGAGCCGCTACGACGCGGTGAACTATATCGCGCATGGCATTGCCAAGAAGGCCGGCCAGAGCGAGGCGCGTCCGACACGCGGTACCCAGACATCGTCACCGTCCGAGGACGCCGAGGACAAGGCCGGGGCCAAGAAGGGTGAAGAGGCCCTCGATGCCTATTGCGTCAATCTCAACATCAAGGCCCGCGAGGGCAAGGTCGACCCGCTGATCGGGCGCGCCGCCGAGGTTGAGCGGTCGATCCAGGTCCTGTGCCGACGCACCAAGAACAATCCGCTGCTCGTGGGCGACCCCGGCGTCGGCAAGACCGCCATTGCCGAGGGCCTGGCCCGCAAGATCGAGGACGGCGAAGTGCCGGATGTCCTGTCCGGTGCCACCATCTATTCGCTCGACATGGGAGCCCTGCTGGCGGGGACTCGCTATCGCGGCGACTTCGAGGAACGCCTCAAGCAGGTCGTCAAGGAGCTGGAGTCCCACGAGGACGCCATCCTCTTCATCGACGAGATCCACACCGTCATCGGTGCGGGTGCGACCTCTGGCGGGGCGATGGATGCGTCCAATCTGCTGAAGCCCGCCCTGGCATCGGGCACGCTGCGCTGCATGGGCTCGACGACCTACAAGGAGTACCGCCAGCACTTCGAAAAGGATCGCGCGCTGGTCCGGCGGTTCCAGAAAATCGACGTCAATGAACCGTCCGTCGAGGACACCACCAAGATCCTCAAGGGCCTGAAGAGCTATTACGAGACGTTCCACCGCCTGCGTTACACCGATGCGGCGATCAAGTCGGCGGTCGAGCTGTCGGCGCGCTACATCACTGACCGCAAGCTGCCGGACAAGGCCATCGACGTGATCGACGAGGCCGGGGCCAGCCAGATGCTGCTGGCACCGTCCAAGCGCAAGAAGGTCATCGGCCAGAAGGAAATCGAGGCCGTCATCGCCAAGATGGCGCGCATTCCGCCCAAGTCCGTCTCAAAAACGGACGTCGAGGCGCTGAAGAATCTCGAAGTCGATCTGCAAGGTGCGGTGTTCGGTCAGCCGGATGCCATTGCCCAGCTCTCATCGGCCGTAAAGCTGGCTCGCGCCGGTCTGCGCGACCCGAACAAGCCGATCGGCTCATATCTGTTTTCGGGCCCTACCGGCGTCGGCAAGACCGAAGCGGCCAAGCAACTGTCGGCCACGCTCGGTATCGAAATGCTGCGCTTCGACATGTCAGAGTACATGGAGCGCCATACCGTCAGCCGCCTGATTGGCGCGCCTCCGGGCTATGTCGGGCACGATCAGGGCGGTCTGCTGACCGATGCGGTCGATCAGCACCCGCATGCCGTCGTGCTGCTGGACGAAATCGAAAAGGCTCACCCGGACGTCTACAACATCCTGCTTCAGGTGATGGACAACGGCACCCTGACCGATGCCGTCGGCAAGACGGTCGATTTCAGGAACGTCATCCTGATCATGACCACCAACGCCGGCGCCGCCGACAATGCGCGCGCCTCCATCGGATTTGGCCGGTCCAAGGTCGAGGGCGAGGACGAAAAAGCCATCCAGCGCCTGTTCACGCCGGAGTTCCGCAACCGCCTCGATGCCGTTGTCGCCTTCAAGGCCCTGACGCCCGATGTCATCCGCCTGGTGGTCAAGAAGTTCATCAAACAGCTGGATGCCCAGCTTGCTGACCGCAACGTCACCCTCTCGCTTTCTGAAGAGGCGACGGACTGGCTGGCCGAAAATGGCTTTGACGAACTCTATGGTGCCCGCCCGCTGGCACGGGTGATCCAGGAACATATCAAACAGCCGCTGGCCGATGACATTCTGTTCGGACGCCTGACCAACGGCGGGCATGTCGATGTGGTGCTGACCGACGGCAAGATCGCCTTCGAGATCTCCTCTGCGACCAAGACGGCCAAGGCTCCTGGCAAGACGAAGAAAAAGACCGAAGAAGAGGCGGCGGAGTAGAACTCCGGCCTGCGTCTCCTCCCCATCTTTGATGGGGAGGGGGACCGCGAAGCGGTGGAGGGGCCTTCTCCGACGCACAGTCCCACCTGACGATCACCCAACCGGGCCGACAGGGTTTTTTTCCCCTCCACCACTTCGTGGTCCCCCTCCCCGCCGCTTCGCGGCAGGGAGGAGACAGGTAGGCGCGGCGTTGCCGCGATTCAAAAACCGTGGTTACCCTCCCGCCCTCGTTTGATCCTTGGGAGGGGACAATGACGGACGAAACGACACCGACCGCCGGCGGCGGCGGTACACCCTGGCATCTGTGGGCGGTCGGCATTGTCAGCCTGCTGTGGAATGCCTTCGGGGCCTATGACTTCATCATGACCAACACCCAGGGCGAGGCCTATATGCGCGCCTCCGGGTTCGATCAGGCCGCCATCGACTACTTCATGGCCATGCCGACCTGGATGTATGCGCCGTGGATCGCCGGTGTCTGGGGGGCCGTCTTCGGTTCCGTCGCGCTGCTGCTGCGCAAGCGTTGGGCGGTGTGGCTGTTCGCCGTCTCGCTGGTCGGCGCGGCCGTCAGTCTGATCTATGGCCTCATCAATCCGATGCCGGTGCCGGAGGGCATGGGTATCATGCGCTACATGCCCTGGGTCATCGTCGCCATTGCCGCCTTCCTGTGGTGGTACGCCGGTCGGATGACCGCTCGGGGCGTGCTGCGATGAATGATCTGGTATCCGAACAGCCCACACGGAGCCGGCCCTGGCATCTTTGGGCCGTCGCTCTGATCGGCATTCTCTGGAATGGATTCGGGGCCACCGACTTTCTGATGACCCAGATTGATCGGGAGGCCTGGTTCGCCACCATGGGCGTAACCGCAGAACAGGCCGCCATGTTCGATTCCATGCCGGCCTGGACCCACGCGGCCTGGCTGGCGGGAACCTGGGGCGGGCTCCTTGGTTCGGTAGCCCTGCTCTTCAAATCCCGTTGGGCTGTCTATCTCTTCTGGGTGTCGATGCTCGGGCTGCTGCTGGGGCTGGCCTACAGCTATCTGCTGTCGGACGCAGGAGCCTCGATGGGTGAGCAAGGCTATGTGATGAACGCCATCATCTTCCTGGGGGCGGCCTTCTTCCTCTGGTATTCGATCACCATGGCCCGGCGCGGCGTGCTGCGTTGAACGGCTGACCTTTTGATCGAATTTGGCTAAGGGGCGCGGGTGAAGACCCGCGCCCCTGTTCAATTGAGCGACGACGAGATCGCCTTCATCCGCTCGCGGGTGCTGTTCGAGGACGCACACGTCCTTGCGCTCGACAAGCCGGCGGGCCTGTCCAGCCAGGGGGGACGGATTCAGGCACACACACTGGATGATCTGCTGTGGGCGTTTGCCCGCTCCAACGGCAAGCGGCCTGAACTGGTGCATCGGCTCGACCGCGACACCTCCGGGGTCATCCTGGCCGGCCAGACCAAGCCGGCGCTCGGGTTCCTCGGTAAGGCGATCCAGAGCCGACGCGTGAAAAAGACCTATCTGGCGTTGGTCGGCGGCGGAGCGCCCGAGCCCGCCGGCGGCGATATCCGCCTGCCCCTGCGCCGCGAGGAAATCGGACGCGAGGCCTATATGCGCGTTTGCGATGACGACCACCCCGACGCCCAGGCCAGCCACAGCCGCTATCGCACCCTCGCCTCCAACGATGAGGCGGCGCTAGTCGAGCTTTCCCCGGAAACCGGACGCATGCATCAGCTGCGCGTTCATCTGGCCGCGATCGGCCGCCCGATCCTGGGGGACGTTCGCTACGGTGGGGCGCTGACTGCGGGTGGCGCGGCGGTTCCGCGGCTGATGCTGCATGCCTCCAGGCTGGACTTCCCGCATCCCGAGGGGGGGCGGAACGTCATCGAGGCCCCGTTTCCGCAAGACATGGCAACTGTGCGGGAGCGATTGGGCCTGTAGTCCGTGACGCTCCCAACTTCCTTCTCCCGCAAGGGGGAAGGATCGTGAACCCGGAACAACCGGAACACACACCCTCGCCAATGCGCTATAGTCCGCAGGAGGAGTTCCGCCATGAAGACCCCCGCTCTGATTGCCACCATCGCCGTCGTGCTGACCGGATGCGCCACTCTGGCACCTTACGGGCCGCGAACGCCGCAAGGGTCACAGGGCTATTCTGAATACCGGATCGACAGCCAGAGGTGGCGGGTCACCTATGACGGTATCGGAGCCCCCGGCCCCGTCATGGACCTGGCCCTGCTGCGCGCCGCGGACCTGACGGTGGAGCAGGGCTATGACTGGTTCGAAGTGACCCAACGCTATGTGGACGGGGTTCCGGATTCCGCCGGCGGCGTTCGTCCTAGCCTGAATATCGGTTATGGCGGCGGTCACTATGACGGTCCCTATGGCCGCTATTCGTCGTCAGGCGTGGGGGTCGGCATCGGCTTCAACTTCCAGGGCCCCTCGCATACGTCCAGCACCCTGGAGATCGTCATGGGCCGCGGCGGACCGCCGAGCCGTGCCGATGTCTATGAGGCCCGCACCGTCCAGCAGAACCTCAGGGCGCGGTTCTGATCGCGGGGGCCGTATCGGCAAGCTGGCCATCGCCGTCGGGGACCTGGATGCCGAGCAGCCGGCCCAACAGGGGCTGAACGTCCACACTCTGCATCTCACCAAGCCGGATGCCCTGCCGGAACGACGGGCCATGAGCGATGAAGACCGCCCGCATCTCCGGCGCTTCGGGATCAAAGCCATGCGTGCCGGGTCGCACGCGCGCTGGGTCGGTGCGCCCCCGCACACCCAGCGTCCAACCCATCTCAGCCAGACAGACGACGGCGCTGATCCGGCGGTGCGTGCCGTAGGCGAAGCGCGCGGGAATATCCGCCCGCCGCCAGCAATCCATATGATCGGGGTCGCTTGCCAGCGCCGTCTCTAGCTCCGCCTCTTGTCCTGGCAGCGGGTCGACGAAGGCCAGAGGGCCATAGGTGAAGGCGTCCACGGCTTCGGCCTCCACCCAGTCATCCAGCCAGACAACCCGCTCCCCGGACGTCGCAGCCATGCCGTGATCGGCGACTACCACGACGTCCGCCTCGATGCCGCGCCTGGCCAGCCCTTCGACCAAGGCGCCGATGGCCTCATCGACCTCGACCAGGGCCGCGTTCAATTCCGGTGAGTCTGGCCCGAAATGGTGGCCCTGCGTGTCCACAATGTCGAAATAGGCGGCGGCGAAGGACGGCCAGTCCGCCTGCGGGGTCGTGAACCAGCCCAGGGCGATATTCACCCGCGCCCGGCTCGATACCGATTGCTCGAACGGCAGCCAATCGCGTGGCCGAATGCCATGCACCGCCGCCTCAGACCCCGGCCAGAACAGGACCGCCGTGTTCAGGCCCTGACGCTCGGCACTGACCCAGATGGGTTCGGCATCATCCCACCAGACCCGGTCCATGACCTCATGTCGGTCACCCAGCGTAAACGTCCGACCCGGCAGCTCCGGGTCGCGCATCCGGTTGTAAACCAGCCCATGGTGGTCCGGGTGCCGGCCTGTCACCAGGGTGTAGAAATTCGGATAGGTCACGCTGGGAAAGGACGGCCTCATCCCGTCCTCGGCCATCGCCCCTTCGGACGCCAGCCGGCTCAGCGTCGGCGTCAGGCCGCGATCCAGATAGTCGGCGCGAAAGCCGTCGATCCCGATCAGAATGACCGGACGGGCCAGGGCCGGTGTGGCCAGACCGGCAAGCGCGACAAGGATCAGCAACAGAAGACGCATTCCCCATCCTAGAGCCTGATCGGTTGAGATGGAATCGCTTCGCGATTTCATCTCGAGCGTGAATCAGGCTCCAGGTAGAAGCGCGAGCATGATTCAGCTTTTTGTTGGAACCGCCCTACGGTTCCAACAAAAACCACCATGCTCTAGCGCACGGCTGTGACAGATCGTAGCCACCCGACGCGCACGACCTGTCCAAGGATTAATCCATCACCCGCTTGCCGACCGCCACGCACCGGTCCAACCTCGCCGAATGAACGCAATCCTGACTGCAGCGAACCTGACCAAGGCCTATGGGTCGGTAAAGGCGCTTGATGGCCTGTCGCTCGAGGTGCCCGAAGGCGGCGTCTACGGCGTCCTCGGCCCCAATGGGGCGGGCAAGTCGACCCTGTTCCGTATTTGGCTGGGCCTGATCCGACCGACCGACGGCACGGCCACGGTGATGAGCGGCGCACCGGGTGTGCCGCGCCGCATCGGCTCGATGATCGAGACGCCGCGCTTCCCACCGTTTCTGACGGCGCGGGGCGTTCTGGAATGGCTGAGCCTCGCCTCCGGCCTCAAGGGCGACGCGGCAGAGATCGACGCTCTGCTCGAGCGGGTCGGCCTGACCGAGGCCGCAGGCCGCAAGGTCCGCGGCTTCTCGGTCGGGATGCACCAGAGACTGGGCGTTGCCGCCGCCCTGCTGGGGCACCCTTCGATGGTCATTCTGGATGAACCGACCAGCGGCATGGACCCCAACGGCATCAACGAGATGCGCGCCCTCATCCGATCCCTGGCTGACAATGACGGCGTCAGTGTCGTGCTGGCCAGTCACCAGCTGGCAGAGGTTCAGAAGATCTGCGACCGCGTGGCGATCCTCAATCGCGGCACCCTGGCGGCGGAAGGCAGTGTGTCCGACCTGATCGGCGGGGCCGGTGGCGAGCGGCTAAGATTGCACGTCACTGATCCAGCACGGATCGCCGCCATGATCGGAGCGGCTGCTGAGGCCCAGGCCGACGCCATCCTGGTGACCCTGTCCCGCTCCGAAGCCCCGGCCCTGATCCGCCGCCTCGCTGGTGAGGGGGTCGATATCTTTGAGGCTCGCTGGGTCGGTGCCGACCTCGAGGCCGTCTTCATGCAGCAAACGGAGGCGCGCGATGCTCGCTGATGCGATTTCCGCCGAGAACCTCCGCCTGACGCGTAACCGGGCGACCCTGTTCTGGGGCTTCCTGTTCGTGCCGATCCTGAGCCTGGTGGCCGAGGTCATCGGCCAGCTCTTCATGCGGGGGGAACTGCCGGCAGAACTGCGGGCCCTGCCCGTCGACATGGCCGATCAGCTCGTCTCCGCCTTCGGAGAAGCCGGCGGGCCCATGACCATCCTGCTCTGTCTGATTGGGGGAGCCGTACTGTTCACCGGCGACTATCGCTGGGAAACCTGGCGACTGCTGACGCCTCGGGCGACGCGTGCCCAGCTGTTTGGCGCCAAGGTCGCGGTCTTCGCCGGCTGGACCCTTGTGACCGTGCTGCTGATCGGCATTCTTGATGCCGGGGTGGCCTGGGTCGGGGCTCTGATCAACGGCAGCCAGATTCAGTTTTCCCTCGAGCCGGGCGAGTTTGTTCGCCAGTTTCTGGCCGCTACCTTCATCTCCTGGATCCAACTGTTGTTCGCCGGGGGCCTGGTTGCCCTGGCGGGAGCCGCGACGCGCTCCATGGTTGGGGCCATCATGATCCCGATCGGGGCCTTCATCGGCCTGGTGATCGCACAGAACCGGTTCCCGGTGATCGACGCCGCCGGCGATTGGTGGCGGATCTGGCTGATCCCCGGCCACGCCTTCGAGTATGCGCGGCTCTATCTGGCGGGCATCGAAACCCTGCCCGGCCAGGCTGTAGGGGCCCTGCCCGGCCTCAGCGGAATCGGCAGCCTGATCCTGTGGCTGGTTATCGGCTTTGGCGGTGCCCTGCTCGTCTTCAAGCGGCAGGATCTGTCGAAGGAATAGATCAAAGAAAAAAGGCGGCCTGCTTGCGCGGACCGCCCTTTCTCAACCCGGACCTCAGTGAGAGGTTAGTCTTCGTCGCCGGCGAACATCGCGGCCTGGACCGGACCGGAGTCCTTGCCCTTTTCGGCGGTGTCGCGGTCGACAAATTCGATGACGGCCATCGCGGCGTTGTCGCCGTGGCGGAAGCCGGCCTTCATGATGCGGATATAGCCGCCGTTGCGGT
>CAZYFY010000029.1:0-33211 GCA_964647275.1 uncultured Brevundimonas sp.
GGCCGGAAGGCAGCAGCCACAACGAGTTCCCCTTCGGGTCGCGCCAGTCTCCACCTTTTTCCTGACATAGTGGTCTTGCCTAACAGAGGCATCGCGGACGCCCTTGGGGGATGTCGAGTGTCGGTCACGCGGAGGCCGGGATCCCTCACGCGTTCGGCCCTGTTCGGGGTCGATGGGGACCGGCACGGTTAGGGGAGGAACGGTCATGTCTATTCGATGGATTTTCGCAATCATGCTGGCCGGTGCACTAGGGGTGACAGAGGCTGCGCGAGCCCAGACACCCGACTATGCGGCTATCCGGGCCGTGGAGGCAGGCCAGGAAGCCGTTGCGCTGGCTGCAGCCGTAGAGGCCAGCTGTAACCAGCGCCTGGTCCTGCTTGGCGAGAATGGGTTTCATGGTGACGGGCGTACCTCCGCTTTCAAGGCGGATATGGTTCGCAGGCTGGTCCTGGAATGCGGTTTTGACGCCGTGGTCTTCGAGGCTAGCCTGTACGATTTTATCGCCGTCAATCAGGCCATCCGGCGTGGGGATGCAACGCCGGACATGCTCTCGTCGGCCATCGGCGGCCTGTGGAACCAGAACCGCGAGGTCCAGGATCTGATCGCCTTCCTGTTTGCCGAAGCACACGATGGCCGAATTGATCTGGCCGGCATGGATGATCAGCTGGGTTCGCGCGGGGCCTTCTATTCGCTGGAACGGATGCCTCAGGATTTGGCGGCCTTGCTGCCGGTCGGCCGCAGGGAGGATTGCGCGGCCCGCCTACGCCAGAGGATATGGTCGCAGTTTTCAGCCGCCGAGCCCTATGACGAGGCCCACCGGACGGCTCTGCGCCAATGCCTGGACGAGATTGATGCGGGACTGAATCAGGCGGCCCCCGAGGTCCAGGCGGCGCGTTTGGAATATCTGACGATGGCGAGCGGCTATCGCCGCGCGCTGGATCGCGACTTTCTCGCTCCTCCCGCCCTCATTCAGAGCCGGGATCGCGACATGGCGTACCGTGTCCGCGAGATCGTTGAAGGCCTGCCGGCAGGTGCCCGCGTGATCGTCTGGACGGCCAATGTCCATGCGGCCCGGTCAGGTGCGGCGACGACGACCTACGGGGAAGCCCCGACCATGGGGGCGTGGCTCGACCAGTTCTACGGTTCGGACGTCTTTGCGGTTGGGTTTGCAGCGGCTGGCGGGACGTATCGTTTCAACGGCGGCTCGCGTGGGATCGACGCGGCAGAAGCCGGTTCGCTGGAGGCGGCGGTACTGGTCGGCACCCAGGATGAGGCAGTCTGGTTGGGATCAGATGACATCGCTTCGTTGGGCACTGTCGTCGGCTCAATTTTTCGGCACCACCAACCCGTCACCGCCGACTGGTCCCAGGTCTTTGACGGAATTGTCGTTTTCCGATCCGAGCGTGCGCCCTATCCGCTGGACGAATAGGGGGTGACAGCCTGGTTTTTCTGACTGCCCTTGGTGCTGCGCCATGGATTTTGAAGGTCAGTGGCCTTTCATCAACATGTGTGAAACCGCCAGGCGTGCCGGGGGGAGGCGGGCCGCCAGGAGGCCAAGTTGACGTGCCATGCGACCTGGCGCGCGATCATCCGTATATAGGCCGACGATAGTATTGGTTGCGGTATAGAGAGGCCAGGTTGCAGCTCTGTGGCCAGCCTCGAAGCGCCGAAGAATAGCCGGATTGCCGGAATCAGTGCGTCCTGGGGTGCCACGGGTGATCAGCCGCGATAATCGTTCTGTTCCGGCCAGGCCGAGATTGAAGCCATGGGCTGTCACGGGATGCATTCCGACGGCTGCGTCACCGACCAGGGCCGCGCGCGTCGTGATAAAGCGATGTGCGTAGGTCGTCGTGAGTGGATAGAGATGTAGTGGCGTCTGCATCCGCATCTCTCCGAACCGCCGAGCGTATCGCCGGGTCAACTCGGCACCCAGAGCAACCTCATCGAGTTCAGCGAGCCGTTGGGCGTCTCCGTCCTTGAGCGTGACGACGGCTGAGGCCTGATGGTCAGCCAGGGGAAGCAGCGCCAGGGTTTGTTCATTGTCGAACCATTCGGTCGCGACATTCCCATGATCCCGTTCCAGTGAGACGCGACCGACCAACATCGACTTGCCGATCTGGTTCATACGCGTGGCAATACCCAGTTGGGCGCGGATGCGGGAAAACCGAGAGTCGGCGGCGACCAGAAGCGAGGCAACGCGCTCATGGCCGTCATCGAACCAGATGCGCGCTTCGCTGTCGTTTGTGCAGACCCGCTGGACGGCCTGACCGGTCAGGCGTTCGACGGAGGGCAATTCGCGAACGACCTCAAACAAGGCGCGCCGTATATCGCAATTAGATACAAGCGAGCCGAGGTGCTGCGCGCCTGACGCTCCCGCATCGAAAGACAAGGCCAGGGGCGACTTGCCATTGTAGACGTGGGCCTCCGTCAGCGGATGAATCGCCTCGGGCGAAATCCGTTCCCACGCCCCCAGCCGCCGCAACGCCTCCAGCGAGGCGTGGGTCAAGGCAATCTCGCGGCCATCGAAGGCGGGATCAGCCAGGGCCCCTTCGTCGAGCCGCTCGACCAGGACTACGGGATGACCGGCCTTGCCCAGTCCAATAGCAAGCGCGAGCCCAGCTGGACCGGCCCCGACGATGACGATGGGTCTATCCACAGCAGGATGTCCTCTCTGCAAGATCGGCGGGTGCCGATCCGAAACGGTGCTCCTCCACATGGAATGAGCCGTCCCCCGGCGGATGGGTTGTTCGACACAGACACTCTATCCGCAATCTGGAATGAGGTTCTTGATTTTCATCAATAAATTTAAGCCTCCCCCGAGTTGATCTGATGCATTTCGAATGCCGTGCTTCGAGGAATCTCAGGATGGGGCAGATCGTGGCACTCTGCGCTTTACAATACAAAGAACTTTTGGTATACCCGCGATTGTGAACTTGGAGACCCCCATGACCGACGACCAGATCAAGAGCCTGAAGGACGACATCAGCTATATGAAGACCCTGGCCGACGAGGGAGCCAGTGGGCCGCTTCTGGGCGGGTCCATTCTGGTTGCGGCGGGTCTTGTCTTTGGCATCGCCTCGCTTGGTGAGTGGGCCAACTCCGCGGGTATCATCGCCTTGAGTGGTATTCAGCACCTCTATCTGTGGGGTACCGCCGGCGTTGTTTTCGCCATCGCCCTGATTGTGTTGATCCGCCGTCAGAAGGGCCGGCCCGGTGTCATGTCGCCGGCCAATCGCGCCTTTGGAACAGCGTGGATGGGCGTCGGCCTGTCCATCTTTGCCATGGCAGTGGCCTTGTCGTTGCTGGGCTACAAGACCCAGGCAGAGCTGCCGGCTTTGGTGTTTCCGTCCTTGATCTTCGCCCTCTACGGTGCGGGATGGGCGGTTTCGGCGGCCATGTCCGGTCAGAAGTGGCTCTGGTGGCCAGCCTATGGGAGTTGGCTGATGGCACCGGTGCTGGCCTGGTTTGTCGGAGATGCCTCAATGTATCTTATCTACGCGATTGGCCTGTTCGGGCTCGCCCTTCTGCCCGGCATTGTCCTGATGCGGCGCGAACCCTCGACCACGGTGTGAGCATGGCGGATGAATTCGATATCGACGCCATCGACGAGGTGATCCATGGCCGGGTCCGGCTCGGCATCATGGCCTTTCTGTCGGGCGCGGATTCGGCGGATTTTTCGACCCTGAAGACCCGCCTGCAACTGACGGATGGAAACCTCTCCGTTCACCTGCGAAAGCTGGAGGACGCCGGCTACGTCGAGGTGACCAAGCAGTTCGTCGACCGCAAGCCGCTGACCCAGGCCAAGATCACCAAGGCCGGGCGGGCCGCGTTCGGCAGGTATCTTCAGGCGATGAGCGCCCTGGTGGACGGCCAGGGCTGAGGCCCCTATTCAGGACGGGTGAGCACGCGCATCCATCCTTTTGAGGGCGTAGAGAACGTCCGAGACTATGGCGGCTATGACACCGCCGCCTCGCGACGACTGCGCCGCGGGCGGCTCTTCCGGTCGGGTCATTGGGCCAATGCGACGGACGAAGACCTCCAGAAGTTCCTCGACCTGGGCGTTGCCACGGTGGTGGACCTGCGCCGGGCGACCGAGCGGGATCGCCAGCCGTCCCGTCGCCCCGAGACCTGCCGGGCCGAGGTGCTGACTGCGCCGTCCCGGCCTGACGATCTGACGGAGGCGCCTCACGTCCAATTCCTCAAGGCTCGCGATCTGACGCCGGAGGCCAGTCGTGAGTTCATGTCTTCGGCCTATCGGCGCATTCCGTATGAGGCCCCGCACCTGGACCTGTTCAGCCGGTATTTCCGCGCCCTGGCTGCGGGGAATGGCCCCATCCTGATCCATTGTGCGGCGGGCAAGGACCGCACCGGAATTCTCGCCGCCCTGACCCATCGGATGCTGGGCGTGCACGCCGACGATATGGTTGAAGACTATGTGCTGACCAATACGGCCGTGAACCTGAAGGAACGCGCGCCGGAGATTGCTGAGCGGATGATGCGCTGGAGCGGGCGAGCGGCCTCGCCAGAAGCCGTGATTGCCTTCGTGGGCGTCGAGCCGGCCTATCTGGATGAGGCCTTCGCTGAGATCGACCGCCAGTCGGGATCGCTCGAAGCCTATTTCGAGACGGCGTTGGGCCTGGATAGGCCGACCCGTGACCGGATCGCCGAAAGGCTCCTGGCCTGAACTGGATCGACCCGGTCCATCTCACGCGCGCCTATGGTGATGAGCCGTGGGCGGCCTTACTCTTGTCCGACGGATCGTTGGGGGCCGAGCGGTCGTTCCTGTTTCGCCACCCGGCACGCGTCCAGGTGCTCGAGGCGGCAGACCCGCGTGACCCCGTCGAGGTTATCGAGGCCTTTCTGGCGGAACGACAGGGGATGGTCGTGGGCCTGGGCTCCTACGAGCTGGGCGGGCGGTTTGAGGGTCTGGTCATGGCCCGCGATCCGGCCTGGCCAGACCTGATTTTGGCCGACTATCCCGCCTGGCTGGCGTTTGATCATGCCGGCCACACTGTTGACAGTGTTGGTGAGGCCGGGGCCTGGCTCGACGCCGTCTCAGGAAAGCCGGGTCCGGCGCGGGCCGGGTCACTGGCATCCGACTGGCCGTCTGCGGTCTATGAGGCCGCGGTGGCGGACGTGGTCCGTCGGATCGGCGAGGGCGAACTGTTCCAGGCCAATATCGCCCAGAGCTGGTCGGGCGTTCTGGGCGCAGGGGACACCCCGTTTCAGGTCTTTGAGCGTCTGGTCGCGGACAGTCCGTCGCCTCTGGCGGCTTACTGGCGGCTGGAGGGCAGGGCGCTGGTGTCGCATTCACCCGAACGGTTCCTGTCGCTTGACGGGCGGCAGGTTCGCACACGCCCGATCAAAGGCACCCGTCCGCGCGGCGACACCCCCGAGGCCGATGCAGCCCTCGCCGCCGAACTGGCCGCCAGCGCCAAGGATCGGGCCGAGAATCTGATGATCGTGGACCTGATGCGCAATGATCTGGCGCGCGTTTGCACGCCGGGGTCGATTGAGGTGACCGCGCTGAATGTCGTCGAGCGGTTTGCCCACGTCTGGCACCTCGTCTCGACGGTCGAAGGTGAGCTGGCGGACGAACGCGGGATCGCTGATCTGATCGGCGCGACCTTTCCACCCGGCTCGATTACCGGGGCCCCCAAGCATCAGGCCATGCAGGTGATTGCCGAGCTGGAGGCCGGTCCGCGCGGTCCCTGGTGTGGCTCACTGATGAGGATCGCCGGGGACGGGGAGATGGATTCCTCAGTTCTGATCCGAACGGCAGCCTTCGCCGAAACAGACGGCACCTGGCACTGGCGGTCCCAGGCCGGGGCAGGAATCACTGCGGACAGTGATCCCCTCGCCGAACGGCTGGAAACCGAAGCAAAGTTTCGCGCCTTGCGTCAGGCGCTGGCACCGGCTTCTTGCGGCGACACCTGATAGGTCCGCGAGCAGAATTCACAGGTCACATGGATCTGGCCGTCCGGATCGATCATGTCGGCCACGGCCTCGGAATCGAACGAACGGATCATGCCCTCGACCCGTTCCTGGGAACAGCGGCACTGGGCGACCAGGGGCTTGCCCGGCAGCAGGCGGACGCCGTCCTCATGGAAC
This sequence comes from uncultured Brevundimonas sp., assembly GCA_964647275.1. GTDB lineage: Bacteria > Pseudomonadota > Alphaproteobacteria > Caulobacterales > Caulobacteraceae > Brevundimonas. Next base: position 6,112 of record CAZYFY010000029.1, read on the forward strand.
AGGCGGAACATCAGGGCCTCGGCCGGTAGCCGGGGGTCGGTCAGTTCGTCTTCCGCCAGGGTGTTGACGATGGCGCGCGCGTGGTCCCAGGCGTCTTCGGTCGAGCCCCGCAGGTCGTCCGGCGCGATGAGCTGGATCATCAGGCCACCGGCGCGCCATTTGCCGTCAATACGCTGGACCCCGAGCATCACCCGAGTCGGGAGCTGTTCGGATTGATTGAAATAGGTTTCGGCGCACAGGGCCAGGGTTTCGCCCTGGATCGGCGCGGCCCCCTGGGTGCGGCCCAAGTCCTCACCCCGGTCGACGGTCATCACAAAGGCACCCTGGCCGAGCAGGGTTTCGGCACCGGGGCGCACAAAGCCTTGAGAAACTTCAGCGACGCGATCCGGGTCGAACTTGCAGTAGCCACGCAATGAGCCGTCCGTATCATAGTCCACGACCAGATAGGACACCGGGCCATCGCCCTGCGCCTGGACGATCAGGCGACCGTCAAATTTCAGCGAGCCCCCGACGAGGGCGGCCAGGGCAATGGCTTCACCCAACAGGTTCGCCACGGGTTCAGGGTAGGCGTGTCGGCTGAGAATCTCGTCAGCCACATCGCCCAGCCGCACCAGACGCCCCACGACCGGTCGGTCGGGCAGCAGAAACTGTGCGGTCATGTCATCATGCGGGAAAGTCATTCGGACCAGATAGGCGTTCGCCTGCCGTCTGATAAGGTCTAGAGGAACTTGAGCCTGATCCTGCCCGTTTGAATGGTTCGTCCCGGAGACGCCTGACCCATGAGCCGCACGCGCCTGAAACCGTTGAACCAGCAAACCATCGCCATTACCGGGGCGACCTCAGGCATTGGACTGGCGACGGCGCGGCGGGCTGCAGAGCGTGGGGCGCGGGTCTTTCTGATCGCCCGGGGCGAAAGCGATCTTCGGACGCTTTGCGAAGAGTTGCAGGACAAGGGCGGGCGCGCTGCCTATGCGGTGGCCGATGTCGCCGACCCGGAGGCCCTGGCGGCGGCGGCTGACAAATGCCGTCGGTTGTTCGGCGGCTTTGATACCTGGGTGAACAATGCCGGGGTGTCGATCTATGGCCCCATTCGTGAAACCCGCACGGAGGATCACCGGCGCCTGTTCGAGACGAATTACTGGGGCGTGGTGAACGGTTCGCTGCTGGCCGCAGAGGCCCTGCGCGAGCAGTCCCGAGGCGGAGCCATCATTACAGTCGGATCGGTACTGGGGGATGCGCCCTTGCCTGTGCAGGGGGTCTATTCGGCATCCAAACATGCCGTCCGGGGCTTCACCAACGCCTTGCGGATGGAGCTTCTGCGCGAGAAGGCACCGGTGGTCGTCACCCTGGTCAAACCGGCGGCAATCGATACGCCCTACAAGGATCACGCTCTCAATCTGACCGGCCAGGCGATGCATAATCCGGGCCCCGTCTATGCCGCCCATGTGGTGGCGGATGTCATTCTGCACTGTGCCGCCCATCCCATCCGCGAGATCACCGTGGGTGGGGGCGGGCGATTGATGGCGGCCTTCCACCATCTGATTCCGGGGGTCGCAGAACCCCTGTTTGCCCTCGCCTCACCGGCCATGCACCGCGACCGGGGCGTCGACTATCAAGCCCACGATGACGGCCTGTGGGATCCAACCGAGGATGGTCTGATGGAAGAAGTTCGCTATCCCTTTGTGCGCCAGTCCAGCCTGCTGGCTCAGGCGCGGATGCACCCGCGCGCGACGGCCGGCGCGGCGCTTGGCCTGTTCCTGTTGCTGGCCGGTGCCGTCGCCGTTCAGCGCCTGATTGGCCAGGAGGCTCGCGAAGCGACGGGCTTGCGGCGCTGGCGCGCGCGTTTCGACGGCTGGCGGGATGGTGTGGGCGACCGTTGGCGCGATCTGGATGTCGGCGGGCGGATTCGTGATCTCGATCTGCCCGGGCGGACCCGGCCGGTTCGGGACCGGGCGATGCGCTATGCCAAGGACCATGGCGTCGAGAGCGTGGGCACGGTCGCCGCCGTAGCTGCGATCCTCGGGGCCGTTGCCGTGGCCATGAATGATCGGCGGCCATAGTCGCCACCCCTTGCCGCACCTGCGAAGACGGGTCAGCTTGGGCGGATGCGAACCCTCCCCACGCTGCTGATCGATTTTGATTCCACCCTGGTCGGCTTCGAGACACTTGAAGCCCTGGCCGAGGTTGCGCTGGCCGGCCATCCCGAAGCCGAGGGGCGGCGGGTCGACATCGCGCGCCTGACCGACGAGGCCATGGACGGTCGGCTGGATTTCCATGAGGCCCTGATCCGCCGCCTCGAACTCATCGAGGCGGATCGAAGCCACGTCCAGGCCGTGGCGGATCGTGCGATTGCGGGACTGGCCCCGTCCGTGGCGCGCAATCTTGAGGCCCTGCGCCGGCATGCCGAGCAGATCTGGATCGTGTCTGCCGGATTCAAGGACGTTATTGCCCCGGTGGCGGAGGTGATGGGGCTGGATCCCTCGCACATCCTGGCCAATGACCTGATCTACGACACCGAGGGCCGGGTGAGTGGGGCCGATTCCGACAATCCCCTGGCCTGGGAAGACGGCAAGCTGTCGGCCGTTCAGGCGTTGGGCCTGACCGGGCCGGTGGTGATGATCGGTGACGGCTGGGGTGACTGGCGGGTGCGTGAGGCCGGCCTGGCCGACCGCTTCTGGGCCTTCACCGAGATCGTTGCGCGGCCGCGTGTCGTCGAGCGCGCCGATGGGGTGGCCGCGAGCCTGGACGAAATTCTGCACGCCGAAGGGTTCGTGGGACGCTTCTCCTATCCGCGCGGTCGCATGAAGGTGCTGCTGCTGGAGAACGTCCACCCGAAAGCCGCCGAAAGGTTGCAGGCCGAGGGCTATCAGGTCGAGACGGCAAAGGGCGCGCTCAGTGAAGCCGAGTTGATCGAGCGCATTGCCGGTGTCCATGTCCTGGGAATCCGCTCCAAGACGGAGGTGACGCCGAAAGTTCTGGAGGCGGCGGATCGTCTCCTGGCCATCGGGGCCTTCTGTATCGGGACCAACCAGATCGACCTGGCCGCCGCCGCCGACAGGGGGGTCGCGGTCTTCAACGCGCCCTATTCCAATACCCGCTCGGTGGTTGAGCTGGTGCTGGGGCTGACCATCGCCCTGACCCGCCGCGTGGCCGACAAGTCGGCGGCGCTGCACGCGGGGCGCTGGGACAAGTCGGCGGATGGATCTCACGAACTGCGCGGGCGCACCCTCGGAATCGTCGGCTATGGGGCGATCGGGGCGCAACTGTCGGTCCTGGCCGAGGCGCTGGGCATGAAGGTCGTCTTTTTCGATCTCGATGAAAAACTGGCCCTCGGAAACGCGCAGCGGCTCCGTAGCCTTGATGCCCTGCTGGCCCAGGCCGATGTGGTGACCCTGCACGTTGACGGGCGCTCAGAGAACGCTGCCTTGATGGGCCGCGAACAACTGGGCCGCATGAAGCCCGGCGCGATCCTGCTCAATCTGTCGCGCGGGCATGTGGTCGATGTCGAGGCCCTGGCCGAGGCGTTGACGTCAGGCCGTCTGGGCGGAGCCGCCGTCGATGTCTTTCCCGAAGAGCCGATTGCCAATTCCAGCGGCTTTCTCAGCCCGTTGCAGGGCCTGCCGAACGTCATTCTGACGCCGCATATCGGCGGCTCGACCGAGGAGGCCCAGGAGGCCATCGCCGAGTTCGCCGCCGAACGCCTGCTCGGCTTCGTCAATCGCGGGGACACGACCTTTGCCGTCAACCTGCCGAATGTGCGCCTGTCGGAAGTGTCCGGCGCCCATCGTCTGCTGCACATCCACAGAAATCAGCCGGGCGTTCTGGCGGCGATCAACCGCGCCCTGGCAGAGGGGGGCCTCAATATTCTGGGCCAGCACCTCAAGACCGACGAGCGCACCGGCTATGTGATCGTCGACGTCGACGGCGATTATGATCCCGAGGCGCTGGATGGTCTGAAGGGCGTTGATGGAGCCTTGAAATTTCGGGTGCTCTACTAGCCGGGCGCGGTTGACTCCCAGCCCCCTTTACGCCTATACGCCCGCCTCCCGCGACGAACTTTCGGTTCGGCGCTGACTTTCGTATTGCCTTGGAGCCTTCCCGTGAAGCGCACTTATCAGCCCTCGAAGCTCGTCCGGGCTCGCCGTCACGGCTTCCGCGCCCGCATGGCCACCAAGAACGGCCAGAAGATCGTGGCTCGCCGCCGCGCCAAGGGCCGCAAGCGCCTGACGGCCTAAGGCCGTTCGGCCTGATCGGGCCGATGACAGACATCGAACGAGTTTCAGACGACGCGCCCCGCAAGGAGCGCGTCGTTTTGCGTCGGCTGAAGGTCCGACCCCAGTTCCTGGCCGCGGCCAAGGGCCTGGCCCGCCCGTGCGGTGCAGTTCTGATCCAGACGCGTGACCGGTCTGACGGGGACGCCGCGATCGGCGTTGGTTTCACGGCCACGAAAAAGCTGGGTGGGGCGGTCGTGCGCAACCGCGCCAAGCGCCGCCTGCGCGAGGCCGCACGCGCGCTCTTGCCGCTTCATGGCGTAGCGGGAGCCGACTATGTTCTGGTCGCGCGCCAGTCCTGTGCCGAGCGCCCATGGGACCGTTTGCTTGACGATGTGAAAACCGCGCTGATAAGGCTCGCCGCCGACCGTGGGCTTGCGCCGTAACGCGCCCTATATAGCCAAGGCCCCAAACGACCCTTTCCGCGAAAGCCGCTTATCTCCATGCAGCAAGAGAACAACCGCAACCTGGTGATTTTCATCGTCGCCTCGTTGCTGATCTTCGGCGTCTACTACTGGTTCGTCATGCGCCCGATGGAGCTGCGCCGGGCCGAGGCGGCTCGCGCTGCCGCCGAATCGCAGACCCAGCAGGCCGGCATTGGAGCCGAGCCCGGCACGCTTTCCACCGATGCACCCTCGGCCTATGTGGACGAACGGACCGCCCTGGCCCGCTCCGCCCGCGTCCCGGTCAACACCCCCGCCCTGACCGGTTCGATCAGCATGAACGGCGGTCGGATCGACCAGCTGTACCTGACCGACTACCGGGTCAGCCTGGACGGCGAGGAGCGCATCGAGCTTCTGCGCCCCGAAGGCGTCGAATACGCCTATTTCGCCTATGTGGGCTGGCGTGGTCAGAACATCGAAGGCTTGCCGGGGCCGGACACCCAATGGGTTCTCCGCTCGGGCGAGGAACTGGCCCCCGGCAGCCCCATTGTCATGAACTATGACAACGGCCACGGGTTGACGTTTACCCGGACCATCGCGGTCGACGACCAATATCTGTTCACCGTCACCGACCGGGTCGACAACAACTCGGGCCGCAGCGTGACCCTGGCCCCCTATGGGTCGATCCAGCGTCGCGGCATTCCCGCCGACCTGGGCCGCCAGCACATCGTGCACGAAGGGGCGATCGGCGTCTTCGGCGATGAGCTGCACCAGTCCAAGTACAACAGCTGGGCCGACGAGGATCAGCCGGAATCGTTCTCGTCGGACGGCGGCTGGGTCGGCATCACGGACAAATACTGGCTGACGGCCTTCATTCCCGAACAAGGTGAGGCCATTCAGGCCCAGTTCCGCACGGCAGAATCCAATGGGCTGCGGACCTATGAGACGGTGTACCAGTCCCGCACCTGGGTCATCCCGGCGGGTCGGTCAGCGACCGAAACGGTGAACCTGTTCGCCGGAGCCAAGCGCAACGAAATCCTGGGGGCCTACGGCGATCAGCTCGGCGCGCCGCGCCTGACGGACGCCATCGACTGGGGTATCTTCTGGTTCCTGACCAAGCCGCTGTTTTCGGTGCTGGAGTTCTTCTTCGGTCTGGTCGGCAACTTTGGCGTCGCCATTCTGCTGCTGACCGTGGTGGTCAAGCTGGTGCTCTTCCCGCTAGCCAACAAGGCCTATGAATCCATGTCCCGGATGCGGATGCTCCAGCCCAAGATGGAGGAAATCCGCGCCAAACATAAGGACGATCCTGCCAAGCAGCAGCAGGAAATCATGGCCATGTACCAGCGCGAGAAGGTCAATCCGCTGGCCGGCTGTTGGCCGATGCTGATCCAGATTCCCATCTTCTATGCCCTGTACAAGGTGCTGTTCGTCACCATCGAGATGCGCCACGCGCCCTTCTTTGGCTGGATCCGTGACCTGTCTGCGCGTGACCCGTCAAACGTCTGGAACCTGTTCGGACTGATCCCGTGGGAACCGGCCAATGCGCCGCTTATCGGGGGGCTGATCGGTGTCAGCACCCACGTGGGTGGCCTGACGCTGGCGCTGGGCGTCCTGGCGATCCTGTACGGCGGCACCATGTGGCTTCAGACCCAGATGAACCCGCCGCCGACCGATCCGACCCAGCGTCAGATTTTTGCGATGATGCCGATCCTGTTCACCTTCATCATGGCTCCGTTTGCGGCGGGTCTGCTGATCTACTGGACCTGGTCGAACATCCTGACGATCCTCCAGCAGTATGTGATCATGCACCGGTTCGGTGCCGAGAACCCGATCGACACCTTCATTGCCCGGCTGCGTAAGCCCAAGGACGCATGACCGACGCCTTCACCGAGGATCAGATCGAGGCGGGGCGGGTTCTGTTCGCCCAGCCGGCGACCTTTGTGATGGGCTGCGCCAAGATCGAGCAGCTGCCTGCGCCAGACCTGCCGGAGGTCGCCTTTGCCGGGCGTTCCAATGTCGGCAAGTCCAGCCTGATCAATGCGCTGGTCGGCATGAACAAGCTGGCGCGGGCCTCGAACGAGCCGGGCCGCACGCGTGAGGTCAACTTCTTCGATCTGGGCGGGCGGCTGCGTCTGGTCGATCTGCCGGGCTATGGCTGGGCCAAGGCCGGCAAGCAGGTGACCAAGAAGTTTCAGAACCTGGGCCGCGACTATCTGCGGGGCCGCGTCAGCCTCAAGCGCGTCTATCTGCTGATCGACAGTCGTCATGGCCTCAAGGCCGTCGACACCGAGGCGCTGGATGCGCTGGATGAGGCCGCCGTCTCCTACCAGATCGTTCTGACCAAGGCCGACAAGCTCAAGAAGGGCGAGGGGGCGACCATGGCGGCCCAGACCCTCAAGGCGATTTCCAAACGGCCGGCGGCCTATCCGGCGGTGCTGGTCACCTCATCGGACAAGGGCGAGGGGATGCCGGAGCTCAGGGCCGAGATCATGCGGGCCTGCGAGATCGTCTGACCCGGTTCGGGTCAATGGCCGGATGACTCAGGCCTTGGGAGATGGCGGCGGCTCCCCCATATCGCGGCCATGAACAGAACGCCGATCTCCATTCTCGACCTCGCGCCGGTGCCGGAAGGCTCGGATGTGGGCACGTCGCTGCGCAACACGCTGGACCTCGCACGCCACGCAGACCAGCTGGGCTTCAACCGCTATTGGCTGGCTGAGCATCACAATATGCCGGGCATTGCTTCGGCGGCGACCTCGGTCGTGATTGGCCAGGTGGCGGCTGCCACCCAGCGTATCCGCGTCGGGGCCGGGGGCATCATGTTGCCAAACCACGCGCCGCTGCAGATCGCCGAACAGTTCGGCACGCTGAATGCGCTCTACCCGGATCGGATTGACCTGGGCCTTGGGCGGGCGCCCGGCACAGACAGGGCGACGGCACGCGCCTTGCGCCGGACGCTCAACTCCGACGTCGACAGCTTCCCGCAGGATGTCCTTGAACTTCAGGCCTGGTTCCATCCGGCCGAAGAGGGGCAACGCCTGCGCGCGGTGCCTGGAGAAGGCCAGAATGTCCCTCTGTGGATTCTCGGCTCGTCCCTCTATGGCGCGCAACTCGCGGCCCAGCTCGGGCTGCCCTATGCCTTCGCCAGCCATTTTGCGCCCGGCGACCTGGCCAACGCCATTCGCGTCTATCGCGAAACGTTCCGGCCCTCGGCACAGCTCGACAAGCCCTATGTCATGCTCGGCTATAACGTCATCGCGGCGCCGACGGACGACGAGGCTCACGTCCTGGCCACCTCGATCCAGCAGGCCTTCGTCAATCTGAGGACGGGCCGGTTCGGCAAGTTCCCGGCCCCGCAGCCGGGCTATTTCGAATCTCTCGATCCGGCCGCCCAGGCGATGCTCGATCAGGCCCTGGCCTGTTCCGCCGTCGGTTCGCCCGAGACGGTGAAGACGCGCCTCGAGTCCTTCATCGCCGAACATCAGCCCGACGAACTCGTGGTCGCCAGCCAGATCTGGGACCACGCGGCGCGCATGCGGTCGTATGAAATTCTGGCCGACGTAGCGGCCCTTGCCTCTCCCTAGGCGGAAGTCGCGGCGCTTTGACGTGACATCGAAGGCCTTCGGCCTTATCAGCCCCGCCCATGGACGAGAACGAACGCCAGTCGGAAGAACGGGCCTGGGACACAGCGAAGATGCTGGCCGAGGCCCTGCCCTATATCCAGGTCTATGACCGGGAAACCGTGGTCATCAAATATGGTGGCCACGCCATGGGCGAGGAGTCTGTCGCGCGCCAGTTCGCCGCCGATGTGGTGCTGCTGAAGCTGATGGGCGTGAACCCGGTTGTCGTGCACGGCGGCGGACCGCAGATTTCGGCCATGCTCGACAAGGCCGGGGTGAAGTCCTCCTTCGTCGACGGTCTGCGCGTGACGGATGCCGACACCATGCAGGTGGCCGAGATGGTCCTGTCGGGGGCGGTGAACAAGGAAATCGCCCACTGGATCACCATGGCCGGCAAGGAAGCGGACGTGCGCGGCGTCGGCCTGTCGGGCAAGGACGCCGGGTTGCTGACGGTCGAAAAGACCCGCCGCACCAAGCGCGACCCCGACAGCATGATTGAGCACGAGGTCGATCTGGGCTTCGTCGGCGAGCCGACCAGGGTGGACGCCAAGCTGATCAAGCGGCTGATCGAATCCGATGCTGACTGGGTGCCCGTGATCGCGCCGATCGGCGTGTCCGAAACCGGTCAGACCTTCAACGTCAACGCCGACACGGTCGCGGGGGCCGTGGCCGGGGCGCTGGATGCCAAGCGGATGCTGCTTTTGACCGATGTGCCGGGCGTCAAGGACAAGGCCGGCAATATCATCCGCCAGATGACCGTCAGCCAGGCGCAAGGCCTGATCGACGACGGCACCGCCTCGGGCGGCATGATCCCCAAGCTGGAAACGGCCATGGCGGCGGTTCGGGCCGGCGTCGAAGCTGTGGTCATTCTGGATGGTCGCCGCCCCCACGCCATGCTGGTGGAGCTGTTCACCGAGCACGGGGCCGGGACACTGGTGCAAGCCGGATGAGCGGCCAATGTCTCCTCCCCGCTGCGGAGCAGGGGGGAGGGGGACCACGAAGTGGTGGAGGGGCCGGCGGCCGAAGGACGCCGGTGCGGCGGAGGAAGTCCCCTCCGTCACGCCGCCTTGCGGCGTGCCACCTCCCCATCGCTGTCACGATGGAGAGGAGACAATGAGCGCGTTCGACCACATCGACACCTGGCTGTTCGATCTGGACGACACCCTCTACCCGGAAGAGTCCGGCCTGATGGACCTGATCCGAGGGCGGATCACAGCCTTCGTCATGCGGATCACGGGCCTCGATGAAGAAGAGGCGCGGATTGTTCAGCGCGGCTGGTTCGAGGCGCACGGGGCGTCGCTGCCGGGCCTGTTGCGTGACTATGAGATTTCGACCGAAGAGTTCCTCACAGACATTCACGACATCCCGCTGGACGCGATCGCCTCCGACCCACGCCTGAGAGCGGCGCTGGCGCGGTTGCCGGGACGCAGGTTTGTTTTCACCAACGGCTCCTCGGGTCACGCTGGGCGCGTGCTGGAGCGACTGGGCATCGCCGATCTGTTCGCGGGCGTGTTCCATATCGAATCCAACGACCTGATCCCCAAGCCGGACCCGCGCACCTTTGACGCCGTGGTCGCGCGTTTCGGCCTGGACCCTGCGCGGACCGCCTTCTTCGAGGACACCGCGCGCAATCTGAAGCCGGCGGCAGACATGGGCATGACGACCGTGCTGATCGGGCCGCACGCTCTGGCGTCCCAGGCTCCGTTCGTGCATCACCGGGCCGAACATCTGACCCCGTTTCTGGAATCCCTGACGTTTGAGGACGCCGAATGACTGACCTGGCCGCCATCAAGACGACCATCGAAACCGCCTGGGAGGACCGGGCCAATGTCTCGACCTCGACCGGCGGCGATGTCCGCAAGGCGGTGGAGGCGGCCCTGGCCCATCTCGATAGGGGCACCTTGCGTGTCGCCAGCCGTGAGGACGACGGCACCTGGACCACGCATCAGTGGCTGAAGAAGGCGGTCCTTTTATCGTTCCGTCTGAACGGCAATGTGCGGATGGGCGCGCCGGTCGATGTCTTCGCAGGGTCCAGCGACCCGACCCCCGGTCCCTACTGGGACAAGGTGCCCGGCAAGTGGGCCCGTTGGAGCGACGCAGACTTTGAAAAGGCGGGCTTCCGGGCTGTGCCCGGTGCAGTGGCGCGGGCCGGGGCCTTCATCGGCAAGAACGTGGTCCTGATGCCCTCGTTCGTGAACATCGGGGCCTTCGTCGATGAGGGCACGATGGTCGACACCTGGGCCACGGTCGGCTCCTGCGCCCAGATCGGCAAGAATGTGCATCTGTCGGGTGGAGCCGGCATCGGTGGCGTGCTGGAGCCGCTTCAGGCCAATCCGACCATCATCGAAGACGGCTGTTTCATCGGTGCCCGCGCCGAGGTGGCCGAAGGCGTCATCGTGCGCGAAGGCGCGGTCCTGGCCATGGGCGTTTACCTGTCTGCCTCGACCAAGATCGTCGACCGCGCCACCGGCGAAGTCTTCCGCGGCGAAGTCCCGGCCTATTCCGTCGTCGTCCCCGGCGCCTTGCCCGACCCTAACGGCGGCCCGAGCCTCTATTGCGCCGTCATCGTCAAACGCGTGGACGCCCAGACGCGGGCGAAGACGGGGGTGAACGAGCTGCTGAGGGATTGACCTCGGTGGGCCTTGTGAGGCCCACTCGATAGCAATGGGCGTGACAGGGAATTTATTCAGCTTTCGGGGTCGGACAAGTCGCGCCGGCTATTGGCGGGCGCAGCGGCGCATGTGGCTCGGCAGTACGGTGGTGTTCGGCCTGCTGATCTTCGCCGCCATCAATGATGCCCCGACCTGGCTGCTGGTGTTTGGCTTCATCGCTGGCATGATCGCATTTGCAGCCCATTCCGTCGCAATCATTGTGCGGCGTCTCCATGATCGCGGCTATAGCGGATGGTGGGCGGTCCTTTTCCATCTGGTTGTCCTGATGCCGCTTGCTGCTATTGCAGGCCCACAGTGGATCAGCCCAACAGTCGACTTGCCGTTTGCCAGTGAGTCCTTTTGGATCATGTTTGGGATCGCCCTGGTCGTGAATGCCTGGGGCAATATCGAGATTGGTTGGCGTGAGGGCGATCCGTCGACCAACCGGTTTGGACCCCCTACAGGCTAAATCTCCCAGTCATCCCCCAGTCATGTTGAATGCGTCAGACAGGCGTGAGGGGGTGGCTCGGCCACCCGGACAATCCTCACGGGGGACGTTCTCATGGCGGCGCGGTCAGTCCGGATTCTGACGACGATTTCGCTGGCGGCGCTGTCGCTGGCGGCCTGCAACACACGGCTGGCTCCGTCTCAGGATGCGCCCAGCGGTCCGCCGCTGCGGGTCGATCTGATCCACCCCGGCGATCAGCCCGAGGGGCCGCCGCTGCCACCCGCAGATGCCCCGGCTGAGCTGGTCGAGGCGGTGGAGCCTGCCGACGCGCCCGGCGCAGAGGATGCGGCCACGCCGGCGGATGCCCCTGCCGCGCAAACACCCGCCGAAGACGCGCCGGCTCCGATTGCGCCGCCGGTGGCGCTGACCCCCGTGGCTGATCCTGAGCCGCCGGTTGAAGCTCCGCGGGTCACGCCGATTGCCGTTTCACATTGTCGCGCCGATGAGCGCCCGCTGTACAACTGTCCGTTCACCGATGGCCGGGTCCTGTCGGTGTGTGCGGGCGATCAGATCGCCTATCGTTTCGGTCGCCCGGCGCATCCTGAGCTGGAGCTAGTGCGCGACCCCCAGTCTGAAGGCCTGAGCTACAGCCGGGTTCGTCGCGGGGATCACGCCGGCCAGACGCGCCTGCGGTTCCAGAACGGGGCCTATGACTATGTCGTCTATTCCGCCGATGCCGACGTCCATAGCGAGGATCGCCGCGCCGGAGATTCGGGCGTCGTCGTGCGCCGGAGCGGCCGTGAGGTCGGTCGCTTCGAGTGCCCCAGTGCTTCGACCCAGACGATGCTTCCCGTGGCGATGCTGCGCGACACGGTGCGCCAGGAAACCGGCCAGCGCCGCCGTCGAGGCTGGTGGTAGGCCGGCTCAGTCCAGCCGGTCGGCTTTCCGCAATGCCGGGAACATCCAGCTCCACAGGCCCGTGGCCCCGATGGCGGCGACGCCACCGAACACCGCCGCGCTGATCGGGCCGAGCAGGCGCACCATCACGCCCGAATAGGCCTCGCCCAGCTCATTGGACGCGCCGATGAACAGCATGGACACCGAGCTGACCCGCCCGCGCATATGATCCGGTGTGGCCAGCTGGATCAGGGTCTGGCGGATATTGACGCTGATCATGTCCGCTGCCCCGCCGATGAACAGCACCAGCGCCGACAGCCAGGCCCATTTCGACAGGCCGAAGATCAGGGTGCAGACGCCGAATACGGCTACCGCAGAGAACATCCACACGCCGCCGCGCCGCGTGATGGGCCAGCGGCTTAGGTACAGCGCCACGACCAACGCCCCGACCCCGAACGACGCCCTGAGCAGGCCAAAGCCAAAGGCCCCGACGTGCAGAATGTCGCGCGCAAAGATTGGCGTCAGCAGGGCGACGCCCGCCAGCATCACCACCACGAGGTCGAGCGAGATCGCGCCCAGCACGATCTTGGTGTTCCACACATAGGCCAGGCCTTCGCGCACGGCCTTCAACCGGCTGATCGCCTGATCGGGTCGGTGCGGCTGACCGTTGGTGCGAATGGCGATGAGACAACCAAACCCGATGGCAAAGAAAAGCGCCGCTACGCCATAGGCCAGCGGGGTGTTGATCCCGACGATCAGGCCGCCAAAGGCCGGTCCGGCGATGGCCCCGACCTGAAAGGCGATGGACTGGGCGGCAATGGCCGCGGGCAGGGCGCTTCGTCCCACCACCATCGGCAGGAAGGACTGGCTGGCCGGAGCCAGGAACGCCCGCGCCGCCCCGAACACCGCCGCCACCGCCAACAGACCCCACAGGGGCGGCGAGCCGTGGATGGCCATGGCCAGGAAGATCAGGGCGCACCCGCCCTCGACCGCGATGGACGCCGCCACCGTCGTCTTGCGATTGCGTCGGTCCGCCATTTCCCCGGCCGGAAGCGTCAGGGCGAGCAAGGGCAGAAACTGAACCAGACCCACCAACCCCAGATACAGACTGGCCTGCTCAATCGGATGTTCGCGTCGCGCGATGGTATAGACCTGCCACAACAGGGCCGAGGACTGGATCTGGATCGCCAGCACGGCAATCAGTCGCCCTACCCACAACAGCCGAAAATCCCGAATGCCCCACGGACTGGTCGAGCCGCCGTCAGGCACGGGCGGTGTCGGTTGCGGGTTTTCGGGGGCGTCGATGGTCACGGGGGCCTTCTAGATTCGCGCGACTGGCCCTAAGAGCGGGGCTATGTCCCTGATCGACCCCGTATCGCTGACGCGCGACCTGATCCGCAAGCCGTCCGTCACCCCGGCGGACGAGGGGGCGATGGATCTGGTCCAGGACGAGCTGGAAAAGCTGGGCTTCGCCTGCCGCCGGATGAAATTTGAGGACATTGAAAACCTCTACGCCCGGCGCGGGACCGAGGGGCCGAACCTCTGTTTCGCCGGCCATACCGATGTGGTCCCAACCGGGCCGACCGGGGCCTGGTCGTCCGATCCGTTTGCCGCCGAAGTGGTCAAGGGTGTCGTCGTCGGCCGCGGGGCCGTCGACATGAAGGGCGGCATTGCCTGCTGGATCGCGGCGGTGTCGCAAACCCTGGCCGAGGGCGACGTTCCGGGCTCCCTGTCGTTTCTGATCACCGGCGACGAAGAAGGCCGCGCGACCCACGGCACCAAGCTGGTGGTCGAACAGTTGCTGGCCGAAGGTGAGCGTATCGACGCCTGCGTCGTCGGCGAGCCGTCGTCGCTTCAGGTTCTGGGCGACACCATCAAGATTGGCCGGCGCGGATCGCTCAACGTCTGGATCACCGTGACGGGCAAGCAGGGCCATGTCGCCTATCCCGAGCGGGGCGCCAATCCGATCCCGGTCTTGCTTGACCTGATGAAGCGACTGAACGACCGTCGCCTCGACGAGGGCTATGAGGCGTTCCAGCCCTCCAACCTGGAGCTGACCACCTTTGACGTCGGCAATACGGCGACAAACGTCATTCCGGGTCAGGCGGCCGGGCGGTTCAACATTCGCTTCAACCCCGCCCATACCGGCCAGAGCCTGATGGACTGGATTTCCGAAGAGGCCCGCGCCGCCGAGGCCGCCTCCGGCCAGAAGGTCGAGGTCGAGTTCCTCCATTCCGGCGACGCCTTCCTGACCCAGGAAGGGCCATTCACTGCCGCCATCCAGGATGCGGTCGAGGCCGAACTGGGCCTCCGGCCCGAAGCCTCCACCACGGGCGGCACCTCGGACGCCCGCTTCATTCGCGCCATCTGTCCGGTGCTGGAACTCGGCCTGGTCGGCCAGACCATGCATCAGATCGACGAGCGCGTGTCTGAAGCCGACCTACATTCCGTCACCCGCGTCTATCGACGTGTGATACAGACCTATTTCGACCGGTTTACCCCGGCCTGACTTCAAGGGAGATCCCAGCAATGAACATCATGGACATGATCGGCGGCGCGCTCGGCGGCGTCGGGACTGGCGGCAGCACCAACTATGGTCAGCTGTTCCAGATCGTTCAGAGCATGGGCGGCATGGATGCCGTGATGGATCAGCTCCGCTCGGGCGGCCTGAATGACGAGATCGGCTCCTGGGTCGCCCAAGGTGCCAACCAGGTGATTACCGCGGATCGCGTTCGAGCTGTCCTGGGTGACGGCATGATCGGTCGCGCCGCTCAACAGATGGGCCTGTCACCGGAGCAGATCGCCGAGATCATCTCTCAGCAGCTCCCGCATGTCATCGACATGATGACGCCGGACGGCAATAGCCCCGGCGGCGGGTTCGGCGACATCCTGGGCCAGGTTCTGGGCGGGCGGCGCTAGAGCCGTCGGCCCCGGATGATCTCCGGCTTGCCCCTGCGCTTCCCGATCCCTAGGTTCCGCCTCCGAAAAAATGTTCCGGACGCCTGATGGCCCAGCACTATCTCGAGTTTGAAAAGCCGATTGCCGATCTTGAAGCCAAGATCGAAGAGCTTCAGGCCCTTTCTGAAACCACCGGCTCGTTCGAGGCCGAGATCGACGCCTTGCGCAAGAAGGCCAACAAGCTGCGTCGCGATGCCTATGCCAATCTTGACCCCTGGAAGAAGACCCAGGTGGCGCGTCATCCTCAGCGGCCGCACCTGTTCGACTATCTGGACGGCCTGATCACGGACTTTGTCGAGCTGAAGGGCGACCGCCAGTTTGGCGACGACCAGGCCATCGTTGGAGGGTTGGGCCGGTTCCGCGACCGCCCCGTGGTGGTCATGGGCCATGAAAAGGGTCACGACACATCCAGCCGCCTGACCCATAACTTCGGCATGGCCCGGCCCGAAGGCTATCGCAAGGCCGTCCGGCTGATGGATCTGGCCGAGCGGTTCAACCTGCCGGTCCTGACCTTTGTGGATACCGCCGGGGCCTATCCGGGTCTGGGAGCCGAAGAACGCGGCCAGGCCGAGGCTATCGCCCGTTCGACCGAGCGCGGCCTGACCCTGGGCACGCCGATGATTGCGACGATCACGGGCGAAGGCGGCTCCGGCGGGGCGATCGCCCTGGCGGCGGCCAATCGTGTCCTGATGCTCGAACACTCGATCTATTCGGTGATTTCGCCCGAGGGGGCCGCCTCGATCCTGTGGCGCGACGGCTCGCGCGCCCGGGACGCCGCCTCGGCGATGAAGATCACCGCGCCTGATCTGGTCGAGCTCAAGATCGTCGACCGCATCATTCAGGAACCGGAGGGCGGCGCGCATTCGGACCGCGAAGTGGCCATCCAGACCGTCGGCGATGTGCTGGAAGACGAGCTTCAGGCGCTGGAAGGCCTGTCCCCGGACGAGCTTCGCGCCCAGCGGGCGGATCGGTTCTATGCCATTGGCCGCCTGAGCTAGGCAGGGCCGGGCTCCTCTCGACCTGAACCGACAGAGGCCCTAGATCGACAGTATGGCCGTCGCGGAAAGCCCGACAGAATCGTTCAAGCGTGCGCTCGCCCATGCGGCGCGCGCCCTGGCCGAGCAGGCTGAGCTTGAGGTGGCCTTTTCGGGGGAGCGTCCCGGCGTGCGCGACGGCATCGCCTATCTGCCCCAGCCCCCGCGTGATCTGGCCAGCCCCGAGGCCCAGGGCCTGAGGGGTCAGGCGGACCAACTGGCCCTGAGGCTGGCGCACCACGACGAGGCGGTCTTTGCCCGCAGCCGTCCCGCCGACCCCTCGGCCCAGCGCGCCTTCGAGGCGGCAGAGACGGCCCGGATCGAAGCCATTGGGGCTCGGGCCCTGGGAGGCGTGCGCGGCAACCTGGCGGCGGCGCTGGATCAGCGGTTGTCCCGCCTGATGACCTCGCCGGCGGTCCAGCTCCTGCCGATGGACGAGGTGCTGGCTCTGGTCGTGCGTGAGCGACTGACCGGCGAAGCCCCGCCGCCCGTGGCCCAGGCCAGCGTGGAGGCGCTGCGGGGCGAGATCGAGGCCAAGGCCGGATCGACGCTGGATCAGCTGGAAGCGGCCATCGAGGACCAGACCGCCTATGGCCGGATCGTCCGCCAGGCCCTGCGTGATCTCGATCTCGACCCCACGGCGGACGATATCGAGGACGCGTCCGATCAGGACGGTGACGAAGATCAGGGCGAGGATTCGTCCGCTCCTGAAGACAGTGCCGACGATGACGAGACGGATCCCGGCGACGGCGAATCCGAGCCGGATGCCGGGGCCCCCGAGAGCCGTGAAGGGGACCGCGTCGAACGATCCTCCGAGGGCCAGGTCGATACGGACGCCCAGCCCGAAGACGAGGCCGATGGGTCCGCCGACGGTGAGGTGCCGAACCGCCCCGAACTTTCGGATGATGGCCGGTCGCGCGCCTATCGCATCTTCACCACCCGATTCGATGAAGTCGTTGATGCCGACGAACTGTGCGACCCGATCGAACTGGGCCGTCTGCGGGCCTTGCTGGATCAGCAGCTGTCCAGCCTGTCGAGCGTGGTGGCGCGTCTGGCCAACAAGCTGCAACGCCGCCTGATGGCCCAACAGAACCGATCCTGGGTCTTCGACCTGGAAGAAGGGGTGCTGGATACGGCCCGCTTGACCCGGATCATCACCGACCCGACCGCGCCCCTGTCGTTCAAGGCCGAGAGCGACATGCCGTTTCGCGACACGGTCGTGACCCTGTTGCTGGACAACTCCGGCTCCATGCGCGGGCGACCGATCATGGTGGCCGCGGTCTGTGCCGACATCCTGGCGCGCACGCTGGAACGCTGTGGGGTCAAGGTCGAGATCCTGGGCTTCACCACCCGTGCCTGGAAGGGCGGTCAGAGCCGCCAACTCTGGGTCGAAGCCGGCAAGCCGGCCATGCCCGGTCGCCTGAACGACATCCGCCACATCATCTACAAGTCGGCCGATGCCCCCTGGCGCCGCGCCAAGAAGAACCTCGGCCTGATGATGCGCGAGGGCCTGCTGAAGGAAAACATCGACGGCGAGGCCCTGCAGTGGGCGCGCCAGCGTCTGGCCGCTCGCCCGGAAGAGCGCCGCATCCTCATGGTGATTTCGGACGGCGCGCCGGTCGATGATTCGACCCAGTCGGCCAATGCCGCGCTGTATCTCGACAAACACCTGCGCCAGGTCATCGCCGACATAGAAGGGGAGGGGGCCATCGAGTTGCTCGCCATCGGCATCGGCCACGACGTCACCCGCTGGTACAAGCGCGCTGTCACCATCGTCGATGTCGAACAACTGGCCGGGGCCATGATCGAGAAACTTGCCGAGTTGTTCGATCGCTCACCCAGTGAGCCGAGGCGCAAGATGCGGAGGGCGGCATGAGCGACCAAAATGACCCTTCTCCCCCTGCGGGAGAAGGTGGGCCCCGAAGGGGGTCGGATGAGGGGTCGCGCCAGCCTCTCCACATCAGTGCGGCGGATCGGTTAGAAGCGGAAAATCCCGCGCGACCCCTCATCCGTCATGCTGCGCATGCCACCTTCTCCCGCAAGGGGAGAAGGAACCTGCTCGGCCTCGCGGCTTCACTGCTGCTAGTCGCCTGCGCGACCACGCCCGAGGTCGGCTGGCAGGCCCGCCATGCTGCGGGCGAGGCCCTGCGGGAGGCCATCCGTTTCGCCGAGCAGCCGTTGCCGGACGCCTGGACCGATGTGCCCGTCACCACCGTGCCCGTTGAGATCAACGACCCGGACCTGGAAGCCGGGACGGGGGCCCTGATCTATCTGGGCGGGTTTGAAATCCGGTCGGAGTTCAATCGCCTGCACGGTCTGTCGGACATCCGCTTCGTCAATTCGTCAGACTTCGTCGCGATCTCGGACGAGGGCCTGCTGGTGCGCGGTGCGCTGCGTCTGGACGGACAGATGCGCCCGACCGGCCTGGTCGATATGGCCGTGCGACCGCTGGTCGACCCGGACGGCGCGCCCCTGATCCCGAAATTCCTTGCGGATGCCGAGGGGTTGGCCCTGACGGGAAACCGTGACCTGCTGGTCAGCTTCGAGCGTGACCACCGCCTCTGGCGCTACGACTATGAAGGCCGCTGGCTCGGCGAGCGGGCCATGCCGGACTATCAGTTCACCGAGAACGAAGGCCCGGAGGCCATCGCGGCGGACACCGACGACCGGCTATGGATGGCCGGCGAGGACGGGGGCCTGTGGCTCTGTCGCCCGACCGCCTGTGAGGTGGTTGTGGCTCCGCCCGCTGTCCGCCCCGGCGACGACGACCTGCGCGTCACCTCCATGGTGCGCGATCCGGCGTCGGATGGCCTGTATGTGCTCCAGCGCGCCTATCACGCCAACCGCAACACCAACACCATTCGCATCAGCCTGTGGGGCGACCCGACCGGCCCCCATCCTCTACCGGAACGCATCCTCGCCGAATGGACCGCCCCCGCCACCGTCGACAATTTCGAAGGCATCGCCGCCGTCCGCCGCCCCGACGGGACGGTGCGCCTGTTCATCCTGTCGGACGACAACTTCAATCCGAACCAGCGGATGCTGCTGCTGGCATTTGAGGTGCGGTAGCCATGTTGCGTGTAGCTTTGGCCGGGGTTCTAGCCGGTTTGATCAGCGGTGCGGCCTCTCCACCCATGCCGCCTTTGCGCGCCACCATGGAGGCTTTTGAACGGCGGTCCTGCGCCGGGCGCCCGGCCTCTGTGGGCGAGGTGGTGCGGGTCGACACTCGAGTCGTCGAGACACCAGACGCGAGATTCCGCATCGCCGACCCGGAGCATCTCCGGTTCGCTGGAGGTCTTTCGATCGCAGGGTTTCCCGGCCCGATCATCGCCCTAGCCCCCCGCGAGGGGGGACGGCTTCTCGCCGCTACGGCCGACTCTTGGCTATTGATCGATCCTGACTGGCAGGCGGGCTTCAGCCTTCCCGGTCTCGAAGGTGTCGAGGAATGGCCGCTGCAGGGTCCGGCGACTGTTCCGCCTCATGCTCTGGTGAGTATTGGGGTCGGCGGCGCTGTCGTCGCGGCGCACGGCAACAGCCTCTACGGCTACGACGTGCCCGATTGCGGGTATTCCGCTTCCGGCGTTGAACTGGTCGAGTTCACCAGCCGTCCGAATGCGATCACGGTGACCGACTATTCGCGGCTTCTCGTCGTCGGGGACACCACAGACGGTCGGCCGGCGGCCTTCGTCACCATGTTTTCCGTGCCCACTACGGAGGGCGGGAAGACAGGCGAGGATATGGACTTCGATGCGCTGGAAACCAATCGCATCCTGAGTGACCCGGCGGATCAGGCTGTTGCGCTCGCGAATCCGTACCAGATCTTGCCAGTAGGCTTGATCGGGCTGTGGCGCACTGCGGAAGGCCGGCAACGCGTCAACCAGTTCGACCTGAACACCTTCATGCATTTCGACTCGCGCGAGCCCACAGATCCCCGCCTTCTACTGGAGATCGAAGGGCTGGAGGTGTCCGCCCTAACGGCCGCCTATCCAGGGTCGGGCAGCGACACAATTCTGATCCTGATGCTTCCCGACCCAGACGCGCCAGGGCGACAGTTGCTGCTCGTCTACGTCAGCACCGATCCGGCGGCCTAAACCTTCTCCGACACCTTGATCGCCACCCGGCAGCCGGCCTTGATGACGGCGGTCAGGACCTCATAGCCGGGGGCCTCGTGTGCGCCCTGGGCGACGGCGTGGTCGTGGTGGCGCAGCTCGTCCTCGCGATATTCGCGGAACTGTTCGGCCAGGGCCGGGTCGCGCGTCTCCCACTCGTCGGCCTGGTCGGCGTAGTGGTCAGAGATCACGGCCTCGACTGCCTCGGTGCAGGCGTGCGCCGCCTTTTCCCCCAACAGGGCGGTGCCGACGCCCAGTCCATAGGCCGCGATCCGCCACAGCGGTGTCATCAGGGTCGGGCGGGTGCTGGTTTCGGTCAGCAGGGCGTTGAAGCGATCCAGGTGGACCTGCTCTTCGCCCTCCATGCGCTCCATGTCGTCGGCCAGGGCGGAACGTCCGGCGGCGCGAAAGACGTCCTTCTGGCCGCGATAGATCTGCACCGCCGCCATTTCGCCGGCGTGATCCACGCGCAGCATCTCGCCGAGGCGGGTGCGAAGCTGGCCGCGACCGGGCCGGGCAAGACGAACATTACGGTTCACGATACAACCTCGGCACCTGGGCATCGCGTGGTCGCATGGCGGCCGCCAGGCTGAACCCCGCGAGGGCGAATGAGAGGATGGCGTTCCAGGCGGCCATCGACAGGCCCAACCAGCTCCAGGCGATGTCGCCACAGCTGGGCATGGTGGCGGGACCTTCCAGGCTGGCCAGAATGTCGGTCGCATTGATCGGCCCGGTTGCGCCCATGCAGGTGGCGGGCAAGGCCCACCAGCCCTGTTCTCCGCCCGCGTGGAAGGTGGCGGTGACGGCCCCGGCGGTGAAGATGGCAAACAGGATATAGGCGGCCAGCCGCGGCGTTCCCTTGGCCCGGCTGATCAGGGTCCAGGCGACGGCGGGTCCGGCAACGGCCAGAGCCGCCCAATAGATTTCGCGCTGCCGCAGGCAGAGCTGACAGGGGGGCAGCCCCTGGCTCTCGAACCAGTGGGCCGCGCCCAGCATGGCCGCAGAAGCCACGAGCGCCACGACCGCCCACCATCTCAACAGGATCTGGAACACCGCCATGGCGACGCTTCTAGCCCGGCTGAGCCCCGGCGTCGATCACTGGAAATAGCCGCTCAGCCCGGTGGCCCAGGTCGCGCCGTAATAGAGGCCGAGAGCCACCGCGATCAGGGCCCCGGCCCACAGGCTGGCGATCACGGCCCCCAGCAATACAAACAGGCCGTCGCGCTGGATCAAGCCGACCGCCAGCATGGCCAGAGCCACAGACGGAACCGTATTCATCAGCGGCAGGACGATGGTGATGGTGGCGATGATCATGAACAGGGCCGCGAACCGCTCGCCCAGGCCTGTCGACAGCGCCTGAAGCCGCGGGCGGCTGAGGCGTTCGAACCATCCCATGCGCTTTTCGGCAAAGTCGGCCATCCGATCCAGCCAGGCCTGGGGGCACCGCCGGCTGAGCAGGCTGGCGGGTAGCCAGGGCTCCTTCATGCCGATCAGGAGCTGGCCGGCCAGGAGCAGAATGGGAATGCCGATCACCTGGGGCACGCCGTACAGGGCCGGCACCAGGCAGGGGATCGACAGGATCAAGATCAGGATGCCGAACCCGCGCTCGTCCAGCCGATCCCGGATTTCACCCAGCGTCAGACCTTCGCCCCGCCCGGCCTCGGCCAGGGCCCGTGTCAGTCCGATAAAGCCCGATCCGGGGTCGTCGGTGTGGGTGTCCAGCGAGGTCGTCATCGGTTCTGTCTATCCCCCAGGCCACCGCGCGCGCCCCGGTATCCGTGACATGCCACAGCCAGGTGACGAGGGGATTAATCGCCCTGTCAGGAGCCTTGAGGCCAAGCATCCGAGTGGGCCGAAAAAGCCCGAGCGTCCCTGACGAAGGGGTACAGTTTCCACCGTGGACGAAAAAACCGGTGGGGCGTCGAGGCGATGCGGGCATTCACGGACCCGGAACCGACCTGACGGGCCGCTCCGTCGCAGCGCGCGCGTGATGACAATGTCAAAGGCCACAAGGGCGGATGCGGATATCCGGTCTGACCTGTCTTCATCATAGGCGAGACGACGACCACGGGGACGAACGCGCGCCGGTGGTCGGTTCTTCGGTATCGAGACGGGCGAGATTACACGCCGAAAGTGCACCAGGATTGGTGGACGGTGGAAGGGGCGGGCTTGCAAAGCGATTCCCTCTCACCGGATCCGGCTCTAGGGTCGCCGGCATGAAACGCATGGCTCTTTCCGCCGCCGCCCTGGCGCTGTTCGCAACCTCGGCCCAGGCCCAGGACGCTGATCTGATCCTGTTCGGAGGGCCGATCCATACCGGCGACCCGGCCAATCCGACGGCTGAAGCGGTCGTGATCGAAAACGACCGCATCGTCTTTGTCGGCGAGCTGGCGGGAGCCGAGGCCCTGGCGGGGGCACAGACCCAGCGAATCGATCTGCGCGGCGCGGCCCTGTTTCCCGGCTTCACCGATGGTCACGCCCATCTGGACGGCATTGGCCAGCGCGAGCTGACGCTCAATCTGGAGGGCTCGGCCTCCCTGGCCGAGGCCATGCAACGTTTGGGAGATTGGGCGCAGGCCAATCCTGACGGTCCGATCATCGGGCGCGGCTGGATCGAGACTCACTGGCCGGAGGCCCGATTTCTGAGGGCGGCCGACCTGGACGCTGCCGCGCCGGGGCGGATTGTGGTGCTGACCCGTGCAGACGGTCATTCCCTGGCTGCCTCGACCCTGGCCCTGTCTGCCGCCGGAATTGATGCGGACAGCGCGGCGCCCTCGGGGGGTGAGATCGAACGGGACGGGGAGGGGCAGCCGACCGGCCTGTTGGTTGATGCGGCGATGAACCTGATCCGTGCCGCCATTCCGACCGATGCCCCCGTCAACCGCCGCCAGATCTATGAGACGGGGATGGCCGTCTATCGCGCTCAGGGCTGGACCGGCCTGCACAATATGGGGGCCTCCTGGGACGACATCCTGCTGATGGAGGCGATGGACAGCCAGGGTGGGCCTATGCTGCGCATCTACAACGCCATCGATGTGGCCGACGTTGACCACCTGTTCGCCAGCGGACCGCGGGCGACGGCGGATGGGTTGGTCATCACCCGGTCGGTCAAGGTCTATGCCGATGGGGCCCTGGGCTCACGCGGGGCAGCCCTGTTCGAGCCCTATGCCGATGCGCCGGAAACGATCGGCCTGATGCAGACCTCCACAGAGGCGGTTCTGCCGATCTACCGGCGCGCGCTGGAGACGGGCATCCAGGTCGCCACCCACGCCATCGGGGATCGCGGCAATGCCGAGGTGCTGGACTGGTACGCCGAGGTTGGAACGCCGGCGACGGCGCGCTGGCGGGTTGAGCACGCCCAGATCGTGCGCAACCCGCGCGACCTGGTTCGGTTCGCCGGTCAGGGCGTGATCGCCTCGATGCAACCCAGCCATGCCATCGGTGATCTCCACTTTGCGCCTGCCCGCCTGGGTGAGGCGCGGCTGGATGGGGCCTATGCCTGGCATTCGCTGCTGGAGGATGGGGCCGTGGTCGTCGGCGGCTCGGATGCGCCGGTCGAGCGCGGTTCGCCCCTGATTGAATTCTATGCGGCGGTGGCCCGGCGCGACCTCCAGGGCTTTCAGGGGCCGGACTGGCATCCTGAAGAAGCCATCAGCCGCGAACAGGCCCTGGCCCTGTTTACCACCGCCCCGGCCTGGGCCTCGTTCCGCGAGGATGAGTTGGGCCTGATCCGCGTCGGCTTTGAGGCCGACCTCACGGTCTTTGACGTGGATCTGATGACGGCCCCGGTCGAGGCCATACCGCTTGGGCGGGCCCTGCTGACCATCGTGGATGGCGAGGTCATCTATCGGGCGGAAGGGTGGTAGGTTCTAGGTTCGAGGGACTAGGGACTAGGGACTAGGGGCCAGGGATTGGCGGGATTGAGCACAGACCCCAGGTTCCAGGGGGAGCTTGGCCTGTCGGCGCGCTCGTCCCCTAGAACCTAGTCCCTAAAACCTAATCCCTAATAGCGTCCGCGGTTGCGTTGGCCCTGGCGCACGTCGCGGTCACGTTCGTCGTGCCAGCGGCTGGGGTCGGCGCGGGTGCCGCCGTTGTTGGTGTCCAGATTGTCATAGGCCGGATAGTAGCCGCCGGTTGGGCCGGTGGTGCCGAACATCAGATCGCCCGACACCTGCAGGCAGGCTTCCGGGCCGGGGGCCCCATAGAGATTGGCCATCATTTCCAGCACGGCCCGTTCGACCAGGGCACGAACCGCCCATTGCATGGGTTCCTGGCCACCGGTGCCGATCGACAGGTCGAAGACGTTGCCGTTCAGGAAGTCGAACCAGCCCAGCGACACTTCGCGGCCGATGATCTGCTTCTGGTAGGAGATGACGTCGACGATCTCCTGGGTGCGCGTATCGACCAGGCGCAGGTCGATGGCGACATTCATCACGGCAGACCGGGCGGTGATCAGCCCCCCGCGGGGCATGGTGTCGTCGTCTTCAGGGGCGCTGCCGCCCAGTTCCGCGCCCGAGCCACGGATATTGAAGTTCACCTCGGTGATGCCGCCCTGGATAATATAGTCCGAGCCCGGCACCTGGCCGGCGATCAGGCGGCGCGGCTCGGCGGTGCCGTCTTCAGCCGGCTCACCGTCGCCGATCAGCATGGCCCCGGAATAGCGCATCTCCATTTCCGAGACGGAGGTGTCATAGCGTTCAACCTGGCGGGCCCCCGCCTTGCCCAGCGCCGTGATCGCCATCAGGGAAGCGCCCTGGGTAATCACCCGTCCGTTTTCGCCGACGACGCCGGTGTAGTCCGAGATCCGACCGACCGCGATTCGAGGCGAGGGGCGGCTGTTGGAGCGCGCCCAGTCCGCCAGACAGTAGAGGGCGGGCGAATAGGGCGTCGGATTGGCAATCACCGGGGCCGTGCCGATCGGCGCGGCGTACATGCCGCTGGCCCCCGCGCCGCCCCCACAGCCTGCCAGCAGCAGGCCGGTCGCGGCCACTGCCCCGATTACCTTCGTTTTCCCAAGGGCGCTCAGCGTCATCATGCCTGCCGTCCCGATCTCCGTTTTCGCCGCGCGCGAGTCGCAGCTTGCAGGGGCAAGATGAGCGGCGTTTCTTAAGAAGCGCTTGAGATTCGCTAACCATGATCGCCCTATGACCGAATCGGCTCCCCCACAGCCTGGACGCGAACCGGCCTTCAATGTGCCCGGGCCGGTGTTGTTGGTGGTGGGCGCGATTCTCGGCCTGTACGCCGTCCAGAGCTGGATCGGGCAGGACTGGCCGTACCGATTCGGGCTGATCCCGACGCGCCTTTGGCAAGGCGATGCCCTGGGACTGCTCACCAGCATGGGTGTGCATGGGGAATGGATGCATGCCGGCTCCAACGCCGTCGGGGCGCTGGCGTTTGGGGCCCCGTTGGCGCGC
Organism: uncultured Brevundimonas sp.; assembly: GCA_964647275.1. Taxonomy (GTDB): domain Bacteria; phylum Pseudomonadota; class Alphaproteobacteria; order Caulobacterales; family Caulobacteraceae; genus Brevundimonas. The sequence continues at coordinate 31,897 of CAZYFY010000029.1, forward strand.
CGGCTCGGCGGCGACCTGCGCGGATATTCGCTGTTTATAGGCTTTTTCCTGGTGTCCGGCGTCTTGAGCGCCCTGGGCTATGCCCTTCTCAACCCCGAATCGCCGGTGCCGCTGATCGGAGCGTCAGGTGCCGTCTTTGGCCTGATCGGGGCGGCAACGCGCCTGATGAACCCGTGGGGCGTGCTCGAGCCACTGTTGTCGCGGCGGGTTTTGAGCATGACGGCGGCCTGGGTGGCGGTGAACCTGCTGGTCGGATTTCTGGGTTTCGACCCCTCGACGGGGATTCGCGGCATCGCCTGGGAGGCGCACCTGATCGGACTGGCGGTCGGCCTGCTGGGCGTCGGGCTGTGGTTCCGGCTCTGGCGGGTGCCCTTGCCGGTCTTGCCGCGATCCGGGCCGTGGACCGACACGCCGGGGGGCGAACATTGATTCCCTTGCCGGAATAGGCGAGGCTCTGTCTCTATCAAGGAGGTGTCGCCATGCTGATCGCAGAGATCCTCAAGGACAAAGGGCCGAACGTCTTTACGGCGGGGCCCGCGGATAGTCTCGAATCCACCATTCAGGCCCTGGAATCGAAACGGGTCGGGGCCCTGGTCGTCTGTGACGGGCAACAGGTCGTGGGCATCGTGTCCGAACGGGACCTCGTGCGAGCGGTGGCACGCCATGGAGGCGGGGCCCTGTCGCGACCAGTTCAGGAGTTCATGACCCAGGACGTTGTGTTCGCCGAGCCGACCGAGACGGTGGCCACGCTTATGGAGCGGATGACGGACCGCCGCATCCGCCATCTGCCTGTCCTGCAGGAAGGACAGCTGGTTGGCGTCGTGTCGATCGGGGATCTGGTGAAGTCGCAGATCGCTGAGGCGACCTTCGAGGCGGAAAGCATGAAGGCCTACATCGGCGCAGGCTGAACAGACCGGCGATCTGCGAGAAACTTTGCATTTGCCGCTTTTTCGCCCTTGCGTCTGAAAAGGGCCGCTCGTATATCGCCGCCTCGCTCGGAACCGGGCGGGCCGAAACGAAAAAGAGAGACGAAAGCCTCTTGATTTCGAAATCGGAAATCACTAGGTTCCGCGCCTTCAACCGAATCTCTCGACCTTCTGGGGATTGCCCCTCGGCGGCCCCGAGACGTTCTTTGCGCCGATTTCCACCCTGGTGGAAAGAAAACGCAAAAAGCTGGAAACAGCCGGTTGACTCTGAAATCGGTGGCGACTAAATCGCCGCCTCCGCCGGCCACCGGGCGTTAAACGGGTGGGGCCACTTCGGTGGTTTCGGTCTTTGACATCGTTGATTTGGAAAGAGAAACGCAGGCGGCGGT
>CAZYFY010000030.1:0-33180 GCA_964647275.1 uncultured Brevundimonas sp.
GGTCGCCAAGCCGGAAGCCCTGGCCAGCGCCGATGCGGCCGGTTGCGCCATCACGCTTTGTCGATGATGCTTGTTTCATTGCGGCGCGAGGTCGTGCCCGCTAGGGATATAGGCTTGTGACGAGGACGCATGGCCGAGCCTGAAGACCCCCATTCCGACGCGCCGCCACCGCACGACGATTTCGATGACGATCTGGTCGGCTTTGCGTCGCCGCGCGCCCTGACGGCGACTCGTTCTCCAGTCCCCGAGCCGGAACCCGAGCCCGAGCCTGCCTTCCCCGTGGCTCCGGTGGCCATGGCGGCTCCCGAGCCGGGGCCGGAGCCGGAGCCGGAAATTCAGCCGGACGTCGAGCCCATCGCGGAAATGCCGGACCCTCAGCCAGACCTCGAGCCGGTCGCAGAAGCCCCGCCGGAGCCCCAGCCGGACCCCGAACCCTTTGCGGAAGCCCTGCCGGACCTCCAACCCGACCCCGAGCCGGTTGGGGAAGCTCGACCCGAACCCCAGCCTGACGTGATACCGACGCGTGAGCCTGAACCGGATCTGCGGGCGGAGCCGGTAGCGGCGGCCGTTCAGGCTCCAGTCACCATCCGGGCCGTAGCGATTCCTGATCCGACGGGGGACGACGAGTCTGAACTCGTGGCGGAAAGGGAGGCGGGCATGGCTGTGTTTGGCGATCCTGAAGCACCTGTTGGCGCGTCCTCAGAGGCCGAGACTCCGTCGACGGCGCCTGCTGCGCCAGAGCGCGAGGCGTTTAGTCCGGTCCCGGAGGCGGCACCTGTCCCACCGCCGCCCGCCGATAGCGATTCCTTCGGGCAGTTGGGGGCGACGCGGCCGTTTGAGCGGCCTGCAGGCCGTCGCGAGCCGGGCGTGACGGCGGACGGGGACGCTCGCCTCGCCCTGACCATCTATGCCTGCCTGATTGCGGCCGCCGTCAGTGTCGGGACCACGGCTCTGCTGGCTCTGTTCCTGTCCTGGACAGGACAATTCCTCGTCAAGAGCTGGGTCAAATCGCACCTGATCTACCAGTTCCGCACCAGTCTGATCGGGGTGATCGCCGGGATCATCGGCGTGGTGACCTTCCCGCTGGGCCTGGGGGTCTTCGTGCTGAGCCTGACCGTCATCTGGGTCGTGGCGCGCGGAGCCACCGGCCTGATGAAGCTGTTGAGGCGCGAAGAGATTCGTGATCCCGGAACCTGGAAGATGGCATGATCGACGCACGCGACCACGATCTCGTCGCCGAAGAAGGCCGACCCGCCGCCGCCGTCGTCTGGCTGCTCTATATCCTCAGCATTCCGTCGGCCGGGACGCTGGCGATTGTCGGCCTGATTGTCGGCTATGTGGCGCGCGGCTCGGCACGCGGTTGGGTCCGTACCCACTTCGACCAGCAGATTCGCATCTTCTGGCAGTCGTTCTGGTGGCACATCCTGCCGTGGGTCATCGCCGCCATCGTGGCGGTGGTCTTTGGCCCGGTGGGGCTGCTGGCCTTGCTGCTGCCCCTGCTGGTGAACCTGATCCTGCTGATCTGGTTCACGGTGGTGAGCGTGTTTGGCCTGATCGCGCTGGTTCAGGCCAAACCCGTCTCCTAGACCTGTTAGCCACCAATGCCTGAACCGCTCTGCGCGTTTGCTGCAGCCCCTGCCGCCTGTTCGCGCATATCGTTGATGTTGATGCGAATGCCCATGCCGGCCAGCTCAACGTCGCCGCCGCGCCAGCCCTCGGGACAGGCACCCTGGTATTGAGCGGTCGTAACCACCTGGCTGGTACCGTTCATGGCGGCCATGGGAGCCCCGGTCGTCGTGACGGTCGCTTCCATCCGATAGGCCGTCTGGAAGTCGCCGGTCATGGTTCCTGTGGTTTCGGTAACCCCGCCGCCTTCCGGCGCGCATCGGCTGGTGAAGGCAAAGCCGTCGCCGGTGCGCGTGACGTTCTGCGTACAGTCCTCGTTCTGGGCTGATTGAGCCGAGCCTGTGTCGAGCACCGTCATGGTGTCGTCCATACAGATGCGGCTGGTGACCGAGCGACCCTCATTGCCCGGGAAGCCGGCCGTCATCTGCCAGAGGCCGGCTCGCGCCCGAGCGGTCACCATGTCGCCACCTGAAGCAGATGCCTCCGTCGCTGCGCTCTCGGCGGACGTTGCGCCGCCCTCGCTCGACTGTGTGCTCTCCGCTCCCGGCTGACAGGCGACCAGGCCGGCGATAGCCGTGACGGCAACTAGAGTGATCAAGGGTTTCATGGGGCTTCTCCGCTGGCGATCCGACATCGCCCTGCCTGCGATCAACAACGATGTCAGGATCAGGCAGGTTCCTGACAAGATAACACGGTTCATGCATTAGTGGCGTCCTGACAAGGGGTGGAGGAGATTCCCATGAAAAACAGTCTTTTGATCGCAACGTCTGTTGTTGCACTTTTGACGATAGGGGCGGGCAGTGCCGCAGCTCAACAGCTGATCCGACCCAATACGACCGTGGCCGGCAGCCTCGACAGCCGCGACCCTGTCTCGTCGACGGGCGGACACTTTGAGCGCTGGCGTATTGATGCCGAGCCCGGCGAGCTGGTGGTGCTGCGGATGGACTCCGGCGAGTTTGATCCGCTGCTTCAGATCGGCCGCTCCGTCCCCGGCGGGCAGTTCTATGAGTTGGCTTCGGACGATGACGGTGCCGGCTATCCCAACGCCCTGCTGCAGTATCGCGTGACGGAGGGCGGCCCCTATGAGGTCCGCGCCACCAGCTACAGCTCTGGCGGATATGGCGGCTACAGCCTCAGCCGTAGCACCCAGGCCGGTGGCGGAAGCGGCCTGCCCATCGACATCGGTGGCTATATCGATCTGGACGATCCCGTCGACCGGGATGGTCGGCACTATGAGGCCTACCGCTTTGCCCTGACCAACCAGCAGGTGATCCGCATCCGGCAGGAATCGGATAGCCTCGATACCTACGTCATGCTCGGCGTTGTCGGTGACAATGGTGAGTGGATCGGCCTGTTCCACGATGACGATTCGGGCGGCAGCCTGAATTCCGAATTCAACTACCAGGCCGTGTCGGATGAAGTCTTCGAAGTGCGCGCCTCGACCTATCAGGCGGGCGCGGTGGGACCCTATCGCCTGACCGTCGAGGACGTTTCCGCCACGCCGGATGGCGGTATGCGGCCGGGCATGATCACCGGTGGCTGGCTGGCGAACAACGACAATCCCGACGGCGAAGGCCGCTATATCGAGTACCGGACCTTCTACGCCGTGGCGGGTCAACACATGACCGTAAGCCTGCGCTCGGACGAGTTCGATGCCTATCTGCGGGTCGGGCAGTGGTCGAACGGGGCGTTCCACGAAATGTGGTTCGATGACGATTCCGGCGACGGGAACACGGGCTATGACGCTCAAGTCAACTTCGTGGCCCCCTTCACCGGCACCTATACGGTGGTCGTGACCAGCTTCGGAGCGGATGAGCAAGGCCTGTTCAGCCTCGAGGTCGAAGCGCGCTAGGACGGCAGGCGGCGGGGCGACCCGCCGCCTGATCCCGCCGAAATCAGGGGGTGGCCATCCGTGGCCGCTCCCTGTTACGCATGGGCCATGGAAACCGGCGTCCTCATCTCCCTCGGCCTGTACTTCATCCTGATGCTCGGCATCGGCGTCTGGTCGTACCGAACGAGCACCGACGATGTGTCCGGCTATGTGCTGGGCGGGCGCAAGCTGGGGCCGATGGTCTCGGCCCTGTCGGCGGGGGCCTCGGACATGAGCGGCTGGATGCTCATGGGCCTGCCTGGAGCCATGTTCCTGACCGGCCTGTCGGCGGGCTGGATCGCGGTGGGCCTCTTGATCGGGGCCCTGGCCAACTATCTGATCGTGGCCCCGCGCCTGCGCGTCTACACCGAGCGGGCCAACGATTCGATCACCATCCCGGACTTCTTCGACAACCGGTTCCAGGACGGCACCCGCCTGCTGCGCGTCGTTTCGGCGGTGGTCATCGTGGTCTTCTTCACCCTCTACACCTCGTCGGGCATGGTCGCGGGCGGCAAGCTGTTCCAGTCGGCGTTCGGCCTCGACTACGCCTGGGGCCTGTGGATCACGGCGGGCGTGGTTCTGGCCTACACCATGATCGGCGGCTTCATGGCCGTCAGCCTGACCGACTTCGTCCAGGGCTGCATCATGTTCGTGGCTCTGATCCTGGTGCCCGTGGTGGCGCTGGGCCACGTCGGCGGCCTGTCCGGTGCCGAAGAAACCATCCGCAGCGTCGACCCCAGCCGGCTCGATATCTTCCACGGCTTTACCCTGCTGGGCACCATCTCGGCCCTGGCCTGGGGCCTCGGCTATTTCGGCCAGCCGCACATCATTGTCCGCTTCATGGCGGTGCGCTCGGTGCGTGACATTCCGATGATGCGCAACATCGGCATGAGCTGGATGCTGGTGACCCTGATCGGGGCCCTGGCCACCGGTCTGGCCGGCCTCGCCTACGCCACCCGCACGGGTCTGGAGGTCAGCGACCCGGAGACGATCTTCATCCTGCTGTCGGACGTGCTGTTCCATCCGCTGATCACCGGCTTCCTCCTGGCGGCGATCCTGGCGGCCATCATGTCGACGATCAGCTCCCAGCTGCTGGTGTCGTCCAGCTCGCTGGTTGAGGACTTCTACGGCACCTTCATTCGCCGGAATGCCTCCCAGAAGGAGCTGGTCCTGATCGGTCGTCTGGCCGTGCTGGCGGTGGCGCTGGCTGCCATTTTCCTGGCCTGGAACCCGGACAACAGCGTCCTCAATCTGGTCGGTCAGGCCTGGGCCGGCCTCGGCGCCGCCTTCGGCCCGTTGGTGATCCTCAGCCTGACCTGGCGGCGAATGACCCGCACCGGTGCCCTGGCCGGCATGATCGTCGGGGCCGCCACCGTCCTGGTCTGGATCTACGCCCCCATCGGCCCGAACGGCGCACCGCTCAGCTCGGTGATCTACGAAATGGTCCCCGGCTTCCTGCTCAGCTTCGCGACCATCCTCGTTGTCAGCCTGCTCGGACCCAAGCCGCCTGCCGCCGTCACCGAGACGTTCGATGCCGTCGAACAGGAACTGGCGGAAGCGCGGCGCTAGAGCCTGATCGGTTGAGGTGGAATCGCTTCGCGATTTCATTTCAGGCGTGAATCAGGCTCCAGACAATAGCGCGAGCATGATTCAGCTTTTTGTTGGGACCGCAGGGCGGTTCCAACAAAAACCATCATGCTCTAGCGTCTCCTCTCCCATCGCGTCAGCGATGGGGAGGACGATCAGCGCGCGTGCTGATCAGGAGGGGACTCTCTCCGCCGCACAGATATCCCTCTCCCGGCGGGAGAGGGCCGATGAGCGCCCGATAACCCCGGCCTCGAGCCGGGGGTTCGGCTGCGCGAGCCGAAGGCCAGCGCGGAGCCTGAAGGGAGAGGGGTAATCCCCGCCGAACACCCCCGCCACCCCCAACACGACCGATCCTGACGCCCCCACCGCCCATCCTCCCCCCCGGCGGAAAACGGCGGGAGACACATCATGGCGACCACACGCTTCGAACTGGCTCAAACCCAGCACTGGCTCTGCGCCTGGTGCGGCGGGCGGATGCAGGCGCGTTTCGGCCCGGATCAGGCCACCTGCGAACACCTCGTTCCGCGCAGCCACGGCGGCGATGACCGGCCCGACAACCTCGTCGCCGCCTGCCGCGCCTGCAACCAGGCCCGCGCCGATGTCCTCGACGCCCGGACCTTCCTGCGCTGGCGCCGCCCCCTGGCCGCATCCGGCCTCTGGCCCGCCTGCACAGCCCCCACGCCCAAGATGGCCAAAGCCCTGCGCCGCCTCGCCCACCGCCTCCACCGCACGCCCCCCGCGGCCAAGCCCCGCCAATCCCTCAACCGCCTCCGCGCCGCTTGGGCGCGCGAGGAACGGGAAGGGGCGTGGGTGTAGGGGCATGGCCGTCGACATGGGCGGAACCCTCCTGCGCAAACCCGAGGCGCGGCGCCGCCTCGCCGAGGCCCAGAACTGGCGCTGCTGCTACTGCGGCGTCGACCTGTCGCCCGACCAGCCCGGCCCCACCCGCGCCACCTGCGAACACCTCATCCCGGAGAGCCACGGCGGCTACGACACCGCCTCAAACCTCGTCGTCGCCTGCGAGGCCTGCAACCGAGTGCGGGCCGACGGCTCCGACGCGTTCCTGTTCGCCCAATGTCGAGAGAAACTGATGCTGACTGGCCAGTGGCCGGCTGGCACCTTCGCCGACAAGCAAACAATGGCCCAGGCCCGATCGTCCGTAGAAGACCTATACTATGCGGGCTTGCTCCAGGCTTGGCTGCGCAAACGCGGATTAGCCGGTTCAGCCCGATCCCGTCGGCGTCGCAATCAGCAACGCGAACGGGCTAGTTAGCGGTTTGGCTGCGTGGAGGGTGAGGGGGTTCGCTCTCCGAACGAGATTCTGATGGGCGATAAAGAGTGTGTGTCCCGGTTTCGGTCGCATCTCCTCCCCATCTCATAGGGAGGGGGACCGCGAAGTGGTGGAGGGGACTCTCTCCGCCGCACCGGCCCCCCTCTCCCGGCGGGACCCGAAGGGCAGCGCGGAGCCTGAGAGGCAGGCTCCACGCCCGAGCGCGCGTCAGCGCGATCGGCTGCGTGGCGGGTGAGGGGGGTGGGCCTTCGCCCGGCAAGACCGCCAAGTAAGGGAGAAGAGTGTGTCCCTGTTTCTGACACAAGCGAGTGCAACGTGGCCCACTCGCCTTCTTGTAGAGCTAGGGCTAGCGTGTGACCTTCCGCACAACACCTAGGTGACTCGAATGGCGACCGAACTGGCAATAGCGGCAAACGAACAGGTCGGCGATCAACTTGATCCCAAAACGATTTCGCCGATCTCGAAAGAGCTAGTCATAGGCTTGGTTGCCTATGCAGGCGCAGGCTCGTCGACCGCTGCAGCGCGAATTCGAGCTGTTCTCGAAGCCGCCGACTACGAGGTTCACATCATTAAGATGAGTGAGCTTATCGCCGGTCATTACTCCGGCAGCGATATTCCTATTTTAAACGACGGGCCTAAGCCGGGACTTCAGAAGCTAAATCGTGCGCGTTCGCTTCAAGATTATGGAGACACTTTAAGAACGGAGGTCGGTGATTTTGCCTTGGCCTCTCTGGCCATTGGAAAGATAAGAGAAAAACGGGGCACGCGGGAAGCCGGCGCGGATCGCATAGCTTTTATTATTGAAACTCTAAAGCATCGCGAAGAAGTCGAGATGTTTCGTAGGGTCTACCACGAGTCATTCCGCCTAGTGGCGGTGCACTGTGATCGAGAAACGCGTGAAACCCGCTTGGCAGGGAAACCTAAAGATCCAGCAAAATATGCGGGAGCTTCTATTGAAGATGTGCGTATATTCATGGATCGGGACGAAAAGGATGGATCAAATAATCACGGACAGCAAGTCAGAGATGCGTTTTATTTGGCTGATTATTTTTTAGATAATACGGAAGACGCAGCAAGTGGTGCAAATTTAACCGATGATGTTGATCGTTTCACCAAACTGGTACTCGGAAATGAGTTGGTAAGGCCGACTTTGGGGGAGCGGGCCATGTACCACGCCCATGCTTCGGCCATGCAATCGTCATGCTTATCCAGACAAGTCGGAGCCGCACTAGTTTCGTCGTCTGGCGATGTTGTGGCTACCGGAACAAACGACGTTCCTCGATATGGGGGTGGAGTCTACAGCGAAGGCGACAAGGAGGATAATCGTTGCCACGCTTGGGAGTGGACCGACGGGAAAATCAAGTTCATTGGATGTCATAATGACCGTCGGAAATCCCAACTACGGAAGGATATCTCAAGGTGGATCGCAGACGAATTCGCCGAGAAGATAGCGGAAGTTGTTCATCCTGAGCCGAATCTCAAAGGCTTGACGCTGGCTAAGGCCCGAGCAGACGCCGAGGCTCATGTGAGGCAAGTGTTGGAGGAAGGCGAGGCGAAATTTGAGGGCATTCCTGGTGTTAAGGATCTCATCGAATACTCACGTGCTATTCACGCGGAGATGGACGCTGTTCTTTCGGCTGCTAGGGCCGGGTTCTCGACCGTCGGCACCTCTCTTTTTTGCACTACCTATCCCTGTCACAGTTGCGCCAGGCATTTGGTCACGGCTGGCGTCGCGCAAGTATTTTTCATCGAACCGTACGTGAAGAGTTTGGCCACCGAACTGCACTATGATGCGATAGCCAATCGCCCCTTACCCACAAGCCGTCCACCAAAGCCTCAACAGCAAATGACCGTGATCCCGTTTACCGGCGTCGGGCCCCGAATGTATGAGGATTTTTTTACGAAGAAAGTCGGGTTGAAGGGAGCGGGTGGAGCCTACACGGCTCCGAAAGCCAACACTCCGAGCCACGCTGTTCGGCTTTTAAAGCTTAGCAGTGTTGAAGACTCGGCTGTGGCCCTCGTTAGAAAATGATGGATCGTCGTTGTGGAAAGTAAGATTGTCAGCTTGGGCCACCGGCTGGCTGACAGACCTATGACGACCGGCGTATTGCAAAGAGACCTGTTCGGCGGAGTTCGTAGCTCGCAAAAACTGTTTACGATGCTGAACATCGAAATTCTTGATCAGGACAGGCTTTTCAAAATTATCACCGTTAACGGCGTCAGCAGTGTCATCGACATCAGGCCGGTGCCGGTTTTTCTAACTCCAAAGTTTTCACATAAAGAAGTGATCAGATTCTTGGGCGCTCAAAAAATCCCCTATCTTGAGTATGCCATTGCTAGAAACAATTCGTCTGCATTTGCAGATCGGACGGCTGTGAAATCTGTTGGCCTATCTGTTTGGTTGTACGACGAAGAAGCGAAGAAACGTGGATGGTACGATAACGTCCGCCAAGCCCTGCGAGCCGAGGCCATTTTTGATGCGGAACTACCATTTCGCAGCTTGGTCGGCGTAGCTTCTTAGGCGCAGGCAGCTAGTTACCGCCGCCCCTTCCTGAACGCCTCCGCCTTCTCGGCCGCCGCCTCCTTCCGCCACCGCTTCGGCGCAGACGCGTCCACCTCCTCCCCACTCCCCGTCAGGGCCTCGTTCGCGAACTCCAGGTCGAGCAGCTTCATGCGCTTGATCTCGTCCCTGAGCCGCGCGGCTTCCTCAAACTCCAGATTGCTCGCCGCCTCGCGCATGCGGGTTTCGAGGTCCTTCAGCGCCGCCTGGAAGTTGGTGCCGACGAAGGGTTTGGCTTCCTCGGCGACGCCGGGGCGGGTGAGGCGGTCCATCTCGCGGCTCTCGTAGGGGGAGGCGAGGATTTCCTTGATGTCGCGGCGGACCGACTCCGGCGTGATGCCGTGTTCGGCGTTGTAGGCTTCCTGTTTCTCGCGCCGGCGCTCGGTTTCGGCCATGGCGCGTTCCATGGAGCCGGTGATGCGGTCGGCGTAGAGGATGACGCGGCCGTCGACGTTGCGGGCGGCGCGGCCGATGGTCTGGATCAGGCTGGTTTCTGAGCGCAGGAAGCCCTCCTTGTCGGCGTCGAGGATGGCGACCAGGCCGCACTCGGGGATGTCGAGGCCCTCGCGCAGCAGGTTGATGCCGATCAGGCAGTCGAAGGCGCCGAGCCGCAGGTCGCGCAGGATCTCGATCCGCTCCAGGGTGTCGACGTCGGAGTGCATGTAGCGCACCCGCACCCCCTGTTCGTGCATATACTCGGTCAGGTCCTCGGCCATGCGTTTGGTCAGGGTGGTGACCAGGCTGCGATAGCCGCGCGCGGTGGTGTCCTTGACCTCGGCGATGACGTCGTCGACCTGGTTGGCCGTGTCGGAGGTGACGGGGCGGACCTCGACCGGCGGATCGATCAGGCCGGTGGGGCGGATGACCTGTTCGGTGAACACGCCGCCGGCCTGTTCCAACTCCCACTGGCCCGGCGTGGCCGAGACGTGGATGGTCTGGGGCCGCATGGCGTTCCACTCGTCGAACTTGAGCGGGCGGTTGTCGATGCAGCTGGGCAGGCGAAAGCCGTACTCCGCCAGGGTGGATTTGCGCCGATAGTCGCCCCGGTACATGCCGTTGACCTGGCCGATGGTGACGTGGCTCTCGTCGACGAACAGCAGGGCGTTGTCGGGGATGTACTCAAAAAAGGTCGGCGGCGGTTCGCCGGGGCTGCGGCCCGTCAGCCAGCGGGAATAGTTCTCGATACCGGCGCAGGAGCCGGTGGCCTCCATCATCTCCAGGTCGAAGCGGGTGCGCTGTTCGAGGCGCTGGGCTTCGAGGAGCTTGCCGTGCTCGATCATCCAGTCGAGCGTCTCCTTCATCTCCGCCTTGATGCCGGTGATGGCCTGATTGAGCGTCGGGCGCGGGGTCACATAGTGGCTGGCCGCATAGACGGTGATCTCCTCCAGCGCCGCCGTGGTCTTGCCGGTGAGAGGGTCGAACTCCGCAATGGATTCCACCTCATCCCCGAACAGGCTGATGCGCCACGCCCGATCCTCCAGGTGGACAGGGAAGATCTCGATGGTGTCGCCGCGCTTCCTGAACGTCCCCCGCTCAAACGCCTGATCATTCCGCTTGTACTGCAATGCCACCAGATCGGCCCGCAGCTTGGCCTCGTCGATCCTTTCCCCAACCTTCAGCTTGAAGGTCATCGCCGTATAGGTCTCGACCGACCCGATGCCGTAGATGCAGCTGACCGAGGCCACGACGATGACATCGTCCCGCTCCAGGATCGCCCGCGTCGCCGCGTGCCGCATCCGGTCGATCTGCTCGTTTATCGAGCTGTCCTTCTCGATGTAAGTATCTGTTCTTGGGACATAAGCCTCAGGTTGATAGTAGTCGTAGTAGGAGACGAAATACTCGACCGCATTGTCCGGGAAGAAGGCCTTGAACTCGGAATAGAGCTGGGCGGCCAGGGTCTTGTTGTGGGCCAGGATCAGGGCGGGGCGCTGGGTCGCCTCGATGACCTTGGCCATGGTGAAGGTCTTGCCCGAGCCGGTGACGCCCAGCAGCACCTGATCCCGTTCACCGGTTTCGGCGGTGGCCACCAGTTCAGCTATGGCGGCGGGCTGATCACCGGACGGCTCGAACGGCGAAACCATGCGAAAGGGCTTGTGCCGCGTCGCGGCGGTACGGTCGGGGCGATGAGGAACCCAGCCCTCGGGCGCGCCGGGAGCTTCTTCCGGCGTCAGGCGCGGGCCGTCCGGCATCGGCGCGAACATCGGCATCCGCGCCATCGGATCGGCGGCAGCGGGCAGAAAGGTTGCGGGCGCTTCGGAGACGCCGGGAGCAGTCGGCTTGCGGGGAGAACGGGCCATGAACGGAATGTAGGGTGACGCGGCCGCGAGGGGTAGGGGGATTGGCCGTCACCTTGACGAATCGGGACGTCAGGGGCGGTCATGCGGTATGATCCGCGCCTGGAAACCGCTGACGACGCTTGCCGTGCTGGTGCTGCTCGTGGCGTGTGGTGGCCCTCGACCGTCGCCCACGCTCTCCGGTCCGGCCCAGACGGCCCGACCGCCGGCTCCGGCGCGAGGCAGCGGCCTGATCGACCAGCGCGTCGATGAGCGCACCATGGACCGGATCACGGAGGCGGGCGGCGACTATGATCGTTGCTACGGCCAATTGGCCGCCGCGCGGGTGGAGTTCAGCCCGATGCCGGATCGGGACGACGGCACCGGTTGCGCCTATGTCGATGCCGGACTGGTGACGGTGGACTGGGGGACGGTGGCGCGTTTGTCGCCGGAGCGGCCTCTGCTGAGCTGTCCGGCGGCCCTGGCCATGTCGATCTGGCGGCGTCAGGTGGTCGAGCCGGCAGCTCGCGAGATCTATGGCTCCGATGTCGTTCAGATCGACCTGATGGGAGCCTATTCGTGCCGCAACGTAAACGGGGCGGCGACCGGGCGACGCAGCGCCCACGCGCGGGCCAATGCGCTGGATTTCGGCGGCGTGCGCCTGCGGAACGGGCGGCGCATCACGGTCTTGGACGGGTGGTCAGCGGGGGGCGATGACGCGCGCTTCCTGCGTCGGGTGCGCGACGAGAGCTGCCGGATCTACGGCACGGTGCTCTCGCCGGACTACAACGCCGCCCATGCCAACCATCTCCATCTGGAGATACGCGAGGCGACCTGGACGATGTGCCGGTAGGGCAGATCACCTCAGCCTGACCTCAGCCCTCGGCGATCACCTCAAAGCCACCGAAGATCATGCGCTTGCCGTCGAAGGGCATGTCCTGGCCCATCATGCGTTCGTCCTGCATGAGCTTTTCCCAGCCGGCGTCGCGGGTGGCCTTGTCGGGCCAGACGATCCAGCCCACGGCGACGGTTTCGCCGTCCTTGAGGGCGACCGCCTTCTTGAAGTCGGTGACCTTGCCGTCTGGCACGTCGGTTCCCCAGGTCTCGGTGACGGACAGGGCGCCGGCTTCCTTGAACATGGCGGTGGTGGCGTGGGAGTGCTCAAGGTACGCGGCCTGGCCGTCGGAGGGGACCGGGATCACCGTGATGTCGAGGAAGGGCATGAGGTTGGCTCCTTTGGATGGTGAGTGGGGAGTAGGGAATAGGTTTTAGGTTCTAGGGAGGAGGGGCCCGACTGAAGTTCGTTCCCCTGAAACCTGGTCCCTAACACCTAGTTCCTCGTATGGGTCTTGGTCGTTTGCGACAGCTCAGCCCGCCGCGTCCGCTGCCGCCAGGATGGCGGCGATGTCGAGTTTCTTCATCTGCATCATGGCTTCAAAGCCGGCCTTGGCGCGGGCTGGATTGGCTTCACGGTGAAGGTCCATGAGGGCGCGCGGCGTGATCTGCCAGGAGATGCCCCAGCGGTCCTTGCACCAGCCGCACATGCTTTCCTGACCACCGTTGCCGACGATGGCGTCCCACAGCCGGTCGGTTTCGGCCTGGTCCTCGGTCTGGATCAGGAAGGCGACGGCTTCGGTCGGCTTGAACATGGGGCCGCCGTTCAGGCCGAGATAGCTGCGGCCCGCGAGCGTGAATTCGACGATCAGCTCCTCGCCCTCTTTCGACGAAGGATTGTCGGCCGGGCTGTAGGCGACGTGGTCGATGCGGCTGTCGGGCAGGCCGAGCGAGACGTAGAATTCGGCTGCTTTTCGGGCCTGGCCGAGGTCGTACCAGATGCAGGGGGTGATCTTGTCGGGCAGGGAGGTTCTTGGGGTGTGGGGTGTGGGGTGTGGGGTGTGGGGTGTCGGGTGTCGGGTGTCGGGTATGGGGTGTCGGGTGTCGGGTATGGGGTGTCGGGTATAGGGTGTGGGGGGGAGGGCGAGGGTAGGCCTGTTCCGCGCACCTCAATGCGAAACACCCCACACCCTACACCCTTCGTGGCCAGCTCAGGCTGGTTCAGCCTGCTGCATATCCGGCGGGCCTTCGGCGGCGGCCTGCGGGTCCATCCAGACGTTTTCCCAGATGTGGCCGTCCGGGTCGGCGAAGCTGCGACCATACATGAAGCCGTAGTCCTGCGACGGGGTCGGGTCTGGCCTGCCGCCGGCGGCGCCGGCCTGTTCGACGACGCGGTCGACGGCGGGCTTGTCGGGACGGGTAAGACACAGAAAGACCTGGGCCCCCTTGTGGGCGTCATGGATCGGCACGTCGCCAAAGGTGGCCCACTTCGCGTGGGTCAGCAGCATCACATAGATGGTGTCCGACAGGACCATGCAGGCGGCGGTGTCGTCCGAGAACATCGGGTTCTTCGTCGCGCCCACGGCCTCATAGAAGGCGATCGAGCGGGTCAGGTCGGTGACCGGCAGGTTGATGAAGATCATCTGGGTCATGGGCGGCTCCTTATCTGACCATCGTTGCGCGGATTTGTTCGCTTTGCCAGACAGGGCAAGCTAGGTTTTCCGCCTTCAAGCCAGGGAAGGGCCAACATGAGCTGGATGAATATATCGCGGGTGCTGAAGGTGCTGGCGCTGGTGCTGTTTCTGACCCCCTGGCTGGTGGTGTCGTGCCAGGGCAGTCCGTTGGTGGAGGCCACAGGGCTCGACCTGATCACCGGTGACGTTCAGCCATCTCAAGATAGTCCGCTCGGCTCGATGATGGCCCAGGCCGAGGTCGATGCGGATGCGCCTGGCGCTGTAGCCGCGCAGGACGAACAACAACCCGGCGGCGGGGTTCTGGAGGACGGTCGCTGGTGGGCTCTGGCGGGTGCGGTGTTGATCGGGCTCAGCCTGGTGCTCGGGTTTGCGCTGAAGCCGGCTCGAACCGCTGCTCTCGGGGCCGCCGTGGCGGGGGCGCTGGCGCTGGTTGCCCTGGGCGGTGGCATGGCCTGGACCGACCGCGCGTTCGACGAACAGAAGCGAGAGGCGCTGCAAGGCCAGCCCGAGGGTGACACCGAGATGGATCAGTTCGGTCGCAATATGGCGGCAGGAATGCTCGGTGCGGTCCAGATGGAGATCAAGCCGGGCTATTGGGCAACCCTGGCCGCGCTGGGCCTGGGCGTGCTGGCGGCGTTCCTGGCCATGAGTGGGGCGGGCCTGCCCAAGATCACCGTGACGCAGCCAGGCCAGAACGCCCAATGACGAGCCACATCCGGCCAGCCGCGGAGCAGGCGGTCCTTCAGACCGGTCTGGCTTTTGTCGACCCGACGACGGTGCATGGTGCGGTCCTGCTGGGCTTGATCATGCTGGTCGGCGGGGTCGTCCTATCGATCCTTGTTCGCAGGACGCTGCGTGAGGTGATGATCCATGACCATTCCCAGCGGATCGACCTGATTGCCCTGTCGTTTCTGAGCCGCCTGCTGATCCTGTCGCTCTGGCTGATCCTGGCGACCCTCTATGCCCATCTCGTGCCGGCCCTGAACCGGTTGGGCAATGCCTTGCTGGCGGGGGTGGGCCTGGCCTCGGTGGTCATTGGCTTCGCCGCCCAGACGACCCTTGGCAACCTCGTTTCGGGGATCAGCCTGGTTCTCTACAAGCCTTTCCGAAAAGGCGACCGCCTGGCTGCTCTGGCCCCAACCGCGGACCAGTGCGAGACGGGGGTGGTTGAGGACATTTCGCTCGGCTTCACGTCGTTGAAGACCGATGACGGCCGCCTGATTATCGTGGCCAATGGCACCATGGCCCAGCAGACGATGATCAAATTGCCGCCGGCCCCCGCGGATGCAGGTCCGGCAGAGCCGTCACAAGGCAAAAAGTAGGATCGGCGCTACGCTCGGATGTCGAGCAAGGCTTCGGTCATGGCGTCGGCGGTTTCGAGCACCTGAAGGTTGGCGGTCAGCTCGACGACGGCCTTGAGCCGTTCGACGGCCTCGTCGGCGACATTGTCCAGGGGATGGCGCGCGGTGCGCTCGGCGCTGGCGGCAAAGCGGTCGAAGGCGTTGCGGATGCCGGAGGCGGCATTGGAATAGACGGCGTTCATGGGTCCCTCGCGTTCTGCGAGGGGTCAGAATGCGCGACGTCCTGCTAAGGTCGGGTGGACGAACGGGGTAAATGAAATCCTAGCCTGCCTCCGCCGGAGCCGTTGTTTCAGCTGCGGCGTTGCGGCGTAGGCGGAGGAGCCCAGTCCGCCACAACAGGAAGGCGATTCCGGCCACGACAACCAGAATGCCGACCGACAGGAGAGGCCGAACGGCCAGCCAGGCAAGGGCGATGATAATGCCGCCCAGGACAACGCCGAGAAGGGTCGAGATCAGTCCCAGACCCATACCGACCACGGCCCCAATCGGGGGAATGACATCGGCGAGAACGCGCAGGGGATGCAGCAACATGCCGAAACCCGTGATCAGCATGAACAGGCCCCCAATTCGCAGTCCCCACAGCATGGCACGGTTTGCCGCCTGGGCTCCCTCGAACATCTGGGCGGCCCCGACGGTCCCGTCCTCGACGAGCAGGATCGAGCTGCCGTTTCGGGTCTGGAAGCCCCCCAGCCCGTCGCCCATCTGGGCGGCGACCACGCTGATCGTCCCCGGCCTGACGACGCGCCAGCTGATGCGGGTATCGCCAACCTCTGGCGTCGAAGGGTCAGATCCGAGATAGAGCTCGGAGGCGGAGACGGTGGCACGCCGGCCCGACTGGTTGAGCAGGGCGTTCTGGGTGTCGCCATCCAGGGTCAGCGGTTCTGACGAACCGATTTGCTCAATGATGCGCGAGTCCAGGCGATAGGCTCCAAGGCGAGCATCCGATGAGGTGAAGCTGGCGGCTTCAGCCGGGAAGCTGGGATTCTGATGGCCGTTGGGATCGTGGAAATTGCTGGAATCTTCGTGCGTGCTGGACCAGACGCGCTCGTACTCATAGGTCGTCACCGTTTCCTGGCCACCGCCCATGCGGGTTCGCGTCTCGCTGCGAGAGGTTTCACGCCACTGATACATCTCGACGTCGCGCATCAGCCGAAGGGCCTGGACGCTGACCGGCCAGGAATTGTCATACAGGCTGTCTGAAACGGTCGTCTCGCCCGTCAAGTGGATCAGGGCTCCGTCGTGGGTCGGATCGATCGTGTTCACGTCCACGCTCTGAACGACCCCGGCACCCTCGTTGAGGGCGCGCTCGCGTTTGACGGCCCGGCCTTCGTTCCAGCCCAGCATCCACATGCCGACGAGCAGGATGATCAGCCCGAGGATGATGCCGCCAAATGCCTTGCCGATGCGCGAAAACCAGCCTGTCTGCGTCGTCACGATGTTTGGATCTGACATGGTGCCCTCCCGAAGCGAACGAAGGCGTAGCATTGTTCTTTGGGTGAGTCAGCGGGCCGCCTTGCCAGCGACATGCGGGCGGGGTCTGATCCTCGCATGACCGAATCCGGCCGACTTCGCGACGTCTACATTACCGGTGGTGGAGCCTTCCTGCCTGGCGAGCGAATCGACAATGCCGGGATGGAAGACTTCATCGGTCGCATCGGCGGGCGATCGTCCGTGGTCGGGCGGCGTGCGCTGCGCTGGAACGGGATCGAGGGACGCCACTATGCCCTGGACGCCTCTGGACGACCGCTGCATTCCAACGCCTCGATGTGTGCAGATGCGGCCCAGGCGGCCCTCGATGATGCCGGGCTCGACAAGGGCGCGCTCGATTTTCTGGCGGCCGCAACCACCCAGGGCGACCTGCTGGTGCCGGGCCATGCCAGTGCCGTGCAGGCGGAGCTGGGGGCCGGGCCGATGGAGGTTGCCAGTTTCCAGTCGGTCTGCGCCTCGGCCCTGATGGCAGCCAAGGCGGCGTGGCTCAACGTGCGGGCCGGGGAGGCGGATGTGGCCCTGGCCTGTGCCGGAGAGTTCTCGTCGCGCTGGTTCCGACCGGAATTCTATGAGGGCACGGCTCTGGTCGACGCCAAGGGGCGGCCCGCCGTGGAGGCGGACTTCCTGCGTTTCACCTTGTCGGATGGAGCCGGGGCGGTGGTGATGGAGCCGGCACCGCGACCCGAGGGGCGGAGCCTGAAGGTGCGCTGGATCGACATGGTGTCGCTGGCCGGGCGGTTTGATCCCTGTATGTGGGCCGGGGCGGCGACGGCGGATCGTGCCGACATGAAGGCGGCCTGGAGCCACGCCGGACCGGTGGCGGCCCATGCGGCGGGGGCGGTGGCCTTGTTGCAGGACTTCGAGCTGCTCAAGATCGTCATCCGTGCCTGGATCGGTGTCTGGCTGGAGAAGGTCGATCAGGGGCGGATCGTGCCGGATGCGGTCGATCACCTGCTCTGTCACTATTCAGCGAAAAGCCTGCGGGAGGAGATCGTCGGGCTGTTGAAGGACACCAAGGCCATGATCCCCGAAGACAGGTGGTTCACGACCCTGCGCGACAGCGGAAATGTCGGCTCGGCGTCGATCTGGATCATGCTCGACGCGTTCATGAAGACCGGACGGGCCAGGCCGGGCGAAACGGTGCTGTGTATCGTGCCCGAAAGCGGACGGGCGATGATCGGCTTCATGATGCTGGAGGTCGTGTGATGGCGGATGGCATGCAGACCGACCAGGTCGCCGACACCCTGCGCAAGCTGGCGGTCGTGTTTGCCGATTTCGAGCAGCGACTTGAGGCGACGCCTCTGATCCGAAAGTTGCAACGCGGACGGTTTGAGCTGGCCGACTATCAGACCTTTCTGGTCAATCTGCGCCAACAGGTGAAGGACGGGGCCCTGTGGATGAGCCGGGCCGCGTCGAACATCGGAGAGACCCATCTGGAGCTGCGCTCGACGCTCATGCGCCATGCCGTGACGGAGCATCGGGATTTCCGCTTGCTCGAGGCGGACTATGTGGCGTCCGGCGGCGAGGTCGAGGTCATTCGCGCGGCCCCCAAGAATGTCGGTTCCGAAGCCCTGTCAGCCTGGATGTTCCACGAGGCATCGAAGCCTGATCCGTTTGGCCTGTTGGGTGCGATGTGGATCATCGAAGGGCTGGGATCGATCAAGGCCAAGCCTTGGGGGCAGAAGGTCAAGGACCGTTTGAACCTGCCGGACGAGGCGGTGAGGTTCCTGCTGTACCACGGTGACAACGACGCCGAACACATGGAGGAGTTCCAGGAGATGCTGCGAATGGTCCTGCCGGATGAGGCCGTGGCCGAGCGCATCGTGATGACGGCGCGCGTCACCGCGCGGCTTTACGCGCTGCAGATTGAGGAGATCGCGGCGTGAGCACCGCCCAGGTTCGGGACGATCCCTTCAAGACCATGGCGCACGATCCGAACGACCCGGATCCGTGGCTGGCCCTGTATCTGGATCACAGTCTGCCGATTGATGAGACGGCCAAGCGGTGCCTGTTGATCGGCCAGCGATCGTGGTCGCGGCGGTGGCTGTTTCCGGTGAGCCGCCCGCTGGTGTTCCTGTGGTTCTGTCTGGTCAAGGTGTTTCGGGCGATTACCCCGAACTGGCCGAACCTGAACGGACTGCTTCACAAGACCATCCATTGGGGTCTGCGGACCTTTGGCAGCCCCGAGACAAACACCCTGATCCTGAGGCACTTCCATGTCGGCACGGAGCTGTTGGCCTTCATGAAGGCCAATGCCGGGTTGGGTGCCGATGTCGAGAGGGTGACGAGCCACCCGCTCAGGCCGACCCGGCTCAAGGACATTGAGGACAACCTCTTTCTCCAGCACGACCTGAATGTGTTCAACTTCATCATCGAGCTGAACCAGGCGCTGCAAGCACAGGACCGCGAGCTGATGCCGGTCACGACGCCGGATTTCTCCATGATCTCGGATACCTTGCCGGAGTTCGAGGATCTGCCGGATGGCTGGCTCAACAAGATCGACGTGCAGACGGCCGTGGAGTTCTACACGCCGATGTACGCGCTGATGCTGCCTCGATCGGATTTTGTACGGGCCGCCCATTCGCTTCAGCTGGACGAGACCGTTGCCATCTATATCGCCCGCATTCTGGGAACCGACTACCATCTGAACTTCGTCAAGAACGGCCACCCCATGATTGCGCTTTCGACGCTTCAGGCAGGTTTCCGGCTGATGATGCATGGGCTGGACTGTGAAGCCCTGCACGGCTGGCTACGCATGCTCAAGGCAAGGCAGGCGGCGGGGTTGGCGCTGTCACCCGGTACCTGAGCTGCCGTGTCGAAGAAGTTGCGATGTGGTCGCGCCGCAAGTGACAAGATTTGTTGAACCGTCACGCTGAACTAACGAGCGACCGGATTCACGGTCTCGGCTCGTCTTGTGAGGCTGCCATTCGGTGGCCGGCGGGACGACGCAGGGGTTAGAACTGGGGCCCGAGGCCAGGCATGTCGAGCTCTCGCCCGACGGCGTCTCGAGCTGCGACCACCTCAGGACGTGCTGCGACGCGTTGATGAGCCGCGGCGATCCGGGCATCGAATTCCGTCGGATTGGGAAATGGGAGATAGTTGTGAAGGTCCTCGACGGCAGCGGCCATCAGGTCCGGATCTTCGAGCCTGGTGAGGGTCAGTGCGGCGAGCGCGTCCTCGTCACCCACGCAGGCCAGCGCACCTGCATAGGCATCGGGAGCATCGCGCCAGTTGGTGCGGAGGTAGTCCGTGGACGTGGCGACCAGATCCGAGTCGCCAAGGGCCTGCGCGGCGCATGCGCGTACCTGAACCGCCTGCATCTTGCCGAAGGCACTGACGTCATCTCCAGAATCGAGGTGGGAAACCATGTTCAGGGCATCCTGCGGACGGCCCAGGCGCACATAGAGCCAGCCAAGATTGATCGCCTGGCTAATGTTGCGGCTTCCGCTTTCAATGCGTCCTGCGGCGGTTTGCTGTGCGGCCAATGCATCGTCGTGCATTCCCAAAGCCATCAGTGCACGAGAGCGGGTATCGTAGGCCCATGAGATGTTGCGCCAGAGGTCCGATGCATCATCTTCTGTATGTGTGGCGATAACGGAATCGGTGACAGCCAGCGCGTCCCGGTAGTGGCCGGCGCGCTGCAAGGCGAAGGCCAGGTCAGTCCGACCATCGGCGCTTGGATCGGCCCCTTCAGCGCGCGTTCGGAGTTGGGCAATATCGTTCGATACTACCGTGGCCATGTCGAGGGCGGGAGCCCCGGCCATCGAGCGAAGCTGATCATAGCGGCGAAGCCCGTACAGGCGGACCACGGCATAGGGCGCGCGGATTTCGGGCACGAGCGAAATCGCATGCGCCATGTCGTCGCGATCCAGATAGTCATCAATCAGGTCCATCCAGAGCCCGTCGTCGATGTCGCCGCGCCAACCGGACTCAAAGAGAGCCACGCGAAGGCGGTACCCGACCTCGTCGCTGATCTCGGAGTCCCTGGCGAGCAGCAGTACAAACATCTCATTCAGCTGGTCGCGAACCTCTGTTGATCGCTGCAGGGCTTCGATCATGACGAGTGCTGTGTCGTTGCGACGATTCAGGCCCCACAGCGCGTTCAGGCGCATGAACCAGACATTTGGTCCGGCAGACGGGTAGGACGTCGCGCGTTCGAGGGCGGTAGCCGCTTGCTCCAGCTGGCCTACGTCAAGACTAATTGCGCCGATCAGGGAGTAGATCGCTTCCTGAAGGTCTGCTGGGTACTCGGAGAAGGAGGCGCTCGTCTGGACGCGTTGGGCCAGGGCAAGTGCGTCCTCAGATCTGCCCTCTCGAACGGCCGCCTGAAGCTGGGCGAAAATCTCCCCATCGCTGCGAATGGATTGAGAAGGTGCCGCGACCGCCGTCGGCACGGCTGCGCCCAAGACTCCGCCGATGGCAAGAATGACGGCAAGAAACCTCATGCCCGTCTCCAAAATTCACGGTGACGGTTGCCCCACAACTATACGTCTAGTGTAGCAAGGCTAGCTGCGGCTGGCTACGCATGCTGAAGGTAAGACGGGCGGCGGGGCTGGCGGTGGATTTGCACAACCCTGGCGGCAGTGAGCAACCAAAAGGTCGGCGCTTAAGCATAAAATAACGCGGGGCTGCGTAGGTTGCGGATTGGATCGGTTTGGCTCGGGGCCCCACGACATATGAGTTCAGGAGAGCTTCCCGAGGCCGCAGGCTGGGACCGACTTCGTCGACCGGTCTGGCTGTTCGACAATGTCGTCAAGCGCCACATCTATGCCAATGACGCCGCCCTGACGCTGTGGGGCGCGGAATGCCGTGAAGAATTCCTGGCGCGCGACTGTTCGGATCAGTCCGAGGCAGTAAGGGCGCGAACCCAACGCATTCTGGACGATACCGCGAATGGGGAAGTGATCTCGGAGCGGTGGACCTTTTACCCGCACGGCGAGCCGAAGCCGACCAAGATCCTTGCCAGTACCCACTATCTGGCCTGTGGCCGGCCCGTGATCCTGATGGAGGCCGAGGCGTTGCAGGTCGACGCCGATCAGGCGCGTTCGCTGGAAGCCTTCCGGCATTCGCCGACCGTGATCGGCCTGTTCGAACGGGATGGCCGCGCTCTGTTCCGCAATCCTGCGGCCTACAACACCTTTGGTCCGGGCGACCTGCACCTGGACAAGCGGTACCTGAACCTCAGTGCGGCGGAGGATCTTCTTGAGGGGGCCTGGGCCGGCGCGCCGAGCTCTGGCCTGCTGCGCGCGATGACGCTGTCGGGTGAGCGTTGGATGTACACATCTGCGCGCAAGGTGGTGGACCCGGTCACGGGTGGAGATGCCCTGCTGTGGGCCAGTCAGGACGTCACCGCCCAGATCGAGGCCGAACTGTCGCTGGCTCAGACAGCCGAGCGGGCCGAGAACGCTGAAGCGCGTGAACGCCGCCTGACGGAGCTCAGCCACGAGATGCGTACGCCCCTGAATACGATTCTGGGGTTTGCCGAAATTCTCGGTCGCACGGCGGAATGTCCGGAGCAGGCTGACCGCCTGGAGCGGATCCTCGCATCAGGACGCCGTCTTGATGGCCTGGTTTCGGGAATGCTGGCTGACGAAGGCACCATCCCGGCGGAGGCACCGCCTCGTGTCGAGACCGAGATCGAGCTTCACGCGACACCGGCACCGTTGCGAATTCTGTATGCCGATGACCATGAAAACAACCGCATGGTGGTGACTGCCATGCTCGCGGCCATGGGCTGGGAGTGCGATACCGTCAATGACGGTGCGGAAGCCGTCGAGCGGGTCCAGAACGGGGAATACGACCTGGTCCTCATGGACATTCAGATGCCCAATATGGACGGCGTCGATGCCACGCGGGCCATTCGCTCGATGGGGGGGCTGGCCGCGCAGGTTCCGATCATCGCCCTGACGGCCAATACGCTGGAAACCCAGCTACGCCGCTATCGTGCTGCGGGCATGCAGGACTGTCTGAGCAAGCCGGTGGCCATGGCAGCCCTGATGCAGACCGTGGTCGCCTGGGGTGCCACGGAGACAGCCGTGTTGATGGGCGACCGGATTCACCAGGCCTGACCCGACCTTTGTAAGGTCTGGCGGACTTCCAACTTGCGGCCACAGCCGCTCTCGTGCGTTGTGTGCGCTGAGCGGATGAGGAATGCCGGGTGACACTCCAGCAAGGACTAGCCTTTGGCTTGGTGGGCCTGACGATTGCGGCCTTCATCTGGGGGCGTTTTCGCTATGACCTGGTGGCCTGTGTGGCGCTTGTCGTGGGCCTGGCCGTAGGTGTCATCCCGGCGGAATCCGCATTCGACGGTTTTCGCAACGACGTTACCGTCATCATCGCCTGTGCCCTGATTGTGTCGGCGGCCTTTTCCAGGTCCGGCATCGTCGAGTGGGCGCTGAAACCGCTGACGCCCTTGCTCAAGACCGAGCGCGCCCAGACGCCCGTGCTGACGGCGGTGGTGACCCTGTTGTCGATGTGCACCAAGAATGTGGGGGCCCTGGCGATCATGCTGCCGGTGGCGATGCGGGTGTCGAGCGTGACCGGGACATCGCCGTCGCGTCTGCTGATGCCGATGGCGGCCGGGGCCATGGCCGGCGGAATGGTCACCCTGGTCGGCACATCGCCCAACATAATCGTTTCGGAAGTGCGCCAGGACATCGTCGGCGAGCCGTTCGGCATGTACGACTATTCGCCCGTCGGCCTGATCCTGACGGCGCTGATCGTGGTCTTTGTCTCGATCACCTATCGGGTTCTACCCGAGCGCCGCAAAGGCGGCGCGGCCCTCGGCGGTGCTGCCGATAACAGCTATCTGACGGAGGTGCGTGCGCCGGCCGATTGGTCCCACGGGACGGCAACGGTCACCGATCTGGAAGCCATGGCCGATGGCCGGGTCAAGATCCTGGCCGTCATTCGAGACGGAGATCGTCGGGCCCACCCGCGCGGCAATGTGGTGGTCAAGGCGGGGGATGTCCTGGCCATCGACGGCGCGGAGGAGGCGCTGTTCCGTTTTCTCGAACGCGCCAAGCTGAGCCTGACCCGCAACGACAAGCCGGAGGTTCGGGCGGGGCGCACCGAGGAACTGACCACCGTTGAGGCCGTGATCGGACGGAACTCGTCCCTCAAAGGGCAGACCGTTCAGCAGTCGGACTTCTATGGCGAATACGGGATCAACCTGCTGGGCGTATCGCGGGCCGGACTGGAGATGGTTCCGGGGTTTCGGCGGATGAAGCTGCAGGCGGGCGATATTCTCCTGTTGCAGGGATCCGAGGAAGCCATGCCCTCGGCCATGTACGGTCTGGACCTCATGCCCTTGGTGGAAAGGGACGTTCAGCTCGGCAGCGTGAGAAGACGGTTCCTGCCGGCCGTTGTCCTGGCGGTTGCCATGATCATGGTCGGGCTGGGTCTTGTCCATGTGGCGGTGGCCTTCTTTGCGGCTGCGGTCGTGACGGTGGCGCTCGGCGGCCTGAAGATGCGCGAGGCCTATGCGGCGCTGGATGGCCCGCTGCTGGTCCTTGTGGCGGCGATGATCCCGATATCCAACGCGATCCAGGAAACAGGGGGATCGGCCCTCATCGGGGAGTTTCTGAGCGGCCTGTTCCAGGACATGCCCGGAGTCCTGGCCGTCGGTGGCGTGTTGCTGGCTTCGATGATCGTCACACCGTTTCTGAACAATGCTGCGACCGTTCTGATCGTCGCCCCAATCGGCGCGACCATGGCCATGACGCTGGGCTTTCAGCCAGACCCGTTCCTGATGGCCGTGGCGGTAGGAGCCGCGTGTGATTTCCTCACGCCCGTCGGCCACCAGTGCAACACCCTGGTCATGCGACCCGGCGGCTACAAGTTCGAGGACTATGCCAAGCTGGGGGCCCCGCTCAGCCTGATGGTGGTGCTCGTCGCGCCGCCGCTCATTCTGACCTTCTGGCCGCTCTAGGCTGATGTTTGCCACTCACACTTGACGGCATCACACAGTATGCGGCATACACTGTGTGTCACACACTATGTGACAGCAAGGATGCTGGAATGGGTGAAGCCGAGACATTTGAGGCCCTGCGTCTCGAACTGCGCCGCGGGTCGCTGGTTCTGGCCGTCCTCGCGCGGCTCAGGAGCGAACAGTACGGCTATTCTCTGCGGATGGCCTTGGCCGAAGACGGGATCGAGATGGAGGAATCCACGCTCTATCCGCTTCTGCGGCGTCTGGAGAGCCAGGGCCTGCTGACCAGTGAATGGCGCGAAGAGGCCAAGCGCAAAAAACGTTTCTACCGCCTCTCGACCGAGGGCGAAGCCGTGCTGGCGCGCCTTCACGCCGAATGGCGTCGGATATCAGCCTCGCTGGAAACGGTGCTGGCATGAACAAGAACTCAAGACATGGGGATGGGGCAATGACCCTGATTGACCGTTATCTGGCCGCCGTGGCGGCACAACTGCCTGCCGCGGGCCGGGACGATGTCGTGGCTGAGCTGCGCGACGATATCATGAGCCGTATCGAAGCACGTCAGGAGAGCCTGGGCCGCGATCTGACGCCTGACGAAGTCGAAGCGATCCTGCGAGAGATCGGGCACCCGCTGGCGGTCGCCGCACGTTTCGGGTCCGGCCCGCAGCAGCTTGTCGGGCCGGAGCTGTTTCCCTGGTGGATGTTCGGCGTGAAGGTCGGGCTGATCGTTCTGGTGGCCATCACGCTCTTCAGCGTCCTGATCAAGACCATCAGCGGTCAGGATCTGAGCCAGGCCATCGGCCAGGGATTCGCCAGCCTGTTCAGTGGGGCGATGACCTTGATCGGGGTCGCGACCGCCGCAGGCTACATCATCGAACGGCAGGGCGAAAAACCCAGCTTCATCACCAACTGGCGGGTGCGCGATCTCGGCTTCTTTGAGGTGGCCCGGCTGGATGCTGAAGGGTTCAATCGCGCGCTGGGTTCGGGGGCCGGCGCGCCGGAAAGCGTGCGCAAGAGCCAGCGGATGTCGCCGGTGGCACGGGCCCTGTCGAGTGCCGTCGCCGCCGCCGTCCTGACGGCCTGGTGGGTCGGAGCCATTCTCTTCGGCGGGGTTCCGTTGAACGAGTGGATCGTGGTCGTGGCGGGCGTCGACTACACCCAGGCCGTTCGCGACACCGTTGGCCTGATCTTCTGGCCGGTCGTGGCCTATGGCGGGTCTCGGGTGCTGTTCGACCTGTTCCGGGCGGCCAATCCACGCGCCGTGAGGATGACTGCCGTAGGAGATATTGTCCTTGCGAGCGTGCGCTTCGCCTTTACGGCCTGGCTGTTGCTGATCTCGCCGTTGAGCCGTGCCCTGGAAGTGGGAGACCTGCGCCAAGCGGTCGAGCGGACCTGGGATACGGTACAGACCGGGATTCAATCCGGCGTGTGGAGCCTCAGCGGTATCATTGTGATGATCATGGTGATGTCCTTGCTGGAACCGGTGGGGCGGATACTGATCAGCCTGGTCCGGTTCGCCACGGGCGTGGATCGCCGATTGGAGCCCGGAAACTAGGACCGGCTCTCGGGCACCTCTTCGACGTCATCGGTGGGCTTCATCAGCTCGGCAGCGGCGTCGTTGGCGACGGCGGGTGCGACGGCAGGCGCTGGCTTGTCCGGGGCAGGGCGATGTTTGACGCCCAACAAATCCAGGGCCTCGTCGCCCTCGCGCCCCAGGATCGAGCGGATACGCAAATCCGTCTGCGGGAAGGGAATTTCGATCCCGGCGTCATCCAGAGCTTCCGCGATCGCCCAGGTGTAGGCGGCATGCATGGCGGCAGGCCGCTTGACGGCCTCCTTGGTCGGCCAGACCAGGAGTTCAAAATCCAGACCGCTTTCACCAAAGCCAACCAGCCAGACCTGGGACTTGCGATCCTCGGTTTCCGGCAGGGTGAACGGCGATGCCTTGGCCGCCGCGAGCACGGCCTCGCGCACCACGCCACGGTCAGCGCCATAGGCGACCGAGAACGGAATGTGGATGCGCCGCGTGTCCCCTCGCAGGGTCCAGTTGGTCACGGGCTCTTCGATCAGCCGTGAGTTCGGTACCAGGACGTTGATGTTGTCGTTGGTGCGAATGCGCGTGGCACGCGGGCCGATCTCGACCACCTGGCCGCGGATGCCCTTGTCCAGTTCGACATAGTCCCCGATGTGAACCATGCCGTCGAAAATCAGGAATATCCCTGACACGAACTCCTTGACCACGCCCTGAAGGCCCAGACCGACGCCAATACCGATAGCCCCGGCAAAGACCGCGAAAGACGACAGGTTCAGGCCCGCTGCCGACAGGGCAAACATCACGCCGACGACAAGGATGGCGTAGCCCGCCAGCTTCTCGAGAAGATACAGGGCGGCTGCGCGGCGTGGCGACCTGTTGCGCACGCGGCGAAGGCCGCGGGTCACCAACCACGACAGGGCCAGCGTAACCGCCACGATGATCCCGGCGGTGATCAGCCCGCCGACGGTGATCTGAACCCCGGCAACCTCGAACAGGCGCGCGCGCTCGATTTCCTGAGCAACCTCGGGAATCTGCAGGTCGGTGACCGTTACCGCGTTGAGAGCCATGACCCGAAAGCCCTAAACCGGATCGGTCGGGGCCGGGGATTGCGAGGTTGATCCCGGTTCTTCGGGCAGGGGAATGAACTCATGGTCGTCGCCGGCCGGCAGCTTCATTCGCCCGGCTTTCCAGTCGGCCTTGGCGGCGTCCATACGGTCCTGGGTTGAGGCGACAAAGTTCCACCAGATCAGACGCGGCCCGACCGGCTCACCTCCAAGCAGCATGACGGTCGAGGGTTCGATGGCGGTAACAACGGGCTCTGCGTGGGGTTCGAGAATAGCCATCTGGCCGGCGTTCAGGCGGCGGTCGCCGACCTCGACGGCCCCTGTGGCGACATAGATGGCGCGCTCGGAATATCCGCCGTCGCCGCTGCCGCGCGGAGGGGCGGCGCGAACGCCGGGGGCCATTTCCCAGTGAACATAGAACAGGGGGGAGGCCACCGGCACCGATGCGCGCGCGCCATAGGCCTCGCCGGCAACGAGGCGCGCGAACAGGCCCGCCTGTTCATAGGAAGGGAGGTCGCCTCCGGCATGATGCGTAAAGGACGGATCATCGTCCTCACGTTCCAGCGGCAGGGCGATCCAGGCCTGCATGCCGTTCAGCTTTCCGCCCGTCGCCACCCGTTCGGGCTCGGTGCGTTCGGAATGGACGACGCCCTTGCCGGCGGTCATCCAGTTGACCTCGCCCGGCAGGATGATGTTGTGCGCCCCGGTCGAGTCCCGGTGCGTCATCTCTCCTTCGAACAGATAGGACAGGGTCGACAGACCAATGTGCGGGTGTGGGCGCACATTGATGGCATCGGCCCCAGGCGCGAATTCGGCCGGCCCCATGTGGTCCAGGAAGATGAACGGCCCGACCATGCGTTTGCGCGCGAAGGGGAGAACCCGGCCGACCTCGAAGCCGCCCAGGTCCTTCTTGCGGGCGTCGATGACCATTTCGATCATGGGCGGGGCTCCGTCAGTTGAATGCTGGCGACAATGGCCGGGTCCGGTGTGGCGCTCGCAGGGTGCCCATCTTGCCCGAAATCGGACCACTGGCTACGCGCGATGAAGACAAAGGCATTGCCCGAAACAAAACCGGTCGTCGGCTCCATCAACGGATCGCCCCGGATCAGAAGTTCCCCTTCGCGTACCTCGGTCCAGTCTGGCGACAGGGTCAGGGACAGGACGCTGCCTGGGGGCGCGCCGTTGTGGATGGCGAGGAGGCGGTTGCCATGGCGTGCCAGGCCGTCAAGGCCACGGATGGAGCCATTGTCGGGCATCCGCACCGGTTGCATGGCTCCGGTCGAGATGACGACCCGGTGCAGGCCGGTTCCATAGTTCGAGAAGATCAACCAGTTGCCGTCGTCGGATACGACCAGGCCCTGGGGCGAGGCCCGCTCCGGGGCATCCACGAGGTGCACCAGCCGGCCCGAACCCGGCGAGAGCATGTAGATGCCGCCACCGACGCTGTCGCTGACGAAGACCGTCCCATCCGGGCCGAGCGCCAGGTCGGTCAACTGACGGCCGGCTTCAGGCATGGCATAGACGGCCTGGACCTCGCCCGTATTCAGGTCGAGCCGCATCAGGGCGGTGCCGCCTTCCCCTTCGATCTGGTCATAGAGGGTGTTGGAACTGGTGATCCACAGATGCCCACGCTCACGATCCGAGATCATGCCGAAGACGCCCTGGGTGTCGCCTTCACGCGTGAAGCGGGTCAGCGTCCCGTTCATGTCGAGCCGATAAACCCCGGCGGTGTGGATCGAAGAAACGAGGAGCCGTCCACGCGCATCCAGGGCGACGCTCTCCAGGAGAAGGGGCTCGGCGGGGCTGCGCGCCAGCACGGTCACGCCTTCTGGGGCTGCGGGCACGACCTGCACCGTAGGTGCGGGGCCGGGATCATTGGGTCCACCCAACAGCCGTTCCGCCGTTGCACAGGCCGCCAGGAGCGGCAGGACGGCGAAAACACCGATGAGGGAACGATGGACCATTGAGAACACTCCGAATTGCCGACAAGCCTAGCCTTGTCGCCCGTTGTTGGGCAATCCGATGTCCGCAAGCGGGTGACTCCGGGACCGCGTGTGCTATTCAGCCCAAAAATCAGGGATGCCCCAGCGGAAACGATGACGAAGAACACCCCCAAGCTCTCGCTTCGCGTACCGGAGCCTCCGGCCCGGCCCGGAGACAAGGCCGATTTCTCGCACGTCCAGATCGACGAGGCCGGCGCCGTCGCCCGTCCCGACGTCTCGGTGTCACCGGACGCGACACGCGATTTGGCATTCCGATTGGTGCGGGTGCTGGACGACAACGGCAGGGCTGTCGGGCCGTGGGACCCCAAGCTGGACGCCGAGACGCTCAAGCGCGGGCTCAAGGCCATGATCCTGACCCGGGCGTTCGACGACCGGATGCACAAGGCGCACCGCCAGGGCAAAACCAGCTTCTACATGAAGTGCACAGGCGAGGAGGCCATCGCCGTTGCCCAGGCCCTGGTGCTCAGCCCAGAGGATATGGGCTTTCCGACCTATCGCCAGCAGGGTTTGTTGATCGCGCGCGGCTATCCGCTGGCGACGATGATGAACCAGATCTATTCCAATGCCTCGGACCCGATCAAAGGCCGTCAGTTGCCGATCATGTATTCGGCCAAGGACTATGGGTTCTTCACCATCTCAGGCAACCTCGGCACCCAGGTGCCGCAGGCGGTTGGCTGGGCCATGGCCAGCGCCTACAAGGGCGACGACAAGATCGCCGCGGCCTGGATCGGCGACGGCGCGACAGCGGAAGGCGACTTCCACTCGGCCCTGACGTTCGCCGCCGTCTATCGAGCCCCGGTGATCCTGAACATCGTCAACAACCAGTGGGCCATTTCGTCCTTCCAGGGCATCGCCGGGGGGATGGAGACGACCTTTGCCTCCAAGGCCATCGGTTATGGCCTGCCGTGTCTGCGAGTGGACGGAAATGACTTCCTTGCCGTCTGGGCTGCGACCCAATGGGCGGCGGAGCGGGCGCGCACCAACCAGGGTGCCACGGTGATCGAGTTCCTGACCTATCGCCACGCGCCGCATTCGACCTCGGACGACCCCAGCCGCTATCGCCCCGGCGATGAGGGCGCGCACTGGCCGTTGGGTGACCCGGTCGAACGGCTGAAGCAGCACCTGATAGGGCTGAAAGCCTGGTCCGAAGACGACCAGAAGGCCGCTGAGGCCGACGCGGAAGCGCAAGTCAAAGCCGCCGCCAAGGAATCCGAGGCTATCGGTACGCTGGGTCAGTCCCGGCCCAGCGTGAAGACCATGTTCGAGGAGGTCTTCGCATCCGAAGACTGGCGACTGGTCGAACAGCGGCGCGAGGTGGGAGTCTGACCATGACCGACACCACCTCCATGAACATGATCCAGGCGCTGAATTCGGCGCTCGACATCAAGATGGCCGAAGACCCCAATGTGCTCTCGTTCGGCGAGGATGCGGGCTATTTCGGCGGCGTGTTCCGCGTGACGGACCATCTGCAAAAGAAGCACGGCCTGACCCGCAGCTTCGACGCCCCGATTTCGGAAAACGGCATCGCGGCCGCCGGCATCGGCATGGCAGTCTATGGGTTGCGTCCGGTGATCGAGATGCAGTTCGCCGACTACATCTATCCGGCCTATGACCAGCTGGTCTCCGAAGCGGCCAAGATCCGCTATCGTTCGGGCGGGGAGTTCACCTGTCCGATCACGGTGCGAAGCCCCTACGGCGGTGGCATCTTCGGCGGCCAGACGCACAGCCAGAGCCCGGAAAGCCTGTTCACCCACATCTCGGGCCTGAAGACGGTGATCCCGTCCAACCCCTATGACGCCAAGGGCCTGCTGATCGCGGCCATTGAGGACGACGATCCCGTGGTCTTCTTTGAGCCGAAACGCCTCTACAACGGTCCGTTTGATGGCTGGCACGAAAAGCCGGTCTCACCCTGGAAGACGCAAGCCCTGGCCCAGGTGCCGACCGGGAAATACGTCGAGCCGCTCGGCAAGGCGCGGATCATGCGCGAGGGGTCGGATGTGACCATCCTGGCCTATGGGACCATGGTGTGGGTGTCGCTGGCGGCGGCGGAGCATGCGGGCGTTGACGCCGAGGTGATCGACCTGCGCTCGCTGGTGCCGCTGGACATCGAGGCCATCGAGGAGAGCGTCAAGAAGACCGGCCGCTGTGTCGTCGTGCACGAGGCACCCAAGACCTCGGGCTACGGCGCTGAGCTGTCGTCGCTGGTGCAGGAGCGGTGCTTCTATCATCTGGAGGCGCCGGTGGCGCGCGTGGCAGGTTGGGATACGCCCTATCCGCACGCCTTTGAGTGGGAATATTTCCCCGGCCCCGAGCGGGTGGCCGCGGCGATCAAGCGGACCATGGAGGGCTGAGCTGATGGGACGCTATGTTTTCAAACTGCCCGACGTGGGCGAAGGCACCGCCGAAGCCGAACTGGTCGCCTGGCACGTCGCGGTCGGTGACAGGGTCGAGGAAGACCAGATCGTCGCCGATGTCATGACCGACAAGGCGACCGTCGAGCTGACCAGCCCGGTCGCCGGCAAGGTCACGGCCCTGCACGGCGAGGTCGGCGGAATGCTCATCGTGCGCGCGCCGCTGGTCGAGTTCGAGGTCGAGGGGGCCGGCAATGCGTCGGACGCCGACGAGGCCCCGGCGGCAGCGCCTGCGCCCGAACCGGTGAAGGAAGCGCCCAAGGCCGAGACGCCTGCTCCGGCGGCGGCCCCTGCTGCTGCGGCGCTGCCCGGCAACTATGCCTTCAAGCTGCCCGACGTGGGCGAGGGGACGGCGGAGGCCGAACTGGTCGCCTGGCACGTCGCGGTCGGAGATCAGATCGAGGAAGACCAGCTGCTGGTCGACGTCATGACCGACAAGGCCACGGTCGAGCTGACCAGTCCGGTCGCCGGCAAGGTCACAGCCCTGTTGGGCGAACCGGGCAAGACGGTCGTGGTTGGAGCGCCGCTGGTCATGTTCCAGGTCGAGGGCGCGGGGAATATCAAGCCGGGGGCTGTGCCAGCCGCCGCCCCCTCCACCGCTTCGCGGTCCCCCTCCCCCGCGAGCGGGGGAGGATCAGAATCGGCGCCGGCCAGCAAATCCTCCCCTGCAAGCGAAGCGCCGCGGGGGAGGGGGACCGGCGCAGCCGGTGGAGGGGGCGCGACCGGGCGCCCCATCGCCGAAGGATTCACGACGAGGAAGGCCGGCGAGAAGCCGCTGGCCTCGCCGGCGGTGAGGAAGCGTGCGCGCGAGCTGGGCGTTGAGCTTCAGTTCGTAGCTGGCTCCGGCCCGGCCGGGCGGATCGGCCATGAGGATCTGGACGCCTATGTCGCCGGCGGCGGGCGTGGCTCCGGCGGCGGATCGGGCGGCGGTTCGATCTACGCCCAGGCCGATGGCGTCACGGAAACGAAGATCATCGGCCTGCGCCGCAAGATCGCGGAAAAGATGGCCGAGAGCGTTCGGCGCATCCCGCACATCACCTATGTCGAAGAGATCGACGTCACGGCGCTGGAGGAGCTTCGCGCTCATCTGAACGCCCAGGCCAAGGCGAGCGGCAAGCCCAAGCTGAACGTCCTGCCGTTCATCGCGCGGGCCATTGTGGTGGCCCTGAAGGACCAGCCGCAGATCAACAGCTGGTTCGACGATGAGGCCGGCGTTCTGACCACCCACAACGCCGTGCACCTGGGCATCGCCGCCCAGACGCCGAACGGCCTGATGGTGCCGGTCGTTCGCCACGCCGAGGCGCGCGATCCCTATGACACCGCCCTCGAAATCGCGCGCGTCTCGGGTGCGGCCAAGGACGGCTCGGCCAAGCGGGAGGAACTGTCCGGCTCGACCATCACCATCACCTCGCTGGGCACCCTCGGGGGCATCACCCACACCCCGATCATCAACCACCCCGAGGTCGCCATCATCGGCCCGAACAAGATCTCGGAACGGGTCGTGGTGCGCGACGGTCAGATGGTCGTGCGCAAGATGATGAACCTGTCCTCCAGCTTCGATCACCGGATCGTCGATGGGCATGATGCTGCGGTGTTCGTCCAGCGGATCAAGGGCTTGCTGGAGCATCCGGCGACGTTGTGGATGGGGTGAGGG
>CAZYFY010000031.1:0-7796 GCA_964647275.1 uncultured Brevundimonas sp.
CGACGTGCCGGGCTTCATGCCGGGCACCAA
This sequence comes from uncultured Brevundimonas sp., assembly GCA_964647275.1. Taxonomy (GTDB): domain Bacteria; phylum Pseudomonadota; class Alphaproteobacteria; order Caulobacterales; family Caulobacteraceae; genus Brevundimonas. The sequence goes on from CAZYFY010000031.1 coordinate 31, forward strand.
GCAGGAGTACGGCGGCCTCATCAAGAATGGAGCCAAGCTGCTCTTCGCCTATGCCGAGGCCACCGTGCCCAAGCTCACCGTCATCACCCGCAAGGCCTATGGCGGCGCCTATGACGTCATGAGCTCCAAACACCTGCGCGGCGACGTCAACTACGCCTGGCCCTCCGCCGAAATCGCCGTCATGGGCGCCAAGGGCGCCGTCGAAATCATCTTCCGCAAGGAAGCCGGCGACCCGGAAGCCCTGGCCGCGAGAGAAGCCGAATACAAGGACCGGTTTGCGAACCCGTTTGTGGCGGCGAGGTTGGGGTACATCGACGATGTGATCATGCCGCATGGGACCCGGCGGCGGCTGATCCGGGCGCTACGGACGCTGGAGAACAAACAGGCGGAGAACCCTTGGAAGAAGCACGATAATATTCCGTTGTGATGCGGCTGGCTCTCGAATGACCAACGTTCTGTTTGTTTGCTCCCAGAACAAGTTGCGTTCGCCAACGGCGGAACAGGTCTTCGCAGAATGGCCTGGTCTTGAGGTGGCGTCAGCTGGCCTGAATCACGATGCCGAAGTCCCGCTCACTGGCGAGCTGGTTGAATGGGCTCGGATCATCTTCGTCATGGAGCAAGCGCATCGAAATAAACTTCGGAAACGCTTCAAGCCGCACCTCAAGACCGCGCGCGTGATCTGTCTGGGTATCCCCGACGAATACGATTTCATGGATCCTGATCTTGTGCGCCTACTCAAGGCGCGTGTTCCGCAATTCCTCTGAAGCACGAGGCAAGAGCCGTCGAGGCAGCGCTTTCCCGCTTGTCATCCCGGCCGCAGCCCGAAGGGCGGAGAGCCGGGACGCCACGCCCTTGAAATCCTTGATCCGCCCGGACAGCCGTCAGGCTGATCCGGGCGACCGTCGCCGGATGCTCGACGATCCGAGATGTCCCACCCCTTGGCCCGAAGCATGGTCCGGGCCTTTGGGGTAGGTTTTAGCCCGTCCCGTCCCGGATATTCGCTGGCGCGAATTCCGGGATGACAAGAGGCAATGTTCTTGAAATGTTCTAGCGGTGAGCGTAAGCTCCGCAAAGAGGAGAGGGGCCATGCGCGAGCACAGCTATTGGGTCTATATCGTCTGCAGCGGGCCGTGCGGATGGCTCTATGTCGGGATGACCAATGACCTCGTTCGGCGCATCGCCGAACACAAACACGGTCAGATCGACGGCTACAGCCGCGAGCGCGGAACCGACCAACTCGTCTGGTACGAACACCACCGCTACGTCGATCAGGCCATCCGGCGTGAGAAGCAGATCAAGCGCTGGCTGCGCCCCTGGAAGTTCCAGCTTGTCGAAGGAATGAACCCCCACTGGTCCGACCTCGACCCTGCCCTTGCAGCGCCGCCATCCTCCATTCCGCCAAACTCTGACCCCTTGTCATCCCGGCCGCAGCGATGCGGAGAGCCGGGACGCGACGGGCCTGATAATCCTGACGCGCCCGGACAGCCTCCAGGCTGAGCCGGGCGACGGGCGCAACATGCTCACCACGATCCAGCTACCCTAACCCTAGCCCCGGATCGCCGCTGCGCGCCGTCCGGGACTGGGAGTTTGAGGGCACCCGCCGTCCCGGATATTCGCTGCGCGAATTCCGGGATGACAAGGGGAGCGCACCTCACTTGATGTGCTCCACCTCCCCCGTCACCTCCACCCACGCACACTTCCGCTCTTCCCACACCGACACCCCCGGCACCGGGAGATCCACCTCGGCGAACGCGCCCTCAGGAATGGCGATGAGGCCGTCCAGCGACTCATGCCCGCGGTTCACATAGGCGACCGTGACGCCGTAGGACGGGCCGAAGGAGAAGGTCGCGCCGCCGCCGCAAGCATTCCCCTTTGACCGGCACCCCCACCTCCCGCTCCCACACAGCCCGCAGGATGCCGAACGAGAGGGTGGTCTCGTTCCACCGTCTACCCATCCTCGTGCCCTTTCGGCGTGGAATCTCGCCCTTCTCGATACCGAATGACCGCCCCCCGGCGCGCGTTCGTCCCCGGTGCCTTCGTCATACGTATGATGAAGATGGGTCGGACCGGATATCCGCATCCGGCCTTGTGGTCTTTGACATTGTTGCCTAGCACGGGCCACGTCACAGCGGCCTGCTGGAGCGCCTGAAGGCGGCGGCAATGCCCGCACGTTCCCGACGCGACCGCACATTTTCCGTCCACGGTGGAAACTGCACCCCATTCGTCATCCTCCGGCAAGCCGACTTGGCGGCGCAGGCCGGGGGATCCAGGGCGGTGGTGCGCGCCAAACACGCCGCTCGCAGGATCGCGTCTCTTTCCTGCCACGCGGCGGCGAGGAGGTGACAGACGACGCCACAGTCGCCTTCGCGCGTTGCCCGACTCCATCGGGGAGGCTAGACGGTTCCATCCTCCCAGAACGACGACAAGACCATGCACGACATCAAGGCCATCCGCGAAAACCCCGACGCCTATATCGCCGGCTGGACCTCGCGCGGGGTGGAGGATGCGGCGGCGGTGGTCGCTGAAATCCTGGCGCTGGACCGGGACCTGCGGGCGGCCCAGACGACGGGGCAGGAGGCCCTGGCGCAGCGCAATGCAGCGTCCAAGGCCATCGGTGCCGCCATGGGCCGCAAGGATCAGGCCGAGGCCGACCGCCTCAAGGCCGAGGTCGAAAGCCTGAAGGGCGTCATCGCCGAGAGTGAGGCTGTCGAGCGGGACCTGTTCGCCAAACTGTCAGGGCCGCAAGGGGTTCTGGCCGGCCTCAAGAACCTGGCCGCCGACGATGTGCCCGATGGCGAGGACGAGGCCGGCAACGTCCAGGTCGGCGACGCCTTCGGCACGCCGCGCCGCGACGGCCCGGCCAAGGACCACGCCGACCTCGGCGAGGCGCTCGGCCTGATCGACTTCGAAGCCGCCGCCAAGATGTCCGGCGCCCGCTTCGCCGTCCTCAAGGGCGGCATCGCCCGGCTCGAACGCGCCATCGGCCAGTTCATGCTGGATATGCAGACGTCCACGCCAGAGGACGGAAAGCTCCACGGCTATCAAGAAGTCGCGCCGCCCTACCTCGTCCGCGACGAAGCCATGTTCGGGACGGGGCAACTGCCGAAGTTTGAAGAGGATCTCTTCCGAACCGAAGCCACCGATTGGGACACCGCCAAAGAGGAAACGGAGAAGCTAGCCGTGGTGGCGGCGACCAATCGCGACGAGCAACTGTTCAACATCGCGATCAGGCTCCGCAAAGAGCTGGATCAAGAAGATTTCATTCAAGCTATGGGCGAGGCAGCTAGAACAATCGACGCTGCGGCTGAGGATACATATCTCCCGCCGATGTATCAGCGGCTTGAAGCAGGCGAGTTTTCTGAACGGTATTTCCTCATCCCCACCGCCGAAGTCTCCCTCACCAACCTCGTCCGCGAGCAGATCCTGTCGGAGGACGAACTCTCCACGCCCATGCGCCTCACCGCCCTCACGCCCTGTTTCCGCGCCGAGGCCGGGTCGGCGGGGCGCGACACCCGCGGCCTGATCCGCCAGCATCAGTTCTCCAAGGTCGAGCTGGTTTCCATTGCGCGCCCGGAGGATTCCGACGCCGAGCACGAGCGCATGACCGAATGCGCCGAGGCTGTCTTGAAGGCGCTCGACCTGCCGTTCCGGCGGATGCTGCTGTGCAAGGGCGACATGGGCTTTTCGGCTCGCAGGACCTACGACCTCGAAGTCTGGCTGCCGTCGCAGGGGACCTATCGCGAGATCAGTTCCTGCTCCAACTGCGGTGACTTCCAGGCCCGGCGCATGGACGCCCGCTTCAAGCGCGCCGGCGAAAAGAAGACCGAGTTCGTCCACACCCTCAATGGTTCGGGTCTGGCGGTCGGCCGGACGCTCGTCGCCGTCATGGAAAACTATCAGCAGGATGATGGCCGTATCGCCGTGCCAGAGGCGCTGAAGCCCTACATGGGGGGCATTGAGCATGTGGGGTGACACCATGTCTCCTCCCCATGAGCGAAGCGAAATGGGGAGGGGGACCCCGAAGGGGTGGAGGGGCCGGCGACCAAAGGGAGCCGGTGCGGCGGCGCGAGTCCCCCCCGGCTCGCAAGAGCGAGCCCGCCCCCCCATCGCTTCGCAATGGAGGGGAGACAGCTAAATGCGCATCCTCCTCACCAACGACGACGGTATCGAAGCGGAAGGCCTCGCCTGTCTCGAACGCATTGCCCGAACCCTGTCCGACGATGTCTGGGTCTGTGCGCCTGCGGTCGAACAGTCGGGCAAGGGGCGTGGCATCACCCTGACCGAGCCGATGCGGGTGCACCGCTTCGGCGACAAGCGGTTTGCAGTCACCGGTACCCCGACCGACTGTGTGGTTCTGGCGGTCAATGACCTGATGCCCAAACGGCCCGATCTGGTGCTGTCGGGGGTCAACCGCGGAGCCAATGTGGGAGAGGACGTCTCCTATTCGGGCACCGTCGCCGGTGCGCTTCAGGGCATGGCCATGGGCATTCGCTCCATCGCCCTGTCCCAGTCGCTCGAACGATTCCACGACGAGGTCATCGCCCATTACGAAACGGCCGAAGCCTTCGCGCCGGGCATCATCCAGCGCCTGATGGAGGCCGGCTGGTCCGACAATGTCGTGATGAATCTCAACTTCCCCAACCTCCCGCCGGACCTGGTCAAGGCGGTCGAGGTGACGAGCCAGGGCTTCCGTGATCTGGCCGAGATGCACGCCATCCGCCGCACCGACCTGCGGGGCCGTGACTACTATTGGATGGGCTTCCGTGCCGGCGAACAGAGCCCGGCGGACGGCACCGACCTGCGCGCCATCGCCGAAGGCAAGATCTCGGTCACGCCGCTGCACATCGATCTGACCCACCACCAGACTGTCCATGATCTCAAGAAGGTGCTCGGCGGTGCTCCGCCAAAGCTGAGGCCATGACCGACGAACGCGCCGCTCGCCTGATCCTCGGCCTGCGCCGTCAGGGCGTGACCGACGCGCGCGTGCTGGAAGCCATGGAAAGCGTTGACCGCGCTGCCTTCGTCCACCCCCAGTTTCTCGATCAGGCCTGGGAAGATTCGGCCCTGCCGATCGACTGCGCCCAGACCATCAGCCAGCCCTTCGTCGTCGGCCTGATGACCCAGGCGCTGGAGGTTGGCGCTCGCCACCGGGTGCTCGAGGTCGGCACCGGCTCGGGCTATCAGGCGGCGGTCCTGTCGAGGCTGGCCCGCTTCGTCTATTCGGTCGAACGGTATCGGCCGTTGCTGGCGGAGGCAGAGGCCCGGTTCAAACACCTGGGTCTGGACAACGTCATCACCCGGCATGGCGATGGGTCGAAGGGCTGGTCGGAGCAGGCCCCGTTCGACCGGATCATGGTGACCGCTGCGGCTCCGCATGAACCCCATGATCTGATCGCCCAGCTCAAGCCCGGCGGTATCATGGTGGCACCGGTCGGCAAGGCCGGCTCGCAGTTCCTGCACCGCTATGTGGCCGAGGAGGGGGGCACCTTCCGTCGTGAAAGCCTGATTGAGGTGCGCTTTGTGCCGTTGCTCGATGGCGTGGTGCGCGAGGGCTAGGTGATGTTCTTCGGCGTGGGCGGGTCGGAAGCCGGGAAACTCTCCTCCACAGCCTCGTCGATAAGGGCCTCCTGCCGGCTTTCGGACTTGACCGTCTTTTCAAGCTGGTCCGGCTTTTCGCCGGGCTTCAGCGGGTGGGTCGGCTTGCCGCCTTCTCCAGGGCGCGTTTTGGTCTGTGTCATGGAATACCTCCTGACAAGCCAACGCCCCGCAATCGGGGCCGTTCCAATCGAGAGGGTTAATCCGCCGCTAACCATAAATCGCCAGACAGGACACGGGGGATTAACCGCCCATCGTTAGAGATGGGGCTCGTGGAGGGCTGAATGCCGCTCAAATTGTCGCTGAAACCGGGGGAGCGTTTCGTCCTCAACGGCGCTGTCGTCCAGAATGGCGACAAGCGTGGCGTGCTCATTCTTCAGAACAAGGCTTCGGTCCTGCGCGAAAAGGACATCCTTCAGCCTGAAGACGCCACGACGCCGGCTCGCCGCATCTATTTCCCGGTGATGATGATGTACCTGGACGAGGGGTCGGCCGAGAAATTCTACGACGACTTCGCCCAGCGCCTGACCGAGTTCATGGGCGTGATCAAGAACCCCGAGGTTCTGGCCCTGTGCGTCGCCGCCTCGCGTCATGTCATGGCGCGCGAGTACTACAAAGGGCTGCTCGCAGCCCGCAAACTCATCGAATACGAAGACGAAAGATTGGGGAATGGGGTTTCAGGCCTATCAGCAGACAGCCCAGCGGACTGAAAGCCCGCGCGCGCTGGAATACCGGCTGTTTGGTCAGGTCACCCGTGCCCTGATTGCGGCCTCGCAGGCGGATCCCAAGGATTTCGCCACGCGTATTGATGCGCTCGGCTGGAACCGTCAGGTTTGGTCGACCCTGGCCGGGTCGTGCGCGGATGAATCCAATGGTCTGCCCGTCCAGATGCGCGCCAGCATCATCTCGCTCAGCCTGTTCGTGTCGCGCCATACGTCCGAGATCATGAGGGGCGATGAGGACTTCGAGACGCTCATCGACATCAACAAGATGATGATGCAGGGGCTGGGCGGCCCGGGCACAGAGGCCGTTCCGGCCTGATCGGGCGTTTACGACTCGGCAATCTCTGCCCGGCCCGGAAATTTCTACCTTGTTAAGGTCTGCCCGCCCGCCGCGGGTGCGCGTCTAAACACCTTGTAAACATACGACTTGAGGATTTCGGCCCAGCTGGCCCGGTCGTTGCTCCTTGTCGTGATGAGCAAAATGCTCCCGCCGCCAAAATGGTGTCGGCCATGTCGAAGACAGCAAGGAGAGCGCCAAAATGGCCTCGATCAATACGAACTACGGCGCGATGATCGCCGCTCAGAGCTTTGCCGCCACGGGCCGCGAGCTCGACAAGGTCCAGAACCGGATCACCACCGGTCTGAAGATTGCGAACGCCAAGGACAACGGCGCGGTGTGGGCCGTCGCCTTGACTCAGCGTGCGAATTCCAAGGCGCTCGACGCCACCATGAACAACCTGTCTCGCCAGCAGGCGATCGCCGATGTCGGTCTGGCCGCCGGTGACACCATCATGGCCGCCCTGACGGAAATGAAGGCCCTGGCTGCCGCGATTGAAGCGGGAGGCAACACCAGCGCCTATGAGGCTGACTACACGGCCCTGAGCTCAGAGATCACGGCCTCCGTCACGGCGGCGGTGTTCGACGGGACCAATGCCCTGACGACGCCGACCTATACGCTGAACGGTGCTGCAACTGCGACTGCGGCAAACGTCCAGACCGCGATCGACGCCTGGGCCGGGGCCCTTCAGACGATCGGTACCAACGCCAAGTCGTATGAGCGCCAGCAGGCCTTCACCCAGAAGCTCCAGGACGCACTGGAATCCGGGGCCGGCAATCTGGTCGACGCGGATATGGCCAAGGAATCGGCCCGCCTGACGGCGCTGCAGACCAAGCAGCAGCTGGGTGTTCAGGCACTGTCGATTGCCAACCAGGCCGGTTCGGTCCTGCTCGGTCTGTTCCGCTAAAACACCGACGGCGGGCCCGGCCCGCCACCAGACAGATGACGGGCGCGCTGGAGAGGCCTCCAGCGCGCCCGATCTATTTGGTGTTCCAAAAAATATAAGGAAAACAATCTATTAACTACGATCTTGGCCCGGTATTTGCATGGCCGCAAGCGAGCAAAACGCTCCCGATTGCCAAAAGGGCGGTCGGACATGTCGAAGACAGGAG
>CAZYFY010000031.1:7896-28288 GCA_964647275.1 uncultured Brevundimonas sp.
CGAGCAAAACGCTCCCGATTGCCAAAAGGGCGGTCGGACATGTCGAAGACAGGAGAGCGCCAAAATGGCCTCGATCAATACCAACTACGGCGCGATGGTCGCCGCCCAGAGCTTTGCGGCCACCAGCCGTGAACTCGACAAGGTCCAGAACCGTGTCACCACCGGCCTGAAGATCTCTTCGGCCAAGGACAACGGCGCTGTCTGGGCCATCGCCACCACCCAGAAAGCCAACGCCAAGGCCCTCGACGCCACCATGAACAATCTGCTGCGTCAGCAGTCGATTGCCGATGTCGGTATTGCGGCGGGTGAATCCATCATGGCGGCCCTCACCGAAGCCAAGGCCCTGGCCGCTGCGGTCGAGGCGGGAGATCCGTCAGGGGCCTACCAGGCCGACTATGATGCCCTGATGACAGAACTGGCCGACGTCGTCACCGCCGCTACGTTCGATGGCACCGACGCCTTTTCGATTGCCTGGGCTGACCCAACGGCGACGACGGCGGCTGCGGTTCAGACGGTCATCAACACCTGGGCCGGTGAGCTCCAGACGATCGGTACGAACGCCAAGTCGTATGAGCGTCAGCTGGCCTTCACCCAGAAGCTCCAGGACGCCCTGGAAGCTGGGGCCGGCAACCTGGTCGACGCGGATCTGGCCAAGGAATCCGCCCGCCTGACCGCCCTGCAGACCAAGCAGCAACTGGGTGTCCAGGCGCTGTCGATTGCCAATAGCTCGAGCTCGGCCCTCCTGGGCCTGTTCCGCTAAGGCGAACCTGCCCGCGATCTGATCGCCGGCAACTGAAATGCGGAGCGCGTCGGGTCTTATCCCGGCGCGCTCTCGCGCGTCCGAATATTAACATTCTAAATCAAGAACTTAGAAAGAAATCTGGCCTGAACTTTGCATGGCCGCAAACGAGCAAAACGCTCCCGATTGCCAAAAGGGCGGTCGGACATGTCGAAGACAGGAGAGCGCCAAAATGGCCTCGATCAATACCAACTACGGCGCGATGGTCGCCGCCCAGAGCTTTGCGGCCACCAGCCGTGAACTCGACAAGGTCCAGAACCGCGTCACCACCGGGCTGAAGATCTCTTCGGCCAAGGACAACGGTGCCGTCTGGGCCATCGCCAACACCCAGAAGGCCAACGCCAAGGCTCTCGACGCCACCGCAAATAACCTGCTGCGCAACCAGTCTGTCGCGGACGTCGGCATTGCGGCGGGTGAAACCATCATGGCAGCCCTGACCGAGATGAAGGCCATTGCGGCAGCCATCGAAGCGGGTGGTGGTGCCGCCTACGAGGCCGACTATACGGCGTTGTCGAGCGAAATCACGGCAGCGGTGACGGCGGCGACTTTCGACGGCACGGCGGCGCTGACTGCGGTTAGCACGGCGCTCAATGCGGCGGGCGCGGCCACGGCGGCAAACGTCCAGGCCGTCATCGACGACTGGGCGGGCCAACTGCAGACGATCGGTACGAACGCCAAGTCGTATGAGCGTCAGCTGGCCTTCACCCAGAAGCTCCAGGACGCCCTGGAAGCTGGGGCCGGCAATCTGGTCGATGCGGATCTCGCCAAGGAGTCCGCCCGACTGACCGCCCTGCAGACCAAGCAGCAGCTGGGTGTCCAGGCGCTGTCCATTGCCAATAGCTCGAGCTCGGCCCTCCTGGGCCTGTTCCGCTAAATCTGATCCAGCGGCATCAGCCGCTGGGCAAGACCTTCCGGGCGCGTTGGGGTTTCCCCGACGCGCCTTCTTTTTTGTATTCAATACATTGAAGTCCTGGTCCTTCAGGCCCGGCAAGTTTTGCCGAGCTGGGCAGGAAATGCCTGCCTAGCCGTGGCGGCAGGCCCGGCGGGCCAAAAAGCCAATCTAAAACAACACGCTAAAGCGAGCGTTCGCCCGCTGTGTGTGGCCCGAGGCTTGCTGGACCTCTCATCGAGCAAAACGCTCCCGATTGCCAAAAGGGCGGTCGGACATGTCGAAGACAGGAGAGCGCCAAAATGGCCTCGATCAATACCAACTACGGCGCGATGGTCGCCGCCCAGAGCTTTGCGGCCACCAGCCGTGAACTCGACAAGGTCCAGAACCGTGTCACCACCGGCCTGAAGATCTCTTCGGCCAAGGACAACGGCGCTGTCTGGGCCATCGCCACCACCCAGAAAGCCAACGCCAAGGCCCTCGACGCCACCATGAACAATCTGCTGCGTCAGCAGTCGATTGCCGATGTCGGTATCGCGGCGGGTGAATCCATCATGGCGGCCCTCACCGAAGCCAAGGCCCTGGCCACGGCAATCGAGGCGGGCGGCGGTTCGGCCTATACGACTGACTTCAACGCTCTGATGACCGAGATCACGGCGGCTGCGGCCGGCGCAGTCTTCGACGGCGTCAATGCTCTCGGGACGGCGGTTGCCAACCCGTCGGCGACGGCGGCGTCGGTTCAGACGGCGATCGACGGCTGGGCTGCCAAGCTCCAGACGATCGGTACGAACGCCAAGTCGTATGAGCGCCAGCTGGCCTTCAATCAGAAGCTCCAGGACGCCCTGGAAGCTGGGGCCGGCAATCTGGTCGATGCGGATCTCGCCAAGGAGTCCGCCCGACTGACCGCCCTGCAGACCAAGCAGCAACTGGGTGTCCAGGCGCTGTCCATTGCCAATAGCTCGAGCGCGGCCCTCCTGGGCCTGTTCCGCTAACCCGCGTAACCGGGGGCGGTTCATGCCGCCCCCGATCACCCGCCCCTTGAACACGGGGCTCTAGTCAGGAGGCGTCCAGAACGGGCGCTCAAGGGAGATGAGCCAGAATGTCGAACCCGTAAGAGCGGTATCATTGACGCTCGTAAAGCCCGGTGCGGATGCATCGGGGCCGAACATGTCGAACCAGCATCGGGCGCGCCAAGGTGCCGAGACGCTGTCCAACCATCGCCTGATCATCGAGGGCGATCCGGTGTCCGGCTATGTTTACAAGAGCGTCGATCGACTGACCGGTCAGGTTGTCAGCGCCTATCCGCGCGAGGCCGTGATCCGGCTCCAGTCCGAGCCCAGCTACGCCCAGGGGTCCGTAATCGACACCCAGGCCTGAGCGAGAGCCAGCCGCTCGCTTGATAAGATCCCCCGCGCAGGCAGGTCCGCCGCGCGGCATTTGGCGTTTCGACCTCGTTAACCATACGCACACGACTCGGCCCATAGGATTCCAGCGATACCCTTGGGGGACCGGCTCAAAATGACCACCAGCGTTCACACTAACTCGGCGGCTCTGATCGCCCTTCAGAATCTCAACCGAACGAACGATCGTCTGGGCGACGTTCAAAATCGGGTGTCTACGGGCCTGAAGGTTCAGGGCGCGCGCGACAACGCGGCGATCTGGGCGGTGGCCGAAGGACAGCGCGCCGACATGAAGGCGCTGGAATCCGTGACCAACAGCCTGAACCGCGCCAAGTCAGTGGCCGATGTCTCGCTGGCGGCAGGTGAGCAGATCGTCGAGCTGATCGGCGAACTTCGTCAGCACGCCACCGCCGCCGCCGATCCCTCGATCAGCGCGGCGTCGCGCGCGGCCTATAATCAGGATTTCCAGGCTCTGCTGGCCTCGATCACGTCGTTTGCCGACAACGCATCCTTCGACGGTTCGAATATCCTCAACAATTCGCTGGGGGCCGACCTGGCCTTCCTGGCCAATACGGATGCCTCCGAAACCATTCCGCTGACCCGTCAGGACCTGACGCTTTCGGGATTGGGGCTGAGCGGGGATCTGTTGACGGCAGCCAATGCCACGACCGCCCTGGGCCTTGTCGAAACCGCCTTGGCCACGGCGACCTCGCGCATGGCGGCGCTCGGGGCCGAATCCAAGCGGATCGACCAGCATCTGATCTTCGTCTCGAAGCTGGCTGACACCCTGGAAACCGGCATCGGTCAACTGGTGGATGCTGACCTTGCCAAGGAGTCGGCACGGCTCCAGGCGCTCCAGGTCCAGCAGCAGCTGGGAGCCCAGGCTCTATCGATCGCCAACTCGGCTCCGCAGATCGTCCTGTCGCTGTTCCGTAACGGCTAACTAGCTGACCGGACCGATGTGGACCCAGGGCTGCCGCCGCGAGGCGGAGCGCCGAACAAATCCGTACTGAGACAGGACCCAGATCAGGGCATTTCTTAGAGCGGCCATGGTGGACCTCCTCATCATGCGCGGGCCAAACGCCTCCCGCAGAGGATCGTTCCGCTCACAGAGCAACGTTACTGTGAGTCGTTTGGAACGCCATCCCGGCTGCGACATGGCCCGAACGCGGCAACTTTAGGGATTCTTAGGCCCAGCCACGTCATTCTTGGACGTTATGGCGCTCAATGCGACGAGTATGGGCTATCTCGCCGGTCTGTTCGGCGGGACGATCACGGTTCCGTCCGGCGGCGGGATCGGTCTGGGCGCGTCCGCAGTCGATCGCACCCCCACAGCTCCCTGGGCCGGCACCACCAAGACCGAGCCGAGCGCCCTGGTGCGTTCCGCCATGGCCGGGGCCAGATTTGTCGACCTGCGGACGCCTGTGATCGACGCCAAGGGGGCTGCTGAGGACTACCGGCGCCTGTTTGCCCTGCATCAGGGGCTGGCCATGCTGGATGCGGTGGCGCTTCGGGCCGACAACAAGTCGACACCGACGACGGAGTTGGCGCGGCTGGAACGGACGTTTCAATCCGGTCTGAAGGAAATCAACAGCTTCCTGGGCAGCGATGCCTTTGAATCGATCCGCATTGCGCGAACCGCCGCGGGGGCGACCGCCAAGGCGACCGTCGGCCCGGCCAAGGCGGCCTATACCTATATGACACCGGCCATCCATGGCGGCCTGCTGACCGAGCCGGTCGACGCCTATGCCGGCGATGTCCGGTTCAGCCTGACCGTCACCCGGCTCACCGGGCCCACGACGATCAATTTCGATCTGGCGGAGATGGGCTCGACGGAGCGCACGCTCAGTCAGGTCAATGCCTATTTCAATCAGAAGCTGGCCGATGCGGGGGTCGAAACCCGGTTCGGGATACAGGTGATTGCCGGGACACCCAAGACGATGAAGGTCGGGGACCGGACCCTGACCCTGCCGTCGGACAACGACAGCTATGCCCTGGCGGTCAAGGCGATCTCTACGGAAACCCTCAGCTTTTCAGCACCGGACCGGTCTGATGCCGTCTTCGTGGCCCAGGTCGGCGGCAAGGACGGCCAGTTGTCGTTGGCCAAGTACCAGTCGGATACCGGCCAGGTTGGTGCAGGCGCGCCGGCGGTTCCGACCGGGCAAGGCGACATGCCGGTCCAGGACCGTGCCCGCCTGGCCGCACTATCGGCCGGGCTGGACGAAGTCCGCGCGGTCCGCACCGGGTCGGACGGGTCCGTCTATGTGCTGGGTGAGGCGGACGGCACCATCGATGGCCAGACCATCAAGGGCGCGCGCGACGCGGTCCTGCAAAAGTACGATTCGGCAGGACGCCTGGTGTTTACCCGCACCCTGGGGGCCGCCAATGAGGCCGTAGCCCGCGATTTCGCCATCGGCGATGACGGCCGCATTGCTGTCGTCGGATCGGTCACCGGGGCGTTGGACAGCGGCAAGGCGGGAGCGGATGCGACCAAGGCCGACAGCTTCCTCACGGTCTTCGATGCCCAGGGCGGTGAGCTGTGGACCGAGCGTCGGGCGGCGCGTGCCGAAGATGAGGCGACATCGGTGGCCTTCGGAGCCGATGGCTCCATCTATGTGACCGGTCGGACCCGCTCGGGAATGGCCGGCGCGGGGGCACTCGGGGGGTGGGACGGCTATCTCCAGACCTTTTCTGCCACGGGCGGCTTCCTCGGCACCCAGCAGTTCGGGACCAGTGGCGACGACGCCGCGTCACGCATCGCGGTCGACGGTACGATCCTGATCGTGGCCGGAACCGACAATGGGCGCGCTGTGCTGCGCCGATACGATCTGAGCGACCCGCAGGCCCCGAGCCTGGTGGCGACGCGCGATCTCGGCAACCTTCAGGGCGACCTGGCGTCGCTGTCGCTGGACGCCGGACGGGTGATCGTGACGGGGACCAGCCGAAATGCGTCGCTGGGTGACGGCGTCCCCGGCAATAGCCACGCCGGGGGCCAGGATGCCTTCGTGCTGCGCCTGGATGCGAGCCTGACCGCCGATGCAGCAGACCGGATGACCTTCATCGGTGGGGCCGGTGATGACTCGGCGGTATCTGCCACGGTTCAGGATGGCAAGATCTGGCTGACGGGTCAGGTTTCCGTCGTCGGGGAGGGGGCGACCCAGACCGCGACCGGGCGTCTGCTTCGACTGGACGCCGACAGCGGAACCATCGAATGGCAGCGCGAATTCCAGGGCAAGGACGGCCGTATTCGCCCCATGGCGGTCGGCGTGGCCGCCGGAGGCGCCAGCGTTCTGGACCGGCTGGGTCTGCCGCAGGGCACCATCGACTTCAAACCGTCTCAAAAGCTGGTGGATGCCACGTCGGTGCGGGCGGGTGATCAGTTCATGCTCGATCTGGGGTCGGGGCGTCTGCGCACCATCACCATCGAGGCCAACGATACCTACGACAGCCTGGCCAAGAAGATTTCCACGGCGTCCCAAAATCGGCTCGAAGCCAAGGTTCTTCCTACCGATGGGGTCCAGGGCCTGAAGGTTTCGCTCAAGCCGGGGCGGGCACCGGTCGAAATCATTGCCGGATCGCTCGGGCGCGATGCGCTGGAGGCCATTGGCCTCGCCCAGACGCTGCTGCACCCGTCCGGTGGTCTGGCGGATGATCGGGCCGTCTATGCCTTGCGGATGCAGACCGACCTGACGCTTACCTCCAAGGCGGGGATCAAGGCGGCGCGGGATTCCATCCAGGCGGCCAAGCTGCAACTGATGGCGGCCTATCGAAAGCTGACAGAGTTGGACAACCCTCAGGCCGCGGCCTTGGCCAATCCCGTCTATTCCGAATACCAATCCAAGCAGATGGCGAATTATCAGGCGGCGCTGATCAAGCTCGGAGGCGGTTGACGCAGGGCCATGAGACGGCCTTATTGCCGCACCACAAACAGCGGCGATCGTCATGGATAATCAGCGTCTCGTCCTCATTCTCGGCGGTGTTGCCGCCATCCTGACCGCCGTGCTGGCAGCCGTCCTGCTGACGGGGGGGCCGTCGGATCGCGACCGCGACGACGCTGAGGCGCCGCCCGAACGCGCCGGGCTACAGCTGAATGTGTCGGACCCCGAATCGCTCAGCCCCGATCAACAACTGCGTTGTTTTGTCGGCGGCCAGTTTGTCGGCATGGCGACCTTGTCCGATTGCGCCCAGCGCAATGGCGTAGCCTCCCAGGCCCTGGATGTCGGACTGGATTCGACCGGTGCCCTGACGGCGATCCCCTTTACGCCGCCGCCTGAACTTCCGCCGCTCGTGGACGAGCCTGACCCAACGCCCGTGCCGGAACAGGTCGATGTCCGTCCGGTTGAGCCGCGTCCGGGGCCTCAGGTCCAGCAGGTGTCGGGCCAACGCTGCATGCGCCACGCCGGCGGCGAATGGCGTGAAGTCGGCACCATGTCGCTGGGGGCCTGTGTTCAGTCGCTCTATGGCGGACGGTGCGAACAGCTCGGTGGAGCGTCCTACGGGCGCTGGGGTGACACCACCCTGCGACTGGTTCCGGGACGTGTGGAACAGTCGAGCGACAACACCAACTTCCGCACCATTGCCCCGCAAGGCCGGGACTGTTCAATCGGAGACGTTCGTTGATGCGTGCCATTCTGTTCGCCGCAGCATGTGGTCTGGCGCTTGCCGGATGCCAGGCCCAGATTGAAGTCCCTGAAGCGCCCAGCGGGACCTGTTTCGTCGTCGCCCCTCAGCAAGACGGTACCGTCAACTTCACCGCCATGCCGGATCTCCAGCCGAATATGGAGAACTGTGCGGCGCGCCTCGAAGAGAACCGAGTCCGTTGGTTGCGCATGGGCGGAACGCGCCGCGAGGTGATTGGCTACTACGGAAGCCAGTATCTGTTTGTGGATAGTGCAGGGGTGTCGCTGTCACGCCATCTGGACGGTGGGCGCTTCATCGCGCTACGCCGGACTCACGATGGGCGGCTCGCGATTCCGGGAGCCTTTGCTCAGGAGCCGGCCGCGCCCGAAACGGGGGGCGGTTGACCTTCCGGGCGACCAGAACATAAAAGGAACATCGCTGTCCGTGCGGACGGGCGATCAAGCACGGAAAGGAGCCTCCCCATGGCGGGAAGCGTGAACAAGGTCATTCTGGTCGGAAACCTCGGGCGGGACCCGGAAATTCGCACGCTGAACTCGGGCGACCGCGTTGCCAACCTCAATATCGCGACGTCTGAAACCTGGCGCGACAAGTCGAGCGGTGAGCGCAAGGAGAAGACCGAGTGGCACCGCGTGGTCATCTTCAACGAGAACCTGGTGAAGGTGGCGGAAAACTATCTGCGCAAGGGGGCCAAGGTTTACATCGAAGGCCAGCTGGCGACCCGCAAATACGAGCAGAACGGCGTCGAGAAATACTCGACCGAGATCGTACTTCAACGCTTCCGTGGCGAGCTGACCATGCTGGACGGCCGCAATGAAGGCGGCGGGGCCTCGTCGGGTGATGACTACGGCGGCTATTCGGGCGGCGGTCAGCCGGCCCGCTCCAGCGGCCCCAAGCAGGACTTTCCGATGGACGACGACATCCCGTTCTAGAGCCTGATCGGTTGAGGTGGAATCGCTTCGCGATTTCATCTCGGGCGTGGATCAGGCTCCAGGAGAAAGCGCGAGCATGATTCAGCTTTTTGTTGGGACCGCCCCGCGGTTCCAACAAAAACCATCATGCTCTAGGGATGTCGCCGGCTCAGGTCGGCTCGCCTGACAACAGGGTCAGGCACTCGTCGCGCAGCGCAACCACGGGCGAATCGTCCGGCACCGCCATGAGGGCTGTCTGCTTGGCGGCGGTTTCCTCTGGCGGATAGGGGTCGCAGACCGACGCCACTCCGTCCGGGCCGACCGAGGCCAGCACGGTGACGGGTTCAATGGCCAGAGCCTGGGCAAAGGCGGCAAAGCCGCTTTCGGCGGCCTCGCCGTCAAAGAACGGAACCAGAGGTGCGGCCGAAGCCATCCAGGAAATGTCGCCTTCCGTTATCCCGTCCAAAGTCGCCTGCCACCTCGGGTCTTCGGGCGTTGCGAGCAGATCGGCCAGAGCTGCTTCGGCACCACGTTCCGTGATCAGGTCGGACAAGGCCCTCGTCGTAAACAGACTCTCGCCCGCAGCGGGCTGTTCTGTGGCTGGCTGCTCTGGTGAAGCCTGATCATCTCCGCCGGCAGACGGCGAACAGGCCGCCAATCCGAGAGCGACGGCAGCAATGAGCGGGTAGCGGATCATGGCGTTGGCCTCCAGGGCGGCGCGACACGCGCCAGAACGACGTTCGATCTAGGCGCTCATCCGCGCGTTTGGTCAATCGCCGTCGAGGTCGCCCGGCGGTGCCGTCGAGGCCGCGATGAGCGCCTGACGCTCATCGGCGGTCAGATGGCGCCAGCGTCCCTCTTCTAGGTCACCCAGCTTGATCGGTCCGACGCGCGTCCGCTGGAGGTCCACGACCCGCAGGCCGACCAGATCGCACATCCGCCGGATCTGGCGATTGCGGCCTTCCTTGAGGATGAATTTCAGCCGTCCCTTGCCGTTGTCGAACACCCCGGCGGGTTTGAGCGCCCGTCCGTCCAGCTCCAGCCCGTGGCGCAAGCGCTCGACGATGGCGGGGGTCACCTCGCCGCGCACCCGAACCCGATACTCCTTGTCGACCTCGGACTGAGGGCCGATTACGGCCTTGGCGACGACGCCGTCGGTCGACAACAGCAACAGCCCGCGGGAATCCTCGTCCAGCCGTCCGATGGGCGGAAGCGACAGATCGCTGGCGGGCACGTCACCTGACCCGACCTGGTTGTCCGCGCTCAGCAGACGTGCCGCCGGAATCTTCCCCGGTTCAGGCTGTCCGGACACATAGCCCGTCGGCTTGTTGAGCAGGATCGACACGCCATCCAGTGCGGCTTTCGCGGCATCGGCCAGAGCGACCGTCTGGCCCGGCTCGACTTTCCGACCCGCGTCGGCGACGACCACGCCCTCGACGGACACCAGGCCTGACGCGATCAGCCCGTCGGCTTCGCGCCGTGAGCAGACGCCCGACTGAGCCATGAACTTGTTCAGACGCACCCGCTCATCGCCGCGCCAAACCCCTGACCACGCCATCACACCCGCCGGAACAGCAGCATCAGATTGTTTGCCGGCATGGGCACACGCAGGGTGTAGGCCAGCCCCTGGTCGCGCGCGACGTCGACGACATCCTCGCGGCTTCGCAGCCCCCAGTCCGGGGCCCGCGCCTTCAGGCTTTCGTCAAAGGCCAGGTTCGACGCGGCCGTCTCGACATCGGCCTCAAGATAGGGACCGTACATCACCAGCAGCCCGCCTGGATTGAGCAAAACCCGCCCCGCTAGCCGCAACAGGCCTTCGGTGGCCGCCCACGGGCTGATGTGGATCATGTTGGCGCAATAGAGGGCCTTGTAGGTCGCATCAGGCCAGGTCGCCTCGTCCGTCACATCCAGCCGGATCGGTGCCGCCAGATTGGCCGGCCCTTCAGCCCGCCACGCCTCGGCTGAGGCCAGTGCCGCCGCGTCCGGGTCGCTTGGTGTCCAATCCAGACCGGGCATCGCTCGCGAGAACGCCAGCGCGTGCTCGCCTGACCCGCAGGCGACTTCCAGAACCGGGCCCGTCGCCGGCATGTGAGCCCTGAGCACGTCGAGGATCGGCTCGGTGTTGCGGGCGCTGGAAGGGGAGGTCATGCGGGCGTCGGCCATACGCGTCCTTAGCATTGTTACAGAGGTGTCATGCGCTTTTGCCGCAATCCGCGCTAAGATCACCCGGATCTGCGGCGGGGGCCGCGACCAAGAGGGGGCCTGTGATGGCATTTTCCGCATCTGAATCTGCGTTCGAGGGCTTTCGTCTCGCGCGGCGAACGCCGGTGACGATTATCATCTGGGCGCTCTTCTACATGGCAATGACGGCTCTGATGTTTGCCGTTGCCGGCGGCGCGATGAGCTCATTCATGGAATTGGCGCAAGGCCTGGATAGTGGCGGCGAGCCGACCGAGGCCGAGGTGATGGCCTTTATATCGGCCTATTTCACCTTCCTGGGCCTGATCCTCCCGATCAGTCTCATTCTGGGGTCGATCGCGTATGCGGCCGTCAATCGCGCGGTGGTTCGACCCGCGGAAAGCGCCTTTGGCTATCTCCGGCTGGGCATGGACGAGGTGCGCGTCGCCATTGTTCAACTGGCCTTGATGGTCATCGTCGGGGGCGGACTCGGGGTCGGCGCGGCCGTTATTTTCGGTGCGCTGGGCGCGGCGGTGGCGGCAGCGGGTGACACCCTTGGGCCGGTCCTGGGGGTGTTGATGTTCCTGGGCGTGATCGCCTTTATCTGTCTTGCCGTCTGGATTTCGATCCGGCTGTCTCTCGCCGTTTCGATCACTGTGGCCGAGCGCCGCATCGCCATCTTTGATTCCTGGCGTCTGACCCGAGGTCAGTTCTGGAACCTGTTGGGAATGGGCCTTCTGGCTCTGGTGATGTGTTTCGTCGTTCAGACACTGCTGTCCATTGTTCTGATGCCGATCCTCTTCTTCGTCTCGGGCGGGTTTGAGAATCTGACCGCTCTGGAGGCGATGGAGCCGATGGAGATCTTCCGCGCCATGATGCCGCTGGCGATCACCGTGCTGATATTCTCGGCCATCGTTTCGGCCCTGCAGGCGGCGATCATGTATGCGCCGTTTGCCTCGGCCTATCTCGGTCTGACCGGCCGTGGCGGCGATCCTGAGCCGTCGGTTAGTTCCACTCCGACCGAGCCGGAACTCTAGGCAGACTTCTTCCTCGACCTGGCGCGCTCGGCGTGCCGGTCGAGAATTTCCTTCAGATAGCGGCCGGTCCAGCTCTTGGGATCGGCCGCGATCTGTTCGGGGGTGCCTGTGGCGACGATCTGGCCGCCGCCGTCCCCGCCCTCGGGGCCGAAATCCAGAACCCAGTCGGCGGTCTTCACCACATCCAGATTGTGCTCGATGACAATCATGGTGTTGCCGCTGTCGACCAGTTGATGCAGCACCTCCAGCAGCTTTCTCACGTCGTCGAAATGCAGTCCGGTCGTCGGTTCATCGAGGATGTAGAGGGTCCGGCCGGTCGCCCGCCTTGACAACTCCTTGGCCAGCTTGACCCGCTGGGCCTCGCCGCCGGACAGGGTCGTGGCCTGCTGGCCGACCTTGACGTAGCCCAGACCCACCCGCTCCAGCGTCGCCATCTTGTCGCGGATCGACGGTACCGCCTTGAAGAAGCTGGCGGCCTCTTCAACCGTCATGTCCAGCACATCGGCAATCGACTTGCCCTTGAACAGGATTTCCAGCGTCTCGCGATTGTACCGCCGCCCCTTGCAGACATCGCACGTCACATAGACGTCGGGCAGAAAGTGCATCTCGATCTTGATCAGACCATCGCCCGAACAGGCCTCGCAGCGCCCGCCCTTCACGTTGAAGCTGAACCGCCCCGGCCCGTAGCCGCGCGCCTTGGCCTCCGGCAACCCGGCGAACCAGTCCCGGATCGGCCCAAACGCGCCGGTATAGGTCGCGGGGTTCGACCGCGGCGTCCGCCCGATGGGGCTCTGATCGATGTCGATGACCTTGTCGAAGTTCTCCAGCCCCTCGATGCGGTCGAAGCTGGCCGGCGCGTCGGACGCATTGTTCAGCCGCCGGGCCGCCGCCTTGTAGAGCGTTTCAATCGTGAAGGTCGACTTGCCGCCGCCCGACACACCGGTGACGCAGGTGAACAGGCCGACCGGGATTTCGCCGGTCACACCTTTAAGATTATTGCCGGTCGCCCCGATGACCTTCAGCGACTTCTTCGGGTTGCGGGGGCGACGGCCCTCGGGTGGCAGCTCGATCTCGCGTGCGCCGGACAGATACTGCCCCGTCAGGCTCTTCGGGTTGGCCATCACCTCGGACGGTTTGCCTTGTGCGCAGATCTCACCCCCATGCACGCCTGCCGCCGGGCCCATGTCGATGACGTAGTCAGCCGTCAGGATCGCTTCCTCGTCGTGCTCCACGACCAGAACTGAATTGCCCAGGTCGCGCAGGCCCCTCAGGCTTTCCAGCAGGCGGGAGTTGTCGCGCTGGTGCAGACCGATGGACGGCTCGTCCAGCACGTACAAAACGCCGGTCAGGCCCGACCCGATCTGGCTGGCCAGACGGATGCGCTGACTCTCTCCGCCCGACAGGGTGCCCGACGCCCGGCTGAGCGAGAGGTAGTCCAGCCCCACATTGTTCAGGAAGCCAAGGCGGTCGTTGATTTCTTTCAAGATGCGCCGGGCGATCTCCAGCTGCTTCTCAGTCAGGCTCTCTTCCAGGCCCGAGAACCAGGCGTGGGCCTGTTTGATCGAAAAGTTCGAGGCGTCACCGATGTCCAGCTGGGCCACCCGCACCGCCAGGGCCTCAGGCTTCAGGCGTTTGCCCAGACACGCCTGGCAAGGCGTCTGCGACTGATAGCGACCCATTTCCTCGCGAACCCAGGCGCTGTCGGTCTCGCGCCAGCGCCGCTCGAGGTTCGGCAGCACGCCCTCGAACGCCTTGGACACCTCATATTTGCGGGCGTTGTCGTCATAGACGAACTTGATCTTGTCGCCGCCCGATCCGTACAGGATCACCTCCTGGGCGGCTTCCGGCAGCTCGCGCCAGGGCTTGTCCATCGAAAACCCATAGTGCTGGGCCAGCGCCTGCAAGGTCTGGGTGTAGAGCGGCGATGGCCCGCGCGACCACGGCGCGATGGCCCCCTTGTGCAGGGTCTTGTCGCGATCCGGCACGATCAGGTCCGGGTCAAACGTCAGCTTCTGGCCTAGCCCGTCGCAGACCGGACAGGCCCCCGCCGGATTGTTGAAGCTGAACAGCCGCGGCTCGATTTCGGCGATGGTGAAGCCCGACACCGGGCACGCAAACCGTTCCGAAAACAGCATCCGGCGCGGTTCTTCCTCGCCTTCCGTCTTGTCCGCCCATTCCGCCACCGCCAGCCCGTCGGCCAGGTTCAGCGCGGTCTGCAGGCTGTCGGCATAGCGGCTCTCCTGACCGTCACGCGTGACCAGTCTGTCCACCACGATGTCGATGTCATGCTTGAATTTCTTGTCGAGCGCGGGGGCGTCCTCGATGGCGTAGAATTCGCCGTCAATCTTCAGGCGCTGGAACCCCGACCGCTGCCACTCGGCGATCTCCTTTTTGTACTCGCCCTTGCGGTCGCGCACGACGGGGGCCAGCAAGAGGATGCGCTCGCCCTCGGGCAGGGCGGTCAGCTTGTCGACCATCTGGCTGACGGTCTGGCTTTCGATGGGCAGACCGGTCGCCGGCGAATACGGGATGCCCACCCGCGCCCACAACAGGCGCATATAGTCGTGGATCTCCGTCACCGTGCCGACGGTCGAGCGAGGGTTCCTTGACGTGGTCTTCTGTTCGATCGAGATGGCCGGCGACAGGCCCTCGATCAGATCGACGTCGGGCTTGCCCATCAGCTCCAGGAACTGGCGCGCATAGGCCGACAGGCTCTCGACATAGCGCCGCTGGCCCTCGGCATAGATGGTGTCGAACGCCAGCGAAGACTTGCCCGAGCCGGACAGGCCGGTGATGACCACCAGCTCGCCACGCGGGATATCGACATCCACGCCCTTGAGGTTGTGCTCGCGCGCGCCTTTGACGCGGATGTAGGCCTGTTGGTCGCTCATGGGATCCGGCAAGTCAGGCCGAAGGGATGGCTCCGGCGGAACGCCTCTATGTAGGCATCAAACGGCACGATTCAGCAAGAACATTTGGGGAACACGGAAATTCAGACCTAACCTCCGCCGGCTTGAAGGAGATACTTTGTCATGCGCTCAGCCCTGACCGCCGCCGCAGCCGCCATCTTGCTTGCAGGTTGCCAGTACTCGACCAGCATCACCGGCTCGAACGCCGAACTCAATGCCGAGGCCGACGCGGTGTACGAACACCTGCTGGCGGGCGAGGATCAGGCGATCATCGACGGGATGTCTTCGGAGAACAATCAGCAGCTGGTCGCCCAGCAACTGCCGATGCTTCGCGACATGGTGCCTTTCGACACCGCGCCGGACCCGATTGTCCTGTCCAGCACCCAGACCAATGACAACGGCGCGCGCGGCTATACGGTCGAGCAATCGTATTCCCACCCTGACAGGATCGTGGTCGTGCGCAGTGAATTCGTCCAGGAGAACGACGCCTGGAAGCTGCGAGGCATCAATCTCAATGTCGAAATGACCGGGTCAGGGCAGGGGCCGGGGTCTGAATCGTCAGGCGCGGACGGTCCGACCTAGAGCGTTAGCCCCAGCCTTCCACGGTGCCGGTCCTGCGCGAGGGACCGCCACCGATCGCAGGGATCATCGTCATCGGTTCGGGCGTCGGCTTGGCATAGAGCCAGCCCTGGCCCAGGTCGACGCCGAGGCCGTCGAGGGCATCGGCGATGGGCTGGGTTTCGATCTGCTCAGCCACAATCTTGACTGACAGGGTCCGGCACAGCTCGACCAAATGCGCGATCATCGTGCGGGTGCGTTCGTCGTCGACCGAGCGGGTCAGCCGTCCGTCCAGCTTGACCACATCCACCGGCAGTCGGCGCAGATACTCATAGGACGCGGCCCCCGAGCCGAAGTCGTCGATGCACAGCTTGATGCCGGCCTGACGCAGGCGCTGGAGACGGGCTCCGACGGCGTCCATGTCTTCAAGGGCGGCGGTTTCCGTCACCTCGACCATCAGGCGGCGACGGTCGTCGGCGTTGAACGACGTCCGCTTGAGCAGCGTCGCGACATAGTCGTCATCGACCATCGATTCGCCCGAGACATTGATCGCCAGCTTGATCAGACCGGAACCCGGCTGTCGCAGGGTACGTAGCGACTTCTCCAGGACCGCCAGATCGAAGGCCCGGATCATGCCCAGTTCTTCGGCCATCTGAATGATCCGGCCGGTATCGCCGCCGCCAAATCGGGCCAGAACCTCATGGTGGTGGATGGCGCGGGTCTTGAGGTCGACGATCGGCTGGTAGTGCACGTCAAACGCCCGCTCGCGCACGATGTTGGCGAAACGGCTGGCCTCCTGGACCGTGCGGGCCAATTCTTCCGAGAAGACGGTGCCGGTGCTGTCCAGGCCCTTCTCGATACAGGTCGACAGGGTAAAGCGCAGGGCCCGCAGCATCTGGGGCGCTTCAACCTTGGGATCGAGTGTTTCTTCGCTGACAATCGGAGCGACCTGAAGGTTTTCGGCCGCGCAGGCTGCCGTGACCAGTTCGACCAGCGAGCTCTGGTCATCGCCACTTCGCAGAACGGCAAATCGATCGTCCGTCAGACGTGCGGCGGTCTTGCCGTCGACGGAGGCGTCGCGCAGGGCGGCCTCAACCGACTGGCGTGCGGCCTCGGCGCCCGGTTGGGCCAGGCCCGCAACTTCAACGAAGGCCACAGACCCCGGTCCATCGAGCTTCGACATGACCTCACGGGTTGAGGACAGGAAGCTGTCGGCATTCAGGATGGAGGCGTCGTTGGCCGGCGCATCCATCGCCGGCCCATCCCAGCAAAATCCCAGAGAGACAGCCGGGGCGAGGTCGGGCGTCTGGAATCCCCGCACAATCGCCCTTCGAACCTTGTTGACCCCACACGGGACAAGAACTTCGACGGGGCCGATCCGCTTGCCGGGGGTCAGGCCTGACAGTGCCTGGCGCAGGGGCCACGACCCGGCTCGCCCCAGGACCTCATCCAGGGATTTGTCGACATGAGCATGCGGTGATGCGCCCGGTACGGCCGCGGCTCCGGCCGCAAACGTAATTCGACGCGCGCCATCAACCTCGACCAGCAGGTCCGAGGAGACAAAGGCAAAACTCAAAAACCGGGACGCCTGACTCATGCCCGTGGTTTAGCGCGCCGAGATGAATATTTCGTCGAGATCGAGCGAGCGGAAAGGGTTGCGAAAATGTAAACTTGGCCCCATTGTTGCTGTTGAGCACTGAGTATGGAGGCTCGACGAACATGATCAGCATTCTGGAAATCGGTATCGCCCTTTCCCTGCCGCTGCTTCTGCTCGCCCATGTCCTCACCCAGCCGCAACCCAAGCCGGTCCGCATCCGCGCTCGCGACGCTCAGCAACGTCGCCGCTAGAACACCCGACGGCTCAAGGCTTTTCGACAATCTGACACTCGCCTTCGGGGGCGAACGTACCGGCGTGGTCGGTCGCAATGGCGTGGGCAAGACTACGCTGCTGCGTCTGATCGCGGGGCTGGATTTGCCGTCTGAAGGCCATGTCTCTCGTGCCGCGCCGGTCGGCTGGCTGCCTCAGGGCGGTCCCCCGGCTCCGGGTGAAACGGTGGCCGACGTGCTGGGCGTGCGCGATGCGGTGGCCTTGCTGGCGCGTGTTCTGGTCGGTCAGGCCGAGGGCGATGATCTCGCCCTGGCCGACTGGTCACTTGATGGCCGGATCAAGGAAGCCCTGTCCAGTGTGGGCTTGCCACAGCTCGATCTCGATCATCCCGCCTCCGGGCTCAGTGGCGGCGAACTGACCCGGCTCAGGCTCGCGGGGCTCAGGCTGGGTCCAGCGGAGCTCCTCGTCCTGGATGAACCTACCAATCACCTCGACGCCGAGGGTCGGATGGCCGTGGCCGCCTTCGTCGACAACTGGCCTGGCGGCGTCGTTCTGGTCAGCCACGACCGCGCGCTGCTGCGCCACATGGATCGGATCGTTGAATTGTCGAGCCTTGGCGTCGAAGTGTTTGGCGACGGCTATGACGCCTATGTTGACCAGAAGGCTCTGGAACGCGCCGCAGCCGAACGCCGGCTCGATGCTGCTGAGCGCGACGTCTCCGCCGCGCGCCGGTCGGCCCAGAAGGCCCGCGAACGCCGCGACCGCAGCGACCGCTCCGGCAAGGCCTACAGCGCATCGGGCTCTGCCCCGCGTATCGTATTGGGAGCCATGGCCCGTCAGGCGGAACAGACGCGCGGGCAACAGGAACGCTTGTCTCAACGCCGCACAGAAACCGCAGTCGCGGCCTTTCAGGAGGCTCGTGCTGACGTCGAGCAACTTCGGGAGCTCTCGATCACTCTGCCGCCGACCCATCTGCCGATGGGCCGAACAATTGTGGACCTCGACGCGACCGGGGTGTGGATGGGCGAGCGCCGCATCCTCGATCCCATCTCCCTCCATCTCGTCGGCCCAGAGCGTGTGGCTGTCACAGGTCCGAACGGGGCGGGGAAGTCCACGCTGCTGCGGCTCATCGCCGGGACGATCGAACCGACAACCGGGCGCGTGGATCGCCCGGTCCGCGCTGTCCTGCTGGATCAGCAGGCGGCCATCCTGAGTGCCGACGAACCCTTGCTGGGGGCCTACCAGCGGCTGAACCCGGGTGCGACCCGCAATCAGGCGCAGGCGGCTCTGGCTCGGTTTCTGTTCCGCAATACGGCTGCGGAGCGGATCGTCGCGACCCTGTCCGGTGGCGAGCGCCTGCGGGCTGCCCTGGCCTGCGTTTTGACTGGACTAGAACCGCCTCAGCTGCTGCTGCTGGACGAACCGACCAACCACCTGGATCTGGACTCCATCACCGCCCTGGAAGCGGCCCTCAACGCCTATGACGGAGCCCTAATGGTCGTCAGCCACGACGCCGATTTCCTCGACGCAATAGGCGTGACGCGACGGATCGAGCTTACGCCTGTTTGTTCAGCGTAACGGCGCGCGCGTCGCCGGCCTGGGCCTGACCACCGGCTCCGTAGCCGCCTGGCGAGCGGACTTCGGCGACCTCGGCGGCGATGGCGCGGACGATCCCTTCGGAAATGGTCCGGGCGGCTTCAACGGCACGCGCATGACGCGCCAGCACGGCCTCGAACGCCTCTGTCGCCTGGATCAGGCTCAGGCGCTGTTTCAGCTCGGCATTTGCAATCAGCGACGGATCGGCTTTCACACGCGCGGACTCGTGGCGGTACAGGTTCGCCAGCCGCTGTGTTTCTTCCATCCCCGCCACGGCGTCCTGGGGGCGTCGCGTCTCAAAGGCCCGCGTTTCTTCGGCCAGGCGCTCGGTCAGGCGCTCGGTCAGGGCAATGAGCTGGGATACGCGATCGTGAGCGTCGTCGGCGAACAGGGCCATCAGGCGGGCTCTTCAGAAGTTACGGGCTGAACAGGGACAGTCTGCAGCGCCAGCAGTTCGCGCTGGACGTGGTCTGCCAGGCCGATGCCGCCGCCGCTCGAAACCTGTCGGGCCATGGCGTCGATCAGAAAGCCACGCCAGGTGGCTTCCGCGTGACCGCCCCCGAACGGGCCGTCCGTCTCCAATCCGGCAAACATCGGCTGAAGCATCTGGGCCAGGAAGGTGGTTTCAAAGTCCTGTGCGACGCGGCGCGCGTCCTCGCCGGGGCCGACGATCGGCAAGGTCGGCGTAACGGGGCGGGTCAGGGCAGGTGAGGGAACCAGATCGCTCATCACATCACCTCGATGTCGGCTTGCAGGGCACCCGCGGCGCGAATGGCCTGCAGGATCGAGATCATGTCGCGGGGGCTGACCCCCAGGGCATTCAGGCCATTAACCAGCTCCGACAGCGAGGCGCTGCCGCCGACGATGCGAATCTCGCGTCCACGCTCCTCGTCGATCGACACCTGGCTGTCGGGCAGCACCACTGTGTCACCGCCTGAGAACGGCGCGGGCTGGCTGGCGTAGGGGCTCTCCTGCACGCTGATCGTCAGATTCCCCTGGGCTATGGCAACGGTCGAGATCCGCACATCGTCGCCCATGACAATGACGCCATTGACCTCGTCGACGATGACGCGCGCCGGGGCATCGACATTGATCGGCAGGTTTTCAATGGCGGCGATAAAGCTGGACATGTCGCGCCCGGCCGGGGGGCGAACCGCGACGACGGTGCCGTTTTCGGCGATGGCCGTACCGGGATGGACCGCGTTGATCGCCTGGGCGATCCGCTGGGCGGTCGAGAAGTCGGGATTACGCAGGGCCAGACGCACATTCGGCATGGAGCGCAGATCGAAGCCCGTCTCGGCCTCAACCACAGCCCCACCGGCAATGCGGCCCGCTGTCGGGACGCCGCGCGACACGGACGAGCCCGAGGATCCCCGACCTTCGACGGCACCGGTCTGAACCGACCCTTGGGCCACGGCATAGACCTGACCGTCCGCCCCCGTTAGGGACGTGACCAGCAGGGTGCCGCCCATCAGGTTGCGGGCATCGCCCATGGTCGACACCGTCACGTCGATGCGAGAGCCCGGCGTCGCGAACGGCGGCAGTTCGGCTGTGACCATGACGGCGGCGATGTTGCGGGTGTTGGCGTTGGCGTCGCGGATATTGACGCCCATCTGCTCCATCATCGCCTCGAGGCTCTGGCGGGTCAT
>CAZYFY010000032.1:0-23645 GCA_964647275.1 uncultured Brevundimonas sp.
CAATCGTGCCGATGTTGCAATGCGGCTTCGTGCGTTCGAACTTTTCCTTGGCCATGGCCAACTACTCCTAAAGCCGCCGGCGGCGGATTGGTTCGCAAAAGAATGGAGCGGGTAGACGGGATCGAACCGACATCCTCAGCTTGGAAGGCTGCTGCACTACCATTGTGCTATACCCGCCGAACGGTGTCCTCATTCGATCGCGGCCGGCGCGTGGTGGGGGAAGTAGGACTCGAACCTACGAAGCTTACGCAGGGGATTTACAGTCCCCCCCCTTTGCCGCTCGGGACATTCCCCCAACGCGCTCGGTGCGAGATTTGAAGCGCCCCGCCCTCGTCTGACGACGAAGTCGGAACGGAGGCTGGTGACCCGGCAACCGCCCCCTTATAGGGACGACACCGGACCTCGAAACCTCAGGGCCCCAAATCGGAGGGCGTCTTATAGTGGCGACCAATCGCGAACGCAACGACCGTAAGGCCGGTAAAAAACCGGGGCCAAAACCACGCCATGACGCCCCGCGTGAACGGGGCTGGAGCCCCAAGCCGGACAGTGATTCCCGCCCTCGGGAGCCGCGCCGCATCGATGCGGATCACCTGATCTGGGGACGCCACGCGGTCCTGGCCGCCCTGGCCAATCCGGCCCGCAAGGGCATGGGCCGATTGATGGTCACAGCCGATCGGGCAACGGAGATCGAATCTGGTCGCCTGGCACCCAACGGGCACAAGGCCGAGATTCTGGAAGCCCGCGCGCTGGACAAGCTCCTGCCTCCGGGTGCCGCCCATCAGGGCTTCGTCTTCAAGGTCGCACCGCTGGAAGGGGTCGCGCTGGAAGACATCGCTCGTCCGGCCTCTGGTGTCATCGTCATGCTCGATCAGATTACCGACCCGCAGAACGTCGGCGCTATTTTCAGATCGGCTCTCGCCTTTGGCGCGCGCGGAATCATTGTTCAGGATCGCCACTCCCCGGCCCTGGCCGGACCGCTCGCCAAGGCGTCGGTCGGCGCGACCGAACGCCTGCCGCATGCTCGTGTGACCAATCTGAGCCGCGCGCTTGAGAAGTTGTCCGACCTGGGTTGGCGCGCCGTGGCGCTCGACGGGGCGACCGAATTGACTCTGGAAGACGCCCTCGACTCCCAGCCGACCGTTCTGGTGATGGGCTCTGAAGGCGATGGCGTCCGCCGGCTGGTGGCCGAACACTGTGACGCCGTGGCGCGAATCCCCATGCCCGGCGGCTTCGAGAGCCTGAACGTCTCCAATGCAGCCGCCGTCGCCCTCTATGAGGCCGCACGCGCCCAGCGACGCGTCTGAGCTACATCTTGCCGTGTCGGCGGACCTGACCTAGAGCGACATCATGGATTTCATCACCAACTTCTTCACCTCGCCCGAGTTCACCAGCCAGTTGGTCGCCCTGGGCCAGGTCCTGATGATCGACCTCGTGCTGGCCGGTGACAACGCTGTCGCGGTGGGCCTGGCGGCTGCGGCCTTGCCGGTCGAACAACGTCGTCGGGCGATCCTGGTCGGGCTGGCTGCCGCCGTCATCATGCGGATCGGCTTCGCCCTGATCACGGTTCAGCTTCTGGCTATCGTCGGCCTGCTTCTGGCCGGTGGGTTCCTGCTCTTGTGGGTCTGCTGGAAGATGTGGCGCGAACTGCAGGAGCAACGCACCCACGACCAGGCCGAATCGACCGAGGAAATGGAACGCGCCCTGGCGATCGAGCGTGGCGAAGGCCCGTCTCCCGAAGAGCTGGGAATCAAGCGCAAGACCTTCGGCGCGGCACTCGTTCAGATCATGATCGCGGACCTGACGATGAGCCTGGACAATGTGCTGGCTGTCGCCGGTGCCGCGCACGAGCATCCGTGGATCATGGTCTTTGGCCTGGTGCTGTCCATCGCCCTGATGGGTGTGGCGGCGACCTTCATCGCACGGCTGCTCAACCGGCACCGGTGGATCGCCTACGTCGGACTGGTCATTGTCGTCTTTGTCGCCCTGCGCATGATCTACGACGGCTCCTACGACGTCTTCCTGGATCTCGGCTGGGCCTGGCCGACCTGGCTCCCGGCAGGTGGGCACTAGCCCCTTTCGTCCACCGACGTTCTGGGAGACTATGCCGCCAACGCGGAGGATGCCCCATGTCGATCAGACTTGCTGGACTTCTTGTCTTCGGTGCTGCCCTCGTTGCCTGCACCCCGGACGCCAGTTCCCAGTATCCCGACGGCACTGAACCCGAAGCCGCCCCCGTCGATGCCGCCGCGCCCGGCAGCGTTGTCGGTCCGGCCGCGCCTGAACTGAACAACGAAGTCAGCGCAAGCGACCCGATCCACGACGCCGTGATTGCCGCCGCAAACACGACCTTGTCCGAACGGATCGGACGCGAGGCCGCGATTCAGCCGGAAATCTTCCGGTCAGAGGGTGACTGGGCTTTTGTCTACGGACCAATCAGAAATCTGGATGGCTCGGCCATCGACTGGGGGACCACGATATTCAACGAGGCCTTCGCCGACGGGATGATGGATGGCGACCTCGGCATCGTTCTCTTGAACTGGCACGAAGGCGCCTGGCGCGTCGTCGAAACTGCCATTGCCCCGACCGACGTGCCCCAGGGTGCTTGGCCGACCGAACACCATGTTTCGCCCGCCCTGGTCGGTATGGAAGGCGGCTAGGCAGCCTTGTCGCCAGGCGCGACATACGGTCACGACTCCGCTAGATCGGACTTATGAGCGATCAGGCCCCTCCCGCGACAGAGCGGCGTTCGAACTGGACCCTGGCGGCCTTTGCGGCCAGTTGTCTGCCCTATGCGGCTCTGGGCCTGCCCGTCTATGTGACCCTGCCGGAGTTCTACGCCAGCCACGTCGGCGTGCCTCTGGCGGCCGTCAGCCTGGTATTCCTGATCGTCCGACTGGCCGACATCGTGGTCGATCCGTTCCTCGGCATGGTGATCGACCGGACCTCCACGAAGTGGGGACGCTATCGCGTCTGGATGGCGGCGGGTGCGCCGATCCTCATGGGATCTGTTGCGATGCTCTTCTTCGCTCGCGAAGGCGCATCGGCGCTCTATCTGACGGCCTGGCTGGTTGTGATGTATCTCGGCTATTCCATCAGCCTGCTCAGCCAGATGAGTTGGGCCTCGGTCCTGTCGCCTGACTACGATCAGCGCAGCCGCATCTATGGCTGGTGGCAGGTCGCCAACATCATCGGCGTTCTGGCCGTCCTGGCGATACCCGCTGTCGTTCAGGGGCTCATGGGCGGAACCTATATCGACGCCGTGCGCGCCCAGGGATGGTTCATCATCGGACTGTTGCCCGTCGCCCTGTTCTTCACCTTGCGCTTCACGCCCGAGCCTCTGAATGCGGCCCCGCCGCCGCATGGCGGTGTGCGAGCCACGCTTGAGCTGATCGCCAAGCCGGTGCTGCGCCGCCTCCTGATCTCTGACCTCCTGCTCGGCTGTGCGCGTGGCCTGATCGGCGTGCTGTTCTTCTATTTCTTCGAACAGGCGCGCGGCTTCGACCGCGAACAGACCTCGATCATGCTGCTGGTCTATTTCGTCGCCGGTCTGGTCGGTGCGCCGATCTGGGCGGTGCTGGCGACACGCATCGGCAAGCACATGTCCCTGGCCGTGGCCTCCCTCTTCTTTGCCGTCAGCTTTGCGGGTGCCACCTTGCTGGTTCCGGCAGGCCACTATCCCCTGGCACTGGGAGCAATCTTCTTCACCGGTCTGGCATTCGGTTCAGGCGACCTGTTGCTGCGCGCCATGATGGCCGACGCGTCCGATGTGGTCCGACTCGAAGACAATGCCGACAAGACCGGCCTGCTCTTCTCGATCCTCAATGCCACATCGAAGCTGGGCTACGCCTTCTCGGTCGGCGCCTTCGCAGTGCTGGAATGGATGGGCTTCCAGGCCGAAACAGGTGCTGTGAACACCCCTCAGGTCATCGCCGGTCTAAGCTGGTTGTTCATCGCCGTGCCGGCGGCGCTGTTGCTGGCGACCGCATGGGTCGTGCGGCTCTATCCTCTGACGGAAGCACGCCATCTGGTCGTGCGTGAAGACCTCGCCCGCAGGGGGCAGTGATGAGCGACCAGACCGATCGACTCAACCGGATCATGGCCCGGCTGCGCGATCCTGACGGGGGCTGCCCGTGGGATGTCGAACAGACCTTCGACACCATTGCCGCCTACACCATCGAGGAAGCCTATGAGGTCGCTGACGCCATCCAGCGGCGCGATTTTGCAGAGCTCAAGAGCGAGCTCGGCGACCTGCTGTTTCAGGTCGTTTTCCATGCCCGCATGGCCGAGGAACGGGGGCTGTTCGCCTATGAGGACGTCGCACGGGCCATGGGCGACAAGCTCGAGCGCCGACATCCCCACGTCTTTCCTCAGGATGGAGAGCTGGAAGCCGCCAAGCCCGACGCCTGGTCGCAGAAGGCCCGCTGGGAAGACATCAAGGCAGAGGAACGGGCCGCCAAGGCCCAGCATGGCGTGCTGGACGATGTGCCGGTCGCCCTGCCCGCCCTGGCTCGCGCCGCCAAACTGACCAAACGCGCCGCCCGCGTCGGCTTCGACTGGCCATCGACCGCCGAGGTCGTCGACAAGCTGGACGAGGAGGTCGCGGAACTGAAGGCCGAACTGGCGGCCGGCGACAGGGAAAAAGCCGCTGAGGAGCTGGGCGATCTGCTGTTCGTCATGGCCAATCTTGCCCGCAAGCTCGGCGTCGAACCCGAAGATGCGCTCCGCGCCGCCAACGCGAAATTCGTCCGCCGTTTCGGCTTCATTGAGGCTGAGTTGGCCAAGGACAACCGCACGCCGGACCAGTCCGACCTCGCCGAGATGGACGGCCTCTGGAACGCCGCCAAGGTGGCGGAACGGGCGTGAGCCGCTTCGATCTCATCATCTTCGACTTCGACGGCGTGGTCGCCGACAGCGAAATCTTGAGCAGCAGCATCATGGCGGATCTGCTCACAGAGCACGGCCTGCCCACCACGCTCGACGATGTTCTCGATCACTATGTCGGTCGCCGTTGGCGTGACACCCGCCTCCTGGTGGAGGCGCGTCATGGTGCGCCCTGCCCTCCCGAACTGGGCGAGATCGGCAACCGCATCTGCCACGCACGGGCGCGCACCGAACTCGAGCCTGTTCCGGGCCTGACCCATTTCCTTCAACGGCGTCCGGAGGCGCGTTGTATTGCCTCGTCGAGCGGTCCCGACTGGCTCCACCTGGGCCTGGATCGATTTGGCCTGCGTCCAGATTTCGAGGGAGCCATCTTCAGCGCGGCCGTCCACGTCGAACGCGGAAAGCCGTTCCCCGACCTGTTTCTGTACGCTGCGAACGCTATGGGCGCGACGCCTGAACGCACCCTGGTCATCGAGGACAGTGAACCGGGCGTGGCCGCCGGACGCGCCGCCGGAATGACGGTTGTTGGGCTGACCGCCGGTGGCCACGCCCGGCCCGGCATGGCGGAGCGGCTCGTGACGGCGGGAGCTGACCACGTCGCGGCCAGCTATGCCGACGTCATTGCCTTCATGGACTCGCCTCGATGACCGCCGACAAGCACGATCCTGGCGGGAAGGTCCGGCTCGCCCTGATGGAGGGTGTCAACGGCGATGCTACCTTCAGCGATGACGGGCGATACCGTCGGCTCATGCGCCGTTGGCTCGGTGACCGCTTCCCCGACCGCTACATCATGTTCATTGGGATGAACCCGTCCACGGCGGACGCGACGGTCAATGATCCGACGTGCGCCCGTGAATGGACCTTCGCCCAGCGCGAGGGCTTTGACGCCATGGTCAAGGCCAACGTAGGCGACTATCGCGCCACCCATCCGAAGATGCTGCTGGAGCCGGGCGTTGTGGCCTCATCGCCCGAAAACCTGCAGGCGATACGGACAGCAGCGAGAGATGCCTCAAGGGTCGTCCTGTGCCACGGCAAGCTGAACAAGGCGCTGGCCCCAGCTGGATGCGAGCTTGTCGAGGCCCTGAAAGCGGATGGCCACGAGCTCTGGTGTTTCGGCGTCAATGGCGACGGATCGCCCAAGCATCCACTCTACCTGCGGGCGGATACGCCGCTGGTGCGGTGGGTGTCTCAGGCCTGACCAAACATCCGCTCAAACCGGCCCAGCGCGGCGGTGTGCAGCCGCACTTTCACGCGCACTCGGCCATCGTCCTCTGTCACCCGTGCCAGCACCCGGCCATTCTGATAGAGCCAGGCCAACGCCTCGCCCTGGGATGGTTCGAGGGTCAGGTCGATTTCCGGCTCATCGTCAATCAGTTCGGCAATGCGCTCGCGAAGCGCCTCAACACCCTCACCGGTGACGGCGGATACAGCGACCGCCCGGTCATCTGTATTGAGGGCGCGCGCCACCACCAGACCCCTCTCGTCGTCATCGACCAGATCGATCTTGTTCCAGACTTCCAGAATGCGTCGCGGCTTCCCTTCGGTTTCAGGGATCCGATCCAGAACCGCCTCGACGTCACGCGCCTGGGCCGGACTGTCGGGGCTGGCGATATCGCGGACGTGCAGGATCAGGTCGGCCTCGGCCACCTCTTCCAGCGTCGCCCGGAACGCCTCGACCAACTCGTGCGGCAGGTCCGAGATGAAGCCCACCGTATCCGAGATGATCGCCGGTCGGCCTTGCGGCAGCCGAATGGTCCGTTGCGTCGGGTCCAGCGTCGCGAACAGCAGGTCCTTGGCCAGCACCTCTGCGCCGGTCAGCCGGTTGAACAGGGTCGACTTGCCGGCGTTCGTATAACCGACCAGAGCGACCGTTGGATGCGGCACCTGCTTGCGGGCCTTGCGATGCAGACCGCGCGTGCGGCGCACCTCTTCCAGCTCAGCCTTCAGCCTGACGATGCGGTCGGCGATGATGCGTCGATCCAGCTCGATCTGGGTTTCGCCAGGACCACCGGTCTTGCCCAGGCCACCGCGCTGGCGCTCCAGGTGGGTCCAGGTCCGCACCAGCCTTGATCGCTCGTAATCCAGCCGCGCCAGTTCAACCTGCAGCTTGCCTTCGGCGGTCCGGGCGCGCCGGGCAAAGATCTCGAGGATCAGCCCGGTCCGGTCGATGACCTTGGCCTCCCAGGCCTTTTCGAGATTCCGTTGCTGGATCGGCGTCAGGCTGTCGTCCACGACCACCACATCGGCCTCGACCGCGTGACGCAGAGCCAGGATCTCATCGACCTTGCCGCGTCCAAACAACGTGGCCGGCGTTGCCTTGCGGATACGGGCAACCTCGGCGGCACGAACCTCCAGGTCCAGAGCTGCGGCCAGGCCGATCGCCTCTTCAAGGCGGACGTCCGGGTCACGATCCGAGCCGTGCCGTTCCGGGTGAATGACGACCGCCGAGACAACCGGCGGGGCGTGATCAACGAGGGGCTTGCTCACGCATCCCCATCGTCGACTTCGGGCTCAAACAGCTGCACCGGGGCCGATGGCATGATGGTCGAGATGGCGTGCTTGTAGACCAATTGGCTGGTTCCATCGCGGCGCAGCAGCACGCAGAAATTGTCAAACCAGGTCACGACCCCCTGCAGTTTGACGCCATTGACCAGGAAGATGGTCAGCGGCGTGCGGGTCTTGCGGACGCTGTTGAGAAAGGTGTCCTGCAGGTTTTGCTTCTTGTCGCCGGACATGTCGGCTGTCTCCATCGATTGGGGCGAAACACCCGCCCACACACACAAGGCCTCAAGCTAGGGGCTCTGATGGCGCGGGGCAATGCCCCTACACGGCCGCCTGTTCTGCTCGTTGCAGATAGAGCTCGCGAAGACGTTGAGCCACCGGCCCCGGCTTGCCGGTCCCGATGGCGACCCCGTCGATGGCAACCACCGGCGTCGCGAACCCCGAGGCGTTGGTATAAAAGGCTTCGCGGGCCCGTTTGACCTCATCAGGCGTAAAGCCCCGTTCCTCCAGCTTGAGCCCCTGCTCCGCCGCGATCTTCAGGATTGCGGCCCGGGTGATGCCGTGCAGGATGTTCGCCTGGGTGTCGCGGGTGCGAATGGTGCCGTCCTGATCCACGATCCAGGCATTGGAAGCCGTGCCCTCTGTGATCGTGCCCATGTCGTCGACCAGCCAGGCATCGGCGGCCCCGGCCTCGATCGCATCCTGCTTGGCCAGAATGTTGGGCAGAAGCCCCACCGTCTTGATGTCACAGCGCCCCCAACGAATGTCCGGGCGCGTCACCACCGAAATGCCGCGCGCAGCTCCGGCCTCCTGTTTCGCGCGATTCACGGATTTGGCGGTGACCACGACTGAAGGCGGCACATCTGCCGAAGGAAAGGCGTGGTCCCTCGCCGCCGTGCCGCGGCTGATCTGGAGATAGACGAGCCCGTCGCGCACGCGATTGCGGCGAACCGTCTCGCGCAGAACATGGGTCAGCGCCGCGCGGCTCATCGGGCGGGTGATATGCAAGGCGTCCAGGCTGCGTTCGAGCCGCGCCATATGCCCTTCGTAGTCCATCAGCCGGCCGTCAGAGACGCCCCACACCTCATAGACGGCATCAGCGAACTGATAGCCCCGATCCTCGATGTGTATGGAGGCATCCGCCTGGGGGCCGTAACGACCGTTGACGTAAGCAACCCGCGACATTCAGACCTCGTCGCCCTCAACGTCGTCCTCTTCGCCGCCCCGCGAAGGGGCAACGCCCAATGACTTGAGCTTTCTGTGAAGCGCCGATCGCTCCATCCCGATAAAGGCCGCCGTGCGGGAAATATTGCCGCCGAACCGAAGGATTTGGGCCGAAAGGTATTCTCGTTCGAAGACCTCACGCGCTTCTCTGAGCGGCAGGGCGATGATCCGTTCCGGCCCCATGGAACCCGCCTGACCAGCCTGGGCCACCTCCTGCGGCAACATTTCCGCCGTGATCGGCTCGGACGGATCGCCCGTGGCCAGGATCAGCAGCCGCTCGATGTTGTTGCGAAGCTGACGGACATTTCCTGGCCAGTCATGCACCTGCAAGGTGGCCATGGCGTCATCGCCAAGCCGGCGCTGGGGCATGCCCTGAGCCACCGCGATCGTCGCTATGAAATGTTCGACCAGTTCAGGAATATCCTCGCGTCGCTCCGCCAGGCCCGGTGTGCGAATGGGCACCACGTTCAGGCGGTGGAACAGGTCCTCGCGGAAACGGCCTTCCAGGATCTCGCTCTGGGGCTCTTTTGAGGTCGAAGACACGACACGCACATCGACCTGGACGTCCTTGTCCCCGCCGACACGGCGGAACCGTTGCTCAACCAGCACCCGGAGAATCCGGCTCTGGCTTTCCAGCGGCATATCGATGACCTCATCGATATAGAGCGTGCCGCCATGGGCGCGCTCAAAGACGCCGATCTTGCGCGGACGCCCGCCTTCGCCCTCTTCACCGAACAGTTCGATATCCAGCCGCTCCGGGTTCATGCCGGCAGCAGAGATGGCGACGAACTCGCCCTTGGCGCGGGCGCTGGCATCGTGGATCAGACGCGCCACCAGTTCCTTGCCCGAACCCGGCGGGCCTGAAACGAGGATACGACTGTTCGCAGGAGCCACCTTGGCGACGGTCGCCCGCAGCTGTTGAGCCACCGGTGACTTTCCGATCAAACCATCCGGAACGAAGGCGCGCGCCCGCAGCATCCGGTTTTCGCGCTTCAGCGTGGCCTGTTCGAGCGCGCGTTCGACCACGACCAGCAGGCGGTCGGACTTGAAGGGCTTTTCGATGAAATCGTAGGCCCCGCGTTTGAGGGCACTGACCGCGGTTTCGATATTGCCGTGTCCTGAAATCATGATCACCGGCAGGTCGGCATCCAGTTCCTTGACCAGGTCGAGCAGTTCCAGCCCGTCCATACCCCCGCCCTGCATCCAGATGTCGAGCACCAGGAGGGTCGGCTTTCTGGCCCTGATCGCCTCCATGGCCTGGTCGGCATTGGAGGCCGTGCGAACGGCATAGCCTTCGTCTTCAAGCAGGCCCGAGACAAGGTCTCGAATATCGGCCTCGTCGTCGACAACCAGTACGTCGGCATTGTTCTTGGCAGTCATATCACTCAGCCTCATCCGGGGTTTGGGGCACGGACTTGATGGTTCTAGGGAAGACCAGACACACGCGGGCACCTGTCAGGTCGACGGCATCGGCCAGGATCAGTTCCCCGCCATGCTCTTCGGCAATACGCTTGACGATTGCCAGACCAAGGCCGGTGCCCTTCTCGCGGTTGGTCACATAGGGCTCGATGAGGCGATCCCGATCTCGGGCGGGAAGCCCGATGCCATCGTCCTCGACAACATAGACGACGAAGTCGTCACTCACCTCGATGGACGCGCGCAGCCGTCCGGGGCTCGCCGGATCAATCGCCTTGCGGGCCATGACCGACTCGGCACCGTTCTTGAGGATGTTGGTCAGCGCCTGTCCAATCATGCGGCCATCACAGATCAGCCGGATCGCCTCACCCGGCTCCTCCAGCTCGACCACGACGTCGGGCGAGCCGACGCGTCGAGCAAAGACGGCTTCGCGCAAGAGCTCGACAGCATCTTCGTCGGCAAATTTGGGGGCCGGCATGCGGGCAAAGGACGAGAACTCGTCGACCATGCGACCAATGTCCTCGACCTGCCGGATGATCGTGTCCGTACACCGGTCGAACGTCTCGACATCCTCTTCAACCTGCGAACGGTACTTTCGGCGCAGGCGTTCGGCCGACAACTGGATGGGCGTCAGTGGATTTTTGATCTCATGGGCAATGCGGCGCGCCACGTCACGCCAGGCGGCGTTACGCTGGGCGGTCATCAATCGGGTAATGTCGTCAAACGTCAGCACGACCTCGCCGTCAGCCCCGCCTGACGTTCGGACCCGGAGGCGACGGGTTTCGGATTCCCGCGACACGTCGATGTCGTGCTCGGTTCCCTCCCCCTCGTGGACGAGCGATGCCAGCTCGGGCGCGATCTTGCGAATGGGCTGACCGACGACCCCTTGGTCATCAAGATCCAGCAGGCGCACGGCCTGATCGTTGATGGCCGACACGCGCCCCTTTCGGTCCAGACCGATAACGCCCGCCGACACCCCCGACAGCACTGTCTCGATAAATTGCGATCGGTTCTGGGCTTCGGTTGATGCCGCCTTCAGCGCCGTTTGCTGAGCATCCAGGTCCTCGGTCATCTTGTTGAAGGCCCGAGACAGGACGGCGATCTCACCAGGATCCGTTTCGGAGTCCACGCGCGCTGTCAGATCGCCCGACGCCACCCGGTGAGCAGCCTTCACCAAACGCCCGACCGGGGCCGAAATCGTTGAGGCGGCCGACAGACCCAGCCAGATCGCACCAACCAACACCAGCAACGCCGTTTCGAAATAGGCCAGCAAGAAGGTGAACTGAAGTTGGCTTCGGGTCGCCTCGGCTTCGCGGTAGGAAGCAATCGCTCGCGCGCCCTCCCGCAGGCCAAGCAGTGTTCCTTCCGGCAGGGGTTTCAACACATAGAGGTAGGCATCGCCATAGTCATCCAGCGGATACAGAGCGCGAATGACATCGGGATTTTCGGTCGCTGCCACCGGCACTTCGTCACCTGCGGCAGCTAGCGCCAGATCCTCAGGTGAAGGGGCTAGAAACGGCGGCGCATCAGCCTGCTCACCTCTGGCAAGAATCTGCCCCTGGCCATCCAGAATATAGAGGGCCGGATAGCCGAAGAACTCGCCGATCGTCACCACATTGGCACTGAACCGCAGCCGATCAGGAAAGATGGCCTGAACCTCAGGGCGAGCGAGTTCGCCGGCTATCGTCGCCAGATCATTCTCAAGTTCCTCGCTGACGTCGCGAACATAGCCCCGTCCAATGTCGGCGCTGTTTTCCACCGCCGCCCGGACGTTGGAGCTGAACCAGCCCTCGACCCCCCGGTTGACCAGCACGCCGAACACAACGGCTACCAGCACAGCAGGAACCACGGCCACGGCCGAGAAATAGGTCACGAACCTCAGGTGCAGTCGCGCACCAACGTCGTCGGCCTGCTCACGGACAAGCGCAAGCACCCGCATGCCGACCGCCACGGCCAGGGCGACAATCAGCAAAAGATTGAAAAGCAATACGATCAGGATCGGCCGGCTGGCCGAGACGATGGCTCCAGCCTCGCCCGTTGCCGGGGCGGAGGCCACCAACCAAACACCGACGGCTGTAACCACGACAGCCAGTCCATAGATGCCACCAAAAACGTAACGCGCCCGCGAGTCTGTCAACCATCCGAGAACACGCGCCGTCCAACCCGGAGGCGGACTGTCAGGCTCGGACTTCACAGTGACCGATGGCATCCCTTCGCCTATGGCCCGACTGTGCTCAATATTCAACAGTATTGTGGCCTAGATGCTTCAGGCGGCCTGGGCGGCGTTCAACAGCCAGAGCGTCCTCAGGGCAGACACAACGTCCTCCGGGTCATCCAGTCGGCAAAGACGGGCCTTGTCAGCACGACGCACCGCCGGGTCCGGGTGATAGGGCGCGCCCTCGATGTACCAGCCCAGATGCTTGCGAAACATCTTCAAGCCCAGGCGCTCGCCATAGAAGTCCAACGACCGGCGATAGTGCCGCTCAACGATCTCGAACCTTGTCGCCAGACCCGGCTCGCCAAATGCTGTCCCGTCAAGGCCGCGCTCAATCGCGGCGGCGATCCAGGGGCGACCCTGGACCCCTCGCCCCAACATCACCGCATCACAGCCGGAGCGATCCATCGCGTCGCGGGCCTGCTCCGGTGTGTTGATGTCACCGTTGACGATCACAGGGATCGAGACGGCGTCGCGCACGCGCCGCACCGCGTCCCAGTCGGCGGCATCGGAATAGAACTGTTGCCGGGTACGACCGTGGATCGTCACGGCCTGAATGCCGATCTCTTCGGCGCGTCGTGCCAGCTCGGCGGCATTCAAGCTGTCGTGGTCCCATCCGAGCCGGGTTTTCAGGGTCACCGGGCGGGTCGTCGCCGCAACGACAGACTCCAGAATGGCACAGGCCCGATCCAGGTCACGCAACAGCGCCGACCCTGAAGCAATCCCGGTGACTTCCTTGGCCGGGCACCCAAAGTTCAGATCAACAATGTCCGCCCCGGCGCGCTCGGCCATGCGCGCGCCCTCGGCCATCATGTCCGGGCGAGCGCCGACCAGCTGGATCACGGTCAGGCCCAGTCCCTCACCAACGGCGGCCCGCCGCACGACATCGGGTCGCCCCCGCGCCAGCTCAGCCGAGGCAACCATCTCGGTCGCCACATAGGGCGCACCGAGCTCTGCCGCCGTCTGGCGGAACGGCAGGTCCGTGATCCCGGTCATGGGTGCGGTCAGCACCCGTCCCGGGACGGTCACATCGCCAATGGTCAGTTGCGCGGGCATGGCGCGGCTTTTCGCTCGCCAAAGGGCCCACGTCGAGTCTAGCAAGCGCCATGAGCTTTTCCGCCATCGTCGTCGCTGCCGGCTCCGGGACCCGTTCGGGTGGCCCCAAGCAATGGCGCATGCTGGCCGCCAAGCCCGTCATCCGTTGGTCCGTCGAGGCCTTTCTCAAGGCAGGGGCTGCCCAGGTCATCGTCGTCATTCCCGCAGGAGGGGAAGACCAGGTCGATCTCTGTCTGGCGGGACTGAGCGGTTGGCGCGCGGTCGTCGGCGGTGCCCAGCGGGCCGATTCCGTTCAGCGTGGGCTGTCGGTTGTCGCGGCTGACCTGCCTGTACTGGTTCACGATGCCGCCCGTCCCCTGCTGAGCAAGGCCACGATCCAGAGCCTCGTCAAGGCCGTTGACAGCGTGCCGGCCGCAGCGCCGGCTCTGTCGGTCGCCGACACGCTCAAATCAGCCGTCGATGGGCAAGTGGTCGGCACCGTCGACCGAACAAATCTCTGGCGCGCCCAGACGCCCCAGGCCTTCGCCCCGGGTGTCCTCCAGGCGGCTTACAAAGGCTGGCGGGACTCCGACAGCCCCACCGACGAACTCGCCGTGGTTGAAGCCCATGGCGACGCAGTCCACCTGATCCCCGGGGACCCCAACCTCATCAAGCTCACCTTCGCGGAGGATTTCGAATTGGCCGAATCTCTCATTCGCGGACGGGCGCGGACACGCGTGGGGAACGGGTTCGATGTTCATGCCTTTGGTCCGGGGAACGCCATCTGGCTGTGCGGCGTGGAAGTCGCCCACACGCACGGGCTGGTCGGGCATTCCGACGCGGACGTCGGCCTTCATGC
The DNA here is from genome assembly GCA_964647275.1 of uncultured Brevundimonas sp. Classification (GTDB taxonomy): domain Bacteria; phylum Pseudomonadota; class Alphaproteobacteria; order Caulobacterales; family Caulobacteraceae; genus Brevundimonas. Next base: position 14,133 of record CAZYFY010000032.1, read on the forward strand.
CCTCACCGATGCGGTGCTCGGGGCCATCGGCGACGGCGACATCGGCGATCATTTCCCTCCGAGTGACCCGCAATGGAAGGGGGCCAGCTCCGACCGGTTCCTGGCCCATGCCCGTGATCTGGTCGCCGCGCGAGGAGGCGAGATCGTCCATGTGGATGTGACCCTCATCTGCGAACGCCCCAAGGTCAATCAGCACCGTCAGGCCATGCGCCAGCGCATCGCGGACATCCTGGCTCTGCCGTTGGAGGCTGTCAGTGTGAAGGCCACCACGACCGAAGGCCTGGGATTCACGGGTCGCCAGGAAGGGATCGCGGCCCAGGCCACGGCGACAGTTGATTTGCCCGCCTGAAGCGCCGACGTCTCCGTCACCTTGCGGACGTCAAAACGGACATCGCCACCGGTGCATTTGGCTCCAGGATTTCTCGCCGTCTGCGCGATGATCCTGCTCAACGACACATCGGTTCCCTTCCCACGGCGGCCCGGTTGGTCTTATTGAGAACAACGCCCCGAGGGGCGCGCGGCTTCCGCGATTCAATTTGCACTACTGTGAGGCGTTTCATCGCGTGGCCCAGACCCGCCCCCGTACCGTGACCCCCAAAAACGCCCCGCGCGCCTGGCAACGCATGCTGTCGGGCCGCCGCCTTGACCTGCTCGACCCGTCCCCGTTCGACATCGAGATTGAGGACATTGCTCATGGCCTCGCGCGCGTGGCGCGCTGGAATGGTCAGACCATCGGCGAACACGCCTTCTCGGTGGCCCAGCATTCGTGTGTGGTCGAGGAAATCGCCGTCCACATCAAACCCGATCTCGAGATCAAATGGCGGCTGGCGGCCCTTCTCCACGACGCGTCAGAATATGTGATCGGTGACATGATCTCGCCGTTCAAGGCGGCTCTGGGGGTCAACTACAAGGATTTTGAGGCCCGCCTGGAAGGCGCGATCCATCTGCGGTTCGGGTTGCCGCCCAAGAATCCTGTGGCGGTCAAGAAGCTGATCAAACAGGCCGACCGGGCTTGTGCCTACTTCGAAGCGACGCAACTGGCCGGCTTTTCGAAATCGGAATCACTCGGCTTCTTCGGCAAGCCCCCCGCGGGCTACGAGCTTCAGATTGAGCCCTTGTCCGCCTCGGCCGCCCAACGCCTGTATCTGGATCGCTTCGAAGCTCTGGTTCAGGCCGCGCGCCGGTGAGCGCCCTCCCGGTCACCATCGGCCTGTCTGCGGTCGTCATGGCCCCCCTGGACGGCGATACGGCGGTCCTGACCGTCCAGCGCCAGGGCGATTCCCAGGCCGGGTTGCCGTCGGGGCCCTTCGATCCCTCGATCGACCGGACATTTGAACTGGCGTTGCGCGCCTTTGTAACCAGTCAGACCGGGCTGGGCATGGGCTTTGTCGAGCAACTCTACACTTTCGGCGACGCCGGACGTGAAACGCCTCAGGCTCAACTCGGCACCGAGGAGACGGGGCGTATCGTTTCCGTCGGCTATCTGGCCCTGGCCTCCGTCGCCGTCGAAACGACCGGCGAGGAAGCCATCTGGCGTGCCTGGGGGGATTTCTTTCCCTACGAGGACTGGCGCACGGGACGCCCCGCCGTGATCGACGAGGTCATCGGCCCGTGGCTCGCCCGCTGGGCTGGCGACGACCATCAACGTCGGGCCCGCGCCGAGGGCCTGTTCGCCTTGTCGGAACGCTCCGCCTGGCGCGATGAGCGTGTGCTGGAACGCTACGAACTGCTTTACGAAACGGGCCTGGCCTATGAGGCCGCGCGCGATCAGGGTCAGGTCCCGCCTCAGGAGGCCCGCCAGGTCGGGCTGCCGCTACGATCCGATCATCGCAGGATCATGGCGACAGGACTGGGACGGCTGCGTGGCAAGCTCCGCTATCGTCCGGTAATCTTTGACCTGTTGCCTGCGGAATTCACCCTGTCCCAGCTCCAGCGCGCCGTCGAAGCCGTGACCGGCCAGCCGATGCACAAGCAGAATTTTCGGCGGGGCGTCGAACGCGCCGGACTGGTCGAACGCACAGGCCGGCTCGACACGGCGACGGGCGGCCGTCCCGCCGAGCTGTTTCGTCGTCGGTCCGAGATTGCGGGCGAAGCGCAGGCCCTGGGCCTCGCCCTGCCGATCCAGCGTTAGCCGACCTTTTCGACCTGGTCGTATTCCAGCTCGACCGGGGTGGCGCGACCGAAGATCGACACCGAGACATTGAGGCGCGCACGCTCTTCGTCGACGCTTTCGACGATGCCGTCGAAGCTGGCGAACGGACCGTCGATGACCTTGACGGTCTCGCCGATGTCGAAGCGGATGGTCGGCTTGGGACGCTCAACGCCCTCTTCCACCGTGCCGACGATGCGCTGGATTTCCTTCTCGGAGACCGGCATGGGCTTGGCCCCCGACCCGAGGAATCCCGTCACCTTCGGCGTGTTCTTGATCAGGTGGAAGACCTCATCGGTCAGGTCCATCTTGACCAGGACGTAGCCCGGGAAAAACTTGCGTTCGGTATTGACCTTGCGGCCCCGGCGAATCTCGACGACGTCTTCGGTCGGGACCAGCACCTCAGAGAAACGATCCGACAGACCCTGGTTGCGGGCCTGGTCGAGGATGTTCTCCTTCACCTTCTTTTCGAAGTTGGAATAGGCGTGGACGATGTACCACTTGTGGTTCGGGTTCGAGGCCGCCTGGGCTTGTTCGGTCATGTCGATATTCCCTAGCGACCAATCTGGATGAGTTGGCTGGCACCAAGCGCCATCAACAGGTCGACCGCCCAGAAGAACAGCGACGCCAGCGCCACCATGATGAAAACCATCACCGAGGTGATCCAGGTTTCCTTGCGGCTCGGCCAGGTAATCTTGCGACCTTCAGCCCGGACCTGGCTGAAGAACTGCATCGGAGAAATGCGCTTCTTGGGCGCATCCGCTTCGGGCGCGGTCACCGCGCCGCCCTGAACGATGGTGGTTCCCCCGCCGCGTGAGGAGGACTTCGCCTTGGCCATTCTGTTTCCGTCTCAGATAAAGGTGGCAGGAGTGGAGGGACTCGAACCCCCGGCCCTCGGTTTTGGAGACCGATGCTCTACCAACTGAGCTACACTCCTTCGATGAAGCCCACATAGGAACTCCAGCGCCCCGGACAAAGAACAACGCGCCGAAAGGACTCCCTTCGGCGCGCGCGGCCTTGGCCGGAGCCGGTGGCTTTAACAGCGCCCGGCCATGGGAGCAAGCGCATCCGTGCCGGAATAGTGCTGTCGCAACGCGTCGATCAGTCAACCACGTCGGGCGTGGCTGCGGGCAACCCACCGACAGCCACCAGCGGATGGAAAATCAGCGATTCAATCCGCCGGTCATCCATCTCGCGGACCTCGACCTCAAATCGCCCTAGCTGGAGCCGCTCGCCCTTCTCAGGAATGCGCGACAGCTCGTGCAGGACAAGGCCCGCTACTGTGTGGAATCCGTCCTGATCCCCAAAGTCCTCGCCCAGGGCGTCGGCCAGCTCATCCAGGTCGGTCTGTCCATCGATCACCCAAGATCCATCGTCATTGTGGACGATGTTCTGGCTGGGCTCGTCGTGCTCTTCGTCGAAATCACCGGCAATCATCTCCAGCAGGTCAGTGGCGGTCACCACCCCTTCGAAGGAGCCGTACTCGTCGACGATGAAGGCCATATGCACCTTGGAACCCTTCAGGATTTCCAGGGCCTTGAGGACCGACGTGGTCTGGGGAATGAAGGCCGGCGTCTGGACCAGCTTCTCGACGTTGAACTCGCCGTTGTCCAGCAAGCTGTCGAGCAGGTCCTTCTTGTGGACCACGCCCAGCGGATTATCGACATCGTTCTCGCGCGCGACGACCAAGCGCGAATAGGGGCTGGAGCGGACCTCTTCCTTGATCAGCTCATCGGGATCATCCAGCGCGATCCAGCTGACCTCGTGGCGCGGGGTCATCGCCACCCGAATGGGACGGTCGCCGAGCGTGAGAATCTCTTCGATCATCTCCTGCTCTTCCGGCTCGATCAGACCGGCCGAAGTGCCTTCGGCGATCATCGTTTCGACCTCTTCCTGGGTCACATCCGAGCCGTCACGATCCTTGATGCTGAACAGCTTGAGAATGCCCGAGGTGGAGGCCGTCAGCAGGAGGACAAACGGCTTCAGGACCGTCGCAACCGTTGAGATCGGGCCGGCCATCCGCATGGCGATCGTTTCGGGGAAAATAAGGGCCAGCCGCTTGGGCACCAGCTCCCCGACGATCAGCGACACATAGGTGATCAGGATAACCACGACGCCGGTGGCAATCACCTCACTCCAGGGAGCGACCGCCGGAAACGCATGTTCCAGAATGGCGTCCAGCTCCGTGGCGATGGCCGACTGACCATAGGCACCGGCCAGAATTCCGATCAGGGTGATCCCGACCTGGACAGCCGACAGGAAATGCGTCGGCTCTTCAGCGAGTTCCAGGGCGCGACGCGCACCACGGTCACCGCGCTCGGCGCGGCTCTGGAGCTTGGATTTGCGCGACGAGACGACAGCCATCTCGGTCATGGCGAACAGGCCGTTGAGCACCACAAGGAGCAGAACGACAACGATGGCGAAGGCTAACATCTAGGGGGGAGGACCCGACGCGACCTCGGGGCCGCGTCCCTAGCTTAGGGCCAGATGCGCCTGAATACCATGGGCATGATTCAGGCGTCGGTCAGGCCGCGCCCGAACACCGCGCTGCGCCCGCCGCGATAACGATGGCCGCCCACGCAATCCAGCCCCAGGGGAAACGTCCGCCCGATGTGCTGATGTAGCGCCCCCCCCGGGTTCTGAGCACAAAGCCGACACCGCTGTTGTTCACCAGCCGCTGAAGAAAGGCGCGATAGGCTTCGGCCTGACGCGGAGCCAAGGTCTCGCCCGGCACCGTGAGGCTGATGGTATGCACCCCCCGCCGGCGATCGATCCATTCGAACCGCGCACGCGCCTCCAGCCCGCCTGGGCCGCGGATATGCTCGTCCCACGGCGAGAAGTTGGTGGGCACGGCAAAATTGAATTCCCGACGGGTAATGACCTGACGCGGCGAACCCAGCGCAATCGGTTCACGGCGTGGTGTTGCATCCAGGATGGGCAGATTGGGCCGCACCACGTCGTCATAGGACAGGAACTGTCGCCCTTCCGATCCCACGCTGACCAGAGCCTGTTCCACGTCATAGGCCTCTCGCACCGTCAGGCTGTTGGCGGCGGCATCTTCCGTGATTTGCAGCGAGGATACGGGTCGTAACGGCGAGGACAGTTCGCGCTCCAACTGCTCGCGGTACATTTCGGCAAGAGTCTCGGGATCCCGGTTCTCGACCAGTCGGCGCGTGTCATCTGCCCGCCAACCGCGATGAGTCGTCGAACAGTCCAGCCGCGCCGGTCGACCAACGTCCCGGGGGAACGTCCACCGCTCGACAACCTCCCGCACAACCTCGAGCGGCGTCGGGGCGATGCGAACCAGTTCAGCGTTCTCGACAAGCGGCAAGGCCCAGCCGAACCGGGCCTGCGTCAATCGTTGCAAGTCGCCGGCCTGCGGCGGAAGGGTCCCATCCAGCCAGTAGTCGCGACCGTCCAGTCGCAATCGCACGATACAATGGTTGAAAGCCCGCGGGCTGGGGATGAAGTTGCGAACATCATCGCCCATGCCGACGTTGACCAGCGCACAACTGGCGTCCAGTCCCATCCGCCGCAGCACGGTCGTCAGAAGCACCGAGGCGTCCTTGCAATCGCCGTAGCGCGTTGACCAGATCGTTCGCAGGGCGCGGGGTCTGAACCCGCCCTCCCCGATCGCGACGGAATGATACCGCAGCGTCCTCTGGACCAGCCGCAAGCCCTCGACCGCTCTGGCCGCCGGGTCAGGAAAGCGTCCCCGGATCGCTTCGACCTCGGCGACAAGTTCTGCCGGCGGCTCCCCGTCGTTGATCGCCGCCTCGTACATGCCCCGAAATAGGTCCGACACCTGAGCCCAGGTCCGCGCGAACCCGATCTCGACCGCTTGGTACCCGACGCTCCAGGCCGGCGAGTATGGCTCAGGAAGGTAGGGGGCGAGGTCACTGACCCTCCAGGTGTAGATGCGGCGGCCATTGCTGTCGCCGACGCGCGGAGCCGGTGCACCGCCGAAGCGCCGGATCAACATGCGCTGCTCAGGGCGTGCGATCACCCGGCAGGTCGTCTCCACAACGCGCGTCGACCACTGAAGGATAAAGAACCACGAGAAGGAATCCTTGAGGGCCGGCTGGTCACCGACAACCGAATAGCAGCAGTCGACAATGTCGCCCTCGCGCAGATCAGGGATGACCATGTGGGCCGTCACCCGCCCGTCATAGATCGCGCGTTCAAGATTGAGTTCGCGCCGCATCAGCTCGAAGGCCGCAGGCTGGCCCTCGTCACGCGTGACGCCATCCCGGATCACGCGAATCCCGTGGATGATCAGCCGCTCATACCGGGGATCATAGGCCGTATCGAAGCGCGCGGCCGACTGTAGCCCGTCGCGCCCCGTCACAACCCGGACCAGACGTGAGGTCAGCCGACGCTCTGGTCCGGTCAGGTCCGCCTGGGTTTCACTGAGCAAAACCGCGATGCCGTCCGCACTGATTGCCCTGAGGTCACGGCCTTCCGTCCCTACCGGCGGAACCGGAAAGGCGGTCGGAGCCGGCGCGAACTCCAGCCCGCGCGTCGAAACGCTTGTCCCGCCAGTACTCAAACCCCGCCCCCAACAACTGACGTAACCTTAGCATCGGAACCAAGAGGAAGAACCACGTGATCCGATCAGGCGAATTGGCCCGATCAAGAATCCCCTTGCCGTCTTCGCCAACACCGTTCCAGATACCCACGGTTTCTGGAACGCGCCAATGATCAATCGTCGTCATGCCCTTGCACTTTTGGCCGGTTCAGCGGCGGCCTGCCGCGCCCCATCGGGGTCCGAAGAGCCGGATGTCGTCATCGTCGGGGCCGGCTCCGCCGGCATCGCTGCGGCCCAGACGCTGATCGATGCGGGCCGGTCGGTCCTTGTCCTTGAGGCCATGGGCCGCGTCGGCGGTCGTGCCTTTACCGAAAGCCAGACCTTCGGAGCCCCCTTCGATGTCGGCTGCGCCTGGCTGCACAAGTCTGACGACAATCCCTACACCGACTATGCCCGGGCCCAGGGGTTTACCCTCCAGCCGCACGAGTACGACCTGGAGCGCGTCTACTTCGGCAACCAGCCGGGCAATGCCGCGCAGGTGAACGCTGCCGAGCACGAAATCGCCGAAGCGATCATGGGGGCTCCGTCCGACGTGGCCGCTAGCACAGTGGCCGACATTGACACGCCCGTCGAAGAAGCCGCCGGCGACTATCTGGGTGCGCTCGACATGGCCGTCGACCTCGATGAGCTGTCGACCTTTGACTATGCCAATGCCGATGATCTCGAACCCAACCTGCTGTGTGCAGAGGGTTTCGGCTCAATCGTGCGTCGTCGCGCCGGCGGGCTCCCAATCCGCACCGGCACCCCTGTCCGCGGCGTTCGCTATGACGGCCCGGGAGCCATTGTTCAGACCGATGACGGAGAGATTCGGACTCGCGCGGTGATTGTCACGGCCTCAACCGGCGTGCTGGCCGCAGATGTGATCCGGTTCACGCCGGAACTGCCCGCCGATACTCGCCAGGCTATCGACGACATTCCCATGGGGATGCTGGCCAAGATCCCGCTGCAGATCCCCAGGTCCGCGCTCGGACTGGACCCCTTCACCGATCTCATGCTGGCGCGTGACGGCAAGAATGACCTGTACTTCCTGTGTCACCCCTTCGGCTACGACCTGATGATCGGCTTCGTCGGTGGCGATCTGGGATGGGAGATTTCGCGCGCGGGTCGTGAGGCCGCCATCGACTATGCCAAGCAAGGACTGGTCGAGATTTTTGGATCGGACGCGGGCAATCAGGTCACCAAGGGGGCTCTGACCCCCTGGGCCTCCAATCCCTGGACGCGGGGCGCCTACGCCGCTGCCCGCCCGGGCCGATATTCAGCCCGCGCCACCCTGGCTCAACCCATCGCCAACAAGATCTTCTTTGCCGGAGAGGCTCTGGCCGGCGGGCTGATCCAGACCTGCGGTGGGGCCTTCCGCTCCGGGCAGGCCACGGCCCGCGCGGTTCACACCGCGCTCGGCTGAAAGCGAAAACGCCCGGCACAATGGCCGGGCGTTCTCAGGTCAGGTGACGATGTCGACCTCAGTGGCCGACGTCGCGCCAGATCTTCTTGTAGCTGAACCAGGTGATGATCCCGAACAGCAACAGATAGAGCAGAACCGCAAAGCCGGTGCGCTTGCGCTCGACCTGGTGCGTGTCGCCCGCCCAGGCCAGAAAGGCTGCAACGTCCTGGGCCATCTGGTCGACGGTCGGCTCGGTGCCGTCGTCATAGGTCACAGCGCCGGCCACCAGCGGCGGGGCCATGGCAATGAAACCGCCCGGCGGCACATGGTGCTCGTCGCCTTCCCAGAACGGGCTCATGTCACCGTTCATATAGGGATTGTAGTGCTGACCCGGATTGATCCGAAGACCATCAGGCGCATCGCGGTAGCCCGTCAGGATCGAATAGACATATTCGGCACCGCCATGGCGGGCCTTGGTGATCACCGACAGGTCCGGCGGGGCTGCGCCGCCATTGGCAAAGGCCGCCGCAGTCGCATTCGGGAACGGAGCCCGGAAATGGTCCGCCGGGGTGGCCGGGCGTGTGATCGGCTCTCCCGTCTCGGTGTCGGTATCCGGCACTTCGATCTGGGCGGCGATCGCCGCGACATAGGGGTTACGAGCGGCTTCGTAGTGCGCGTCGTAGAACGGCCCACCTTCCTGCCCCAGCATCCGGTAGGCCATCAGGTTCATCGAGTGACAGGCCGCACAGACCTGCTCATAGACCCGATAGCCGCGCTGAAGCTGGCCCTGATCAAAGGTACCGAACGGCCCTTCGAAGCTGAAGTTGACGTTGCGCGGATGCAGGGCACCGCCTTCGGCCTGGGCCGCACCGGCACCCAGCAGGGCGGCGGCTGCAAAGAGCCCGGCGGCGACGCGCTTGGTAAGCGTGGAGGTCATCGCGGCTCAGCCCTTCTGTTCGGTGTCGCCGGTCAGGACCGGCTCGGAGATGGAAGCCGGCACGGCCAGCGGCGTTTCCTTCAGACCCACCCAGGGCATCAGCACCAGGAAGAAGAGGAAGTAGTAAGCCGTCAGCACACGTGTCAGCCACAGGTAGGTGTTGATGTCGCCATCAAACAGCGTGAACCCGCCGCCGATGCCCGGAATGACGTTGGCGTCCGGCAGCTGAGCGCCGCACCAGCCAAGGCCCAGGCAAACCACAACGAAGATCACGAACAGCTTCTTCATGGTCGGGCGATAGCGCATGGACCGAACCCGCGAGGTGTCCAGCCACGGCAGGATGAACAGCACGCCGATCGCCGCGAACATGGCAACCACGCCGCCGAACTTGTCGGGAATGGCACGCAGGATCGCGTAGAAGGGCAGCATGTACCACTCGGGCACGATGTGCGCCGGCG
>CAZYFY010000033.1:0-2075 GCA_964647275.1 uncultured Brevundimonas sp.
GCGCCATCTGGAGCACCTCCATCCGCTTCTTCTCGCCGCCCGAGAAGCCGACGTTGAGCGGCCGCTTGAGCATGTCGAAGTCCATCTTCAGCGCGGTCGCCGCCGCCTTGGCGGCCTTGAGGAACTCGGGTGCCGACATCTCGGCCTCGCCGCGCGCCTTCCTCTGCGCATTGATCGCCGCCCGCACGAAGGTCAGGGCCGGCACGCCGGGGATTTCGACCGGATACTGGAACGACAGATACAGACCCTTGGCCGCCCGCTCGGCGGGCTCAAGGTCGAGTAGATCCTCGCCGCGCCAGGTCGCCGACCCGCCCGCGACCTCATAGTTGGGCCGCCCCGCCAGGGCATAGCCCAGCGTCGACTTGCCGGCCCCGTTCGGCCCCATGATGGCGTGCACCTCGCCCGCCGGCACGTCGAGCGTCAGGCCCTTGAGGATGGGTTTGTCGGAAACGGAGACGGAGAGGTTGGAGATGGAGAGCATGTTCAATCGTTTTGTAAAAGGTCGGGGTTCCGCGATGCCAAGCCCCAAAGCTCGGCTTGATCGTTGCTGCGGAAAGCTCGGATAGCGCCTGATCTAACGAGGAGCTTCCTAAGTTCATCGTCGTCGAAGCCACCCAGACGCCGCTTGATTGCTTCGAATGTCCGACATTTCCATTCGGGCCTTTTGAGCAGACTCTTGACTGCGTTCTCCGCAGCAAAATCCAACATGAATTCTCGTCTCAGCCGCTCTCGCGCCGCGCCCCATGTCAGGGCCGCAACAGCCAGTGATACGCCGGCCGAAATGCAGACTGTCAGCAACACTTCACTCATCGGGGGCAGCCCGCGCTGCGCGACTCGTGGTGACTACGAGAACCGCCTGCGCTCGGAGTTCAGCATCAAGCATTTGGGCGACTTCGTCAGCAGTCGAAGCAGCCTCTCGCGCAGACAAATCGTTGTTGATCATGGCCGACAACGCCATGATCTCAAGCAGTCGATAGCGATCCTCCGCGCACGAGGAAATCGCAGCATCAGCAACAGTGGTTGCCGGCTCGCCGGAAAGCTCCAAGCGCGGCACCGCTTCAGCTACGCAGTCTCGATAGATCGCGGCTGCCCCACTGATCGCTTGCTGAAACCGAGGATCGGCTACGCTCCCATCTTGGACGGCAATGACTACGATCACACTCGCGACGGACACGAAAAAACCGCTCACCCCACGCTCCCTTCCAACGAAATCGCCACGAGCTTCTGCGCCTCCACCGCAAACTCCATCGGGAGTTCCTGCAGCACCTCGCGCACGAAGCCGTTGACCAGCAGCTGCACCGCCTCTTCCTGCGAAAGCCCCCGCTGCATCGCGTAGAACAGCTGGTCTTCCGACAGGCGCGTCGTCGTCGCCTCGTGCTCGAACTGGGCCTGGCCGTTGCGGGCTTCGATGTAGGGCACGGTGTGGGCGGCGCACTCCTTACCGATGAGCAGGCTGTCGCACTGGGTGAAGTTGCGCGCGCCGGTCGCCTTCGGATGGGCCGAGACCAGGCCGCGGTAGGTGTTGGACGACCGTCCCGCCGACACCCCCTTGGAGATGATGCGCGAGCGGGTGTTGGCGCCCAGGTGCACCATCTTGGTGCCGGTGTCCGCCTGCTGGCGGCCGTTGGTGATGGCGATGGAATAGAACTCGCCCGACGACTCCTCGCCCTTCAGCAGGCATGAGGGATATTTCCACGTCACCGCCGAGCCGGTCTCGACCTGGGTCCAGCTGACCTTCGACCGGTCGCCGCGGCAATCGGCGCGCTTGGTGACGAAGTTGTAGATGCCGCCCTTGCCGGTTTCCGGGTCGCCCGGATACCAGTTCTGGACCGTCGAATATTTGATCTCGGCGTCGTCCAGCGCGACCAGTTCGACCACCGCCGCATGCAGCTGGTTCTCGTCGCGCATCGGGGCCGTGCAGCCCTCTAGGTACGAGACGTAGGCGCCCTTGTCGGCGATGATCAGGGTGCGCTCGAACTGGCCGGTATTCTCCGCATTGATGCGGAAATAGGTCGAGAGCTCCATCGGGCAGCGCACGCCCGGCGGCACATAGACGAACGACCCATCCGAAAAGA
>CAZYFY010000033.1:2085-22132 GCA_964647275.1 uncultured Brevundimonas sp.
ACCGCCGAATTCAGGGCCGCGAAATAGTTGTCGCTGACCGGCACGACCGAGCCGAGGTATTGGCGCACCAGCTCCGCGTGCTCACGCGCCGCCTCCGAGAAGGACATGAACAGCACGCCCGCCTTGGCCAGCTCCTCGCGAAAGGTGGTGACGACGGAAACGCTGTCGAACACGGCGTCCACCGCATATTTCGGCGCGCCCTGAACCCCGGCCAGAACCTCCTGTTCGCGCAAGGGGATGCCGAGCTTGGCGTAGGTCTCCAGCAACTCGGGATCGACCTCGTCGAGGGACTTCGGCCCTTCCTTGGTCTTCGGGGCCGCATAGTAATGGAGCGCCTGATAGTCAGCCGGGACGTAATCGACCTTGGCCCAGGTCGGCTCCTCCATCGCCTGCCAGCGTTCGAGCGCCTGCAGCCGCCATTCGAGCAGCCATTCCGGCTCGTCCTTCTTGGCCGAGATGAAGCGGACGGTATCTTCCGACAGGCCGACCGGGGCGAACTCTTGCTCGATGTCGGTGACGAAGCCGTGCTTGTAGGCTTCCAGGCCCTTCACGGCCTCGACGGTTTCCTTGACGGCAGCCATTACGCGGGCTCCACCTCGGGATGACGGGCGCGGTGCTTCAGGAACGCCTCTTCCCACACGTCGGCGAACCGGACCCAGTCGGCTTCGGTCGTGCCCCAGCCTCCGGACACCCGAATGGTTGAGGTCGCCAATTCATCCAGGCCCATAGCCACCATGGCGATCGACGGCTTGGCCTTGCCCGACGAACAGGCGCTACCGCCCGAAACCATGACCCCGGCCAGGTCGAGCGCCATCAACTGAGCCATGGACGACCAGCCGGGCGTGGCAACAAACAACGTATTCGGCAGGCGGTGAGCACCGTCACCGGCAACAACGCATCCATGCGCCTTGAGCCGCTCCGCCGCCGCATCGCGCCAGGCGGAATGATCCAGACCCGCCTCCAGCTCGGATTGCGCGGCCCTTGCCGCGGCACCGAAGCCGGCCAGGCCCGGCCCGTTCTCGGTCCCGGCCCGCAGGCCCCGCTCCTGGCCCGAACCGAACAGCGTCTTGTGCACCGTCGCGCGCGGCCCGGTCACCAGACAGCCGACGCCCTGGGGCCCACCCAGCTTGTGCGCCGACAGGGTCAGGGAGTCGCAAGCCAGATCGTTCATCCGCGCCGGGATCTTACCGGCCGACTGGACGGCATCAACATGCAGCCAGCCGTCGTGCGCACGCACCAGCTCGGCGATCTGGGCGATCGGCTGGATGACGCCGGATTCGTTGTTGGCATGATGGATCGACACCCAGGCCTTGCCGCCCGCCGCCAACGCCGCCTCGATCGCCTCCATCGACACGACGCCAAGCCCATCGACGGGGATGACCACGACCTCACTGCCACTCATCGCGGCGGCCTCGGCCACGCATGGATGTTCCGTTGCCGAGATGATCAGCCGCTCGAAGCCCGACTTGATGGCGCTGTTCATCGCCTGGCTGTTGGACTCGGTTCCACCCGACGAGAAGATGATGCTCACCGGATCGGCCCCGACCAGGGCCGCCACATCGGCTCGCGCCGATTCGATACGCGCCCGCTGGCGCCGCCCCGCCGCATGGACCGCCGACGGGTTGCCGTTGTCCGCCAGCGCCTCGGTCGCCGCCGTAACTGCCTCGGGCCGCACCAGGCCCGAGGCGTTGTAGTCGAGATAGATGCCGGTCATGCCACCGCCCCATCCGCCATGGCCCCTCGGATCGCCTCGGCCATGCGCTGCGGCGCACAGGCACGCGGCGCAATCACATCGGCCAGCGAAACCGTTGCCAGATAGCGATGAATCTCCCGCCCCAGGCCATCCCAAAGGTCATGCGTAATGCAGCGTTCGCCCCCGACCATACAGCCGCGCGGCGATCCCTGGCCCGCACAGCGCGTCGCGCGGATCGGCTCATCGACGGCCAGAACGATGTCGGCCACCCATGTCTCACTCGCGGACGAGGCCAGCAGATAGCCACCACCCGGACCGCGCACACTCTTGACCAGCCCACCCCGTCGCAGGCGAGCGAACAATTGCTCCAGATAGGACAGGGAGATTTCCTGACGGGTCGCGATTTCGGCCAGAGACACCGCGCGAACCCTGTCGCCGTCGGCGCTGTGACGGGCCAGATCGGCCATCGCCATGACCGCATACCGCCCTTTTGTGGACAGTCTCATGCCGTTTCCTTCAACAAATCGCGCGCCATCGGCGAGAGCTGTGCTAAGACCCGCCGCCTCGCTGGGCCTTGCCAGCGGGAGATAGAGAAACCAAGTGTTACGGTCAACTATTTGACCGCTATCCAACGACGATTTGCCTGGGGTTTATCCATGCCTGAAGTGATCCTGCCCGGAGCCGCCGGCCGCATTGAGGCCCGCTATTCGCCCGGCAAGACGCCGACCGCACCCATCGCCTTGATTCTGCACCCTCACCCCAAGGCGGGCGGGCATATGAACAATCCGGTGGCGGTGCAGATGTACCACCTGTTCATGACGCGCGGCTTTGCCACGCTACGGTTCAATTTCCGCGGCGTGGGACGTTCGCAGGGCGAATATGATTCCGGCATTGGTGAACTGGCCGATGCCGCCACGGCCCTCGACTGGCTTCAGGCCCAGAACCCCCAGAGCTCCCAGACCTGGGTGGCCGGCTATCAGTTCGGAGCCTTCATCGGGATGCAGTTGCTGATGCGCCGCCCCGAAACGGACGGCTTCATTTCGGTCAGCGCCCCGGCCAACATGTACGACTTCTCGTTCCTGGCCCCCTGCCCGGCGTCGGGCCTGTTCCTGCACGGCTCGGCCGACACCATCGTGCCGCCCGCCGAAGTCGAGCGTGTCGTCGCCAAACTGCGGGCCCAGAAAGGCATCGTCATTGACTATGACCTGATCGAAGGGGCCTCCCATTTCTGGGAGAACAACATGCCCGACGTCGAACAACGGGTCGCCCGCTATCTCGACATGCGCATGGCCGCCAGCGCGGCGGCGGAAGGTGAGGGCGACTAAGGCAGCGTCTTGGCAGAGCGGAGAGCCAACTCCTGCTCATAACTCCCAAGATCAAACCGAAGGACGGTGTCAGGCGGGTCTTCGCCTACCTCATCATACCTGAGAATTTCTATCTCTGGCTCTGGCCCAAAATAGACTGAGGCGACCGGGTAGTGCCATTGGCCGTCACATCTATCAGTCAGTAATCAGGTTATGGCCCATATGGAGACTCGAGATCGGCATTGAATCGCTCCGGCGGCTCCACCTCGAGGCCCGTATAGCTGACTATCGAACCGTCAAGACCCACCTCAACAACACCGGAGGCAAACTGCGGCGTTTCGGCACCATGACGCACAAGCCTGTACCCGATTGTGACAATTCCGTCCAATTCGCACCTTATCCAGAAGGACACGGGCTGAACTCTCTGCCCGAAGACATCAGCGACGAAACCATGGTCCGATATTGCCCTTGCAGGACCTCCTGAGCGTGTAATCCATACAATGCGTTCGCCAGTGCGCCAACTGAGGCTGACTGGGCCGTCTAAGCACTCGGCACCAACCGTAGTAACAAGTTGCGCACCGACCGGATGGGGAACTCTTACGACATCCTCTGACCAAGGTTGAAGCAAAAGGCCGGCGAAGACTGGTAAGATCATGATCCTAGCGGAGCGCCGCCTCCGCAGTGGCCAACCAGCGTCCCGCTTCCGTTCACCGGCTCATCCTTGTCAAATTCATGAAGGCGATCGAACATCGGATTGGAAGAATTTGCATTAACATATGACATTGCGTTTGCATCTACGGTGATGCCGCGTGCCGACCCGGCGTCGGCGAGATCCCCCAGTATTCCGATATCTCGGCGATGTAATCTACCCTGCTGTGTTCCATCGTCACGATCTGGATGTGTGTGAAAGATTGCGACAATCACCCCGCCATTGCCAACTTGGCCGATTGGAAAGCTCGCCTCTTGATCGCTTCCAGATCCATTGAGGCTGGCCCGGTGAAGTTGGCCAGCTGTATCGCGCCAGACGATGCCGGCCCATTCCTGATCACGATCAAGATTTTTGGCCTCATTGGCCATGTCACGTGCTGTACGACGCAGATGATCAACGTCCACCCCTGCTGGGGTCGGTCCATCCGGCGGTGGCGTACACGGCAAATCGTCGTCAGGTCCTTCCGGATCGAGCGAGGTCGTATCGGTCGGCCAGTTGCCGCCACCGGCTCCGCCGCCTCCACCGCCGCCGTAGTCATTGCCGCCGCCGGAGTAGCCGGTAACGACAACTTCATCGACCTCATCAACCGGCGGATCGTCACCGAACAAGGGATCCTGCGATGGCGCGCCCTGTGGTTCTGGCTCGTCCCAGACCGGAGGCACAGGCGGCGTATAATCCTGGTTCAGCAAAGCCTCTGCTGAGCCGTCGTCAAACATCCAGTCGCTCATGATGGTCCCTTTCCTCAGAGAGGATCTAGGCGAGCGTCAAAACGAAACGCAATCTCGCGACGATTTCAGGTAGATCACACCGCCACGAACGATCCGTCTGGCTGGAGGTGTTCCAGCACCCCATTGGCGATGCCGAACCGGAGGCCGTGAAGCTGCAGCCGCCCACAACCTTTCGACGCTATTCTTCCACTACCGATCCAGGCTCGAGACTAACCTCAGGCAGATAGGAGCGAGCCGAATCGCTAGTCTCTCGCAGCAAGCCGGAATATCCTTGAATGCTGGCATCAGACCGAATGGTCGTTACAGAATAAAAGTAGCCTTCATATTGAGTTAGATCAGGAGATGTGACGTGCATTTCTGCGCCACCCTCCGGTCGGCAAAGCAATATTGAATAATTCGTATGCTGAACTAGAGTGATGTCTCGAGCAAATGGCTCAGTCATGCTATATTCAATGCGATGATGACCGTAGGTTATGATAACCTGCTCCATCCCCCGCGATTGTCTTCTATCGACGACGACCCGACCGTCAGGACAATCGCCGCTCAGGCTGGCAACTACAGACCGCGCCGGAGTCGCATGACGGGAAGTGACAATTACTTCTGACGTCGGGGTTGCCGAAGTTGCGCACCCCGCCAAGGCAACGACCGTCAATATGGCCCATTTCCGCATCATCCGTAGCAGTCGCCAATCCGCGTTCCTGTCCTCAAAGCATGATCGTCCTTGTCGAACTCATGCAACTCGTCATTCCGCTCATCCCAAACATAGGTCATGAAGTTAGGATCGGCATCAAAGTTCTCGCTGATAACATCTCGACCGGCTTCATCGTCGACCGATAAGCGGCCTTGGGGTTCGCCTCTTCGATATGGATGAGAATGAACCTCGGCGACGAGGGTCGCACCATCAGGAATGGCATCGCTAGGATAGCCGATGTTGTCTGGACTTCCGATTGTGTGGGGACCCGAGATCCCGAGAGTCCCATCGGCATTGCGGTAGATCAACGAACCCCACTCGTTTCCGTCAGACCGAGTTAGCTCGTCGAGCTTGCGACCAATCTCCTTGGCTTCGCGTCTCAGCTCATCCATATCAACACCCGTTGGCGTCGGCCCATCCGGCGGCGGCGTACACGGCAGATCGTTGTCCGGTGCCTCCGGGTCTAGCCAGGTCGTATCGGTCGGCCAGTTGCCGCCACCGGCTCCGCCGCCTCCACCTCCGCCGTAGTCATTCCCGCCGCCTGAGTAGCCGGTCACGACAACTTCATCGACCTCATCAACTGGCGGATCATCACCGAACAGCGGATCCTGCGATGGCGCGCCCTGTGGCTCTGGCTCGTCCCAGACCGGCGGCACAGGCGGCGTGTAATCCTGGTTCAGCAAAGCCCCTGCTGAGCCGTCGTCAAACATCCAGTCGCTCATGATGGTCCCCCTTTCCTCAGAGACACCCTAGGCGAGTGTAAGAGGGGGGGGCAACCCAGCGACGACTTCAGGTAGATAACACCGCCACGAACGATCCGTCAGGCTGGAGCTGTTCCAGCACCCCATCGGCGATGCCGAACCGGAAGCCGTGAAGCTGGAGCCGCCCGTCGGCCTCGCGCGCGGCAATCCAGGGGAAGGTGCGCAGGTGGGTCAGGCTGAGCTTGACCGTCTCGTATTCACAGACGTCGTCCAGCAGGTCGAACGGGGTCCCCGCGGCCTTGGCGGCCTCCAGCGCCGGTTGGGCCATCTTCATCCACGGCTCAACGAAATCCTGGGCCCGCTCGGGAAAGCCGTGGACCATGGAATGGACGCCGCCGCACATCTGGTGGCCCATGACGATCAGGTGCGGCACCTCCAGCACCCGCACCCCGAATTCCAGCGCCGCCGAGGTGCCGTGGAAATCACCATCCGGGTCATAGGGCGGGACCAGATTGGCCACGTTCCTGACCACGAAGAGCTCGCCGGGTGCCGTGTCGAACACCATGGCCGGATCAGCGCGGCTGTCTGAACAGGCGACGATCAGCGCGTGCGGCTTTTGTCCTTCGGACGCCAGCGCCTGCATGCGCGCCCGATTGTTGGTCCAGCCGCTGACGCGGAACCGTCGATAGCCGTCAAGAAGCGTGTCCATGCCTACTCCGCGGGCTGGGCCCGGTTGCGTTCTTCGTCTTCGAAGGCCTCGATCTCATGCGCCACATGTTCAGGGCTGCGCGTGAATCGGCCCAACAGGTTGTAGAAGACTGGCAGGATGAACAGCGTCAACAGGGTGGCGAAGATCGCCCCGGCGAAGATCACCACGCCGATGGTCTGACGGCTGCCGGCACCCGCCCCTTGCCACAGCACCAGCGGCAGCGCGCCAAAGGCTGTTGCAATCGAGGTCATGATGATTGGACGGAGCCGCAGCGACGCGGACTCGATCACCGCCTCGCGGATCGACCGCCCCTGATCCCTGAGCTGATTGGCAAACTCGACAATCAGAATGCCGTTCTTGGCCGCCACGCCAATTAGGATGATGAGGCCGATCTGCGAATAGATGTTCAGGCTTGAGCCCGCCATGAACAGGCCAAACAATCCGCCCGCCGCCGCCAGCGGGACGGTCAGCATGATCACCGCCGGCGAAATCCAGCTTTCGAACTGGGCTGCCAGAACCAGGAACACCAGCAAGAGCGCCAGGCCAAAGGCCAGGGCCACAGCCCCTCCGGCTTCCTGCAGATCGCGCGCCGTACCCCCCCAACGAATGATCGGACCGGGGGGCTGCTCGGCGGCGCTCTGTTCCAGGAACGCGACGGCATCGGCCACCGTGTAGCCCTCGTTGAGATCAACCGTCAGCGTAATGGACCGCAAGCGGTCCAGGCGTCGCCGGTCTGGTGTGTCGCCGGAGGTCCGCGTGTCGATCACCGACGACAGCGGCGTCAACTCACCGGCCCCGCCGCGCACATAGAGCTGGTTCAGGTCATCAACCGCCTGCCGGTTTTCCCGCTCGGTCTGGAGGATGACGTCGTACTCCTGACCTCCGCGAATATAGGTCGTGGCGCGGCGCCCGCCGTACATGGTTTCCAGTGTGCGTCCGACGCCCTGGGCCGACACCCCGAGCGCGGCGGCGCGTTCAGGATCGACATCAACGAGCAAGCGCGGCGAGTTCGGCTCATAGTCCAGGCGCGGGCGCTGCAGGCCGGGATTGTCCCGCGCGGCGGCCAGGACCGGCTGAAGCCAGAGGTACATCGACTCATAGTCCGATCCGGTCACGATCATCTGGACACTGTTGCTGCCGCCTCCACCGCCGCCGCCGCGCTGAAGGGCACCGGGCGTCGAGGCATTGACCCGCGCGCCGGTGATCTGGCTGACCTGCCGGCCCAGCTCCTGACTGATCTCGTCCGCCGAGCGGTCGCGCGCGCCCCAGTCAGCCAGCACCAGCACGCCGTTGCCGGTATTGAAACTGCCGCCACCGAAACCCGGGGCCGACACCAGATAGCTGTCAGCCTCACCGTTGGCCCGGTAGGTTTCGAGCATGGGCTCGACCTGCATCATGATGTTGCGGGTATAGTCATAGCCCGAGCCTTCCGGCCCCTCGACGCGCACCGACACGCGCCCCCGATCCTCCGGCGGAACCAGTTCCTCAGGCAGGACCGAGAACAGGCCCCATGCCCCCAGGCCGACCACAAGCACGGCCAGCGCCGCGCCGGCCGCCGCAATCGGGCGTCCCAGCATCATCTCCAGGGTGTCGTGATAGGAGCGCCGCATGGCATCCATCGCGGCGTTCACCTGACGGGCCACCCAGCCCTCGGTGCGGGCCGGTCTGAGGATCTTGGACGCCAGCATCGGCGACAGAGTGAGCGCCAGGAAGGCGGAGAAGGCGACCGCTGCCGCAATCGCAACGGCCAGCTCAACGAACAGGCGGCCGGTATATCCCGGCAGGAACATCAGGGGCGCGAAGACCGCGATCAGAACAATCGTCGTCGCCACAACCGCGAAGAAGACCTGTCGCGCACCCCGCAGGGCCGCCACAAGCGGCGGCTCACCGTGGTCGATGCGGCGCTGAATGTTCTCGGTCACCACGATGGCATCATCGACGACCAGGCCGATGGCCAGCACCAGGGCCAGCAAGGTCATCAGGTTGAGCGAAAACCCGAAGGCCGCCAGCACGATGAACGTCGACAGCAGGCAGATCGGTGCCACGATGGAAGGAATGAACGCCGCCCTCAGCGTTCCCAGGAAGATGAAATTGACCAGGGCCACCAGCACCAGAGCGATGCCGATGGTGATCCAGACCTCTTCAATGGCGTGCTTGGTGAAGACAGAATTGTCCGAGCCGATCTCCAGCTCTGATCCTGCCGGCAGGCTGGCCTGAGCCTGAGCGACGACGTCTGCCACACCGCTCGAAATTGCCAGGTCGTTGGCCTGGGACTGACGGGTAATCGCCAGGCCGACCTGGTCGATTCCGTTCCCCCGGAAAAGCCGGCGGTGCTCAGATGGTGCCTCTTCAATACGGGCCACATCGCCCAGGCGCGTGACATAGGCCCCGTCGGCCGCCGATCCCGACACAGGCAGGGCGGCGAACTGTTCGGGCGTCGAGAAGTTGCGGGCGACCCGCACAGTGTAGTCGCGGCTGGTCGATTCAAGTGAGCCCGCCGGTAGTTCGACATTCTGGGCGGTCAGGGCGCTCTCAATGTCGGTGACGGTCAAGCCGCGCGCCGCCATGGCCGCCGGATCCAGCCAGATCCGCATGGCGTAGCGTTGCTCCCCGAAGATCTGCACGGTGGCCACACCCGGGACCGTTGAGAACCGCTCGACCAGATAGCGGTCGGCATAGTCGGTCAGCTCCAGCCGGTTCATCGTCGTCGACCGGAAGAAGACAATGATGATGGGCGAGGAATCGGAATCCGCCTTGGCCACCTGTGGCGGATCCGCCTGGTCCGGCAGCCGCCCCGATACGCGGCTGACGCGGTCGCGCACATCATTGGCTGCCGCGTCGATATCTCGATCCAGATTGAACTCGATAGTCACGCGAGACTGGCCGTCACGGCTGGAGGAAGTAATGCGCTCCACGCCCTGGATACCGGCGACCTGCTGTTCGATCGGCTCGGTGATCCGGCTCTCAATGACCTCAGCCGAGGCTCCGCCATAGCTGGTCGATACAGACACGACCGGTGGGTCAATGTCGGGCAGTTCGCGTATGGGAAGCAGGAAAAAGGCGGCCGCCCCAAGCACAACCAGAACAATGGCCGCCACCGCCGCCAGCACCGGGCGGCGGACGGCGATATCGGACAACATCATGGGCGCTGCCCTTGGCGGCCTTGCCGCGGCCCAGACGGCGCACCCTCATCTTGAACCTGGATCGGCGCGCCGGGCTGAAGACGGTTCAGCCCGCCCGCAACGATGCGGTCGCCCGCCGCCAGTCCACTGGTGATCTCAATGAAGCCGCCCTCAACCGATCCCGTTTCAACCAGGACACGCTGGGCCTGGGCCTCGTCGCCCTCTCCCGCAATTCGATAGACGAAGGCCTGATCGGCTTCGAACAGCACCGCCGCCTCAGGCACGGCCATCGCCTGGCGCATACCTTCCTGAATTCGAACACGGATCGACATGCCCGGCCGCAGACGGCCACCCGGGTTCGGGAATTCCGCCCGGGCGGTCACAGCGCGCGTCGTCTGATCGACCCGCGTATCGACCATGGCGATGGCCCCCTGAAAGCTCTCACCGGGCAAGGCATCAGCGGTTGCGATAATCGGCGTACCTCGGCGCACCAGGGACAGGTACCGCTCGGGCACCGGGAAATCGACGCGCACCACGCCGATGTCGTCCAGCGTTGCGATCACCGCCCCAGGATTGACCAGTGTGCCTGGTGTGACCGTCGACAGGCCGATGACCCCTGCGAATGGAGCCCGGATCACCCGATCTCCTCGACGCGCCTGTGCGGCTTCTAGTGCAGCCTGGGCTGTCGCCACCGCCGACTCGGCCTGCTCGGCCTGAACCCGCGGGGCCACCCCCCGGTCAGCGAGGTCGTTCCAACGGTCAAAGTCGCGCTGCGCCTGCGCCAGATTGGCCCGGGCCGTCAGGATACCGGCATCTTCTTCACGCGCTTGAAGCTCGACCAGCGGGGCCCCTGCCCGAACAGATTGACCGTCCGAGAACAGAACCCGCGTGATCAACTCGGTCGTTGAGGAGGTGATGTCGACGCTGCGCCGACCGCGCGCGACCCCAAGGGCCTGGATCTGATTGACGAAGTCACGCTGGGCGACTGTTACGGCCTCGACGGTCTGGGCACGACCGCCCGGCCCACCGCGACCGCCGGGACCACCGCCGCCCTTTTCATCGCCGCCCGAACTCAAGGCTCTGACAGCGACGGCCAGCACCATGAGCACGACCAGACCGACGGCTGCGATCAGGAAAAAATGGCGTTTGGCAAAATTCACGAACGGCTCCCGGCGCGGCGAACGCGCGGTATAGCCGCCCATCCCGCGCCTTCAAACGCTCCTGTGGGCTAAAACCGTCGCCAGAGGGCAATCATTGGCCCACTTTGTGCCGGCACCTCGCCTCGACCGGCCAACGCCTGCCGCCAGCCCGCCTGCAAGCTCCAGTTCCCGACCTGTCGCACGATAGAACTCTCGGTGTTGACCCAGGCCACCTCCGGCCCTTCGGCGGTGCGCCCGGCGTAGATCTGGTTGAGGATCATCCAGTTCGGTCCGAAACGTATGCCACTGGTGATATCGAGGCGGTCTTCATCAGCCAGGCCATCCCGGAAGCGGCGCGCGACCTGCACCTCCAAAAATGCCTCTCGACCGCCGAACCAGTCCGGCCGGACGCCATGACCCGCGAGCAGACGCAGTTCCCAGTCGTGTGCCCCTGCCCCCGGTGCCGCATAGCCGGCATTGCGACCGTCCCCTGCGTAGGCATAGGCCGCGTAGACGCTCACCGTCGACCGCCGGGTTTCGACAAGTTGATAACGCAGGCCGATCTCTGTTGGGCCGGCCCCGTCGTAGTCAGCGAACAGATCCTCGCCGCGTTGCCATTCCGCGCGCATCTGGAGCGTGAGCCGATCTGTCAGACCGTGCTCGACGAAAATCGAGGCCATGTTGTCTTCGCGCTCGGAGAACAACGGACGACGGGTGCCGTCGACATCGAAACCCTCCGACGCCCGCATCTGTTCCATCTTGACGATGACCTGGGTTTCACCCCGGTCCAATGGCCAGGCCCCGGCCAGGGCCACGCCTGGCCACACCGTCGCGACCAGGGCGACGGCCGCCCTCATCAGGTGTCGTAGCCGGGGAGCTTTCGATCCAGCAGACGCAGGGCTCCCGGCCAGGCCAGGGCCGAAACGAAACCGACACCCTTGCCTTGCTCTTTGGTGACCGCCTGGGCGGCATCGGGAGCCGTCAGGACACCATCGCGACCGGCCGACAACGCCGCCACCTGCTGCGAGCAAGCCTTTTCGAGGAAGAAGATGCCCACCCAGGCCTCAGCCGCCGTCTTGCCGAGCGAGAGGGTGCCGTGGTTGCGAAGAAGCATGAGTGACTTGTCGCCGAGATCCGCGACCAGCCGCTCACGCTCGTCATGGTCAAGCGCCAGCCCTTCGTAGCCGTGATAGGCGATCTGGTTCTGCAACAGGCAGGCGTTCTGGCTGATCGGCAGCAGACCCTCTTTCTGAGCCGCCACGCCGACACCATCCACCGTGTGCAGGTGGATGACAAAATGAGCGTCTTCGACCGCAGCATGGACCGCCGAATGGATGGTGAACCCGGCCGGATTGATGAAGCTGGTCGTCTCCTGAACAACCTTGCCGTCCAGGTCCACCTTGACCAGAGACGAGGCCGTCATCTCTTCGAAGTACCACCCATAGGGATTGATCAGAAAGTGGTGCTCCGGCCCCGGCACGCGGGCCGAGATGTGGGTGAAGATCATGTCGTCCCACCCGTGCAGTGCGACCAGTCGGTACAGCGCAGCGAGATCGACGCGCGCTTTCCATTCGGCTTCTGAAACCTGGGCTTTCAGGTTGGTGACGGCCCCGTCTGCCATATCCGTGTCCTCCGGCGGCAAGCTGATACGGCCCAAAAACTCGCGCCGCAGGTGATCGACGTCAAGGTTTCCGACCCGTTAACGGTGTTTTCATGCCCTCGGCAGAGATTGAGGCCCTGTCGCGCGCGTGGAGGACCATCTTGGCCGCTGTCGATCTCGCCTCATCGTCGAACCAGCACGCCGATGCCCTGCTTCGCCTTGCGCACAGCCGTTCACAGGATGATCGACAGCGCCTGTTGATGGGCGTGGCCGATCTGGTCGAGGCCTCCGGCCAGGCCAATTCCGATGTTGTGTCGGATCTGTTTCTGGTCCTTGTCGGCCAGGTCGAAACCGAAATCCGCAAGGCCCTGGCAGAGCGCCTGGCCGACGCTGACTGGGCCCCGCACGCCCTCATCAATATTCTCGTCCTGGACGAGATCGAGATTGCCCGGCCGCTGATCGCCAAGAGCCCCCTGCTCAAGGATCAGGATCTGATCCGGGTCCTGCTCGAGGCCACCGTTGAGCACCAGATCGAAGTGGCCCGGCGCCCGCATGTCGGGGCCACGGTCGTCGATGTCATCCTGGACCGGTCCGAGCCGGCGGTGCTGACCGCCCTGGCCGGCAATGCCACCGCTGACATTTCCGAGCCCGGCTTCGAGCGTCTGGTCCAGGCATCGCGACGCGTTGCGGCCCTGCGTGCGCCCTTGATCCGTCATCCGCGGCTGCGTGAAGAGCTCGCCAAGCAGCTCTATTCCTGGGTTGGCCAAACCTTGCGGCAGGCGATCGGCGAACGGTTCCGTATCGATACCGATGAACTTGAGACGGCCATCGCGGCCTCGGTCCGCGCTGCGTCGGCGGGCGTGGCCCCGCCTCCGCAGCCCGTAGCCCAGGTTGATCCAGAGCGCGATGAAATGGAACGCCGCCTGATCGCCAAGCTTGATACGGCCGGCCAACTTCGGCCTGGGTACCTGGTCCGCGCGGCCCGTGAAGGTCGGGTGAGCCTGTTCGAAAATGCTCTGGCGGTCCTGGGCGGCTATTCGGTTCAGGATGTGCGCAAGGCCGTGGGCGCGGAAGGGGCCGAACTCCTGGCGTTGGCTTGCGCCTCGGTTGGAATCGACAAGGCGGTCTTTCCGTCGATGCTGGTCGAGATTCGCATCCGCACGGGCGGCAAGCCGACCATCGGGGCCCGCGACGCCCAGGCCACACGCCTGTTCGACCAGGGGCCGGAGGCTGCCGAGCGGGCGTTCCGCCAAGCCATCGACGCCGCTCGCTGATCCCGGACGTTTGACAAGCGCGGTCGGAGCGGGCTTGCCTGCATCATGGCTGCTGATCCCCGTCTTGCCTTTGTCTGTGTCGACCGCCCGGAGGCGGTGACGGCCCGTCAGATTCTCATCGAGACGTATGGATCGACGCCGGTCGATCAGGCCGATGTCATCGTGGCGCTGGGCGGCGATGGCTTCATGCTGGAAACGCTCCACGCGGCCATGACGGTGGCCAAGCCGATCTTCGGGATGAACCTCGGCTCGGTCGGCTTCCTGATGAACGACTTCGAGACGGAGGGGCTGGTTGAGCGAATCCGGCAGGCCTCACCCACCGTGGTGCATCCGCTATCGATGCGGGCGGTCACTGTTTCGGGCGAGGTGCATACAGGTCTGGCCATCAACGAGGTGTCGCTGCTGCGCCAGACGCGCCAGAGCGCCAAGCTGACCATCTCGGTGGATGGTCGGGTGCGGATGGCCGAGCTGATCTGTGACGGTATTCTCGTCGCCACCCCTGCTGGGTCGACCGCCTATAACCTGTCGGCCCACGGCCCCGTGGTGCCCCTGGGCTCGGGCGTACTGGCGCTGACCCCGATCAGCGCCTTTCGGCCGCGACGCTGGCGCGGCGCGCTGTTGCCGCACACCGCGGCGGTCGCCTTTGATGTGCTGGAGGCCGACAAACGCCCCGTCTCAGCGGTGGCTGATGACGTCGAGGTCAGGAACGTCGCCCGCGTCGAGGTATCGGAACGCCGCGACATCGCCCTGACCATGCTGTTTGATGCGGGCCGGTCGTATGAGGAGCGCGTTCTGGCCGAACAGTTCGCATCCTAGGAGTTCCTTAAGCCGGCTATGCAATATTGACGCGATCAACTCTGGAGTCGCGTCGTGAGCAAGCCCGCTGAATTCATTCAACCGCCCAACACCCTTCGTCTGAAAGTGGGCGGTGCCGGCTTTGGCGGCATCGACGCGGCGGCCATCGCCCGGGCCGAGGCGGCGCTCAAGGATCTGTCCAGCCAGTTCGGCGACTGGCTGAACGACGAGGTCAACAAGCTGGAAGCGGCCCGTGCCGAGATCAAGGCCACCGGCGCGACCGAAGCCAATCTGGTTCAGCTCTATATGCGTGCCCATGACCTGAAGGGGCTGGGGGCGACCTATGAGTTTCCGATCGTCACGCGCATCTCGGCTTCGCTTTGCAAGCTGATCGACGACAAGGCGCGCATGCACGCTCCGCTGTTCCTGATCGATGCCCATATCGACGCCATCAAGGCCATGGTGCGCGACGGCATCAAGACGGATGCCCATCCGGTTGGACGCATGCTGGTCATTGAGCTGGAAACCAAGACCGGCGAACACCTCTCCGGCCTCTGACGGTTCCCCTTCCGGCCTGACCCGGCTGGAGCCTGACTCAGAATTCTGTTGGCTCCGCGCGGCGGTTCCAACAAACACCATCATGCTCTAGAAGCGGCCCCAGCACAGGAGCCGCCATGACCGACCAAGCCCAGACCCTCGTTTTCACCATCGACACCGGCGACAGCCAGGGCGACGTGACCATCCGGTTGCGCCCTGACCTGGCCCCGAACCATGTCCAGCGCATCGCTGAGCTGGCCAATGAGGGCTTCTATGACGGGGTGGTCTTCCACCGCGTGATCCCCGGCTTCATGGCCCAGGGCGGCGACCCGACCGGGACCGGAACCAGTGGTTCGTCCAAGCCGAACCTGAAGCAGGAATTCTCGAAGGAGCCCCATGTGCGCGGCGTCTGTTCGATGGCGCGCACGGCCAACCCGGACAGCGCCAACAGCCAGTTCTTCATCTGCTTCGACGATGCGACCTTCCTGGATGGCCAGTACACGGTCTGGGGCGAGGTGACCGACGGCATGGACCTGATCGATGCCCTGCCCAAGGGCGAGCCGCCGCGCAGCCCCGGCAAGATCGTCAAAGCCCGCGCCGAATAGGCGGACCGTGTCAGACACTGACAGACCGACAAACTGACAGGCCCGATCCGGGAATTCAGAGCCTTGGCCGCTGCCGGCCTGTCAGTGTCGCCCGGCCCGGCCGGCTGAACTCGGCATGGCGGAAGCCCCAACGCGCGAGCCGCTGGGGCGCGTCCCGGGACGAATGAACCTTGTCAAAGACCATCGCCAGTCTGACCCGGCGCATGTCAGCGGGCACCAAAGCGCGTGCGCGCCAGGCCGAAGCGCATCATTTCCGTGACTTGCTGGGTGAGGCTTGGGGGACGGGCCGATCCCCCCTCTCATTCGGCAGGGGCCCAGATTGGGTCAGCGGTTCAGCCTCAGGCGTTGTCTCGATATCTTATCGTTGATAATGTAAGACTGAGGCAGGGGTCCGTCTTTTTTCGATATGGACCTTGACAGTTCGTTTTCGCAACGCACTATGTCGCCGCGCCGTTCAGGCCCCCTCATCTGGAGATTCCCCCATGCGTATCGCCTCCCTTGTGGCCGTTGCCGCTCTCGCCCTGGCTGGAGCCGCCTCGGCCCAGACCGCCGGCACCACACTCACCCTTCAGAACGGGGCCGCTGCCCCGACGTCGCCGGTCATCGTCGATGGCGTTAGCTGGCGCTGTGACACCGCCGGGGCCTGCGTCGGCACGGGTCGTGGTTCCGAGCAGCCGGCCAGCCGCGCGTGCCGCCGGGTTGTAGCCCAACTGGGTGCCGTCTCGGCCTTTTCCTGGCGCGGTCAGGCGCTGAGCGCCGAGCAGATCGCCACCTGCAACGCCGCGGCCTAACCGCCGCGAAGGCGCTCCAGGATCCGGTCCCGACCGATCAGTGGCAGCAATGCCGCCATGTCGGGACCGGCGTCCCGGCCCGTCAGGGCCTGGCGCAGGGGCTTGAACAGGGCCCCGCCCTTGGCCCCCGTGGCCTCCTTCACAGCATTGGTAAAGGCGGACCAGCTCTGGACGTCCGGCTCTGAACCAGCGGGCACGACCTCTTCGAAGGCAACGATGGCCGCCGCCTTGAAGGCTTCGTCCAGACGCGGCCCCTCGACCGCACCGGTCAGGGTTTCGGCCCAGCCCTTGGCGTCGTCAAAGCGGTTCAGATTCTCGCGCACCGCCAGCCAGAACGCCTCCCCAAGGTACGCACCCAAGGCGGCCAGACGCGGCTGTGCCGCCGCATAGTCCAGGGCGTGAACCGCCTGGGCATTCAGGCGGTCCAGATCGGCGGTGTCGTAGCGGGCCGGCGCACGCCCCAGCTTTTCAAAGGCGAAGCCCTGCGCCAGCTCTTCCAGGGACCCGACCAGTTCGACCGGATCAGAGGTGCCGATGCGGCCCAGATGGCTGGCAATGGCGATGGGCTCATAGCCCTCGTCGCGCATCTGACCGACCGAAAGGGAACCCAGCCGCTTGGACAGGGCCTGCCCGTCTGCCCCGATCAACAGGGACATATGGGCAAAGGTCGGCGGCGTGGCCCCCAGGGCCTCGAAGATCTCGATCTGGGCCCCGGAGTTGGTCACATGGTCTTCACCGCGCACGACGTGGGTGATCGCCATTTCGATGTCATCGACCACCGACGGCAGGGTGTAGAGGAACAGCCCGTCCTCGCGGATCAGCACCGGGTCGGACAGTGACGCCGTGTCGACCTCGCAATGGCCGCGCACCAGATCTTCCCAGACGACGCGCTTACCTTCCAGCTTGAAGCGCCAGTGGGGTTTGCGCCCCTCGGCCTCGAGCTTGGCCTTGTCTTCCTCCGTCAGGTCCAGGGCGGCGCGGTCGTAGATCGGCGGCTGGCCGCGCGAGAGCTGGACCTTGCGACGACGATCCAGCTCTTCCTGGGTTTCGTAGCAGGGATAGAGGCGACCGGCGGCCTTCAAGGTCGCCGCGGCGCGTTCATAGCTGTCGAAGCGTTTGGACTGATTGTGCCGCTCGCCCCAGGGCAGGCCGAGCCAGGTCAGGTCCGTCTCGATGGCCTGTTCGTTTTCGGCCGTGGATCGCTCCAGATCGGTGTCGTCGATGCGCAGGACAAAGACGCCCCCGTGCTTGCGCGCGAACAGCCAGTTGACCAGGGCAGTGCGAACATTGCCGACATGAAGCCGACCGGTCGGGGACGGCGCGAAACGGACCTTGACGGTCATGGTGCGAGAAACCTTGAAAACGTAAGGGGCGCTAGGTCGCGCTCCCGGCCCGCCAAGTCAAGGCTGGGGCGGCTGAAACAGCCAGTTCATGCCGATGCGGTAGGCGTCGGGTGCATTGGCGGCGTGGGTTCCGCCGGGGACACGAAACAGCCAGGTATTGAAAGGCCGCTGCTCGACGTCGGTGTTGCGCCATGTCTCGACCCATTGGGAGGCCTCACCCGGGAGGTCCGGACGATCCCGCTCGCCACTGGTGACGACCACCATGAGATCGTCGCGCTCGCTTGTGGCCGCCCCGGACAAGATGGACCCCATGCCGGGCGTCAACGACGGATTGCTGGCGATCCGGCCCCAGAAGACATCGGGGCGGTGCACAGCAGACCAGAGAACCAAATTGCCGCCGCGTGACTGGCCGAACAGAACCCGTTGCTCCGGATCGACGTGAAAGCGGCCTTCGATGAGGGGCAGCAGCTCATCGGTCAGGAAGGTATGGAAAGCTTCCGCACCGGCTTCCGCCTCGGGAACTCCTACATCCGGCGACTGAAAGTCGATGTTGCGACGGTTCACAGACGGATCGAACCCGCCATAGGCGATGCCGACAATCACGGCCTCGGGAAGGCCGTCATCGTAATGAAGAAACAGGTGATTGGCCGCCAGGATCGGAAACAGGCTGTCGCCATCCAGCAGATAGACCACCGGATAGGACAGGCCGTTCGGATCATAGTCCGGCGGCAGGCGGACATAGATGTCAAAGCCGCGGCCGAGCATGGACGACTCCAGCCGAAAGGCCTCGCCACGCAGGGCGGCGGGGTAGTCAACAGTCGCCTCCGTCGGCGCTTGGGCCTGAGCCATGCCAGTCATGCCGACAAGGACGAACAGGCTCAGCAGCGCGCCGATGACGATCCGCATCGGCAATGGCTTAGTCGTCCCGGTGGACGCGCTCGCGGCGTTCGTGGCGCTCCTGGGCCTCGAGGCTGAGGGTCGCGGTCGGGCGGGCATCGAGGCGGGCCAGGCTGATCGGCTCACCCGTCTCCTCACAATAGCCGTAGGAGCCGTCCTCGATCCGGCGCAGGGCCTCATCGATCTTGGAGATCAGCTTGCGCTGGCGGTCGCGGGTGCGAAGCTCCAACGCACGGTCGGATTCCGACGAGGCGCGATCCACCAGATCCGGGTGGTTGGACGTCTCAGCCTGAAGCTGGACAACGGTTCCGCGTGATTCACGCAGAATGTCATCCTTCCAGGCCAGCAGTTTCTTGCGGAAATAGTCGAGCTGCCGCTCGTTCATGAACGGCTCGTCCACGGACGGCCGGTACTCGTCTTCGGGTGTCACTGACTTCAACGCCGACATTCAACCCCTCACGCCCAAGCGCCTCCCTGAGAGGAGGCGACCTATAGGCGCGCGTATGAGTCGGTTCAATGTGATCGAACCTGACGGCTCTCTCACAGCCCTGAGGTGTGTCGTTTGGGCGTCAGGCCGCGCGGCGGACCCGGGCCTTGGCCAGTTCGACGGCAGCGCGCGTTTCGATGTGATCCAGCACATCCTGAAGGCCGGGATCAGGGTCACTCTGGCGCTGCTCTGCCGCCATGCGGGCCAGGGATTGCAAGGCTGCGGACCCATCGCCGTCGCCGAGCATGGCAACCTTCACCGCCTCTAGCCGGTCGAGCAATCCGCCCCCCCGTTTGAGGGCACGCCGCCGGCGCTCTGCGGGGCCATCTTCTTCCTGCAGAGCCAGAAGTGCAGCGACCGAGGCGATGCCGGTCGTTGCCGCCGTCGGGGCTGCCGCCTTCGCCTGGCTGGGACCAGACGACACGGAGAAGCCGCCGGAGGCACTGGCGGCACGACGCGGGGACTGACTGGCGACGGGGCCTGAACCGGTGACCTTCATCCGGCCAGATTGGTCGCCAGCGATGACGGAAGACTTAACGGCTGGGCAGTTTCTGCCGCCCGGCGCGAATCCCCCATCGTTAACCAATGGGATTATTGATTTTACACAGGAAACAGTCCGTTCAGGCTGGCACAATCCTCGCAAGCCTCAAGCACGACTTATGCTTAACGGGCCCATCCTCCATGACCCAGATCGTTCGCCTTGTCCTCCTCGCCCTGGCCGCCACGGCCATGAGCTTCGGCTCGGCTGCCGCCCAGTCGCGGATCAAGGACATTGTTTCGATTGAAGGTGTTCGCGCCAACCAGCTGATCGGTTACGGCCTGGTCGTCGGCCTGAACGGAACGGGAGATTCCCTGAGGAACTCGCCCATGACCCGCCAGAGCCTCGAGGCGATGATGGAGCAGATGGGCGTCAATATCCGCG
>CAZYFY010000034.1:0-20533 GCA_964647275.1 uncultured Brevundimonas sp.
CTGCGCCAGTTCATGTACACCAAGTGGATCGTCGTCGTGGACCACACCGTCAACGCCCGCGACTGGAAGGATGTGATGTGGGCCATCTCGACCAAGATGGACCCGGCGCGCGACATCACGGTGATTGAGAACACCCCCATCGACTATCTGGATTTCGCCTCGCCCGAGAGCGGCCTCGGCTCCAAGATCGGCCTGGACGCCACCGACAAATGGCCGCCCGAAACGAAAAGAGAATGGGGCGAGGAAATCCGCATGGATGAGGCGGTGGTGGAGCGGGTCTCGGAGATGTGGGACCGCCTCGGCCTGCCCGGTGACGGAACGCCGATCTGGAAATGAACGCCTTCGAGTTCTTCTTCAGCTTCTACGGCCTGCTGCTCGGCCTGTCGGTGGCCGAGCTGGTTGGCGGGCTGTCGCGATTGTTGCATGAGCGGCATCGGGTGCGGTTCGGCTGGCTGACGCCGTTGCTGGCGACCTTTGTGGTGCTGGATGTGGCGACCTTCTGGACCACCGCCTGGGCGCTCTATCGGCCGGCGCCCTACAACCACGCCCTGCTGATCCTGGGCCTGATCACCGCCACAACCTTTTACATCGCCGCCAGCGCCACCTTCCCGCGCCTGGTCGCCGAAGGCGTCGAGGACAGGGTCGATCTGGACCAGCATTTCTGGGCCCAGAGGCGGCTGGTTCTGGCCTGTGTGCTGATCGCCAATCTGATCAACGGCGGCCTGATCACCTGGCTGATCGCCACCAGCGAGGGTTATGCGCCGCTGGCGTCCAGTCCGCGCTTTCTCATCGGCATGACGGTCTTCATCGTCAGCACGGCCGCGGCGGCCTTCGCTCCCTGGCGCAAGGTGGCGGTCGGCGCGCTCATTCTCGTTCTTGCCTATACGGTCTATGCGGTCGGGGAGAGCGCGGTCCAGCTGTTCTCACAGGGCGGCTGGTCGCCTGTGACAGGAGGCTGACATGACGCCGTTTGAGTTCTTTTTCTCCTTCTACGGCTTCGTTCTGGGCATGTCGGTCGCGATCATCGCCATCGGTGTGGCGCGGGCGTTCAAGCATCGAAAGACGGTCAAGGTCGGCTGGCTGACGCCGCTGCTGGCAGTGTTTGTCCTGCTGGACATCGCTACCTTCTGGGACCTGGCCTGGGTCAATTTCCGCCATCTGCCCTACAGCTATGGCCTGCTGGTCGCCGGCCTGACCATCGCCCTGATCTATTTCATCGCCGCGTCGCTGGTGTTTCCCGACGAGACGGACGAGGCGACCTCGCTGGACGACCATTTCTGGGCCAATCGTCGGGCCATTCTCCTGCTGCTGATCGCCGCCAATCTGGCGGGGGCGGCGGCCGCGTTTGCGGCCAATCTCGACCGGACCAACGGCATGGCCCTGATGGCGAGCTACGGCCTCACCCTCAGCCTCTATCTGGTGCTGGTCCTGCCGGCAGCGTTTACGCGGCGCGCCTGGCTGATCGCCACGACGATTGGTCTTCACATCCTCATCTATGTCGTTCTGGCGGTTCTCTCGGCGGCCAGTCCGGCGCGGGTCGTCGACGAAGCGGGAGAGGTCGTGGTCACCGGGACGCCGAACACGGGGACACCCTGAACCGCCTCAGAGCTTGCCACTGGGGCCGGACAGGGGAATGAAGACGGACCATGCGATTCATCTCTTGCCTTGCCGCCTCGGCGCTGTTGATAGCGAGCCCCGCCATGTCCCAGGACCACACCGCCAATGCCCAACCGTGGGACCGCGCCTTTCTGCCGCCCGCGCCGGAATGGGACGGGGCCAGCCGCGACCTGATCCGGTCGGCGGATGATCCGTGGGTCACGGCCTTTGAAGCCGATCCCGAGCATGATTTCTCACCGGACTATGCCGAGACCCGCGCCTGGTTCGACCGGCTGGACGCCGCCAGTGACCTGATCCGCATCGAAGAGTTCGGCGTCTCGCCAGAAGGGCGACCCATCTATGCCGTCATCGCCTCGCGCGACGGAGCCGAGTTCGACCCGTCCAAGCCGGTCCTTCTGGCCCAGGCCGGTATCCATCCGGGCGAGATCGACGGCAAGGACGCCGGCATGATGCTACTGCGTGACATTGCCTTCTATGGCCGAGACGATCTGCTGGATCGGGTCAATCTGATCCTGATCCCGGTGCTGTCGGTGGACGGGCACGAGCGGTCGGGGGCCTATTCGCGGCCCAACCAGCGCGGGCCGCGAATCCAGGGGTGGCGCAACACGGCCACCAACCAGAACCTCAATCGCGACTTCATGAAGCTGGACCAGCCCGAGATGCAGGCCCTGATGGGTTTCATCCATCGCTATCGGCCCGACCTCTATGTCGACATCCACGTCACCGACGGCATCGACTACCAGTACGATGTCACCTACGGCTACAACGGCGAGGACGGCATCTACAGCCGCAACCCGGCGACCGCTGAATGGCTGGATTCTGCTTTCCGTCCCTTCGTTGACAGCGCCCTGTCGGAGCGCGGACATATCCCGGGCGAGCTGGTCTTTGCCATCGACGATCGCAATCCGCGGGCCGGGCTTTATGACGGCGGTCTGGGTGAGCGGTTCTCCAACGGCTGGGGGTCGGCGGCGCATATTCCGACCATCCTGATCGAGAACCACAGCCTGAAACCCCACGAACAGCGGGTGCTGGGAACCTATGTGTTTCTGGAAGCCGCCATGCGGTTGCTGGCAGATCGCGGCCATGAACTGCGCGCCGCCTGGCGGGAGGATGACGCGCTTCGACCCAGCGAGATTCCGGCCAATTTCGCCCCCGCCGATGAGCCGATCGGCACGCGCCAGTTTCTGGGCATCCGCTACGAGACCTATGAGAGCCCGGCGTCCGGCCGCACCGAAATCCGCTGGTTAGGAGAGCCGGATCCCGAGGTATGGCCCCTTCCCTTCTATGGCTCGCGCTCGACCCTGACGTTGCAGCGCCCGCTGGCCTATTGGGTGCCGTCCTATCGCACCGACATCATCGCGCGACTGCGGCTGCACAATGTGCAGATGGAAACCCTGGACGCGCCACGAACGGTCGAGGTTCAGATGCTGACCCTGCCCGATGCCACCTTTGCCGCCAATCCGAATGAAGGCCATGTGCCGATGACGGCGGGCCAGCCGGTCGTCGAGGCGCGCGCCTGGACCTTCCCGACCGGTTCGGTGCGCGTGCCGACCGATCAGCCGATGGGCGATATCGTGGTCCTGTTGCTGGAACCGCAGTCCTCCGAGAGCTTCTTTGCCTGGGGCTTCTTCCCCGAGATCTTCAACCGGGTGGAATATATCGAGGCCTACGCCATCGCGCCGCTGGCCGAACAGATGCTGGCGTCCGATCCGGCGCTGCGCGCCGCGTTCGAGGCGCGGCTGGCGTCCGACCCGGCCTTCGCCGCTGACGGCGATGCCCGTCTGGCCTGGTTCTATGAACGGACGCCCTTCTATGATCAGCGTTACCGTCTCTATCCAATCGCGAGGGAAAACTGATGGCTATGATGCCGCCGCTTCTGGCTGCCTGTTTGTGGGTCGGACTGCTGATCCTGTTGATGGTTGTCTTGTCGTTGCGGGTGGTCCTCGGACGACAACGCAATCGTGTCTCTCTGGGCGATGGCGGCAATGACCAGATGCTGGTGCTGAGCCGCACCTTCGCCAATGCGGCAGAATATGTGCCGGCAGGGATGGCGGCCCTGATCCTGCTGGCACTGGTTCAGACGCCGGTGCTGTGGATCCATCTGATTGGCGGCGGCCTGCTGGTTGGGCGGCTGATCCATCCCTTCGGAATGACCCGCCCAGCCCCGAACGCGGCGCGCGCGCTCGGCATGGTTCTGACCTGGTTGGCGTTGATCGCGGCGGCGGTCCTGTTGATCCTGTCGTCGCTGGCGCTGATCTAGAGCCTGATCGGTTGAGATGGAATCGCTTCGCGATTTCATCTCGGGCGTAAATCAGGCTCCAGGAGAAAGCGCGAGCATGATTCAGCTTTTTGTTGGCACCGCCCTGCGGTTCCAACAAAAACCATCGTGCTCTAGGTCAACAAATCGCCAAAGTCAGACGTTGATCTATGGCCTCAGCAAGGGGCCCTGGAGACACCACCATGATGCGTCGCGCCGCTCTCGCGCTGGCCGCCAGCGCCAGTCTCACCGCCTGCGCGACCACGGGGGGCGAATATCCCAACGTCCACTATGCCCGCGCTGCCGAATCCGGGGCCGTGGCCATGCAACTGGCCGGGCGGCCGACCCGCGATGACATGGTCCTGGCCGAGGAACGGTGGGGACGCGCCATCGCCGATTCCTACGCCTGTCAGATTGATGCCGGGGCCGTGAGCGAAGCGGCTCTCGTCGGAGCCATGGAACTGGCCGCCATGAGCGCCGCCAGCCGGGGCCGGCAGAACCCCTTCGAAGGGGTGGTCGGCTATATGTCCGCGCTGAGCCGTCACACCACGACGCGAAGGGGTCGGCCCCCGGCCGAGCGGTGCGGACGGTTGCAGCAGTGGGTCACCGAAACCCGCACCGACGGTCGAGAGCTGCTTCTGCGCGAAGCCGAGTCGCGCCTGCTTCCGCCCGGCTGACCCAGGGCGGGTTTGCAGTCCGGCGTCCGGTCCGCCATATGCCCCCCATGACCGAAACGCCCTTCTCCCTCGATGCCGCCCATGATGTGGTTGCGCGTGCGCTTGCCTCCGGTGCCGATGCCGCCGAGGCTGTTCTGGCCCGCCGCAGCGCCCTGTCGGTCGCTGTCAGGCTCGGCGACCTGGAAGAGGTCGAGCGTGAGGAATCCAGAGATCTGGGTCTGCGCGTCTTCATTGGCCGCAAACAGGCCGTCGTCTCGGCCTCGGACCTGTCGGAACCCACCCGTGCCCGGCTGGTCGAGCGCGCCGTGGCCATGGCACGGCTGGCCCCGGAGGACCCGTTTGCCTCCCTGGCCCCCCAGGACCGCCTGGCCGGGACCGAGCGGCCCGATCTGGATCTGTTTGACCCGACCGACCTGGGTGCAGAGGCCCTTGAGGCTCGCGCCCGCGAGGCTGAAGACGCCGCCCGGGCCGTTCCCGGCGTCACCAAGTCTGACGGCGGGCAGGCCGGTATTACGACCGGAGACTGGGGCCTTGTGACGTCGCACGGCTTCGAGGGCCGTCATCAAGGATCGGCCTTCTCTCTGGCGGCAGGCGTCATCGCCGAGCGGGACGGGGTCATGGAGATTGGCGGCGAAGGCCGCTCCACGCGCCATTTGAGCGACCTGGTTTCGCCTGGCGCTGTCGGCACAGAGGCCGGGCACCGGGCCGTTGCCCAACTCGGCGCCCGCAAGCTGTCGAGCCGGACCGCCCCGGTCATCCTTGAGAACAGGATCGCGACCCAGCTGATCGGACCCCTGATCGGTGCCATCGCCGGACCCGCCGTCGCGCGCGGTGTGTCGTTCCTCAAGGATCGGATGGGGGATCAGGTGATGTCCGATGCCATCTCTCTCGTCGACGATCCCCTGCGTCTGCGTGCCTTGGGCTCAACCCCCTTCGACGACGAGGGCGTCGCGGTGACGCGACGCTCGCTGGTGGACCGGGGCGTCCTGACCAGCTGGCTTCTGAATACGTCTTCCGCGGCCCAACTTGGCCTCGAAACGACGGGTCATGCCTCGCGCGGACTGGCCGGGCCGGCCGGTGTTTCGGGGCACAACCTCAACATTGAACCGGGATCACGCGGTCTGGCGGAGCTCATGGGTGATGCTGGATCGGGCCTGTTGGTGACCTCGATGTTCGGCCCCTCACTCAACCCCAATACCGGCGACTGGTCTGCCGGCATCAGCGGCCAGTGGTTCGAG
Source organism: uncultured Brevundimonas sp. (assembly GCA_964647275.1). Classification (GTDB taxonomy): domain Bacteria; phylum Pseudomonadota; class Alphaproteobacteria; order Caulobacterales; family Caulobacteraceae; genus Brevundimonas. The sequence continues at coordinate 5,790 of CAZYFY010000034.1, forward strand.
AACGGCCAGATCGTCCATGCGGTGAATGAGGTGACGATCGCCGGAAATTTGCTGGCCCTCTATAAACGCCTCGTCCCCGGGTCGGATCTGGAGCTGCGCTCGTCCAACAACAGCCCGTCCCTGTTGATCGACGCGGTGGCCATCGCCGGCGCATGACCGACGACCTCAAGCTGATGGTCGAGGCGGCCATCGAGGCGGGCCAGATCGCGCGCGCGCGACGCCAGGGCGGTCTGGAAGTTCAGTCCAAGGCCGGCGGCTCGCCCGTTACCGACGGCGACCTGGCCGTCAATGCCTTCCTGACCGAGCGACTCCGCCAGGCCCAGCCTGACTACGGGTGGCTTTCTGAAGAGACGGCGGATGATCCGGCGCGTCTGGCCAGATCGCGCATCTTTGTCGTCGATCCTGTCGATGGGACGGTGGCCTACATCAAGGGCCTGCCCTGGTGGACGGTCGCGCTGGCCGTGGTGGAACACGGAGAGCCGGTGGCCGCCGTGGTCCACGCACCCGATCTCGACGAAACCTATACGGCGATCCGGGGACAAGGGGCTTGGCTGAACGGCGAGGCGATCCAGACCTCGGGTACCGAACACCTGGCCGGTGCGGCCATTCTGGCCGATCCCGCCCTTGTGGCCCGGCCGATCTGGCGGCACCCCTGGCCCGAGCTGCGGCTGGAACGGAGAAACTCGATCGCCTATCGCCTGGCCCTGGTCGGAGCGGGCGTGTTTGACGCGGCCATCTCGTTGGGGCCGAAATGGGACTGGGACGTCGTGGCCGGCTCGTTGATTGCGACAGAGGGCGGAGCCCTTGTCTCGGACCACGCAGGTCGACCGCTTCATTTCAATCGACCGGTTCCCCAACAGGCGAGCCTCATCTGTGCCACGCCGGGCCTGTACCCGTTGATCCTTGACCAATGTGGGCCTATTGCCCTGACCGATCCAAACGACGGAATGCCATGAGCCATCACGACCACGACCACGCCGACGACGACCAGCTGCTTCACATTGTGATCGGGGGTGAACTGCGCCATCTGGGCGAGCCGACCTTCCGGGACCTGTCGCAGATCGAGTTCGTAGGGGCCTTCCCGAACTATGCCGAGGCCCGCAAGGCCTGGAAGGCGCGGGCGCAAGCCACCGTCGACAACGCCCATATGCGGTATTTCATCCTGCACGCGCATCGACTGATCGACCCGCGCGGAGACGCCGATTGAACGCCCTCGGGCCTGAGGGAATTGCGGCCCTTGTCGGGTCGCTTTTGGCTTTGGTCATCTGTTTTCGGGCGCTTCGCGGCGCGCGCGCCTGGCAGCGATTCCAGCAGGGCGACCGCAAATCGCCCAAAGGACCGCAGCCTTTGCCGCCCCGGCCTGACGATCCGAACCGCCCCCGCGGCCCCTGGGACCGTCCGTCGGGCGACTGACTATTCGCGCCGCAGCAGTTTGTCGGTCAGCAGGGTCGCCCACCAACCGGCCTGGAACTCCGCCTTGATGGCGACGGGGTCGTATTCATCCGACATCACCCAGTCGATGAAACTGATCCCACGCGGCTCGACGTCATTGAGATAGACCTCGAAAACATAGTCCAGAACGCCGGTCTTGCCCTGTTTGACGTGGAGCGTGCGCAAACCCAGTTCGCGCACAGCGTCCCGAATCGGCTCGCCCAGATGGAAATGCCGGTAGAGCACCGCCATGATCCCGGCCCGGTCGGCCCCCGACTTGCAATGCATGAGGGCCGGATATTCAATCGTTTCAAAGATTTCCTTGGCGTGCAGCACCCGCTCGCGGCTCGGAACCTCGCGAGAGCCCATCGGGGCATCGACCCAGGCCATGCCGAGACGTTCCACCGCGTCTTTTTCGAGCTGGTAATGGGCGCTTTGCGGCCCGCCGCGCAGATTGATGACGGTCTTGAGGCCGCGTTTCTTCCACCAGGCCAGCTGAAACGGCCACGGGTGGTTGGTGCGGATCATGTCCGGTCCAATCCAGTGGGCATTGGAAAACCCAAGCCTCAGAAAGGCGTGGTCCCCCCACCAGAAGTCCCAATAGGCGCGGGCACGCCCCCAGAAGGTCGAAAGATCATATCCCGGCATGGGTGGCTGACTAGCTTGAAGCGCCCCACATTTGAAGCGCGCTTGACTTAGGCGCTGCAAGGACCGACCGGAAGACCATGAGCTCTTCGCCCGAGGAAATGCCCAGACGGACGATGTTGTCCCGCATCTGGCGGGACTATCTGAAACCCCGCTGGGGCGTGCTGGCCCTCGCCCTGCTGTCCGCCGCCGTCGCCGCCGGATTGACCGCCCGCCTGGCCGCCGAGCTCGACCCGGCGGTTCAGCATCTTCTGGTCGACCATGATCGGCGCGCCATGGTCCTCATCCCCTTGACCATTGCAGGGCTGGCTGTGGCTCGCGGGGTCTTTCAGGTCATCTCGGCCTTGCTGGTCAACCGGATCGGGCACGGGATCGTCGGAGATGTCCAGGTTCAGCTTTTCGGGCGAATGATCCGGTCGGACCTCGCCCAGCTCCGGTCCCAGCACTCCGGGGCCTATGTCGCCTCGGTCCTGTTCGACGCCAATCTGATCCGCGAGGCCTTTACGCAAGGCGTGGTCAACTATGTCCAGCACGGGCTGATCGTCGTTGCCCTGTTGGTCTATCTGGTCTTCCTGGACCCCCTGCTCGCCAGCATCGTGATTGTCGCAGCCCCCATCGCCGGCGTGGTGTTGCGACGGTTCGCCAAGCGGACCCGCAAGGCCGCCCAGGGCGCCATGGAAGAAACGTCCGCCCTCTCGACCGCCGTGATGGAAAATCTCGATGGGGTGAGGGTCGTCCAGATTGACGGCCGCGAAGATGACGAACAGGCGCGTGTCGCCGCCGTTGTCGCCCGGCGCCAGACCCATGTGATCAAGGGGGCCAATGCTCGGGCCGCGGCGGCCCCGGTCACCGAGAGCCTGACCATGATCGTGGTCGCCGCCGTGCTGGCCTATGCGGGCTGGCGAGCGTCGAACGGCGGGCTGACGGTCGGACAGTTTACCGCTTTCATCGCCTCACTTCTGATCGTGTCCCAGTCCCTGCGCCAGCTCGCCAACCTCCAGACGGTGATGAGTGAGGGTCTCACGGCAGCCGCGCGGCTGTTCGCGGCCCTCGATGTTCAGCCGACGATCACTGACCGCTCCGGGGCCGAGGCCCTTGCCGACGGCCCCTGCGAGGTCGCGCTTGCCGAGGTGTCCTTCGCCTATGGACCTGGAGAGCCTGTCCTCGACACGGTCAGCCTGACCGTACAGGCCGGAGAAAGCGTCGCCCTAGTCGGTCCTTCAGGAGGTGGAAAGTCAACGATCCTCAGCCTGATTCCGCGCTTCTATGACGCCGTCACCGGTCAGGTGACGGTCAATGGCGAGGATGTACGCGACCTGACCCTCGCCTCGCTTCGCGATCACATTGGCCTGGTCACCCAGGAACCCTTCCTGTTCGACGATACGATTGCCGCCAACATTGCCTATGCCCGGCCCGGCGCGACGCAGCAGGAAATTGAGGCCGCGGCCCGCGATGCTGCCGCGCATGATTTCATCACCGCCCTGCCTCAAGGGTATCAGACCCGGGTGGGTGAGGCGGGCGGACGTCTATCCGGTGGCCAGCGCCAGCGGGTCGCCATCGCCCGGGCCTTTCTCAAGAACGCGCCGATCCTGTTACTGGATGAGGCCACCTCGGCGCTCGACACCGAAAGCGAAGCCCAGGTTCAGGCAGCCCTGGAACGGCTGATGAAGGGCCGTGCGACGGTGATGATCGCGCACCGGCTCTCGACGGTGAAGTCGGCGGACCGGATCTATGTGATCGAGGCCGGACGGGTCGTGGAGACCGGAACGCACACCGCGCTCATCAAGACGGGCGGCCTCTACGCCCGCCTCGCCCGGAGCCAGTCCCTGGAAGGGCCTGTGGCATGAGACCGCTCCGGCATCCCTGGGTCCAGGGAACCCTGGCGTGGCTGTATTCCGGCTGGCTTGGGCTGTGTTTGTCAACGACACGCTGGCAGCGCGACAATCAGGCCCCGGTCGACGCGCTCTGGCAAGCGGGCGGCGGCGTCATCATCTGTTTCTGGCATTCTCGCATTTCGCTGTCGCCGGCGTGCTGGGACCTCGACCGGGCCCAGGAGGCAAGGGCCATGGTGTCCTTGTCGCCGGATGGCGAGTTCATCGCCCAGGCCGTAGACCGCCTCGGGTTCCCGGCCATCCGGGGCTCTTCGTCCAAGAAAAGCGCCCCGGACAAGGCCAAGGGCGGTGCCGAGGCCTATCGCCAGGGTCTGCGCTGGCTGCGCGCCGGCGGCGCACTGGCGATAACCCCGGACGGGCCGCGTGGCCCCGTCGAAACCATGGCTGAAGGCGCGGTCATGCTGGCCCGGGCCTCTGGCGCTCCTGTCCTGCTGGTTGGCCTGGCCAGTGCACCGGCCCTGACGCTGGATACCTGGGATCGGGGCAAGGTCCCCTTGCCGTTTGGGCGCGGCGCGATTGTCTGGGCGGACCCCATCCGCGTCGCCCGCGATGCCGATGTGACCAGGCTCAGAACCGAATGGGCGGCAAGGCTGTCAGACGTCACACGCCAGGCGGAGGCTCGCCTGTGAGCGTGGCGTTCAGCCTGTATCGCGGCACAACGACCCTGCTGGAGCCGTTGGTGCCCTGGCTGCTGCGCCGTCGGGCCGCGCGGGGCAAGGAAGACCCTGAGCGCCTCAAGGAGCGCCTGGGTCATGCAACCGTTGATCGACCCGAGGGGCCCCTCGTGTGGCTACATGGGGCCAGTGTCGGTGAAACCCTGTCGGCCCTGCCCCTGATCGAGCGGCTGGGCCGCGAAAGACCCGATCTGCACGTCCTTGTGACGTCCGGGACAACGACCTCCGCCGAGCTTCTGGGATCGCGCCTGCCGACCTTTGCCGTGCATCAGTACGCGCCCGTCGATACGCCAGGCGCCGTCCGTCGTTTTCTTGACCACTGGCGACCGGATGTCCTCATCCTGCTGGAGGGCGACCTTTGGCCCAATCTCCTGACCGAGACCAAGGCGCACGGTGGGGGGCTGGCCCTGGTCAGCGCCCGTTTCACCGAAAAGACCGCAGATGGATGGCGGCGCCTTCGCGGGGCCGCGCGCAGAATCCTGGCCGGCTTTGATCTGGTCTTCCCCCAGGATGAAGCCTCGGCCCGCCGGTTGTCGGAGCTGGGGGCCTCCGTCACCGGTCTGGCCAATCTCAAGCTGGTCGGGGCTCCACTCGGCTACGACCCGGCTGCCCTGACCACCCTTCGCAGGGCCCTTTCAGAGCGGCTCGTGATTGTCTCGGCCAGCACCCATCCCGGCGAAGAACGCCTGACCGACAACGCCGTCGCCGGTCTGGCGGACAGGCCGCTGCACCTCATCGCTCCGCGCCACCCCGCGCGGGCTGACCAGATCGAGGCCGAACTGATCCTGGCGGGGCGCGCCGTCGCACGCCGGTCTCGCGGCGACACCGTCCAGCGCAATACCGACGTCTATCTGGCCGATACCCTCGGTGAGCTGGGGCTTTTCTTTGAACTGGCGGATCTCGTCCTGCTCGGCGGCGGCTGGGCGCAAGGCGTGGGGGGCCACAACCCGCTGGAGCCGGCGCGGTCCGGCAAGGCTGTCGTGTCCGGGCCGGCGGTCAGCAACTGGGCGAGCGTCTTTGAAAGCCTCCAGGCCGATCAGGCGGTCGAGATGGTCGCCGCCGATGACCTCGGCCCGGTCCTGACCCGCCTGAACACCAACCCCGACCAGGTCGCGGACATGGGGCAGCGGGCCAGACGATTTGCGACCGGCCAGACGGATGTGCTGGATAGGCTCTGGCACCACCTCAGCCCCCTGATTCCTCAATGAAGCTCAAGACCCCGCGCTGGTGGTATCGTCGAGATGGCGGTGGGGTGCTGGCCGTCCTTCTTCAGCCCCTGGCTGCCTTGTTCGCCGATCAGACGGCCCGGCGGATCTCCGGCAACCCGGGATACGACCCCGGCGTCCCCGTCATTTCGATCGGGAATCTCACCGTTGGCGGCTCCGGCAAGACCCCGGTTGTGCGCGAGGTGCTGCACATGCTGGCCCGCAACGGCGTCGACGCCCATGCGGTTTCGCGGGGGCACGGAGGCCGGCTGACCGGCCCGATTCTGGTCGATCCTGATCAACATACCGCTGACGAGGTCGGCGACGAGCCCTTGATGCTCGCCCAGGATCACCCGGTCTGGATCTCACGTGACCGGGCCGCTGGAGCCCGCGCTGCGGTTGAAGCCGGAGCGCAGGTCCTTGTGCTGGACGACGGCCATCAGAATCCGTCCGTCAAGAAGACGCGCTCGGTCATCGTGGTCGATGGGGAAACCAGAAACGGCGACTGGCCCTTCGGTGATGGTCGTGTGGTCCCCGCCGGCCCCATGCGAGAGCCGCTGGAAACGGGTCTGGCACGGACCGATTCCGTGGTTGTGATGTTGCCGACCGATCTGGCAACACCAGATCCAGAGCTCCTGGCCGTGTTCGGCGACCTTCCCGTCCGGGTGGCTCGCCTCGAACCGCTCCGGTCACCGTCGGCTGGTCCCAAGGTCGGCTTTGCCGGAATTGCCAAGCCCTGGCGGGTCGAACAGAGTCTGCGAGCCGCCGGCGTTGATCTAAGGGCCTTCCAGGGTTTCGCTGACCACGGTGCCTATACGGACCGCGAGCTGTCGGCTCTTGCCCGCCAGGCTGAGGCGCTGGGTGCGGGGCTCATCACCACCGAGAAGGACTGGGTGCGCCTGCCCCCCGAATGGCGGCGGCGTGTCGAATCCTGGCCGGTTCGGGTCCGGTTCGAAGATGAAGACCTGATCCTCAATCTGTTGCCCCGAGATCCTCGCGACCGCGACTAGCGCCTGTCTCGCCGCAGCAGCACGATCAGCGCGCCATAGTGGATCAGCTCCGCCAGGATCAGGATCGCCAGGCCAGCATGGGCGAACAGGATCAGACCGTTGGTTACGCTGCGTCCCAGCCAGCCATCGATCTGGTCAGCCAGAGCCGGACCGGCAAAGGCCCCCAGCGCCAGAGCCAACGCCGTCAGGATCATCAACAGGGTGATGATGGCCCCATGCGCCAGCCGCGTGGCCCGCAAGCCGGCCCAGGCTTCACGATCCGCCTGACTTCGCGTGGGCGTGTCTCGACGCACCAGATTGACGAGCAGGCTGACGACAAAGGCCGCGACGATCGACAGGATCAGCGCGACCGCCAGGTGCCCTCCCAGGCTGGAGACGAAGCCCTGACGCGCCAGATCCCCTGAAGCCACGCCTTGGCTGAAGCGGACGAAATAGACCCCCCAGATCAACACCGTCGTGATCAGATCGCCCCAGGCGCGCAGTTCTCGATTGCTCATTTCGGCTCCTGTTCAAGACCCACCATGGCGGCGAGCTTGCACACCGTGTTCCAGTTGCGCGCGGTGCCGACCCCCAGCAACCGTGGCTGGGCCTTTTCGGCCATTTTCGAGGTCCCGATGCCATGGGGGTGCCAGAACCAGAGCTCACCGGCACCAGCTTCGACCGCTTCACCCTCCGTGGCAAAGACCCGAACCGCCTCCAGGCCTCCCGGTCGGATGCCCGCCTTCATCACCATCACCAGAAGACGGGCGGGATCGGTGTGCGCCGCCTGCGCAAATGGGTTTGCGGCCATCATCCGGGCCCACTGATCGCGGGTTCGCACGATGGTTTCGATGCGACGGCCGAAGCGACGCTCCGTTTCGGCCTCGATGGCCTTTTCCAGATCTGAGGGGTCGCGGTCGCTGTCGGCGACCAGATTGCCGGAGGCCAGCAGGGTTCGAGGGGTCTTCAGACCCAACTCCAGCGCCATGGCCCGCTGCTCGGTCACCGGGGCCCGAACGCCGCCCGTGTTCATGCCGCGAAACAGGATGATCCGCGCCGACATCAGGTCTGACAACGCGGGCAATAGAAGGTTGATCGGCCGGACTGAACGATGCGTCGAACCGTACCGGGGCATGCCGGTGTGTGACAGGCCTCTCCTTCGCGACCATAGACATCGAACCGGTGCTGGAAATAGCCCTGGCCGCCCTCGGCATTGGCGAAATCCTTCAAGGTGGAGCCACCTGCCTCAACCGCCTCGACCAGCACAGCTCGAATAGCCGAGGTCAGGGTTTCCAGGCGTCGGCCTGAAATCGAGCCGGCGGCCCGCAATGGCGATATCCGCGAGCGGTAGAGAGCTTCGCAGACATAGATATTGCCCAGACCCGCCACGACAGCCTGATCCAGAAGGGCGATTTTCACCGGCGTCCTTCGGCCCGCGAAGCCGCGTTTGAGATCGTCGGCGCTGAAGGCATTGGAAAGCGGTTCCGGTCCCAGTTTCCGAAACCAGTCGTGGCCGTCGACGTCCTCGGTCGGGATCAGGCCCATGAAGCCGAACCGGCGGGCGTCCGCAAAGCCGAGCCGCGTCAGCCGGTTATCCGATCGGGCATAGAGGGTCACATGCTCGTGCTTGCCGGCAACCGGCGGCGCATCTTCAAAGGCCCCGATCTCTTCACCCTCGAGCGTGAAGCGTCCGGTCATGCCGAGATGCGTCACCCAGGTCTCACCGGTTGAGAGCGGAAACAGGAGATATTTGGCGCGGCGATCAAGGCGCTCGATCACAGCCCCCTCCAGACGCTCGCCAAACCGCTCGGGAAAGGGGAACCGTAGATCCGGACGGTTCTGGCGAACCCGCTCCAGCCGGGCTCCCAGAAGAACCGGTTCCAGGCCACGGCGGACAGTCTCGACCTCGGGAAGCTCGGGCATGATTGCCACATAGGCCGCAGACGTGGGGCCGCCAAGCCTGTTGGGCCGGGCCGGGACAATCTCTTGTCGCCGGGTCCTCTCTTGTGACAGGCTGAACCAGGGGGCGGCTGCCGGGAGGCGCGGCCATGGTGAGAATCTTGGGTTGGCTGGCAGGCCTTGTTGTCCTGTCAGCATGGCCGACCCTGGCTCAACCGGCCCCGACGACCACCTATCAGGTTCAGCCCGTCACGGATCGGGGTGCCCTCATCGGCGTGGATGTCACCCTGTCCTTCAGGGGCGATGCGGACGGACGCACGGAGATCGACCTGCCGCGAAGCTGGGCCGGGGCACAGCGACTGGACCGGCAGCTCGGGGATCTGAGGGTCGAGGGAGCCAGACTTCGTCGCCGGGGGGCTGTCGTGAGCCTGCGACATGGTCGGAGTGCGCCGATCCGGCTGACCTACCGGATCGGGTCGAGCGCCTTGAGCCGCCAGGCCGGAACCCCCATGCGGCCCTATCTGCCGTCGATCCAGCCACAGGGTTTCACCCTGATCGGGCGCACCGTGATGGCCCAGGTCCGCCACCGCGAGGCCGGACCCGTGAGCTTCGTCTGGGGCCTCGCTCCGACAGATTGGCAGTTGGCCTCCGATCTCGACCCCGTTGTGGGATTGCCGATCTCGTTCGACGACCTGGCCGACAGTGTCCTGATCGGAGGGCGCGATCTTCGGATCGTCGAGCGCCGAGGCCCCAGCGGACCGGTCATGCTCGCCCTACGGGGGGCGTGGCGCTTTTCGGATGCCGAGTTGGCGAGCCTTTATCTTCGGGTCGTCGCGGCGTCCGAACGGTTCTGGGGAGAGCCCGCTGCGGGCTATTTCCTGGCCCTTTCCCCAAGAGAGGGGGTCGTCCCGCAAACCAGCCAGGCCGGCCTGGGGCTGGGCGACGGCCTGGCCATCTGGCTGACGCCGGATCAGTCCCTGCAGGACCTTGGACACATCCTTGTCCACGAACAGCAACACGCTTGGCTGCCTGACCACTTTGGAGGCCTGACACCCGGCCCGGGCGAGGTGCTGGATTTCTGGTTCTCGGAAGGGTTCACGGACTACTACGCGCTTCGCCTCGAACTCGTCCTGGGACTGATCGAGCCGGAGGCTTTCATCGCCGCCCTGGATCAGGCGCTGGTGCGCCAGGCCAGCGCGCCGTTCCGGTTAGAGAATTCTGCCATTGCGCGGGCCTTTTTCAGCGATCCGGCCATAGCCGGGGTTCCCTACCATCGCGGGCTGCTGCTGGCCCTGATGCTGGATGATCGGCTCTGGACCATGTCCGGGGACCGACTGGATGACCTGATGCTCAGTCTGCCGTCCGGTCAGGGGACGGCGCCGGATCGCCTGATTACGGCCTATGGTCTGGCAACCGGACAGGATTTGCGTCCCCGTCTGTTCGAACACGTCGACCGGGGTGAACCTGTTCGATTTCCGTCGCAGCTGTTTGGCAGCTGTGTGAGCGTGGTCGAAACTGCGAACCGCCAGCGTTTGATCCCCGGGCCCGGTCTTGGAGATAGCGGCCGCGCAGCCTGCGTGGCCCGGCTATCGGGCTCCCCCACATATAAAGATATCCTTATATGATGGTTGCCCCTGCAAACGGAGGCCGCTATAGGCGCGGTTAAATTTTCCCAAGACAGTTCGCGCCCCAGGAGGCCTCGCCGTGACCGACTATATCGTCAAGGACATTACGCTCGCCGATTTCGGCAACAAGGAAATCGCCATCGCCGAGACCGAAATGCCGGGCCTGATGGCGCTTCGGGCTGAGTACGGCAAGGCCCAGCCCTTGAAGGGCGCGCGGATCGCCGGCTCGCTGCACATGACCATCCAGACGGCAGTGCTGATCCAGACGCTTGAGGCCCTCGGAGCCGAGGTGCGCTGGGCCTCGTGCAATATCTTCTCGACCCAGGATCACGCCGCCGCCGCCATCGCGGCCAACGGCACGCCGGTCTTCGCCATCAAGGGCGAGACGCTCTACGAGTACTGGGAATACGCCCACAAGATCTTCGAATGGGCCGATGGCGGCTATCCGAACCTGATCCTCGATGATGGTGGCGACGCCACCCTGCTGTGCGTGCTGGGGCCGAAGGCGGAGAAGGATCCGACCGTGCTCGACAATCCTCAGAACGAAGAGGAAGAAGCCCTCTTTGCGGTGATGAAGCGTTATCTGGCCGAAAAGCCGGGCTTCTATTCGGCCATCCGCGACGCCATCAAGGGTGTGTCGGAAGAAACCACGACCGGCGTGCACCGCCTGTATCAGATGGCGGAACGCGGCGATCTGCCGTTCCCGGCCATCAACGTCAATGACAGCGTCACCAAGTCCAAGTTCGACAATCTGTACGGTTGCCGCGAAAGCCTGGTGGACGCCATACGCCGTGGAACCGACGTCATGCTGGCCGGCAAGGTCGCGGTGGTCATGGGCTATGGCGATGTCGGCAAGGGTTCGGCCGCCTCACTTCGCAGCGGCGGCGCCCGCGTCATCGTCACCGAGATCGATCCGATCTGCGCCCTTCAGGCGGCCATGGAAGGCTATGACGTCAAGACCGTCGAAGACGTCGTCGCCGATGCCGACATCTTCGTCACGGCCACCGGCAACAAGGACGTTCTGACCGTCGACCACATGCGGGAGATGAAGAACAACGCCATCGTCTGCAACATCGGCCACTTCGATTCCGAGATTCAGATCGCCGGCCTGAAGAATTTCAAGTGGGACGAAATCAAGCCTCAGGTCCACCACGTGGAATTCCCCGGCGGCAACAAGATCATCGTCCTGTCCGAGGGGCGTCTGGTGAACCTCGGCAACGCCACCGGTCACCCGTCATTCGTGATGTCGGCATCGTTCACCAACCAGACGCTGGCCCAGATCGAACTGTGGGCGAATACCCAGACGCCCAAGTATGAAACCGACGTCTATGTTCTGCCCAAGCATCTGGATGAAAAGGTTGCCGCTCTGCACCTCGACAAGCTGGGAGCCAAGCTGACGGTCCTGTCGGGTGAACAGGCCGCCTATATCGGCGTCAAGCCGCAGGGTCCGTTCAAGCCGGAGCACTATCGCTACTAGAGCCTGATCGGTTGAGATGGAATCGCTTTGCGATTTCATCTCGGGCGTGAATCAGGCTCCAGAGAAAAGCGCGAGCATGATTCAGCTTTTTGTTGGCACCGCAACGCGGTTCCAACAAAAACCATCATGCTCTAGGCCACAATCCCGTGTGTGGCGACCTTTAGCCGCCGCCTGACTGGCGCGCCACGCTGGCCTGCTGTTCGGCCCAGTAGGCCGCGCCTTCCCTTGGCTTGAACATGGTGCGAGGCGCGCCGTCGCGCGTGGCAACTGCAAAGGTATTGGACGCCGCGTGGTAATAGAGGGTGTCGCCGTTGCGCCGCCGAACGGTTTCGGTGCCGGGCGGTGGATTGGCGATAAAGGCGTGGACCGCCTGGACATAGGCGTCCTGGCTCGTGGCTCCGAAATCCTCGCCGTTCCGCTCAAAACTGCGTTGGGCCCCTTCGTCCGCCGTGCGATTGCGGGTCGAGGACCAGACCGGGCGACCGCGTTCGGCCTCCACCACCGGGGCCGAAGCCTCCGTTGCAGCCTCCGCCGCCGCGACGGTTGATCCGGTCGCATCGGTCCCATCCGCCAGGGTCTGGGTTTCTCCAGAGCGATCACGCGTCTCGACCGCCGAGCCGCCATTGCCGCATCCACCCGTCAGAGCCAGAACGGCGACCGCTGCAAATGTCAGACTACGCATAAAAGCCTCCCGCTTCAGTTGCAGAACGACGCTATACCACAGCCATGCGTTCTTGCAATGTTCCGCTTTCCAGATCAGGCGTACTCGTCAAACCAGCCCGGAAGAACCTCTACTCCGGCGTGGTCAGCCGCCAGCATGGCGTCATTGTGGGAATTGAACGCCTGAGGCCACCGATGCGTCGGTCCGCCCGGCTTTCGAACCTCCACCAGAAACGAAACATGGCTGTTCGTCATAAGGTTGACGCGTCTGACGATGCGCGCTGTTTCGGTTTGCAACCTCGCCTCCCGCTTCCTCGGGACGAAACGTGACTCCGTTAACCGTATGAGTCGAGTCGGATCAGGGAACCGGCCATTTCTATGGACCAGCCGATCCTCCCTCAACCCGGCCTTGATCAGGCTCCAGATGAAAGCGCGAGTATGATTCAGCTATTTGTTGGGACCGCCCTGCAGTTCCAACAAAAACCATCATGCTCTAAGCCGGAACGGAAATAGGAGCGCCCATGACCGTCACAATTCGCCTGACCCGTCTGCCGCACGCCGAGGGCCTGCCGCTCCCTGCCTATGAGACGACCGGGTCCGCCGGGATGGATCTGAGGGCGGCCGTGTCCGAAGAAGCCCCCGTGACCCTGCCGCCGGGCGGGCGGGCGCTGATTCCGACTGGCCTGACCATCGCCCTGCCCGATCATCACGAAGCCCAGGTTCGTCCCCGCTCCGGCCTGGCGCTGAAGTTCGGCGTCACCTGCCTGAACAGTCCCGGCACCATCGACGCCGACTATCGCGGCGAGGTCGGCGTCATCCTGGCCAATCTTGGCGCCGAACCCTTTGTCATTCGTCGGGGAGACCGGATCGCTCAGATGGTCATCGCGCCCTTCCTGCAAGCCGGTTTTCAGGAGGTTGATCGCCTCGACGAAACCGAACGCGGGACCGGGGGGTTCGGGTCAACGGGAGCCTGATCGCTCAAACTGCGTTAAGATGGTGACGACCAGGGGAGGTCGAAGCAGAGGGGTACCTGTCTAATGGACAGTATTTTCGGATTTTTCCAACAGCTCTGGGAGCTGGCCCAGGCCGGATTCTCGGGGGTCAACCAGGTCACAGGCATCCTGATCGCCCTGGTCGCGGTCCTGACCATGCACAATTGGCGCGACCTGTGGCGCACGGCGGCCGGCGCAGCGGTCATCCACGTCATCATCGGGGCCATTCTGCCGATGCTGAACGGGGGTCAGTTTGAGCTTCCCAATGTGGTCACCCTGACGTTCTGGATGACCCTGCTGGCACTCTTTCTGGGCTATGCGATCGTCATCGCCCTGTTTTTCCTGGTGAAGTCCCTTTTCGTCCGCAAGGGCGGACACTAGGTAAGGGAACGGGGAAGGCGGGTCGAACGCACCCTGAATCCTGTTCCCTGATCTAGGCCTGCCGGAATCCGAGCACGTCCTGCATGCCGTAGAGGCCGGGTGAGCGGCCCTTGACCCAGAGGGCGGCCATGACGGCACCGCGCGCAAACAGGGCCCGGTCACGGGCCGAGTGGGCCAGGGTCAGGATCTCGTCCTGGGCGGCGAAGATGACCTGATGCTCGCCGACAATGCCGCCGGCACGAATAGCAGAAAAGCCGATCTCGCCGGTTGAGCGCTCTTCGCCGATTCCGTCGCGCGGAGCCCCGCGAACATTTGCCAGATCCTGGCCGCGGCCATCCGCAGCCGCTTCGCCCAACATGAGGGCGGTGCCCGAGGGCGCGTCCTTTTTCATGCGGTGATGGGCCTCGATGACCTCGATGTCCCAGTCGCTGGCCGGCAGACGGCGCGCCGCCTGGGCGACCAGACCGATCAACATATTGACACCGAGCGAGAAGTTGCCGGATTTGACGATGGCCACCTGGCTTGCAGCCTGTTCGATCTCGGCTTCCTGGTCGACCGTGAACCCCGTTGCACCGATGACCAGGGCCGGGCCGCCGGCCTGGGCACAGACTCGGGCCAGCTCTACCGAAGCCGCCGGTTCGGTGAAATCGATGACGACATCGCACACCGACAGGTCCGGGTGATCCGTACGGTCGAAGCGCGCGGCGACGACCACGTCATTGCGCTTGTCCAGCACCTCGGAGACGGCACGGCCCATACGCCCGCGCGCGCCCGCCAGACCGATGTGAACAAGCCCCGCCACCCGTCTGGTCCTAGGTATTCATCGACTGGAAGAAGTCGGCGTTGTTCTTGGACTGGCGCAGCTTGTCGAGCA
>CAZYFY010000035.1:0-19121 GCA_964647275.1 uncultured Brevundimonas sp.
CCGCGACCTCCGGCGTGACAGGCCGGCACTCTAACCAACTGAGCTACACCCGCGTGCATCCTTCGCTGGGTGGCCCCGGCGAAGGGGCGTCGTTTAGGCGGCGTCCCCCGGCAGTGTCAAGCGGGCTGAGAGGCAAATTCGCCAAGGGTCAGGTCGCGCGTGTCCGGTTCGGGAACCAATCCCCGTTTTCAGACTGCGAGCAGAGGCTCGATGTAACGGAGGAAAGCGACATGGCGCTTGTCAGGCGACGGTTCATAGCGGGAGTCGGGGCGCTGGCCGCCGGGATGTCGATGACGACCCTGAGTTTCGCCCAGGAGCGCGGGACGATTACGATCGAACTACGCGATGCGGCTCGCTTGCGTGGGCTGGCGGGCGAAGACCTTCGGCGGGCGCTGACCCGGTCCCTGGTTGTGCGCATGGACGGCGAAGCGGTGGCACCGGTCCGGCTATTGGCCGCCCGATTTGAGCGCGGTCGGATGTTGGATGTCTTCGGATCGGACCGCTTCAATTTGCGCCCAGGCACTTCCGAGTTCCCCGGCGACATGTTTTTCCCCGGCGATATGTTCTTCCCTGGTGATATGTTCTTTCCCGGCGACATGTTTTTCCCGGGGGACATGTTCTTCCCTGGGGACATGTTCCGATCCGCCGGCCGCGGGCGAGATCGTGCCCTCGCCCAGGTGGCGCGTGAAACCCTGGGAGATAGACCCAACGGCCTCGTCTTCCTGGTGGTTGCGGAGGCCAGGGGCGTCGTAGGACGAGGAGCCGGCCTGCGCACAACGCCCAACTAGGCGGCGTTCGGTGCGGGTTGTCATCCTGGGTGGAGCAGTTGCCGGTCTGGCGGCCGCTCTGACCTGTCGTCGACTTGGATGGGATGTGATCGTCGTCGACGCGCGCCAGCCCCGATCCCAACCGGCCCGGGACGTCCATGTTCATCGTCTGTCTGGGGCGGCTGAAGCCCATTTGGCCCGATTGGTGGGTTCAACCGCCTGGATGACGCCGGGCGGCCTGGGGGAGGCGCGTGCGGGGACTCTGGCGTGGAAAGGAGCCCACGCCACCACAGACCTGGCAACGGTCGAGCAGCGGTTGTTTCAGGCGGCGGAGCGATCTGGCGTTCATCTGCACTTTGGCGATGCTGTGACGCAAATCAGGTCGGCAAATGATGCGTGGACTCTTCAGACCGAGACGCTGTCGAGGTTCCATGGTGACCTGCTCATTGAT
This sequence comes from uncultured Brevundimonas sp., assembly GCA_964647275.1. Classification (GTDB taxonomy): domain Bacteria; phylum Pseudomonadota; class Alphaproteobacteria; order Caulobacterales; family Caulobacteraceae; genus Brevundimonas. Next base: position 1,219 of record CAZYFY010000035.1, read on the forward strand.
GCCTCCGGCGTCCAGCGTGCCAGTCTGGATCTCATGGGTGGGCAAGCGCCGGACGTCTATCTGGACGAGATCCACAGTCCTGAACGCCACCTCAGTTGGAGCGGTCAGGCGGCGGCCGGCGATCCGGTCCTGATTGCGTGGGCGTCGGCCCCGCTGGAGGGCTTGCTCCAGGTTCAGGCCGACGGACGTGCCCGGCTAACGGTCCGTGGAGGCGTTGGGGATGGGTGTGACCTGACGGCGGTCCTCTGCGCCCTGCACGCCGCCGGTGGCCCGTCGCTTTCCGATCGGCTGAACAATCTGAAGCTCGACCCGCGCGCCAGCCTGTACATCTCGGCCGGCCCGCGCCGGGTGGCGCTGGAGGAGGCGAGAACGGAGGGGTTGGCCCCCCTGGTTCTGATCGGCGACGCCCTGCTGGAGGTGCCGCCACGGTATGGAGAGGGGATCAGTCAGGCGCTCGACCAGGCACGGCAGCTGGGTCGGCACCTCAAGCGGGGCCAGATTGAGGGCTTGGGCGCGGCCCTGGCAGAGCACGCCAAGGCGCATTGGGCCGGCTATGGAATTGCCCAGTCGATCCGCAGTCCAGGCAACGCCCTGGCGTGAGGCTGGCAGCGTCGGCTCACGCCGCCGTGGCTTGGCTACGCTTGGCGGCTACGGTCTCTGGATTCAGCCAGGCGACCAGGGCGTCAAGCAAGGCCTGCTGCCCCACCGGTTTGCTCAGGAAATCATCGATGCCGACCGCCCGGCACAGCGGACGGCTTTCCTCACGGCATTCGGCGCTGACGGCAAGGATCGGAACCTGAGCCATGCTTGAATCGAACGCGCGGATCTGGCGGCTGGCTTCGTAGCCGTCCAGGCAGGGCATTCTCAGGTCCATGAGGATGAGATCGAATGCCTCGGTCCGAGCGCACTCGACAGCCTCGACACCGTCAACGGCCTGGGTGACCTCGCATCCGAAGACGCCAAGGTATTGGGCCAGGATGTGGCGGTTGGCCGGATGGTCGTCGACGACCAGGATACGAGGCGAGCGTCCTTCGTCAGTGCCCTCTGCTGAGGGGGCCTGGGCAACCGCTTCCATCGGCAAGTCGAGGGTGACGCGGGTTCCCTGGCCGATCTGGCTGTCGAAGGTCCAGGTGCCCTGCAGGGTATCCAGCAGTCGCTTGGCGAGGGCGAGGCCGATGCCGGCTCCTTCCTTGCAGCGCGTCTGGGAGGAATCGCCCTGTTCGAAAACCTGAAGCAGGTCGGGCAGGCGAGAGGCATCGAAGCCGCACCCGGTATCGAACACCGTCAGTTGAAGGCCGTGCCCTGTGGCTTCGGCGCAGATGCCGATCTCGCCTTCATCGGTGAACTTGGTGCCGTTGTGAAGCAGTAGACGCAGGAGCTGACGCAGCCGGCGGGGGTCCCCCACAAACAAGGTCCCATCTGGCAGGTGGTTCTCAAATCGCACGGCCAGTTCGTGTCGCAACACGTTTGACCGCAAGTGATCCAGGACGGACTCGACGAGCTCGACTACATTGAATTGGACAGGCTCCGTCGACAGGTCAGCGCGTGCGAAATCAAGCATGTCGTCGACGAGTTCGAGGGCATGAGCGTTGGCGCGAGACACCTGGGCGACGTTCTCGCGGGAAGCCTCGGAGAGGCACCGGTCGCCGGACAACAGGGTGGCGTAACCCGCGACCTGGCCAAGGGGAGTGCGCAGCTCGTGGCTGATCATGTTGAGGAAGCGCCGCTTGGCCTCAGCGGCCTGTTCGGCAAGTCCCTTGGCTTCCTCGAGGTGGACGGCATCCTGGCGAGCTTCGGCAGCACGCCTTTGCAGGCGGGCCTGGAGACGCGATTTCTCCGCGACCACCGTGGAAGCTGAGAATATCACCAGGATCAGCGAAGCCAGGAAGGTGTAGAAGGCGGGCAGATCCAGCGTGAGCTCCATGATGCCCGGCTCGACTTCCGGTTTCGGGGCGAGAGCGAAGGAATCAAATGCCTCGTGCATGAACAGGAAGAGCAGGGTCGACACAGTTGTGATCAGGAGCGCCATGACGGCGGCCTGACGTGCCCGCAGACGCAGGGAGATCAGCAGGAGCACCGGGATGATCGTGGCGACGGGCAGGGAGGCGATGCCAGAACACACCAAGGCGGTAAATCCGACGCCAATGGAGATCAGCCAGGCGGCTGCAACCGGGCTGGCCTGCAGGGTATCGGACGCCGACGTCCGCTTTGACAACATCACGATGCTGGGCGCGATGACGAGGATTGGCAGTAGCTCAGCGCTGACCCAACTGGCGAAGTAGGACCAGAACAGCTGTGGCTCCATGCCGACGATGGTCAGGCCGAGAGTGGCCGCCAGGCAGACAGCCGGCGCGGCCGCCAGAATCGCAAACCGCGCCATACGTACCGGTCGATGAAGCGCAAGGGCTGCGCCGCAGAACCGCCGCGCCAGCCAGGCCACCGTGAAGGATTCCAAGCCGTTGAGAAGAGGGTAGATCAACGAGGAATCGACCCCGCTCTGTCGGGCGGTCAGGTCGAAGACAATGTTCATCGCCACGCAGACGGCGAACGTTGCAATCGCTTTTCGCCGTTGCAGCAGGAGCAGGGCGGCGACCAGGACACCGTTCGCCGGCCAGATTGCCACCGCGCCAAACTCGAGCTGACAAAGATAGGCCAGCAGCAGTGACGCCGCGAACGCGACCACAAAGAACCAGGCCGGCACAGGAGTCGGGTTTGCAGCATCGTGGCGAAAGGCACGCCACGGGACGCGAGCGAACTGCAGGGAATGCTTCAGCTTTGCCATTCAGGTCGCGCTAGTCTGAAGAGACGCAATGCGCTGCCGACCGTCCACAGGCAGGGACGGGCAGGAGAGGCCCTGGGCGTTTAATCGATGTCTGTTGCACGACACGCTCGAAAGTCGCGGGTCATAGGTCGGCCCGAAGAGGTTGTGTTTTGACATAACGAAGTTTCGAAAGTCTTGCGGGCCGCAGCACTTTCAGATGCGATTGATTCTCAGAGATTTCCTGCTTCAGACGGGTTTGAACCCCGGCAGGTTCGGTCTAATAAGCCTCGATTCCGCCGTGTTCCCCGGCCCGGACCCTTTCGCATGAATGAATTCCTGCTCGAATACCTGCCGATCCTGATCTTCATGGCCATCGCGGCCGTGCTCGGACTTGGCTTTATCGTCGCCGCCCTGGTGCTCGCGCCCAAGAATCCGGATGTCGAGAAGCTCTCGGCCTATGAGTGCGGATTCAACGCCTTTGATGATGCGCGCATGAAGTTCGATGTGCGGTTCTATCTGGTGTCGATCCTGTTCATCATCTTCGACCTGGAAGTGGCCTTCCTGTTCCCCTGGGCGGTGACCCTGACGGACCTGGGCCGGCCGGAGATGATCTTCGCCTTCTGGTCGATGATGGTGTTCCTGGGGGTGCTGACGGTCGGCTTCCTCTATGAGTGGAAGAAGGGAGCCCTGGAATGGGAGTGATCGTTCCGGCCGGTGCGGCGGCGCGTTCGTCCGTCGAGGGCTATGATCCCAAGGTCCATGACCGCTTCTTTGAGGCGGTGAACTATGAGCTGGGCGAAAAGGGTTTCGTCACGGCACCTCTGGACGACGTCATCACCTGGGCGCGCACCGGCTCTCTGATGTGGATGACCTTTGGTCTGGCGTGCTGTGCCGTGGAAATGATGCAGGCCTCGATGCCGCGCTTCGACATGGAACGGTTCGGCATGGCCCCGCGCGCCAGCCCGCGTCAGTCAGACCTGATGATCGTGGCCGGGACACTGACCAACAAGATGGCTCCGGCGCTGCGCAAGGTTTACGACCAGATGCCGGACCCGCGCTATGTTCTGTCGATGGGCTCGTGCGCCAACGGCGGCGGGTATTATCATTATAGCTACAGCGTGGTTCGGGGCTGTGACCGGGTTGTGCCGGTTGACGTCTATGTGCCCGGCTGTCCGCCGACGGCGGAGGCGCTGCTGTACGGGCTGCTGCAGCTTCAGAAGAAGATCCGGCGCACGGGGACGATCGCACGATGAGCGGTGAGGGCACCCCGAAAGCCATGAAGGCGCTGGCCAGCGCGGCCAAGAAGGCCTGCGGCAAGGCGGTTATCGACAGCAAGGTTGCGTTCGGCGAGGTCACGCTGACCGTCAAGCGCGCGCAGATCCTGGACGTCTTGCGCACCCTCAGGGACGAGCTGGGCTTTCAGCAGCTGGTCGATCTGTGTGGCGCGGACTTCCCGACGCGGGCGGAGCGGTTCGACATCGTCTATCATCTGCTCAGCCTGACGCGGAACGAGCGGATCAGGATCAAGGTGTCGACGGATGAGGCGGCTCCGGTCCCAAGCGCGATTCCGGTCTATCCGAGTGCGGAGTGGTTCGAACGCGAGGCGTTCGACATGTACGGGGTGTTCTTCTCGGACCACCCGGATCTGCGTCGGATGCTGACGGACTACGGGTTCGAGGGGCATCCGCTGCGCAAGGACTTCCCGATGACCGGCTATGTTGAGGTTCGTTACGACGACGAGCTGAAGCGGGTCGTCTATGAGCCGGTGAAGCTGGCCCAGGAGTTCCGCAACTTTGACTTCCTGTCGCCATGGGAAGGCGCGGACTACGTCAAATGGTCCGGCCAGCTGCCGGGCGACGAAAAGGCGAAGGGGTAGGGGATGGCCGACGACCTGAAACCCGGCGCGCTGGCCTCGATGGACGAGGACCGCAAGTTCACGATCAACTTCGGCCCGCAGCATCCGGCGGCGCACGGCGTGCTGCGTCTGGTGCTGGAGCTGGACGGCGAGATCGTCGAGCGTGTCGATCCGCACATCGGCCTGCTGCATCGCGGCACCGAGAAGCTGATGGAGGCGCGGACCTACCTTCAGAACATTCCGTACTTTGACCGGCTCGATTACGTCGCACCGATGAATCAGGAGCACGCCTTCTGTCTGGCCATCGAGCGGCTGCTGGGGCTGGAGGTGCCGTATCGCGGCCAGCTGATCCGGGTTCTGTATTCGGAAATCGGCCGGATCCTGAACCATCTGCTGAACATCACGACGCAGGCCATGGACGTCGGTGCCCTGACGCCGCCGCTGTGGGGCTTCGAAGAGCGCGAAAAGCTGATGGTGTTCTATGAGCGCGCCTCGGGTGCGCGGCTGCACGCCAACTATTTCCGGCCGGGCGGTGTGCATCAGGATCTGCCCGAGGCCCTGGTCGACGACATCGAAAAGTGGGCGCGCGAGTTTCCCAAGGCCCTGGCCGACATCGAGGCCCTGGTCACCGAGAACCGGATCTTCAAGCAGCGCAACGTCGACATCGGTGTGGTGTCCAAGGAGCAGGCCCTGGCCTGGGGCTTCTCGGGCGTGATGCTGCGTGGGTCGGACATCGCCTGGGACCTGCGCAAGTCGCAGCCGTATGAATGCTATGCCGAACTCGATTTCGAGGTGCCGGTGGGCAAGAACGGCGACTGCTGGGATCGCTATCTCTGCCGCGTGGAAGAGATGAAGGAGTCCCTCAAGATCATGCATCAGTGCATTGATCGTCTGAGGCAGAATCCTGGGCCTGTGCTGTCGACGGATCATAAGGTGACGCCGCCGCGCCGGGCCGAGATGAAGCGGTCGATGGAAGCCCTGATCGAACACTTCAAGCTCTACACCGAAGGCTTCCGCACGCCGCCGGGTGAGGTCTATGCCGCCGTCGAGGCCCCCAAGGGCGAGTTCGGCGTCTATGTCATCTCGGACGGCACCAACAAGCCGTACCGCTGCAAGATTGCGGCACCGGGCTTCAAACACCTTCAGGCCATGGACTGGATGAACCGGGGCCATTTGCTGGCGGACGTGTCGGCCATTCTTGGGTCGCTGGACATCGTGTTCGGAGAGGTCGACCGCTGATGTTCGACTGTCTGGCCATGGAAGTGGTGGATGCCCAGGTCATCGCGTGGCGTGCCCGCGATGCGGCGGCGTTTGCCGAATTCTATGCGCCGGATGCGGTGATCATCATGGGGCCGGGCGAGGACGATACTCTGACCGGGCGCGCGGCCATCCGCGACCACTATGAGAACGCCTTCGTCGAGATGCCGGCAGACACCAATCTCGAAATCGCCAACCGGATCACTTCGGGCGAATACGTCATCGATGAGGAAGCTCTGTGGGGCGATGGCTTCGCGGGCGAGGCGGTGGCCATCTACCGGGTCGAATCCTGCCTGATCACCCATGTGCGGTTTCTGCCGTGGGTGAACCATGAGGAGGGGGTTGCGGAATGAGCGACTTCCTCATCCAACCGATCATCCTTCAGGACCGCTGGATCTGGTTCGGCGGACTGATGGCGTTCAGCACCCTGCTGACGGTGATGTTCTCACCGCGTCGTCGTGCCGCGATTGGTTTCTTCCGCGTGGCCATGGGCCGCGCCAGTCAGCTTGTTGTGCCCCTAGCCGGGGTGATCGTGGTTCGGTCTGGCTTTCGTCAGGCCTATATCGCGGACGACCGCTCGTTCTGGGATGCCATGTGGATGAGCATCGTCTGGATGTCGGGTTTCCTGTTTGTCGGCCGTCTGGTCGTTGCCAACGTGCCGCCGACGTCGATCTGGCTGCGCGATCTGCGCAAGGCAGGTTCGGACGTGTGGAAGGATCGGCTGGGTCGGTGGGCCAGAAGCGCGGTGAAAATCCGATGAGCGCCGGATCGACAAAACCCATCAGCGAAATGGTCCGCGCAGGCTGGACCGTCGAGCACTATTCGGCGGCGCTCGGGTCCTATGGACTGATCGAGCATTGCTTCCACCTGACCCGTTCGAACGGGCGCAAGATCGTGACCGTGCGCTCCAAGATCATGGGGACAGGTGTGGACGTTACGGAATTGGAGATCTGAATGTCGGCGCGTCGTCTCGCCAAGGATCAGCCCAGGTCGTTCGCCTTTTCCAAGGCGACGATGAAGACGGCTGAATGGTGGATCGCCAAGTATCCCGAGGGCCGTCAGCAGTCTGCGGTGATCCCGATTCTGTGGCTGGTCCAAAAGCAGGAGGGCTGGGTTTCCGAGCCCGCCATGGCCGCGATCGCCGAGCTGTTGAGCATGCCCAAGATCCGGGTGCTGGAGGTCGCAACCTTCTACACGATGTTCATGCTGGAGCCGGTCGGAACCTCGGCCCTGATCCAGGTGTGCGGGACGACGCCGTGCATGCTGCGCGGGTCGGGCGAGCTGATGAAGGTGTGCGAGACGCGCATCGGTCCGAAGGACAAGCTGTCAGCCGATGGGCGGTTCACCTGGCAGGAGGTCGAGTGCCTGGGCGCGTGCGCCAATGCGCCGATGGCCCAGATCAACGACTATTATTTCGAAGATCTGACCGCCGCCGACATGGAAAAGATCATCGACGATTTCGCCGCCGGCAAATCGCCCAGGCCCGGCCCGCGCGTGAAGCGGCAAACCTCGGCCCCCGAAGGTGAGCCGACCAGCCTGACGGATGCCAAGCTGTACGACGGTTCGGCGGCCAAGCCGATCAAGTCGCTGCCGAATGCTGCGCCCAAGGCGAAGAAGAAAAAGGAGCCGGCGTGATGGCCCGCCCGGATTTGAGCACCCCTGAAGGCCTGACGGCCTATCGCGCCGAGTTGCGCGCGGTGGCCCAGCCCATTCGCATGGCGGCGTTTGCGCTGGTGCTGCTTGGTGCGGTGGTGGTGGTTGCCGCCGTCTGGCTCGATATCCCGGAATGGGCGATCAACGGCGGCTACATCGCGCTGGGGATCGGCTGGATCATGATGGTCGCGGCCGTCTTTATGCGTACCCGTCATCACCGTCGCCGCATGGCGGAGCCTGAATGAGCATGGTCGGAATTCTTCAAGACAAAGACCGCATCTTTACGAACCTGTACGGCTTCCATGACTGGGGCCTGGAAGGGGCGAAGACGCGCGGGTGCTGGAACGGTACCCGGGACATGCTGGACCAGGGTGGCCCCTGGATCATCGACCAGATGAAGAACTCGGGCCTGCGCGGTCGGGGCGGGGCGGGCTTTCCGACCGGTCTGAAGTGGTCGTTCATGCCCAAGGAGGTCCGCAGCGACCGCCCGCACTATCTGGTCGTCAACGCCGATGAGTCCGAGCCGGGAACCTGCAAGGACCGCGAGATCATGCGGCACGATCCGCATCTGCTGATCGAAGGCTGTCTGATCGCGTCTTTCGCCATGCAGGCGCACGCCTGTTACATCTATCTGCGCGGCGAATATGTGCTGGAACGCGAGCGCATGGAGGCGGCGGTCAAACAGGCCTATGAGGCCAAACTGATCGGCAAGAACAACGTCCACGGCTGGGATTTCGACGTCTATATCCACCACGGGGCCGGGGCCTATATCTGTGGCGAAGAGACGGCTCTGCTGGAAAGCCTGGAAGGCAAGAAGGGGCAACCGCGCCTGAAGCCGCCGTTCCCGGCGGGGGCGGGGCTGTATGGCTGTCCGACCACGGTGAACAACGTCGAATCCATCGCTGTGGCCGGCACGATCCTGCGTCGCGGCGCGGAGTGGTTCGCCGGCTTCGGTCGCCCGAACAACACCGGCACCAAGCTGATGTCCCTGGCGGGGCATGTGAACCGGCCGTGTGTCGTCGAAGAGGCGATGTCGATCCCGCTGCGCCAGCTGATCGAAGATCACGGCGGCGGCGTGCGGGGCGGCTGGAGCAATCTGAAAGCCATCATTCCAGGGGGCGCGTCGTGCCCCGTCATCACGCGCGAACAGGCCGAGACGGTGCTGATGGATTTCGATTCCATGCGCGAAATGCGTTCGTCACTCGGTACCGCCGGTGCCATCGTGATGGATCAGTCCACCGACATCGTGAAGGCGATCGCCCGCATCAGCTACTTCTTCAAGCATGAGAGCTGTGGCCAGTGCACGCCGTGCCGCGAAGGCACGGGCTGGATGTGGCGGGTGCTGGAGCGGATGGCAGTCGGCAATGCCGAGCCGTCAGAGATCGACCTGCTGCTGGACGTGGCCGGTCAGGTCGAGGGCCACACCATCTGTGCGCTGGGTGATGCCGCGGCATGGCCCGTCCAGGGCCTGATCCGGCATTTCCGCCATGAGATTGAAGACCGTATCAACGAGTACCGTTCGCGTAAGGGATCATTCCAGGGCCACGCGGTGGCCGCTGAATAAGGGAGACGACGACTATGCGTGGTAAAGTCCTATCGTATCAGGATCTTGAAGGAACCGGCGTCATCAGCGGTGATGATGGCCAGCGTTATAATTTCGTGCGCGGTGATCTTCAGGACGGCGTGCGCACCGTTCGCGTCGGGGCCGATGTCGACTTTCAGGCAGACGGTGACAAGGCCAGTGGCGTCTATGTCATCGGTGGCGGTGCGTCGGCCGCATCCGACAGCATCAACGAAGCTGTCGAGGCGTTTTCCGGTGGCGAGAAAAACAAGGTCGTCGCTGCCATTCTGGCCATCCTCCTGGGGGCCCTGGGCATCCACAAATTCTATCTGGGCATGACCCAACCCGGCATCATCATGCTGCTGGTTTCGGTCGTCGGTTCGATCGCTTTCGGCATTGGTCCGGTGATCATGGGGATCATTGGTCTGGTCGAAGGCATCATCTATCTGACCAAGTCGGACGCGGCGTTCCAGCAGGAATACGTCATCGGCAAGAAGCCCTGGTTCTAGGACGCCTGACCTTGCGCCGTTTCCTCCTGACATCGACGCTTGTGACCGTCGCGGCTCTCGCAGCCGCGGCGTGCACGCCTGCGTCCGAAGGGGATGGGACGGCCTACGAGTCCAACCCTGCCAGGACACATGCGGCAGATGCCGGGAACGCCGGCACGCTCTCTCTGCCTGAGCCCGGGCAGCCCTATTGGGCTGCGCGGCAGTTGCTGCTTGAGCAGGGTTTTCAGCCCGTCGGAACGGTGGATGCAGACGCGTTCCATGTTTGTGTGGCCGAAATGGAAGCAGGGCGGTCGTTAGGCGGCGATTGCCCCACCGAACAGGTGGAGCTCCTCGAAGTGGAATCGTGTGCGGGGACGGGGACCGCGCCATGCCGGACCAACTGGTTGGCCCCGGACGGTCGGCACCTGATCCTGTTCACCGAGGGGGAGCCACAACCCGGAATCGTTCGGTCGATGGATTGGGTCGATATGCCCGACAGACCGCAGGTGTCGGTCGAAAATGCCTGCCGTCAGATCGTCGAGCGTCAGTTCGGCCAGTCCGGCGATGCGGTGACCTTCGAGGGGGCGAACATTTCGTGGCGGGCACCCGTCGATGGTGGTCGCCTGCGTTTCGCCTGCGCCGTCGATGGCGACCAGGTCTCCCTGACCCGTGACGGCCAGGTGCAGACCTTCAGTTTGAATGAAACGGCGGATGAAACCGCCCAGGAAGAGGCCCACTGATGCCTATCGCCAAGGTCAATGGCCAGGAGGTCGAATTTGAGCCCGGGATGACCGTGCTTCAGGTGGCCGAGCGTGCGGGCGAGGAGATTCCGCGCTTCTGCTATCACGAGCGTCTGTCCATCGCGGGCAATTGCCGGATGTGCCTGGTTGAGGTGAAGCCGGGGCCGCCCAAGCCCCAGGCGAGCTGCGCCCTGCCGGCGGCGGAAGGCCAGGAAATCTTCACCAACACCCCGATGGTCGAAAAGGCCCGCAAGGGGGTGATGGAATTCCTGCTGATCAACCATCCGCTGGATTGCCCGATCTGTGACCAGGGCGGCGAGTGCGACCTGCAGGACCAGGCCATGGGCTATGGCCGCGACAATTCTCGCTACGACGAGAACAAGCGCGCGGTTGAAGAAAAGCACATGGGTCCGACGATCAAGACCTTTATGACCCGTTGCATCCAGTGCACGCGGTGCGTGCGCTTCATCACCGAGGTGGCGGGCACGCCCCAGATCGGCATGGTGTCGCGCGGCGAGGGGGCCGAGATCACCACCTATCTGGAAAGCGCGGTCGATTCCGAGCTTTCGGGCAACGTCAATGACCTGTGCCCGGTCGGCGCGCTGACGCACCGACCGTGGCAGTTCCACTATCGACCGTGGGAACTGAAGAAGACCGAAACCATCGATGTGATGGACGCGCTGGGCTCGAACATTCGGGCCGACAATCGCGGGTCCGAGGTGATGCGGGTGCTGCCGCGCGTCAACGAAGGCATCAATGAGGAATGGCTGTCTGACCGTAGCCGCTATGCGGTGGACGGTCTGACTCAGCGGCGTCTGGACAAGCCGTGGGTCCGCGACGCACGAGGCAAGCTGAAGCCGGCGACCTGGGATGAGGCGCTGACGGCGGTAGCTGACAAGTTGAAGGCGGCCAAGCCGGAGAGGATCGGTGTCATCGCCGGCGATCTTCAGGACGCGGAATCGATGTTCGCGACGCTGGAGCTGTTCCGGGCGCTTGGCAGTTCCCACACGGATTGCCGCCAGGACGGTACGGCGTTGGGCGGTTCGGATCGCGCGGGCTGGCTGTTCAACTCGGGTATCGAGGGGATTGAACAGGCCGATGCCGTTCTGCTGGTCGGGACCAACCCGCGCGCGGAAGCCCCGTTGTTGAATGTGCGCCTTCGCAAGATCTGGCTGGCGAACAAGGCCCGGATCGGTGTGGTCGGACCGGCGGCGGACCTGACTTATGAGTTTGAGCATTTCGGCACGGGTGCCGACACCCTGGCCAAGCCGCCCAAGGGCCTGAGTGACTTCTTCAAGGGCGCCGAACGCCCGGCGATCATCGTCGGAGCCGGGGCGATTTCCGGTAAGGACGGGGCGGCGGTGTTGAACGCCCTGGGCGCGCTGGCCAAGAAGGTCGGCGCGGTGAAGGACGGCTGGAACGGCTTCAATGTCCTGCACCATGCGGCCAGCCGCGTTGCCGGACTGGACATGGGTTTTGTGCCCGGCGAGGGCGGCCTGTCGGCCATCGACATGGTCAAGAAAGGCAAGCTGGATGTGCTGTTCCTGCTGGGGGCCGATGAGATCGACGCCTCGGCTACGGGGGCCTTCAAGGTCTATCTGGGCAGCCACGGTGATCGCGGCGCGCACGGGGCCGATGTGATCCTGCCGGGCGCGGCCTATACCGAGAAGTCGGGCCTGTATGCCAACACCGAGGGTCGGGTGCAGATGACCGAACGGGTCGTCTTCCCCAAGGGCGAGGCCAAGGAAGACTGGGCGATCATCCGGGCGCTGTCAGAGCGGGTCGGACAGACGCTGGGGTACGACACCCTGAGCGCGCTGCGTGCCAAGCTGATGGCGGAGCATCCGACCTTCGGGCGGATCGGCTATCTGGCTCCAGGCGCGAGCTTCGATGTGACGACGCTCGGTGCCAAGGGTGACCTGGGCAAGGCGGCCTTCGCGTCGGTGATCACCGACCCGTATCTGACCAACCCGATTGCGCGGGCCTCAGCGACGATGCAGGAGCTGTCGGCCCAGCGTGGCGGCACGCGCCTGATGGCGGCGGAGTAGGGCGATGGATTTCTGGACCACACCACTGGGCTGGACGCTGATCACGGTCGGCGGGATTTTGCTCGTCACCGTCGGAATCCTGATCTCGCTGGCGTTTCTGCTGCTGGCTGACCGCAAGATCTGGGCGGGCGTGCAGATGCGAAAGGGGCCGAACGTGGTCGGGCCGTTTGGCCTGCTGCAGTCGTTTGCCGACTTCTTCAAATTCGTGCTGAAGGAGGTCGTCATCCCGTCCGGTTCGGACAAGACGGTCTTCCTTCTGGCCCCGTTGATCACCTTCATCCTGGCGTTTGCCGCCTGGGCTGTGATCCCGTTTGCGCCCGGTTGGGTGGTAGCCGATTTGAACGTGGGCGTGCTGTACCTGTTCGCAATCTCTTCGCTGGGCGTCTACGGCATCATCATGGGCGGCTGGGCGTCCAACTCGAAATATCCGTTCCTGGGGGCGCTGCGGTCGGCGGCGCAGATGGTGTCCTACGAGGTCTCGATCGGCTTCATCATCGTGGCAGTGATCCTGCTGTCAGGATCGATGAACTTCACCGATATCGTCGATGCCCAGGCCGGCTGGCTGTGGGACTGGAACATGTTCGGCAATGGGGCCAAGAACTGGCCGACCATCGTCATCATGATCCCGATGCTGGTGCTGTTCTTCGTTTCAGCCCTGGCCGAAACGAACCGGCCTCCCTTCGATCTGCCGGAGGCGGAATCGGAACTGGTGGCCGGCTATCAGGTTGAATACTCCTCGACGCCCTATCTGCTGTTCATGATCGGGGAGTACGCCAACATCGTGCTGATGTGCGCGATGCTGACCTTGCTGTTCTGCGGGGGATGGCACCCCGGCATCGTCACAACCGCGTGGGTCGAAAGCCTGCCCGGCTGGATGAGCTACACGATCTTCCTGCTCAGTTTCATCATCAAGGTGGTGCTGTGGTTCTGCGCCTTTGCGCTCGTGAAGGCCTTTGTGCCGCGCTACCGCTATGACCAGCTGATGCGCCTGGGCTGGAAGATCTTCCTGCCGACGTCGCTGGTTGCCGTTGTTCTGGCGGCGGCGTGGCAGGTGTTTGGAGTCCACGGATGATGCGTCTCGTCCTCATTGCCCTGGCCGGCCTCGGGGCCGTTGCCTGCACCATCGATGGGCCGGAGCCCGGCTCGACCAGCGTCCAGGCAGAAATGGAGCGCCAGGAGCGCGTTCGCCGCGACGTCGAACACCGTGAACAGCTTTGCCGAATGATTGACCGCAACAGTGAGCGGTACGAGGCGCAGTGCGCCCGTGATGGAGGAAGCCACTGATGTTCGCCCGCATCGCCCAGGCCGCCAAGGGGGCCATGATGCTCGATGTGATCGGCGCGGTCGGTCTGTCGTTCAAATATATGCTGCGCCCCAAGGCGACGGTGAACTATCCGTTCGAGCGCAATCCGCAGTCACCGCGTTTCCGGGGCGAGCACGCCCTGCGCCGCTATCCGAACGGGGAAGAACGCTGCATCGCCTGCAAGCTGTGCGAGGCCATCTGCCCGGCCCAGGCCATCACTATCGAGAGCGAGCCGCGCGCCGACGGTAGCCGCCGCACGACCCGCTACGACATCGACATGGTCAAATGCATCTACTGCGGCCTGTGTCAGGAAGCCTGCCCGGTCGACGCTATCGTGGAGGGACCGAACAGCGAGTTCGCGACCGAGACGCGCGAAGAGCTGTACTATGACAAGCAGCGCCTTCTGGAGAACGGTGACCGCTGGGAACGCGAAATCGCCCGGGCCCTGGAAATGGACGCGCCGTACAGATGAGCCGGATTCAACCCCATCGTTGCCTTGGCACCGTGCGCCGGCCCGGTCTAGAAGGCGCGCCAAGCCGGTGCGACTCGCCGTCCACCGAGGGAGCTGTCTAAGTGATCGCCGCGATCGCCTTTTATGTTCTGGCCGCCGTCAGCGTGTTTGCCGCGCTGCGCGTCGTGCTGGCCTCCAACCCCGTGCACTCGGTGCTGTGGCTGATCACCGCCTTCTTCTCGGCGGCGGGTCTGTTCGTGCTGATGGGGGCGGAGTTCCTCGCCATGCTGCTGGTCGTCGTCTACGTCGGCGCGGTGGCGGTGTTGTTCCTGTTCGTCGTCATGATGCTGGACGTGGATTTCGTGAAGTTGCGTGAAGGCTTCACCCGCTACATGCCGTTCGGAGCCGTCGTCGCCTGCATCCTGTTGGTGGAGATGATCCTGATTTCGGCGGCAGTCGCGGCGCGCGGTGCCGGAGCCCATGCGGCGGGCGTCCAGCCGGCCACCGACATGACCAACGTCGAGGCGATCGGTCGGGTCCTCTATACGGACTATGTCTATATCTTCCAGGCCGCCGGCCTGGTGCTCCTGGTGGCCATGATCGGGGCCATTGTGCTGACGCTGCGGCACCGCCCGCACGTCAAGCGTCAGGACATTCACACCCAGGTGACCCGCGACCGCAAGAAGGCGCTGGCCATGACGCGTCCCGAAACCGGTGCGGGCGTTCGACCGGAGGATCTCGTCTGATGATCGGCCTGGCGCATTATCTGGCGGTCGCCGCCATCCTGTTCACGATCGGGGTCTTCGGGATCTTCGTGAACCGCAAGAACATCATCATCATTCTGATGTCGGTCGAGCTGATCCTGCTGGCGGTGAACATCAACTTCGTCGCCTTCTCGACGCACCTGAACGACGTAGCCGGGCAGATCATGGCCATGTTCGTTCTGACCGTTGCGGCCGCCGAGGCGGCGGTCGGTCTGGCTATCCTGGTGACCTTCTTCCGCAACCGCCGCGACATCGCGGTGGACGACGCTTCCGTGATGAAGGGCTAGACCGTGCCGATCGAAACTCTCGTCACAATCGGTGTTTTCGCGCCCCTGTTCGGCGCAGCGATTGCCGGACTGTTCGGGCGCCGCATCGGCGACACCGCGTCCATGGCGGTCACCACCGGCCTGCTGTTCGTCTCCTGCGCCGTCGCCTGGACGGTCTTCTACCAGCATACCTGGGGGCACATGGAGGCGTTCACCCTGCGCCTTCTGCCGTTCATCAACATCGGTGACTTCCAGTCCGCCTGGTCGATCCGCATCGACGCCCTGTCGGCGGTGATGCTGATTGTCGTGACGACCGTGTCGGCGCTCGTGCACCTGTATAGCTGGGGCTATATGGCGGACGATCCGCACAAGCCCCGGTTCTTCGCCTATCTGAGCCTGTTTACCTTCGCCATGCTGGCGCTGGTGACGGCGGCAGACTTCATGCAGCTGTTCTTCGGCTGGGAAGGCGTGGGGCTGGCGTCCTATCTGCTGATCGGCTTCTGGTACAAGAAGGACACCGCCTCGGCCGCCGCCATCAAGGCCTTTGTGGTCAACCGCGTCGGGGACTTCGGTTTCGCGCTGGGGATCATGACCGTCTTCTGGATGTTCGGCACCATCGAGTTTGCCGAGCTGTTCCCACAGATCGCATCCAAGGCCGGAACGACCTGGCACTTCATCGGTCAGGACTGGTCGGCGCTCGATCTGGCCGGGGCGCTGCTGTTCGTCGGCGCGATGGGCAAGTCGGCCCAGTTCCTGCTCCACACCTGGTTGCCGGATGCCATGGAAGGTCCGACCCCGGTGTCGGCCCTGATCCACGCCGCGACCATGGTGACGGCGGGCGTTTACATGGTTTGTCTGTTGTCGCCGATCTACGAGTACGCGCCGCTGGCCGCGCAGATCATTGCCGTGGTCGGGGCCGTGACGGCCCTGTTTGCGGCGACGGTCGGCCTGGCCCAGAACGACATCAAGCGGGTCATCGCCTATTCGACCTGTTCGCAGCTGGGCTACATGTTCTTTGCGGCGGGCGTCGGAGCCTATCAGGCCGCCATGTTCCACCTGTTCACCCACGCCTTCTTCAAGGCGCTGCTGTTCCTGGGGGCCGGCTCGGTCATCCACGGGATGCACCACGAACAGGACATGAGAAAGATGGGCGGGCTGATGAAGCTGTTGCCGATCACCTATGCGGTGATGACCATCGGCACCATCGCCATCACCGGCCTGGGCATTCCGGGCGTGGGTGGTTTCGCCGGCTTCTATTCGAAGGACTCCATCATCGAGAGCGCCTTCGCCTCGGCGACGTCGGGACATTCTCCGGTGGCCTATTTCGCCTTCTTCGTCGGTCTGCTGGCCGCCTGTCTGACGGCCTACTATTCGTGGCGCCTGATCTTCATGACCTTCAACGGCAAGGCCGTCTGGAAGGAAGAGGCGGGGCATGATGACCATCACGCTCACGATGCTCACGCGCAGGACGATCACGCCCACGATGATCATCATCACGGGCCGCTGAAGCCACACGAAAGCCCGGCGGTCATGCTGGTGCCGCTGCTGGTGCTGTCGATCGGCGCGATCTTTGCCGGCTGGTATTTCGCGCCCGAGTTCATCGGGCACCACGAGGCCGAGTTCTGGCGCGGTGCCATCTTTGTCGGAGAACACAACCACGTCCTGCATGACAGCCATGACGTGCCGACCTGGGTGAAATGGGCGCCGCTGGTGCTGACCCTGATCGGGACCTTTGTGGCGTTGTGGTTCTACATCCTGCATGCCGGTCTGGCGCGCCGGATGGCCGACCGGGGAGGGCCGCTGCACGCCTTCCTCTTCAACAAGTGGTACTTCGATGAGCTGTACCAGGCTACGTTCGTTCGCGGTGCCAAGGCGCTGGGCGATCTGTTCTGGAAGATCGGCGACATCAAGATCATCGACGGCCTGGGCCCCAACGGGGTGGCCTGGCTGTCACAGCGAGTTGGCCGCAGACTGTCGATCTGGCAGTCGGGCTATGTCTATCACTATGCGTTTGTGATGCTTCTCGGCGTGGCCGCGTTGCTCGCCTTCGCCTTCAGCCTGGCGAGCTGAGCCGATGCCGATGATCCTTTCCATCGTCACCTTCCTGCCGCTGGTCGGTGTGGCGGCTATCCTGCTCACGCGGGCCATGGCCAAGTCTTCGGATGCGCCGGGCTTGAATAATCGGGCGCGCTGGATCGCCCTGATCACGACGCTGGTCACCCTGGCGGTGTCGGTGTTCCTGGTCGCTCAGTTCGATCCGGCGGACGCCGGCTATCAGTTCGTCGAGTACGTCCCGTGGTTCGCGGGCGTGGCCTATCACATGGGCGTGGACGGGATTTCGATCCTGTTCGTGCTGCTGACGGCCTTCCTGATGCCGCTGTGTATCGCGGCCAGCTGGAAACCCATCACCAACCGGGTGGTCGAATATATGATCGCCTTCCTGGTGCTGGAGACGCTGGTGATCGGCGTCTTCACGGCGCTGGATCTGTTCCTGTTCTACATCTTCTTTGAAGGTGGCCTGGTGCCGATGTTCCTCATCATCGGGATCTGGGGCGGTCAGAACCGGGTCTACGCGGCGTACAAGTTCTTCCTCTACACCCTGCTGGGTTCGGTCCTGATGCTGGCGGCGATGCTGTATATGTTCGCCACGGCAGGGACCTCGTCGATCCCGGAGCTGGCGCAGTACGCCTTTGATCCGAACGTCCAGACCTTCCTGTGGCTGGCCTTCTTCGCGTCGTTCGCGGTGAAGATGCCGA
>CAZYFY010000036.1:0-18275 GCA_964647275.1 uncultured Brevundimonas sp.
CCCCACAGGTTTTCACCCATGGCGCGGTCGATCTTGTACTTGGCGCTGTGGCGCTTCGACATAAACGTCTCTCTATGCTGATGCGGCCCGGCCTCCCCGGTATTGGGAAGGCGATCTCAACGGCGGTCCACGCATCGTCCGTAATAGAACGCGCCCCGGCTTGCGACCGGGGCGTGAAGGCGGCGCTTATGGCCGATCACCCCTGGGAAGTCAAATCCCGCGCCCGGCGTTCCAGCACACGCCCCCGGCCCTTGGCCAGGGCCACGATCATGCCTCTAAGCGTCCGAACCTCCTGAGAGGACAGGTCGGCTCGATTGAACATGGCGCGGATGGCCCGCATCATCGTCGGCCTCTTCTCCGGCGGATGAAAGAAACCGCCCTGCTCCAGCTCGGTTTCCAGATGCCCGAACATGCCCTCAACCTCATTGGCAGGGGCCGGCGGTTCTGCCTCACCGAAGATGCCGGGCGGCGTCCCGTCCACCGCCACACGCCACTCATAGGCATTGATCGACACCGCTTGCGCCAGGTTCAGGGAGCGATGACGCTCATCAACCGGGATCGTCACGATGGCCTGGCACAGGACCAGCTCATCGGTTTCCAGCCCGGTCCGCTCGCCGCCAAAGAGCAGGCCCGTGCGCTGCCCAGCCGCCGATCGGCTGTAGAGATCCGACGCCGCCTCACGCGGCGTGACGATCGGCATACGCAGACCGCGCGGTCGGCCTGTCGTCGCCAGCACCCGCTCCAGGTCCGCCACGGCCTCCGCCACACTGTCGAACACCTTGAGGTCGTCCAGAACCCAGTCCGCGCCTGACGCGGCCGCCCACGCGCGGTCCTGAGGCCAGCCATCACGCGGCGAGACAATGCGCAGCTCCGTCAGGCCGAAATTGGCCATCACGCGTGCCACCGCGCCAATGTTCTCGGCGAGTTGCGGCTTGTCGAGAATGACAACTGGGGCAGTCATCTTGGACATCTCTAGAGATCAAACACCAGCGAGGCTGACAGCCCCTTGGGGCCGTAGACATAGGCCACCTCGGTTCGCAGGTCGCGCGCCATTGCGGCAATGATGGTTTTGCCCAGGCCTGTGCCCTTGGGCGAGTCCTTGCCCTCGCTCACCCCGATACCGTCATCCTCAACCGTCAAGCGCGCACGCCCGTCTGCTTCGCGCTTGAGGCGGATGCGGATTTCTCCGTCGCTGTCGGGATAGGCGTATTTGACCGCATTGGTCACCAACTCGGCGACGAGGACGCCGACTGCGACCGTGCGATCTGTCGTTGTCTTCAGGGGTTCGGCTTCGACGGAAAGCGCGCACGCGCGCTCACCGGAGCACAGGGACTGTCTCAGCTCATCCACCAGGCTGGTCAGGTAGGCATCTAGCTCAACCTGGCTCATGTCGTCGGAGGTGTAGAGCTGGCGGTGAACACGCGAGACGGCCTCGATCCGCGCCTGGGTCGCCGAGAAGGCCTCACGCGCACGTTCGTCGTTGATCGAGCGGCGCTGGAGCGTAATGAAACTCGAAACCAGCTGGAGCGAGTTGCCGACGCGGTGATTGACCTCGCGGAGCATGGCCTCGGCCCGGTCACGCGCCCGCTCGACTTCACGATTGGCCAGCACGAGGTCTTCGGTTCGCTCCGCCACCGCGCGCTCCAGACCCAGATTGACCTCATCCAGTTCGTCATGGGCCCGCATGATGGCGTTGAAGTTCCGCGAGAACTGAAAGATGGCCAGGCCAGCGACGAGCACAATCAGGATGGAACCCAGGGTGCTGAACCACAGGTTCGCCTGCCGCGCCCGATTAGCCGCACGTTCTCTTTCGCGCAGGCTATCGCGCGCGACCTGATCGATTTCATCAAAGCGCTGCTGGATCTCCTGAACCAGACGGGCACCCCGGCCGGATCTCAACACTTCGACGGCCTGAACGAACCGGCCGTCGCGTGCATCCCGGACAACCTGTTCGGTCATGGTCATTCCCTCTTCGATCAGAGGGCGCGTATCTTCGAGGCGGCGCAGCTGGTCCGGGTCATTGCGCAGCAACGTCCTCACCGCTTCAAAATCATCCAGAAGCGCCATACGAGAGTCTCGTTCGGCGCGCAGGAACGCCTCCTGTCCCGTCAGCAGATAGCTTCGCTCGGCGGCCACGGCGTCGACAATGCGGCGCTCGGTCTGGTCCAGCGCACGCCGGACATCGCGCGCGTGTTCGACCGCAGCCGACTGCTCGCTCAGGGCATTGGCGGTCCACAGGGACACCCCGCTGGTCGCCAGAAGCGCCAGAAAGCCCAACAGGGCCAGGCCCAGTGTTGGCCCACCGAACCCGCGCGCACGCGCGCTCGAGATCAGGTCTTGCAGGCTACGAAAACGAAAGGACTGCGGCACGGCGCATCCCTAACCCGTCTTGGCGGTCTAAACCACGCCAATCGTCTTGAGGCGGGCGCGGGGATGAACCTCGTTCTGGCTCATCACGACGGTCTGGCCGCGGAATCGTTCGATGATCGACCGAACGAAGGGGCGGATCCCGGGCCCGGTCAGCAGCACCGCCGCATCGCCCGACTGGGCCGCTCGCTCGAACACGTCGCGGACTTCGCGGATGAAGGCCTGGAGCTTGGATGGTGCCATCGCCAGTTGCCTGTCCTCGCCCTGCCCCACCAGAGACTCGGCAAAGGCGGCTTCCCAGTCCGGCGACAGGGTGATGATCGGAAGCGACCCGTCCGGTCCCTGGTTCTGGAAACAGATCTGTTTGGCCAGTCGGGTACGGACATGTTCGACCAGCTGGGTCACACTGGCGGTATGGGGGGCCGCCTCGGCCAGGCCTTCCAGAATGGTCGGCAGATCGCGGATCGACACGCGCTCGCGCAGCAGGGCCTGGAGCACCCGTTGAACCGTCGTGGTGGTCACCACCGTCGGGATCAGATCGTCGACCAGCTTCTTCTGCTCTTCCGGCAGGTCCTTCAGCAGCTTCTGGACCTCTGCATACGACAGCAGGTCGGGCATATTGTCCTTGAGTATCTCGGTCAGGTGGGTGGTCAGCACCGTCGACGGATCGACCAAGGTGTATCCCCGGAACGTCGCCTCTTCGCGCAACGACTCGTCGATCCAGGTCGCCGGCAGGCCAAACGCCGGCTCGCGCATATGTTCGCCCGGAAGCTCAACCTGACGCCCCGCGGGATCCATGGCCATGAGCTGGCCCAGCCGAACCTCACCGGCACCGGCCTCCATCTCCTTGATACGGATGGCGTAGGCCTGGGTCGCGAGGCGCATGTTGTCGAGAATTCGCACCGGCGGCATGACGAAACCGAACTCCGCCGCCAGTGTCCGCCTCAAGGCCTTGATCTGATCGGTCAGCCGCCGTCCTTCCAGATCATTGATCAGGCTCAGCAATGCATAACCCAGCTCGATCTTCACATCATCGATGGCCAGGGTGCTGGATATCGGTTCCTCGGCCTGCTCGACCGGGGCGGCTTCTTCCACGACCGCCGGCTCTTCCTTCTTGCGACCCAGTCGCCAGGCCAGAACGCCCGCGCCCAGAGCAATGCCGGCAAATGGCAGGATCGGCATTCCCGGGATCAGGCCAATTACGCCCGACGCCGCCGCCACCATGCCCAACGACACCGGATTGGTCGCCAGCTGGCTGACCAGGGCCTTGTCCGCCGATCCCTCGACGCCCGCCTTCGACACAAGGAAGCCAGCCGCGATCGACACGATCAGGGCCGGCACCTGGGTCACCAGACCGTCACCGATGGTCATCACCACATAGGAGTTGGCCGCATCACCTGCGGGCATCTGGTGCTGCATCATGCCGATCAGAATGCCGCCGATGGCATTGATGGCGGTGATGATCAGACCGGCAATGGCATCCCCTCGGACGAACTTGGACGCACCGTCCATCGCCCCGAAGAAGGTGGATTCCTGCTCCAGCTCCTTACGCCGACGTTTGGCCTCCGTCTCGTCGATCAGGCCGGCCGACAGGTCGGCGTCGATGGCCATCTGCTTGCCGGGCATGGAGTCCAGGGTAAAGCGCGCACTGACTTCGGCGATCCGGGTCGAGCCCTTGGTGATGACGACGAAGTTCACCACCAGCAGGATCGCAAACACGATCAATCCGATGACGAAGTTGCCGCTCATCATCAGCTGGCCAAAGCCCTGGATGATCTGACCCGCGCTGTCCGCTCCCTCATGGCCATGGCTGAGGATCAGTCGCGTCGACGCCAGGTTCAGGCCCAGCCGGAACAATGTCGCCACCAGCAGAACCGTCGGGAAGATCGCAAAATCCAGAGGCTTCTTGATCAACAGCGACGTCATCAGGATCAGCACCGACGACATGATCGAGACCGCCAGCAGCAGATCCAGAATCATCGTCGGGATCGGCACGATCAGCAGGACGACGATCAGCAGAACGCCCAGCGCCAGCGCCACCTCGCCACGCATCAACCACCCCATCACCTCGCGGAGGGTCAGTCGGTTGGAAGCGGGAACGGCGGCGTCGGTCATCTAGCTCAGGGCCTCGACCACACGGCGGGTCGCTTCGGCGATAGCGGCTTCGCCAAGGCTGAAGTCATCAGATTCGCGGCCCTGCCAGAAGACGGCGATGTGGATCGGGTGCCCGCCCGGCGGGATCAACAGTCCAATGTCGTTCACAGGCCCGCTGCTGCTTGTGCCGGTCTTGTGCGCCACTTCCCAGCCAGCCGGAACACCGGCTCTCAAACGATTGGGGCCGGTCGGGCTTGCGAACATCCAGCCCATCAACAGGGATCGTGACATCGACGACAACCGCGTCGCATCGTCGGCAAACAGTGTCTGCAGGTTGGTGACGAATTGGGCCGGTGTGGTCGTATCGCGCGCATCCCCGACACGGTTCAGTTCGGGCTCGAGGCGATCAACGTTGGTGACGCTGTCGCCAATCCGGCGATACCAGTCCCGCAACACTGCCAGCCCACCCATCTCGCGAATGAGAATATTGGCGGCTGGATTGTCACTCACCTCGACGGTCGCCTGGCAAAGCGCCTGGATTGACAGGGTTCCGCCGATGGCCTGCCCCGTCACCGGCGCGTGGCTGATCATATCCGCCGCCGTTATCGCGATGGGTCGATCGAGTTGCTCGTCTCCCGCCTGGACCCGCTCCAGGGTCGCCGCCGCCAGAAACAGCTTGAAGGTCGAGCAATAGGTGAACCGCTCATGGGCACGCCAGGACACGGCTCGACCCTCCCGGACCGCCTGGACGCCGATCCGCCCGCCGACCTCAAGCGATGACAAGTCCTGATCCGAGGCCGACGCATGCGCGCGCATACTGGGCATGCAGGCGCTGAGGCCCACCCCGCCCAAACCGGCCAGCCATGCGCGCCGGTCTATCGCCATCAGGCCGCCGCCACGCCTGATTGCGGCGAGGGCACGTCAACGCCGGCGGCGGTGTACTCGTTCAGCTTGTTTCTCAGCGTGCGGATCGAGATGCCCAGAATGTTGGCCGCGTGGGTACGATTGCCCAGACAGTGGCTCAGCGTATCCAGGATCAGGGTCTGCTCCATCTGGGCCACGGTCTGGCCGACAAAGGCGCGCGAAACCGCGTCTGCCGCCTGAGCGGCGCGGCCCGCCGGTCCCTGGTCCAGCGAGGCCAGCGGCTTGCCGTCCGGCAAGGCGATGGCGTCCTCGTCGATCTCCGCGCCCGTAGCCAGAAGGACGGCCCGGTGCATCGCATTTTCGAGCTCCCGGACATTGCCGGGCCAGGCGTGGGCGCGCATGCGCGACTGTGCCCCCGCCGACAGCGGGCGATGCGCCAGTCCGTTCGCAGCGGCGTACTTCTTGATGAAATGCTCGGACAGGACCGTGATATCCGCCGGGCGCTCCCGAAGCGCGGGCAGCCGCAGGTTCACGACATTCAACCGGTACAGCAGGTCCTCGCGGAAGCTGCCGTCCCGCACCGCCTTGCTCAGGTCACGGTTCGAGGTCGCCAGAATACGAATGTCCACCTTGACCGGCTTGTTGCCGCCGACCCGGTCAATCACCCGCTCCTGGATGGCCCGCAGCAGCTTGGCCTGGAGCCGTGCATCCATCTCCGAGATTTCATCCAGCAGGAGGGTTCCGCCATCGGCCTCTTCGAACTTGCCAATCCGGCGGGCCACGGCCCCCGTGAAAGCCCCCTTCTCATGTCCGAACAACTCGGATTCGAGCAGGTTGTCCGGGATGGCCGCACAGTTGACGCTGATGAAGGGCTTGTCCGCCCGGCGCGACTTCTGGTGCAGGTAGCGCGCCATAACCTCCTTGCCGACCCCGCTTTCGCCGGTGATCAGAACCGAGGCTTCAGACTTGGCCACCTGATCCGCCAGCCGAATGACCGCTTCCATGGCCGGGTCACGGCTGACCATCGGGCGTTGGTCATCCGACACAGCCGACAGGATCGCTGCGATCAGGTCCGCCTCGGGCGGCAACGGAATGAACTCCTGCGCCCCGGCGTGAATGGCGGCGGCAGCCTTGTCGGGATCGGCACCCACGCCGCAGGCCACGACCGGCACATGAATGCGCTCTGCCTCATTGGCCGCAATCAGGCTGGCGATGTCGAGGTCATAGTCGACCATCAACAGATCAGCTCCCTGACCGCGTCGCAGCGTCTCGGTCGCCTGGTCCGTGCGTTCGACGTGGCTGACCTTGGCCCCCTGGGCCATGGCCATCTTCACCGCCGCCGCCAGCTGTCCGCTCAGTCTTCCGACCACCAGAAGCCGCATGATCGTTTCTCCTACCTAGTGGGTCGCCGTTCAGGCGGCCTGGTCTTCACTCTTGATGATTTCAGTCATGGTCACACCCAGTCGGTCATCGACGACGACGACCTCACCGCGGGCGACCAGCCGGTTGTTCACATAGATGTCGATGGCTTCGCCGACCTTGCGGTCCAGCTCGAGCACACTCCCGGCACCCAGCTTGAGCAGTTGTGCGACGCTCATATTGGCCTTGCCCAGCACCGCCGAAATTCCGACCGGCACATCGAAGACCGGGGCCAGATCAACCGCCGCCTTTTCTTCGCCCGTGTCCGCCGGAACCAGGGCGTTGGACTCTTGAAACTCTTCCAGGGGCAGGTCGTTGTCAGCCATCACTGGTCTCCATCCATCAGGTCAATTCCACCGTCCGCCTCGGCCGACAGCGCGGCTGACAGAGCAGCACGAACGCGATCGGCTGCTTCGGTGGGGTTGTATTCCGCTCGGCCATCCGGCCATTCGATTGTGAAGGCTGCGGCCTGGAGGGCCGGCTCGTCACGAACCAGAACACGCCCGGCAAAACCCGCTTCGCTGACGGCCCGTTCGACCGCCGCCTGGGCATCGCCGCCGCCGCCATTGAGCCGAACGACCAGCCGCGTTGTCCCCGACAACTCTTCGCTCAAGGCCTCCAGGGCCGCGGCCAGCGGGGCTTGCGGAAAACGATCAAGGGCCTCGCTGCTGAGAATGCCCCCGACCTCCATGGCCAGTTCGGCGGCATGGTTGCGATAGCGCGCGACCACATGATCCAGTCCGCCCAGAGCCTGCACACAGGCATCTGCGATCTGGCCGAGCGCGCGAGCCGTTTCACTTTCGTCGCGCCCCCGCTGATCGGCCTGGCCCTCGGCGAAGGCGTCGGCGCGGATCGCTTCAACCTCGGCGGGGGAATAGGCGCGGCGCATGCGCGAAACCGGGGCCTGCGACAGGATCTGACCGTCCTCGTCGAACCAGGTATCAAAATCGAATTTGCGGGGCGCGGACTCGGTCATCAGTAGATCAACTCGTCATCGCCACCCTGGCCGGCGAGCATGATTTCGCCCTTGGCCGCCAGGTCCTTGGCGACCTGCACCATGGTCGTCTGAGCATTGTCGACGTCCTTCAGACGGACAGGCCCCATCGAGTCCATGTCGTCGCGCATGATCTTGGCGGCCCGCTCACTCATGTTGGAGAAGAACATCTCGCGCAGCGTGTCTGACGCCCCCTTCATGGCCAGCCCCAGCTGATCCTTCTCGACGGCACGCAACAGCGTCTGGACCCCACCCGGATCCAACCGGGACAGGTCCTCGAACACAAACATGAGCGCGCGAATCCGTTCTGCAGATTCGCGGTTGCGCTCTTCCAGCGCAGTCACGAAGCGGCTCTCGGTCTGCCGGTCGAAGTTGTTGAAGATCTCGGCCATCATCTCGTGGCTGTCCCGCTTGGAGGTGCGGGCCAGATTCGACATGAACTCGTTGCGCAGCGTCTGCTCGATCTTGTCGAGGATCTCGCGCTGAACCGGCTCCATGCGCAGCATCCGCTGCACACATTCCAGGGCAAAGTCCTCCGGCAGGGCCGTCAGAACCCGCGAGGCGTGTTCCGGCTTCACCTTCGACAGCACCACGGCCACCGTCTGCGGGTACTCGTTCTTGAGGTAGTTGGCCAAGACCACCTCGTTCACATTGCCCAGCTTGTCCCACATGGTGCGACCCGCCGGGCCACGGATTTCCTCCATCAGGCCGTCGACCTTGTCAGCCGACATGAAGGACGTCAGCAGGCGTTGGGTCTGCTCGAACGACCCCATGATGGAGCCGGCTCCACCCACGCCCGAGACGAACTCAACCAGGATATCCTCGACGACATTGGCCTGGACGTTCCCTAGCCCCGCCATGGCCTGTGAGATTTCCTTGATCTCTTCCTCGTCCAGGCTTTCCCATAGCCGGGTGTGCTCCTCGCCCAGCGCCAGCAGGATCACAGCGGCCCGCTCGGGGCCGGTCAGCCGCTTGGCGTCATCGACGGACGGCTTTCGAGTGACCAGACGTCCCGCCATCAGCCTTCGTGCACCCAGCTACGCAGAATCGCGGTCGACTCATCGGGATGGCTCTCGACGAACTCCGACACCTTGCGCACCGACGAGGCCTTCACCTGTCCTTCGATGCGCGCAATATCGAGCCGCTGATCCATCTCGGATGGCGGCAGGGCCGGCGCGCCGGACATCGTCCCACCGCCCAGAGCCTGACCACCACCGCCCTCGCCGCCCGAAGAGCCCGCGATCATCGGAACGCCGCCTCCGGTCGAGGCCGCCTTCACCAGCGGACGCAGGATGAAGAAGACCATCAACACTCCGACAATCAGCAGCACCAGCCACTGGATCATCTGCATGATGTCGTTCTGGTCGAAGTTGAACATGCCGGCTGAGGCCTCGGTGCCGCCGATGGCCGCACCATCCGGGCGGGCGAACCGGACATTCACCACCTCGACCTGATCGCCCCGGCCCTCGTTGAAGCCCATGGCAGACCGAACCAGTTGCTGGATGCGCTGCATGTCCTCTTCAGAGCGCGGCGCGTAGGTGGCCTCACCCTCACCGCCCGCCGGCGGCGTCACGACACCGTCCACGGCCACAGCGACGGACAGGCGCTGGATGGCCCCCGGCTCGCGAACGGTCGTCGTTACCGTGTTCGAGATTTCATAGTTGGTCGTCTCGCCCGTTTCGTCCGAGGTGGAGCTCGGCCCCTGCGCTGTACCTTGCGCGCCCTCGCCTTCCGGGAGTTGCTCTTCGACCCCGACAATGCCGCCTTCGGTCCCCTGGCTGTCGCTCGAGTTGGACTGCTGGCTGGAGGTCGAACGAACGACCTGACCATCAGGATTGAACTCCTGCGCCTGGATCGTCTGACGGGTTTCATCAATCTCGGCGGTAACCTGCACGCGCGCCGCGCCTGGCCCGACAACGCCTTCAACCAGATTCAGCAGGGTCGCCTGCAGGCGATGCTCAATCTCGGCCCGGCGCTCGGAGGCTGCCGCTCCCGAGAAGCCTTCACCCTCGCCGCCCGCCGCCAGCAACCGGTTATTGGCATCCACGATCGTCACCCGATCCGGGCGCAGGCCGGTCACGGCGGTCGAGACCAGTTGCTGAACGGCCTGGATTTCCTCACCGGTCATTTCGCGACCGCCGGTGTCGATGCTGACAGACGCCGTCACCGGCGCAGCCTCGGCCTGGAAGAGCTGCCGCTCCGGCAGGGCAATCATCACGCGCGCCCGGTTCACCCCGCGCATGGACATCAGGGTGCGTGCAATCTCGCCCTCGATGGCGCGCTTGCGGTTCATGTTCTGCTGGAACTCGGTCTGCCCCAGAGCCGACTGCGCATCGAACAGCTCGTAGCCAACGCTGCCGGAGGTCACGAGCCCTTGCTCAGCCAGCATCAACCGCGCCGTGCCGACATCGTCCCGATTGACCAGAATGGTCGAGCCGTCGCCCCGGGCCTCATAGCTGATCCCGGCCTGGTCCAGCGCGGCCGTGACCTCGCCCGCCTCGCGCAGATCGAGGTTGGAATACAGCAGGGCCGAGGGCGATTCCCCGACCCTGAGCATCAGGGCCACCAGAACCGCCGCCACGCCGGCGGCAACGCCGGCCAGCGCCGCCAGGCGGCCAATGCCAAATCTTTGAATAGCTGCCGTAAAGCCGCCCACGCGTTCCGCCCTCAGACCGGAATCGGACGACCGACCCCCACTAGGCAGAAAGTGCCGCCTCGGTGGTAAACGGGCTGTTAAACCGGCCCGCTATTCCGATCGACTTCAGGCAATTAGACGGGGCGGGCGTCCCGCGCCGCCTGAATCCGGGCTTCAGCAATGGCATCCGCGATCTCGTGGGTCGGACGGCCCTCATCAGCGGCCCGATCAAAGATCTCGTTGAGCGTCTCCATCAGGCGCACCAGCTTGAGCTCGACCCAGGCCGGATCATAGACGCCGCCGGTCTGACGCGCGGTCAGTTCCGATGCCACATTGATGATGCCACCGGCGTTGACGACATAGTCCGGCGCATACAGCACACCCGAGGCCGCCAGCCGCTCGCCGATGTCCGGCGTGGCCAGCTGGTTGTTGGCGGCACCGCAGACAGCCTTGACCTTCAGGCGCGGCAGCGTTTCCGGGTTCAGCGTCGCCCCCAGGGCGCACGGCGCATAGATGTCAGCCTTCACGCCATAAATGGCATCCGGCGCAACGATCTCGGCATTGGTCCGCTCGGCCACCTCACGCAGCGCCTGCTCGGCGATGTCGGTGATGATCAGCCGGGCACCGGCGGCGTGCAGCTTGTCACACAGGTAGGCCCCGACGTGACCGGCGGCCCCCTGGACCGACACCGTCAGTCCATTCAGGTCGTCCTGCCCCCAGATTCGCTTGGCCGTCGCCAGGTTCGAGCGGAACACGCCTTCGGCCGTCACCGGGCTGGGGTCGCCTGATCCCCAGGGACCGTCCGACAGACCCAGAACATATTCCGTCACGGTGCGCGCCTCGGCGATATCCGCCACCGACACGCCAACGTCTTCAGCCGAATAGTAGCAACCGCCCAGGGTATTGATCGCCCGACCGAACGCCCGGAACAGCTCCGGCGACTTCTGGGTCTTGGCATCACCGATGATAACCGACTTGCCGCCGCCCATCTCCAGATCGGCCACGGCGTTCTTGTAGCTCATGCCGCGCGACAGACGCAGAACGTCGGTCAGCGCCTCTTCCGACGAGGCATAGTTCCACATCCGGCAACCACCGACGGCGGGGCCGCGCGCCGTCGAGTGAACGGCCACAATGGCCTTGAGGCCGGTCTTGGCGTCGTAAAAGGCGTGAACGCCCTCGTGTCCCGCGAAGGACGGCGAATCAAAAAGGGTCATGGAGAACCCGTGCTCTGTTGATGGGGGAATGTTTTGCTGGGGCGCCCCTTACGCGCCTCGTTCCCTTGGGGCAAGTCTTGCGCCCATATGATCAGTGATCAGTCACCGGAATTGATGTCGCACCCGACGGCCAGGGCGCGGCTGGATCGCGCACAAAGGCCAGGACATCCGCCATCACGCTTTCCGCGCCGTGGTCGCGCACCAACAGGTGCCGTCCCTCAGGATAGAAGGCCGTTCGCGCCGTTGCCGGCAGTTGCCTGAGCGCCCGCTGCGTCACCTGCATTGAGATCAGTTGGTCGCGGCCACCGTAGAAATAGGCCACCGGCACGCGCACACGCGACAGGCCGCGATAGCCGCTCTCCATGGTGTCGACCAGGCCATAGACGGCATCGAACCGGGTGCTCAGCGCCATATCCGGGTCGCGCCCCATCCGGTACAACTCCAGCATGTTGTTCGACGCATAGATATCTTCGGTCACAAAGGCCGGCGGTTCGGGTGAGGCTGAGCCGAACATATGCGCCGCCAGCCACAGGCTCACCCGGTTTGGAATCGGTTGGGCGGACCAGCCCCAGACCGCCGGAGCCAGCAGCGCCGCGCGATCCACCTGCGGCGGATCATCCGAAGCCATGGCGGCGATAATCACCGAAGACCCGAGGCTCTCACCCGCCACGACAACCGGCAGGCCGGGATGGCGTGCCCGCACCAGCCGCACGGCGGTTTTCAGATCCTGAACCAAAAGCTCTTCGCCGGCCCACACGCCCCGCTCAGGCGCGCCGCCAAAGCCGCGTTGATCGTAGGCATAGGTGACGACCCCGCGTTCCGCCCACCAGGGACCGGCCATCCACCAGGTCGAGCGGCTGTCATTCATGCCGTGCAGCGCCACGATAACCGCTGTCGGCTCGCCGCGGGGACGCCAGACCGCCAGAGGCAGTCGCGCCCCGTCGTGGGCGATCATCATATGCGCCTCCAGTCGCGCGCCGCTGAACTGGGCGGGGACCGGCTGAGGCGACTGGACCGCCGGCGCGCAGGCCACAAG
Organism: uncultured Brevundimonas sp.; assembly: GCA_964647275.1. Classification (GTDB taxonomy): domain Bacteria; phylum Pseudomonadota; class Alphaproteobacteria; order Caulobacterales; family Caulobacteraceae; genus Brevundimonas. The sequence continues at coordinate 12,624 of CAZYFY010000036.1, forward strand.
CCAGCCCAGTGCCAGGGCACAGACGATCAGTCGGCGTCCAGTCTCAATCCAGGTCATCATCGTCGCTGGCGACCGGCAACGGCATGGCGGTACGCTCATCAGCGGTCGGCAGGCGAAGGCGGATGACGCCCTTCATCCGGGTTGGATCGATCGCCTTTCCCTTCTTGGTGATGACCAGCTTGCCCTGTCGCATGAGACCCAGCGCCGTCGTCTTCACCTTGGGCAGCACGCGCTGCCACTGGTCTCGCTGCATCGCCTTGGCGACCTCGGCCGGCTCGATGCTGGCCTTGCCCAGGCCTTGCGGATCGGCCTTGCCCAGGCGCTCGAAAATGGCAGCTTCAATCGGATCGGACATCTGCGATCAAACCCTTCCGGCGACGGGGATCAAGGCCCCGGTGACACCGCTGGCCTCTGACGAAGCAAGGAACAAGATAACCGACGCCAACTCATCTGGAGTCACCCATTTTGACGGATCGGCATCCGGCATGTCGGCGCGATTGGCGGGGGTGTCGATGATCGAAGGCAGGACGGCATTGACGGTCACCTTGCCCTTGAATTCCTCGGCCAGCGCCTCGGTCAGACGATGGACCCCCGCCTTCGAGGCCGCATAGGCCCCCATGCCCGTGGCCGCCGACAGGGCCCCCTTGGCCCCAATGTTGACGATCCGTCCCGCGCTGCTTTCGACCAGATACGGCATGGCGGCGCGCGAGGCATTCAGCGCCGTCATCAGGTTCAGCGCGTGCAGACGGTCCCACGAATCATTGCCATTCCCGTCGACCGTCTCCCACACAAAACCCCCGGCGATGTTGATCAGAGCGTCGATACGCCCGAGCTGGCCGCGCACCGCCTCCATCACCTGGTTGGCCTGGCCGGCGTCGGTCAGATCAACGCCGCCAACCACCTTCGCCACCGACAGATCGGACGGCGGCGATGCGGCATAGTCGACGGCCACCACCCTGGCTCCATCCGCAGCCAGGCGCTGGGCCACGATCCGGCCCAGGGCCCCAAACGCCCCGGTGACAACAACCACCCGGTCAGACACAGCGTCTCTCCTCTTGTTCTCGAACGCGCAGTTACGACGACGCGTCGCCGGTTACCAGTTCTGACGGGTCAAACGCGCCGGACGCGACAAAGTAGGGATTGGCGAACATCTCATCGTCCGGGACCCGGTTCGGGCCATAGGTCAGGGGTTCGCCATCAAACGTCCAGACGCATCCGCCGGCCGCCCGGAGAATCGCATCACCGGCAGCGATGTCCCACGCCATGGTCCGACCAAAGCGGGGATACAGGTCCGCCTTCCCTTCGGCCAGCCTGCAAAGCTTGAGGGAGGAACTGGCGCGCACCGTTTCGGCCACGGGCAGTCGCGCCAGATAATCCTCCAGCCCGACACTTCGGCTCCGCCGGCTGGCGATGACGCTCAGTCCCTGCGCCGGCACGCCCCGCGCGCGGATCTCCGTCCACACCAGGGGCTCACCTTTCACAAAGCCCGCTCTCTCGGCACAGTCTGGACCACCGCGGAACACCTCTCCCGTTACCGGAAGATAGATGACGCCCACTGTAGGCCGGCCCTCTTCAACCAGGGCAATGTTGACGGTGAACTCGCCGCTTCGCTGCACGAACTCTGCTGTGCCGTCCAACGGGTCGACCAGGAAGAACCGAGCCCCCACCGTCGGGATCTGGCCGGCACAGGCCGATTCCTCGGCCACCACCGGAATATCCGGCCAGTGCTGCGCCAGCGCCTCCAGAATGATCACTTCGGCGGCGGCATCGGCCTGGGTCACCGGAGAGCCATCCGCCTTGATGCGCTCCCCCAGGTCCGCACGTTCATAAATGTGCAGGATCTCTTCGCCGGCGCGCAGGGCGACGGCAACCAGAGTCTCGAGCATACGTTCCAGGTCAGCCTTGCGGGTCATGCGCTCCGTCCTATAGGCAGGCGCATTCAGAAGGAAGGCATTCATGGTCGCCAGAAAAATCGTCGATGAAGGTGAGTTCGCCGGCTGGGAGACTTATGACCTGAAAGACACCTTCGACCAGGTGGTCGGGCCGTTCTATTTCAGGGCAGATTCCGATGGCCGCATGCGCTGCGCCTTTCGTGCCGAGCAAAAACACATGAACGCCGGCGGTCGGATGCATGGCGGATGCCTGATGACCTTTGCCGACATCGCCCTGTTCCAGACGGCCGATCAGCAGATGGAGGGGTCGCGGGGCGTGACCGTCCAGCTGGATTCCACCTTCGTCGATGCTGTCAAGGTTGGCGACCTGGTCGAGGCCACCGGCGAGGTCGTTCGCGCCGGCGGATCTTTGGTCTTCGTGCGCGGTGTCATTGCGGTGGGAGAGCGCACCGTGATGACCTTTTCCGGCGTCATCAAGCGCTGGAAGGAAGCCTAGGCCTTCAAGCCCGCCTCCGCGGCAGGCCGCGCCTTCATCGCCTCGCGCCACCGGGCCAGGTTTTCCAGAGACGCATCCGGCCGGTATTTAACCAGCCGTCCAAAATCCAACCCCGTATAGGCCACAATGTCGGCCACGGTGATCCTGTCGGTCACGATGAACTCGCGCCCGGCCAGTTGCCGATCCAGGGCCTTCATCATCTTCTCGGCGGTCTTGAGATTATAGGCCCCGACCTCGGGCACCGGCGGCTCCAGCGTTGCCAGCATCGGGTGCGAAAACCGCGTGTGCATCATCATCGGATTAGCCAGATACAGCTCCATTCGCCGCGTCCACATCTCGATGAGAGCCACCTCCTCCGGGTTGCGCCCGAACAGATTCGGGTCGGGATAACGGCTCTCCAGATAGCGACCGATCGCCAGGGATTCGGTGATGGTTGTTCCGTCGTCCAGCTCAAGCGCCGGCAGATGCGCCAGACCCGCGCGCTCGCGATACTCGGGTGCCTTGTGCTCACCCGTCATCAGGCTCACGGGTACGATCTCGATGTCGTCAATGCCCTTCTCGGCCATGATCCATCGCACCCGCCGAGGGTTCGGGGCCAACAGGGTGTCGTACAGCTTCAAGGTCGTCTCCCGTCTCAGAACACCGACGCGGGCATGGCCCCGACGATGGAGGCACTCATCAAGGTCGCCAGGAATCCGGCGAACAGAGCCTTCCAAACCATGCCCAGAACCTCTTCGCGCCGATCCGGGACCAGCACCGACAGGCCCGTGACCGTGATCCCGACCGAGCCCACATTGGCAAAGCCGCAAAGCGCATAGGTCATCAGCATGCGGGTCCGCTCGCTCATCTCTCCAGCCGGGATATTGCCGAGCTCGATGAAGGCCTTGAACTCAGTCTGGGTCAGCTTGACGCCAAGCAGCCAGCCGGCCTGACCGGCCTCGCTCCACGGCACCCCGGACAACCAGGCCACCGGTGTAAATACCCAACCCAGCATCCGCTCCAGCGTCAGCGGGGCGCCGCCGACAATGATCCAGCTGATCATGATGTTGACCAGTGCCACCAGGGCCACGAACACGATCAGCACCGCCGAAATGTTCAGCACCACCATCAGGCCGTCGGCAGTTCCCTTCACGATCGCATCAATGGAGGAATCGTACTTGAGGCCGGAATCGTAGTCCGCCGCCACACCCGACTGGGCTTCCCGCTCCGGGATCAAGATCCTGGCCAGGGCGACCCCAGCGGGTGCCGAAATGATCGACGCGACCAGCACATGCCCGGCCGCATTGGGCAGAACGCCGCCCAGGATCGTCGCATAGGCCACCATGGTCGACCCGGCCACCGTCGCCAGGCCAACCACCATCAGGAGGAAAAGCTCCGACCGGGTCAGCTTGTCGAGATAGGCCCGAATCACGATCGGGCTTTCGATCATGCCCAGAAAGATATTGGCCGCCACCGCCAGAGCCGACGCCCCGCCCAGCCCCATCGTCCGTTGAAACAGGAAGCCAAACCCCCGGATCAACCACTTGAGGATTCGCCAGTGCCACAGGAGGGCCGACAGCGCCGAGATCACCAAAATCAGAGGCAACACACGGAAAGCAAAGACAAAGATATTGTCGGTGGTCGTCTCATACGGTTGAGGACCGGTCCCGACCAGATAGCCGAAGATGAACTGGGTCCCCGCCTGTGTGGCCTGATCCAGGCCATCGACTGCCCCCGTGATCGCCCCCAGCACATGGTCTGCGCCAGGCAGGCCAAACACCATCAACACCAGCGCCGCCTGGACCAGAACCGCCCCAAGCGTCAGCCGCCAGGGGAAGGCCTTCCGGTTCTCAGACAACAGCCAGCAGACACCAACGATGACGGCCAGGCCGAGCAGGCTTTGGAGCGCAAGCATTGCTAGGACTCTACCAACCCGATCTCGGCCAAGGCTTCTCTCAGGGCACCCTGGCGTTCCTCAGGCGTGCATTCCATTCGATCGCACATGCCGTTGACCAGGTCGCGGACCATGTCCGGCATCATGCGCTGCACCATCTCAACGAAGCGTGGGCCGGCTGCCATGTTCTTGGCCAGAATGGATCGACCAATCGGGCTCTCATAGAATTCCGAAAAGGCCAAAAGCTCTTCTGCCGTAAAGATATCGGCATAGATTACCTCCAGTTCGGCCATCATTCGCTGATTCATCCGGGCCATCATTTCGTCCCGTGCCTCATAGAAGGCTGAGCGTTCTTCCGGCGTCAATCCAGCCAGATCGTTCGGATTCTCGAACGACTGGAACATGGTGTTCATCATCGCCGACATCTGTTCGGCCTGAACCGTCTCAATCGAGCGTCGCGCCAGAGCAAGGTGCTCCTCGCGAGTCACGTCCTGTGCGGATGCCGCCATTGGCACGGCAAGCATCGCGAATACGGCCATAAGGCCTGCCAGATAGCGCATCGATGATCCTCCCCCGATCCGCATCCAAAATGCACAAGCAGGTCAGGCTCGCAAACGAAAACGGCCCCGGAGATCGCTCTCCGGGGCCGTCATCTGGTTAGCTGGGACCGCTCTTAGGCGCCGACCGATTCCAGATCGACCTTGACGCCCGGGCCCATCGTCGAAGACAGCGAGATGCGCTTGACGAACTGACCCTTGGCTCCCGAGGGCTTAGCCTTGACCAGCGCGTCAACCATCGCCTTCACGTTGGCTTCGATGGCGTCCTGGCTGAAGGAGGCCTTGCCGATGCCGGCGTGGATGATGCCCGCCTTCTCGACACGGAACTCAACCGCGCCGCCCTTGGCGTCCTTGACCGCCTGGCCGACGTTGGGGGTCACGGTGCCGACCTTCGGGTTCGGCATCAGGCCGCGCGGGCCAAGCACCTTACCGAGGCGACCGACCAGACCCATCATGTCGGGCGTGGCGATGACGCGATCAAAGTCGGTGAAGCCGCCATTGATCTTTTCGAACAGCTCTTCGGCTCCGACGTGCTCGGCCCCGGCCGCCTTGGCTTCGTCAGCCTTGGCATCCTTGGCGAAGACGGCGACGCGAACGTCACGGCCCGTGCCCGAGGGCAGATTGACGACGCCGCGGACCTGCTGGTCGGCGTGACGCGGGTCGACGCCAAGGTTGACGGCGATCTCGATGGATTCGTCGAACTTGGCCTTGGCGTTCGCCTTGACCATGGCGACGGCTTCGGCGAGCGGCAGGACGGCTTCACGGTCGCCGGTCCAAGCCTGGATGCGCTTGGGTTGCTTGGCCATCCTCTTAGCCCTCCACCTTCAGGCCCAT
>CAZYFY010000037.1:0-17506 GCA_964647275.1 uncultured Brevundimonas sp.
ACGGGTTTATGGGGCTGGGTTGAGGCTGGCCGCGATGATGGGCGGGGCCGTGGGGTTGGTGGGTTAGGGTGGCTCATCATGAGCGTGGCCGGGGCCGAGGTTCCGGAGGTAACGGAAAGGTGGAAGCGGAACCCAGGCGCCTAAGCCTCGCTGGTGGAAATCCATTCGCGGGCCTGCTGGAAGAACCCCTTCTCACCGGTCCGAAAGCCGCCGCTATCATCGGAGTGTACGAAAGTGGATCGCTCAAGCGCACCGTCTACATCGCCCAGCAGGAGTCGAAGGCAGACTTCCAGCGCAGCGAAATGCGTTCTCAAATCACCGAGGCTCTCGATTTCCTTGAGCAGCTTCTCCGGTGAAGACTGGTGGACCTCCGAAAGATAACCGGTCGCCAAGCTAATCGTCGCCGCCGCCAGCTTCTCCGGATCATGCTCCTCGGGAGCGATGTGGAACTGCCTAGGAGGTGCACGAAGGACCCAAGCGCCGTTCGCCCGGAATGAGAGCGGCAACTGTTCGTTCTCTTCCAACCCCACTATTCGCCAAAACAGGGGATCGACGGCCATCGGTTTGGCCCTCAGGCTCGCAATAACGCCGCGCTCCCAAAGCAATGATGGAAGAACGTCCACAAACCAGTCCCTTTCGGCGCGGAATAGACTGCCATTGGCAAACCTCCATCCCGAGGTCTTTGCCTGCGCCTTCAGGCTTCGGTCGAACGCGCGAGACCTCAGCTTTGCGTCACGCGCTTGCTCTCTGCTGAGCCGGGACGGCCACTGGGGTATTGCGGCGTTCATCGAGCGATAATGTTGTCTCAGGCGGTTCAGTCAACTGGAGGGCCGCCAGGGGCGATTTCAGCAGTTCATGGGCGCGCGATGAACAAGCGCTAAACCTAGCCGCACGACCCGAAGGGCACCCGGACGCTGAGGCGGCGTATCGACGAGGCCCGGTCCAGCTTCCCGCCTCAGACGGCGCACGAAGTTGACCTCGTGCTGGCGGAGATGGCCCGTTGGCTTCGGCGGCGGGACTAATAGCCGCTCACCCCGCCACCGGCTCTGAGCCTGATCAGCAAGCTCACCCAGCCCGGCGAGCGATGCCCTTCAGCATTTCGACGAGTTCATCGCGCGTCGCCTCCATGACGAAGGCCCGGCCGTAGACGATCTTCTCGCGGTCTCGGGCGAGCGTCTTGACCCTTTCGCCTTGATCGAAGGTGTAGCGGCAGAGAATCTCACCCAGGCTGGGATTGCGGCCCATTATGGCCAGCCGCGCCTGGATCAGAAGGATGTGGGGCTCATCAAATAGCGGTCTTGGGTTGGGCATCCCACCACGCTACGTCGGCGCAATCCGGAGGGTCAAATCCAGACCCGGATGTGTGAATCCTCCCGGCACCGGCTGCACTTCAGCTTCCGCCCCAGATCATAGGGTCTGGCGGATTCACCGAAGGTCTTGAGCGCCCGCGTCCGGCTCCAGGTCGCCTCGTGCTTACAGGCGCCGCAGGTGATCTTCAGGGTATCGGTCGGCCCCCTCATTGTGTTGCCGAGCGTCTGGAACATCCTGGCCATTCATCGACAGAGCTTCGACAGCGGGCCGAGCGCGCACATCGCTTCCAGGAGGGCGTGGGTGTCGCGGGCGCGGACGTTCTTGAGCAGATCGCTGAGTTCGTCACGACCATCGCGGGCTGGCGGCGGGGCAGGCATGATGGGTTTGGGAGGCATGGGCGGCTGATCCATGTTCCCACTTTGTTCCAGTCGAGATCAGGGAGTCAATATGGTGGCGTGGCTCTGAGTTCGATGTGATCGTGCAAGCGTCGCCTACCACTGCGCCGATCCGTGCGGCGCAGGAACGATCAAAGAGAGACAGTTGTGCCGAAGACCGTAGATGACGTGAGGGGCTGGGTGCAGGACCACCTCAGCAAGGGCGGACTCGCCGACGAGTCCGGGAGCGTTCTCTATTCGGGCATCGACACGCTCGCTCCCGGTCCCTTCTACCTCATGGGTCTGAATCCAGGCGGTGCCCCCACGGAGGGCACTTCGAGCATCGCATCCTCGATCCATGAACGAAGGAATTGGAGCGCATACACCCACGACTGCTGGGTTTCGGATTGCGCCGAACCGGCTCCGTGCAGCCACCTCGATCAAGATGGCCGGGTCAAGGAGGCGCATCTGGCGCGACACCAGAGGCACGTCGGAAAGCTGATTTCCGCGTTAGGTGCCAAGCCGGAAGAAATCTTCGCGACGAATGCGATCTTCGCCCGCTCGAAGGACGAGGAAACGATCAAATCTGTAGTCGGGGGGATGGGGTCCTGGGATTGGTGGGAGGCTTGTTGGAAGGTCCACCAGCAGTTCCTGTCCGAGGTTCGCCCGCGATGGATCATCACGCTGGGCAAGGGGTTTGGGACCACCGCGTTCGCCTTCCTGATGCACAAGGGGGAGGTCAAGAGGGGGCAGGTCCGGGCTTTCGGAGATGATTCCGAGACAGACGGTCGCTGGTTCACCGCCAAACTCCCCCTCGATGCGGATGGGGCGAACCTGAAAGTGCGGGTCCTCGGCATGCCACACCCGAGTTACTACGCGATCAGTGACGGCTTGGCCGAGACCTTGAGGGCGCAGGCAGCGGGTTTGTTGAGCGGTATGGTGCCGTGCAGCGATCCGCTTTGGTCGCCCGCGTCAGAGCCACCGGCGGAGGAACCGCTCGCAACTCGCCGAAGCTATCTGCTGCGGTTCGCTGATGGTTTTCATGGCCTTGGCACCTGGGAGCCCAAAGGCGCGGGTTGGAATTGGTCAACGCGTCCCTTCGGCCTGGATGACGAAGGCCGACATGCGGCGCCATCCAGCGCGTTCGAGAATGGGCCGACCCACTGGAGGCCGGTGCCAGACAACTGGAAGGCGTTGATGGATGCTGCCTGGGGCGAGGGCGGCTATAACTGATCGGCGGTCGTATTGCGCGCACGCAAGCGACAGGCATGGGGGTCGGGGGCGTGGATCAGTTTGAGATTGCGGTCGACGCGATCATGGGCGGCTTCAGCGCGATCCTCGGGGTTGCAGGAATAGTCGCTGCATTGACCGCGCTGATGTTCCTCCTCGGATCGATCAGAGCAATGCGGCTGCCTGTCGGCTCCCGACGCTACAAGAAGCATCCACACGGTGGGCACGGCCATGGCGGTCATGGCGGCTATGGTCCGAACCTTGAGTTTGAGCTTGGTCAGATCGCTGAAAAGCTCGACCGCATCACCGCTGCTGTGGACCCGAAGGGCTGGGGTCTGTTGCGCCGCATGGCTTCAAACGTTTTCTGGTCCGTCTTCGGCGTAGTCGCGGGGATCGTCATCCAGGCTCTCTGGGTGCCGCAAACATCCTACTACTGAGCCAGGGCACCTAAACCGCCCCACATCCCGGCGCGCGCCTGATCCGAACAGATACGGCTGACACCCTAACCGGAGGCCGCCCTCATGATTTCCAGGGCCTTCCGATTTGGATGCCGTTTCGGGTCTGCGGGAAGCCTGATCGGCTTGTCGTGAAACTCCCCATAGGGTGAGCCGAGAAGCTGCTCGGATACCTCAACCTTCATCGACACCGGATCGATGGTGACGAGCCTCAAGTCGAACAGCGTGTGGAGGTCTGCTCTCAGCAGCAACCCGTTGGTGACGTGGTTGCGATGAGGTCCGGTATAGGGGCGAATATGGGCGGCTTGGAGCACATCAAGCACCGCGCATCCGGATATTGTGCAGGCTCCGCCGTACGCTTCGATCAGGCTTTTCCTGAACCCCCGTTGCCCCTGGCGACGGGCTACCTCCAGCAGGACTTTTCGACGGGCATCGTTATCGTCCTGGGGGTCAAAGGGAGTCGGATTCTGGTCCGCGTTTTCGGCTAACGCCATGAGATCGATTACGGCGCTGCGAAGCTCGGCCTCGTCCCTTTCATCCCATTGCTTCCTCGTCTCCTCGACGAGCCGATTTGGAGCGGGCGGGCGATTTATCTTCTTGGATTGGCGCCATCCGACACGCCCGTTGTCGTAGTGACCATCGAAAGAGTCCCGGACGGCCTTCAGGCTGTTGCGGAAGGTCAGGTCGGTTCGACCGTCGCCTAGTGCCGGGAAGAAGAGATCGTAAGCCTCATTCCAGGCCCGCACACCGAGCCATGCCGGAGGCCCCCCGGAGGCGCTGCAACGCGCCATGGCGTAGCCAACGAGGTACATCTCAAGGGATCGGCGGATGAATTTTTTCCCAGATGCCATAGCGCTCTATCAGTGGTCGAGAGGAGATGTCTTAGGCCGATCCTCCGCCACCACTTGGACTGGAGCTTCCGAGTAGCCTGAACAGATCGAGTTGCAACTTCAGACGGAAGATTGCCGCCTTGAGTGCAGGGCTTCGGACCACAATGCTGGTGTAGTCGATGCTCTCCCCTTCAGCCTTTAGCTCGTTAAAGACCGTGACGAATGCTTTGGCCTTGTCGAGACCTGCCGTCCCGATATGACGGTCCAATCGGGCAAGATAGTCAGTGATCCGCGCGCACATCTCGTCTTCTTCAGACGCTTGGAGACGCGCCCGTTCCAACGCTTTCGGAGGCGGCGCGTCGCTGCCATTAGAATCTCGTCCTGGGATGTGGACGGTGCTGCCGCCTAAATAGGAGCCTCGGCTTCTGGTCATCAAAGCTCCCGAGCATGGAATCCGGCGCAGACCAGCGGCCCACCGCCTCCCGCCCACATCGCCAGCCATCTTGGCCATGCCGCCGTCCACAATCAACCTGCACGGCAACCCGAACGCCCCGCATCCCTTGCCCGCCGCGCCCTAAGCCTCCACACATGGCGGTCGTGATTTTCGGGGGTGTGTTGGGTGGCGAAGCTTACGCAGGCGGAACTTGAGCGGCATCTGTGGCAGGCGGCGGACATCCTGCGCGGGACCGTCGATGCGGGGGACTACAAGCAGTATATCTTCGCCCTGCTGTTCTACCGCCGCCTGTGCGACGTGTGGGACGAGGAGTTCGAGAAGCTCCTGGCCGAGACCGGGGACCGCGAGGAAGCTGCCGATCCCGACGAGCACCGTTTCCACGTTCCGCCCGAGCACCGGTGGGATGCGCTGCGGAAACGCTCGACCCAGATCGGCCAGCATCTCAACAACGCCTTCGCCGCCATCGAAGACGCGAACCTGCGGCTAAAGGGCATCTTCGGCGACGTGGACTTCGCCACCGAACGCTTCCCCGACGCACAACTGGAAAAGCTGCTCGCCCACTTCGAGAAGCACCGGCTGCGTAACGCCGACGTGCCCGCCGATGTCCTCGGCGATGCCTATATGTATCTGATCAAGCAGTTCGCCGAAGGGTCAGGCAAGAAGGGCGGGGAATTCTACACGCCCCGTCAAGTCGTCCGGCTGATCGTCGCCTGCCTCGATCCCCAGCCCGGCATGTCGATCTACGATCCGACCGGCGGGTCCGGCGGCATGCTGCTGGAGGCGGTCCAGCACCTGAAGGAGAAGGGCCAGGACCCCAAGAGCCTCGCCCTCTACGGTCAGGAGAAGAACCTAGGCACCTGGGCCATCGCCCAGATCAACCTGTTCCTGCACGATATCGACGACGCGTTCATCGCCAAGGGCGACACGATCCTGAATCCCAAGCGATACGATCCAAAGGCGCGGGAGTTCGTGGACGGCCTGGGCACCTACGACCGGGTGATGGCCAACCCGCCGTTCTCGGAGAAGGTCTGGGGCTACGAGGTCTGGTCAAACGGCGACCACTATGGTCGCGACCAATATGGCTGCCCGCCCAAGGGCTACGGCGATCTCGCCTTCGTCCAGCACATGATCGCGTCCCTGAAAGACGACGGAATGCTGGGAGTGGTGATCCCGAACGGCGTGCTGTTCCGGGGCGGCGCCGAGGGCCGCATCCGCGAGGCTATGCTGCGAGCCGACATCATCGAGGCGGTAATCGGGCTGGCGCCGAACCTCTTCTATGGCGCGACGATCCCGGCAGCGATCCTTTTGATCCGCAAGAAAAAGCCGCAAGCCCGGAAGGGCTCGGTCCTGGTCATCAACGGCGACGCGACCTTCCAGCCCGGTAAGGCCCAGAACACGCTTACGGAAGCGAACGTCGAGACCCTGGCGGGCGCCTTTCACGGCTTTGCCGACATCGACAAGCTGTCCCGCGTCGTGGCGATCTCGGAGATCGAGGCCAACGGCTTCAACCTGAACATCAGCCGCTATGTTCAGACCGGCGCCGATGCCCAGAGTGTCGATGTCGCCGCTGAGGTCGCGAAACTTCAGAACTTGATCGCCAAGCGGAACGAGGCCGAGGCCGTGATGTTCGGGCATCTCAAGAGGCTCGGTTATGTCGGGTAACATACCGGATGGCTGGCGGCACGCCTCCTTGGGAGATGTGCTGAGGCTGGAGTATGGCCGCGCACTTTCCGCGACGGTCCGGGAGGACGGAGATGTCCCGGTCTATGGTTCGAACGGCATGGTTGGACTTCATTCAACTCCCCTCGTTCGTCGCAAGGGGATTGTTGTCGGTCGGAAGGGCACAGCCGGGTCGGTCTCCGTCACCGATGGGCCGTTCTGGCCGATTGACACCGCCTACTATGTTGAGCCGCGAGTAGAGGTCGATTTTGACTGGCTTGCGTCCGTTCTCAAACACGCACGCCTGAGTGACCTCAATGAATCAACCGGCGTGCCCGGCCTAAACAGGGACAAGGTATACCGCGAAGCAGCCTTGATCCCTCCTCTCGACGAGCAGCGGCGGATCGCCGAGGTTTTGCGGTCTGCTGATGATGCTCTCGAAGCGCAGGCCGCCGTTAGGGACCAGCTTGAGGTTACGTTTAGCCAACTGGTTCACGAGTGTTTTTCTTGCGATTGGCCCCGTGTTGCACTCGGAGAGGTCTGCGAGTCTATCCAAGTCGGAATAGTCGTTCGCCCTGCTTCATACTATGTCTCCGAGGGCGGGATACCGGCGTTACGCTCCTTGAACGTGGGCGAGAATTGGCTCGATCTTGAGAATCTCGTCTACATTTCTGACCAGGGCCATAAGCTGAACGGGAAATCCAGTTTGAGGCCCGGCGATGTTGTGACCCGCCGCACCGGGGAGCCAGGAAAATCTGCGGTCATTCCGCCGGGCTTTCCTAAGGGACTGAACTGTATCGACATCATTTTTTCCAGACCGAAGGAGGTTCTAAGGCCAGAGTTCCTGTCCTTCTTCATGAACTCCGATGTTGCAAAGCGACAGGTCTTGGGCATGCAAGGTGGGCTTGCGCAGCAACATCTCAATGTGGGTGAGATGAAGAAGATCAAGGTCCCGATGCCGCCCTTGAACGATCAGGACCATGTGGTGCTGACCTTGAGTGATGTGTGGCGCCAGTTTCAAGTCGAGGGTGAAGCGGTGCGAGGGCAGGCATCACTAAAGAATGCGCTTGCCGCTGACTTACTCTCAGGCCGCGTCCGCGTGCCCGCATGACCGAATACCGCCTCGCCGAGAAGCCGACCGTCGAGGCCCTGGCCGAGATGGGCTACACGCCGCTGTCGCCCGAGGCGGCCCTGGCAATGCGGGGCGAAGAGAACCGGGTGATCCTGCGCCCCGTGATGGTCGCGGCGTTGCAGGCCCTGAACGGGATCAGCGCGGCGGATGCCGAGGCGATCTGCAACGACCTGTCGATCCTTTCCGACAACGAGGAATGGCAGCGGCGCCTACGGGGCGGCTACACCCGAAAGTTGGCCGGTGAGGCCCAGGGCCGCTCGATTGATTTGATCGATTTCTTGCGCCCCGAGAGGAACGCCTTTCACGTCGTCCGCCAGTTCAAGGTGCAATCGCAGCGGTCGCGGATCGCCGACATCGTGGTGTTCGTGAACGGTATCCCGCTGGTCGTCATCGAGGCCAAGTCGCCACTGAAGGCCAGCAACACCGCCGAGGAAGCGTTCGAGCAGATCAAGCAATACGAGCGCGACATCCCGCGCCTGTTCGAGCCCAACGCCTTCAACATCGTCACCGATGGGGTCACGACCCTCTACGGCGCGACCAGGGCCAAGGCCCAGTTCTTCGCCCCCTGGCCGGATGCGTGGCCTCGCCAGCGCGCCGAGTTCCCAGACGACTTGACCAAGGACCTGTGGTGCTTCCTGGAGCCGTCCCGGCTGCTCGACCTTCTGGCCCACTTCATCGTCTTCGAGGTCGATCCCGACACGAAGGCCAAGATCAAGAAGGTCTGCCGCTACCAGCAGTTCCGAGCGGTCAACAAGGCGGTCCAGAGGGTCGCTGACGGCAAGCTGAAGAAAGGGCTGATCTGGCACACCCAGGGGTCGGGCAAGAGCCTGACGATGGTATTCCTGGCTCTTAAGCTGAAGACCCACCTGACGCTGGCCGCCGCGACGCTGGAGAATCCCAACATCCTGGTCCTGACTGACCGGATCGATCTCGACACCCAGATTTCCGGGACGTTTGTCGCCTGCGGTCTACCGAACCCGACGCAGGCCACCTCGGTCGCCGTTCTGCGGGATGCGGTCGCCAAGGGCGGCAATGGCCAGATTCTGCTCTCGACGATCTTCAAGTTCGCCGGGTCGCAGAGCCCGATCCCCCACTCGGATAACTGGATCGTGCTGGTCGATGAATGTCACCGGACGCAGGAGAAGGACCTGGGCGCATACCTCCAGGCGACGCTGCCCGATGCCCGGTTCTTCGGCTTCACCGGCACCCCGATCAAGAGCACGGACAAGGACACCTACGCGCGGTTCAGCGTCGAGGGTGAAGGCTACCTGGACAAATACGGCATCGACGACGCGGTGCGCGACGGCGCCACGGTCCCGATCCTCTACGAGGGTCGCAAGACGGACTGGTCGATCAACGAGGCCGAACTCGACATCCTGTTCGACCGCTGGTTCGTCGATCTCCCGGACGACAAGCTCCAGGACCTGAAGAGCAAGGGCCTGACCCTGGCCACCCTGGCCAAGCACCCCGAGCGGGTCCGGCTGATCGCGCTCGATATCTGGGAACACTTCAAACAGGTCTGCCAGCCGGACGGCTTCAAGGCGCAGATCGTGGTCGTGGACCGCGAGGCCATCGTGTTGATGCGGTCGGCCTTGGCCGCCGTGATCGCCGTCGACCTGACCAAGCAGGGTGTGGAGGATGCGCAGGCCCAGGCCGACGCGATGATCGCCTGCGTGTTCTCCCAGTCGCAGGAGGACGGCAAGCCGTCAGAGGATGAGCACGTCGCCGGTGTCCGTGAGGAACTCCAGGCCCACTTCGTCGATGCCGCCGACGAGAAGCTGATCAAGAAGGCGTTCAAGATCGTCGGCCAGCAGCCCAGCTTCCTGATCGTCTGCGACAAGCTGCTGACCGGGTTCGATGCGCCCATTGAGGCGGTGATGTATCTCGACAAGCCGCTGAAGGAGCACAACCTGCTCCAGGCTATCGCCCGGACCAACCGGACCTGCTCGATCAAGAGCCCGGACGGCGGCGAGATCACCAAGCCTCATGGCCGGATCGTCGACTACATGGGGGTCACGAACCACCTCGACGAAGCCCTGAAGTCCTATCGGGCCGAGGACGTGGCCAACGCCCTGAACGACATCTCGACCCTTCGCAACGACCTGCGCGAGGCTCACGCCCGCTACATGCGCCAAAAGCGCGACATGAAACTCACGGGCCTGGACGAGAAGGCCGCCGCCTATCGGGTCAAAGACATCATAGCCGAGGGGAGGGAAGACGACTGGTTCGAACTCCAGCGGCTGACCCGTGGGTTCATCAAGGTCTATGGTGAGCTATCGCCCGATCCGGCGATCCTGGAGTTCACCGCCGAGGTCAAATGGGCGGCGGGATTCCTGAAGGTCGCCGCCCAGGTGATCGACAAGGACCAGAGCCTCGACCACCGCAGCTACACCGGCAAGATCAGGGACATGCTGGAAGAGCACGTCCACGCCACGGGGCTCTCGACGACGATCAAGCTGCGGTCGATCACCGATCCCGACTTCGCCGGGGATTTCCAGACCGAGGGCAAGGACGAGGCCGATCTCCAGGAAGCCTTCATCCGCAAGTCCGCCGAACTGAAGCGGGTGACCCGCGAACTCGTGGACAAGAACCCAGCCCAGTATGGGCGGTTCAGCGAACGTGTTCTCGAAATCATCCGCCGGTTCGAGGAGGGCCAGATCGCCGCCGCCGAGGGCCTGAAGGAATACGAGGACCTGACCGGCGGCATCAACGCCGAGCAGGGCGCCCACGCCGAACTCGGGATGGACGAACGGGCCTTCTCGATCCTGCGGATCATGGAAGGCATCGTCGGCGATGAGGTCGATCACCCGGCCCTTCAGAAGGCCGCCGTCGCCGCCGGGGATATCTACGGCGGCGCCCAGGCTTCCCAGCCCGCGTGGTTCTACATGGAAGCCTATCGGCGCGAACTGAAGCAGCGGGTCCGGCGGATTCTCGGCGACCTCGGCATCCCCGAGGCCAAGGACATCCGCGACGCAATCGACGAGTTCGCCGCCCACGCCTACGCGGGGCGCCACTGATGCCCGTGCTTCAGGTCGGCGAGACCGCCATCCCCTATGACCTTCGCCGCAGCGCGACGGTTCGCGAGCGGCGGATCACGGTCACGCCGGATGGCGTGGAGGTGGTGGCGCCGCTGAACGATCTCGATGACGATCTCGCCGCCTTCCTCGACCGGAAGCGGCAGTGGGTGTTCGACAGCTTCCAGGAACTGAAGGAACTGGCCGCCAGCCGTCCGGTCGTGCCCCGGTTCATGACCGGTTCGAAGGTGCCGTTCAGGGGGCGGATGTCACGGCTGACGGTCCGCCGGACGGACGGCCCGCGCATTGAAATTGCGCATCGAAACGGCTTCCTGGTGGACCTTCCGGCTTGGGTGTTGCCCGAGCAGGCCGAGACCATCGTGGCGACCCAACTGAAGCTCTGGCTCAAGGCGCAGGTTCGCCGCGACGTGATGGACATCGTGCGATCCTACAAGACGCGGTTCGGTCTGAAGCCGCGATCCGTCCGCGTCGCCGACCTCGCCACGGGCTGGGGATCATGCGGCGCCGAGGGCACCGTCCACATCAACTGGACGCTCGTGTTCGCACCCAAGAAGGTCTTGGAGTACGTCGTCGCCCACGAACTGGCCCACCTCCAGCACCGGTCCCACGGCGACTCGTTCTGGGCGTTCATGGAGTTCATATTGCCGGATTACCGGCAGCCGAAGGCATGGCTGGATGCGCACCAGGGCGGGCTGGATGCGGCGTTTCTGAAGCTGAGGTAGTAGCCAACAAGTACTGGTTGGATATCGCCGGTGCGGAATGATGAACCCCGTGCCAGCCTCTGGCTGCCTTCACTTCGATTGCGCGGGCGCATCTCGAACAGCTTCCGGCAAGATTTCGGTCGGCTCGATTCCTATAGCCTCACACCACTCTAGGAACTCAAGCAGCCCGATATTCCGTTCGATGGCCTCTATCTTTCCGACGAAAGAGGGCGGCTTGCCCAACTTGGCAGCCACGTCCCTTTGGGTCAGACCGGCAGCCTTCCTTGCCCTAATGAGCGAAGCGATCAAGGTGCGGTGGAGGTTAGACGAGACCCAAGCGGGCATTCCGAGGGGCACCAAGCATGAAAGGAAATGCTTGATGCCGCGCTTGCCTCATGCTCCCATTGTAGGAGCAAAGAGGGGGTTCGAATGGCCGTGTGTCCAGGCAAGCTTAGCAACAACACTACACATGGCGGGTCGATGGTTCGTTGCACGAACTGTAGTGCTGCGGGATGCCGCGATCAGCGATGTTCGAACTACGTTTTGAACAGCAATGGGAAGTGTCTCCGCTGTGGTTCTAGCGGCACCTATAAGGCGCTTTGATGCTGGATCGTCTCTGGCGGCGCATTGGGTTTTCGTTCTTGGCCGCATTCGGCAGTAAGCGCGCTGAGGGCGAACTGAATCGGATGGTTGTCGAAGACAAACTTCGATCCGATTGGCAGGTCTATCTGGGCGAAACTCGCGCTGAGCCGACAATCCGCAACATCATGTTGTTCATGAGCCACCGTTTCGGTGTCGATATCAGCGAGTTCGTTCAGGACCGGCCAGGACGACTGAACAAGATGCAGCAAGCCGAGGTGATGGAAGAACTGGCGCGGATTCTTCTCGCGCGGGGCCAAGCCTTCGTCGATTAGATGGTGGGTATTTCGTCCCGTAGACCGGGCCGGAAAGGCTCGCGATGGGTAACGCCGGGAAATCCGGGGTACCCGTCCCTCAACGAGGGTGGCCGTCGAGTTCCGTTGAATCTGAGATCACCGTTGCCTTTGGCGCCACTCCTTCGGTATCAAGAGCGCATGTCTGAAACACCGACCAACCGCCGCAGATTACGCGGCTGATTTTCAGCCGCCTTCTGCGAGGCGGACATGACCCACATCCCTACGACGACCGGAATCTTCCCGGCTCCCTCCCTGCTTAAGCGCGTCCTGGCTGCGCCCGCTGGCTGGACCCTCGAAGCCTTCTGTCTGCTCGACGAAGCTCAGCCCGGCCTCCTCCGTTTCGCCACCTCGTCCAGGCCGGAATGGCGCCATGCTGTCGCGATGACTGTCGCGAACGGTCTGTTCGACCATGCCGACCAGTTCTACGAGGCGGCGGCGGGCGAGCCTCCGGAGGAAGGGCCGTGGGCCGCGATTCTGGCCCAGGTCGCCACGATCCTGATGGTCATGGACCCCAAGCCCATCATCGAGGCCAGCTTTGGCTTGTGCCCCGATGGCATCGTCGGCGCTCTGCGGAAGCTCGACTTCGAACCGTTGAATCGAGATTCGTTCCTCGCCCTCCATGCTGCGTTCGTCGATCCGGCGGCGAGCGTTTGGCGCAAGTCCGTCAAGCAGCTTCCCCGGCTCGACCAGGACCTGTTCGAGGCCGCCTGCGCGCTCGATCCTCTCATGCTCTCGACCAGCCTGATCCTGCGCGCGAACTCGCGGGCGGGCGCCGAGCGTTTCAACCGGCAGCTTGCGGCGATCCGGCGCCATTGCAGCACGGCGACCGAAGAAGCCCTGATGAAATCGCTGAGCGATCTCGGCGCGGACTCCTCCACCGAGGGATGGGCGCGATCCTGGCTGGCGCGGGCCGACCAGAACATCCCGGCGCCGCCGTGGATGGGGAATGAATCTCTCGTGCCTCTCAACTCGGGTGAAGCGCTCAACAAGGCGGCCCGAGCGACCCGAACCTGCATCCGAACCCGCATCCATCACGTGCTTGAAGGCCGCGCCACTTACTACCTCGATGTGGAATCGCGCGTCATCGCCTGCGTGATCCTTACCAGTAGCGGATGGATCGCGACCCAGGTGGTCGCCGAGGGCAACGGCGTGATCCAGCCTGCCGTTCAAAAGCGGGTGTTCGACACCCTGGAAGCTGCTGGGATCACCTGCTTCCGGCCTGTCCGCCGTGGCCCGAACGACCTTGGCCTTGTCCGTCACAACATTTGGGGCCTCGGCGAGTTCGAGGTCGATGAAGCCGAATTGGATGGCCCGCTGCGCTAGTGATCGGCGCCGCCGTCACGCCGCCCGCTGGTCATGACCCTGGAGGCCGGGCAGTTCCGGCTTCCAGTCAAAGGCCGAAACATCAGCCTCGGCCAGCGGCGCGGTGCGGTCGCGCTCGATCCGGTATGCCTTGAACGGCAAGCTTTCGATTACCCGTTCGATCTCGGCGACCGACACATTCTCCAGAGCCAAGTCCAGGACTTCGAGAAACTGGAATCGCTCCGGTTCAACTATGGCGAGGTCATCGTCAGTGAGCCGTCCCTCGACGATGTGAGCCCCCATAGACGGGTAGAGCCGCGATGGTTGGTCGATCCACATCAGAGCCGCGATCAGATCGAGTTCACAGGTCGCTGCCACCACGGTTATGCCCTCCTGAATTTCCCGGATGTGATCCATTCCCACGGCGCCGAACAGTCGGTTGGCCCAGACGGCGCCGAGGCCAGCCGGGTCATAGTAGGCGGCTTGGTCGTCGGTCATCCGAGGCAGCAGGACGCAGACGCGCGTGTAGGGATGTGGGGTGGTCATGTTGCGCTGATCGAGGATCGCCCCGCGAAAAGTCTATATATTTCAATCAAAACGGGCCGCCGGGATAAATACCGGTATGACCCAGTTCAGCGCCCACATCCCCTACGCCTCCGCCCTTGAAGACCTCGTCGACGAGATCACCGCTTGCTCGCCCGGTTGTTCCGGCTTTGAGTCCGAGGAAGTCCTGATCGTCTGCGACGGCGTGAGGTCCGCCGCCACCGTGACCTCCCAACTTCGGTTCGATGTGATCCGCGCCGCCGACGAGACCGACTACGTTTCGACCCGGATTTGGATTCGGGATCAGCCCGGAATCGAGGCCGAAGTCGCGGCGTTGAGCGATCAATTCGCCGCCGACTTTGCCGCCTACCGCGTCATCCACATCGATGCGCAGGACCGGGATGTCGGGGCGATCTGTGAAATTCTCCGTGCGGCCTGAAGCCGGGGGCTCTGAGTGGTCGCTCACGAGCCGGAGCCCGGCTTCGGCCTGGGTCGCCCAGGCTTTCCTGGCTCTCGGCCAGCCGCAAGGGCCTTTGCTGCGCGGTTTTCCCGCTCCCACGCCGATTTCTGTTTCCTGCGCTCAGCCGCCTTTTGCTCTGCCAGGGCCTGTGAGATCGGCTGCTTCTGCGAACGGCTGACATCCATGATGCCCGCATCCGGCTCGGGGACGAGGGAAACGTCCACGAGGCCAATGCCGCGAAACCTCCGCGCCAACTTCTCGGCCTGCCGCCTGCTGTAGACATAGACATCATAGTCGCCGCCAAAGTCCGGGTTTCGGATGGCCCCTCGGGTGGCGAACTGGAAAATGTCCTCGTCTTCGCGCGCGGCCAGAAAGTCCTCATCCGTCAGACCAAAGATGACCCTCAGCGGCAGATCGGAAGGCAGCGCCTTGCTCGAAAAGATCATGGCGCAACTCGCCTCGTCCCTCATTGCGTTGATGCCCGCCGCCTTGGGTTTGATCATCGTGTCCGGCAGCCGGTGGAGAAGGAGGGGTTCGACCTCCTTGTTCGCGCTCCAGAATCCCAGGGGTTTGGGCAAAGCGGACAGGAAATCACAGACCTTCGCGATGCAGCGAATCCCGTCTGATTTCGTCCAGAAGGTCGTGCTCCCCTCGTGGCCATGCGTGAAATAGTGGATGCGGACAGTCGGATGATCCGTCCTTTTCATCGGGATGAGGGATTCGTTGAACCGGATTTTGTCCTCAAGCGTGCGCTTGGCGATCACTGCCCCAAGGCTCGTCAAATAGGATGCACCGGCCACCTTCACGGATGCGAAGTGACCAAGGTCCGTGGGCAGCCACACCGAGCACCAGAGGAGTTCCTTGCCCCATTCCACCTCATTGACGAACACGCCCTGTCCGCGCCCCAGCAACTTGATGAGTTCTGCGAAGCGCTTGAAAATGTCGTCCTTTGCCAAGTCCCGCCACTTCGGCGGATCGGCCAGCAGGCGCAGTTCAGACCAGCCCGTGTTCTCGAATGGCTCCAGGTCGAATGTCTTCTTCAGGAACTCGGGAAACGCCGTCAGGGTGAGCTTGTCGCTTTGGACGGCATCCGGCGCCTCGTCGATCCGAAGGTGCCAGTCAATGAATCGGCTCAGGTCCTTCCCCATGAGAGCCTCATGGCTCGCGAAGACCACCGCATGCCGAATCGAAGCGTCGTCGATGCGATCAACCGCGTCGTCCAACCGCCGTTGCACCAATCCCGAACCACGGGCCTTGTTGTGCGCGACTGTGATGTCGAGCCATGGCGCCTCCTGGGCCAATGCCTCCGCCTGCTCATCAATCAAATCGGTGGTCGGGGCGACCACGAGATAGCGACCAGGGCGGCTGATCGCCTCCTGCCTCATCAGCGTGCTCTTGCCGCAACCCGGAGGGCCGGTGAGCACGTCGATCTGGATCGGAGAGGCTGCCTCGCTCCCCTGGTCGCCGCTCATCACCCGCCCTTCACAGGAGGGCTGTTGTTCGTCCGGCGAACGTTGGGCCGGGCGAAGTAGGTGACCCCGTCGAGGGTGTTGGCGCCGTGGCCGATCTGCGCTCCAACTTGCTTGAAATTGAACACGGTGGAGCAGGTGGATTCACACTGCACCAGAATGTCGCGAGCCCACTGGAGGTCCATAGGCCGCGCTCCGTGTCCCGATTCCCCCCCGACGATGACCCAGTCGATCTCGCCGAAGTCAGGAATGACCGTGAGGTCAATCGACTCCAGGAGAGGCTCAGCCGAGAGGAAGACGAACAGCGGATTGAGCCGACGCTTCAAGTCGATGAGAATCTTGCCGTTCGTTTCCACTTCCGTCTGGATGCCAGCCGAGGCGCCAAGAGCGACGTTCGACGGCAGCCCGCCGCACGCCTGAGTCATCCGGAGAATGTTCTGGGGCCGCTTGGTCAGCAGCAACCAGACAAGGTTGGGAGTCTCGCGGATGAGGCCAAAGAGATCAGCGCGCCATTGCACCGGCGCCGCATTGTCGAACACATCGGCAAGGCTGGCGCAGAAGACGAACGGGCGTTGGCCGGAAATGGCCGCCTTCCGATCCCAGGTCCGAACCTTCTTCCAGTTCGCTTCGCTCGTCCGGGTCCGGGTTCCAACACCTTGTCCCGGCCCGCCCCACTTCGCCCAGCCAAAGCGCGTGTCGGCCATCGTCGCCGCATAGCAGTTGTCGCAGAGCGGGCTGACCCGCATGCACCCCATCCACGGGTTGAAGGTGTGGTCGCACCATTCGATTTCGGTCTTGGCCGCCATCTCTCAGCCCTCCACGTTCTGGAGGAGGGGCGCCCAGGAGATTTCTCGGATGATCACCCGCTCCCATTTCTTATGGAGGGGAACCCGGTTCAGTCCGTTGTAGTCGATGTCTTGGGCAATGTAGGCGTAGAGTTCGCCCGCATTCTCAACCTTGTAATCCCCTTCGTGCACGGAAACATCCGCGACACACATGTATGCGCAAACAACGATGCGCTCTCCGTCAATTTCGAGACCCTTGATTTTCAATTCATTACCTCTCTACGGCGGAATGCCGTTGAGAGGTGTATTACCGTCGATTTCTAATAACAGGTACGTATCCGTCGTTTACTGTCCGGAATGAAATTTCAACTCCTGCGGCTGAGTTCACATTTTCGGTCCAGAGTTCACACATCTTTTCTTTCGGGGGTCGATTGTAAGGTTTCGGTAGGCATGGGGGCGCCCTTCAGGGCGTTCTGCGCGGGGGTGATGATGGCCGACGAGGAATCGCCAGTGCGAACCCCGCCGTATGAAACCATCACACGCGCCGAACTGGCCAAGCGGCTGCTGATCGCCGAAACTGATCTATTGTCTCGTGGTGAGGCGGCGGCCTTGATCGGTATCGGATCGGGCACCCTGTCGAACCTGGGAAGTGCGGGGCCAGCCTTCTATCGGACAACGAAGGGGCCAAGTGGCGGAAAGACTTGGTATCCTCGCGCCAACGCCGAGAGGTATGCGCGCTGGAGACAGTCCAAGAGCGCAACCAGTTTCAATGGTGACCTAGGTGTCGTTTCCAAGAAGGTTGTTCACACGCTGCCATGGTGTGAGGCCGTT
>CAZYFY010000038.1:0-15247 GCA_964647275.1 uncultured Brevundimonas sp.
TACGACCTCGGCGGCGGCACCTTCGACGTCTCGATCCTCGAGATCGGCGACGGCGTCTTTGAAGTGAAGTCGACCAACGGCGACACCTTCCTGGGCGGCGAAGACTTCGACCTGCGCATCGTCGACTATCTGGCCGACGAGTTCAAAAAGGAGCAGGGCGTCGACCTGCGCCAGGACAAGCTGGCCCTTCAGCGCCTGAAGGAAGAGGCCGAAAAGGCCAAGAAGGAACTGTCGTCGGTGACCTCCTATGAGGTCAACCTGCCCTTCATCTCGATGAATGCGTCGGGCCCGCTGCACCTGAACATCAAGTTGTCGCGCGCCAAGCTCGAGGCCCTGGTCGAAGATCTGGTCCAGCGTACCGTCGGCCCCTGTGAGAAGGCGCTGAAGGATGCCGGCATGAAGGCGTCCGACATCGACGAAGTCGTCCTCGTCGGCGGCATGACCCGTATGCCTCTGGTTCAGGAGACGGTGAAGAAGTTCTTCGGCAAGGAGCCGCACAAGGGTGTGAACCCTGATGAGGTCGTGGCTCTGGGCGCCGCCGTTCAGGCCGGCGTGCTGCAAGGCGACGTCAAGGACGTGCTGCTGCTGGACGTCACCCCCCTGACGCTGGGCATCGAAACCCTGGGTGGGGTCTTCACCTCGCTGATCGAGCGCAACACCACCATCCCGACCAAGAAGTCCCAGGTCTTTTCGACCGCTGAGGACAATCAGTCGGCGGTGACCATCCGCGTCTTCCAGGGCGAACGCCCGATGGCCGCCGACAACAAGATGCTGGGTCAGTTTGACCTGATGGGAATTCCGCCGGCACCGCGCGGTATGCCCCAGGTTGAGGTTACCTTCGACATCGACGCCAACGGCATCGTCAATGTGACCGCCAAGGACAAGGCGACCAACAAGGAACAGTCGATCCGTATTCAGGCCAACGGCGGCCTGTCGGATGCCGACATCGACCGGATGGTCAAGGAAGCCGAAGCCAACTCGGTCGCCGACAAGGCCCGCAAGGAACTGGTCGAAGCCCGTAACCAGGCCGACGCCGCCGTCCATTCCACCGAGAAGTCGCTGGCCGAACATGGCGACAAGATTTCGGCGGAGGACAAGGGTGCCATCGAAACCGCCCTGGCCGACCTCAAGTCGGCTCTGGAAGGCGAAAATGCCTCTGACATCCAGGCCAAGACCAACACCCTGGCCCAGGCGGCAATGAAGCTCGGTGAGGCCATGTACCAGGCCCAGCAGGGTCAAGCCGACACGGAGGGCCAGCAGCCCGCCGATGACGGTGTGGTCGATGCCGAGTTCGAGGACGTCACCGACGAAGACGCCGACGCCGACAAGAAAGAACAGGCCTGATCCAGATCGCCCTCCCGGCCCAGCCGGGAGGGCGGCATCTTTGGGGCGTAAAGGCTTATGGCTTCAACCACCGACTATTACGGACTTCTGGGCGTTTCGCGCGATGCGGACGCCGCTGCCTTGAAGGCTGCCTTTCGCAAGAAGGCGATGGAGTACCATCCTGACCGCAATGGCGGCTGCGAAGACGCCATGGCCAAGTTCAAGGAAGTGAACGAGGCCTATTCGGTCCTGTCCGACCCTCAGAAACGTGCCGCCTACGACCGCTTCGGTGCCGAGGGCCTCAACGGCATGGGCGGCATGGGTGGTGGCGGCTTTTCGGGCGGCCCCCAGGACATCAACGACATCTTCTCGCAGGTGTTTGGTGACGCCTTCGGCGACATGTTCAATCGCGCCCAGCAGACCCGCAGGGCCGGTCCCCAACGCGGCAGCGACATTCGCCACGACCTCGAGATCACCCTGGAGCAGGCCTACCAGGGTTCTGAGGTTGAAATCGACGTGGCCACGGCGGCCTCCTGTGAGCCCTGTTCCGGGACCGGGGCCAAGCCGGGCACCTCTCCCCAGACCTGCACCACCTGCAATGGCCAGGGGCGCGTGCGCGCCGCCAATGGCTTCTTCCAGGTCGAACGCACCTGCCCGACCTGTGGTGGTCAGGGCCGGCGCCTGGCCGAGGCCGACGTCTGTACCTCCTGTCGTGGACAGGGGCAGGTTCGCAAACATCGCACGCTCAGCCTCAAGGTTCCGGCCGGGGTCGATGACGGCTCGCGTATCCGCCTGACCGGCGAAGGCGACGTCGGGCGGCGCGGCGGCCCGCGCGGCGACCTCTATGTCTTCCTGTCCGTCAAACCCCATGAGCTGTTCGAGCGGGACGGCCTGGACCTGCTGGTTCAGGCTCCGGTATCGATGGCCCTGGCGGCCTTGGGCGGCGACATCGAAGCGCCCTGCCTGGCGTCCGAGGCGTGTGACGGTCAGTGCCGGACCACCGTCAAGGTCGATGCCGGTGCCCAGACCGGCAAGGCCATTCGCGTTCGCGGCAAGGGCATGCCGGACCTTCAGGGTCGCCGTCGCGGCGATCTGGTTGTCGAACTCTTTGTCGAAACCCCGACCAATCTGACTGCGCGACAGAAAGAACTGATGCGTGAATTGTCCGAAAGCCTGGGCGACAAACAGCTCCCGCGTCACGCCGGTTTCTTCAAGAAAGCCAAGACCTTCTGGTCTGACCTGACCGATGGCAACGCCTAAGGCCTGATTTCAAAACGTCAGAACAGATCGCCCTGATCGGTCCTGGCGGATCTTGGCCGCGGTTTCGGACGGGGCTGGACGGCCGGTGGCTCGTCGCCGTTGATGACGGCCGCGCGTTGGCCGTCGGCGAAATGCAGCGATACCGCCTCGCCCGGTCCCAGATCCGCTGCGGCCCGCACCAGCCGGCCATCCGCATCGTGAACCCGCGCAAAGCCACGCGCCAGCGGCCCGTCCGGGTTCAGGCTCTCCAGCAGACGCCCGGCCCGATCCAGTCGCTCAACCTGCCGGGCCTGCAAGCGTTCCAGCGCACGCAGGGCTCGCCCCGATAGCGCATCCAGCTGAACCAGCGCCTGGCCGATCGGGCGATCCATGGACGGTAACCGACGCGCCGCCCCGTCCAGGCGACGGTCAGCGTCACGAAGGACGGCACGCAGGGCCTGGACTGATCGCCGATCCAGGGCGTCCACGCGCTCTGACCGAAGTCGGATAGGTCGCAGCAGGGTCTGGGGGGTGAGGCGTGCCGCAACAGCCGCCAGCCGTCGATCGTGGGCGGCCACATGGGCATTCAGTCCGGACGACAGCCGCGCCGTCGCCACATCCAGGCGTTGCTCACGGCGTCCGAACAGGTCGGCCATGGACGGCAGTCGCCCTGCCGCCGCCATCAGCGCGCTGCGGCGGGTTTCAACCATCCGGCCCGCAGCCCTCTGCAATCGACGCTCATAGTCTGCGGTCTGGGCCTTGAGTTCACTCAGAACCGGCGTGGCCATTTCAGCTGCGGCGGTGGGAGTCGGCGCACGCCGGTCCGACACAAAGTCGATCAGCGTCGTATCCGTCTCGTGGCCCACCGCCGAGATCACCGGGATCGGGCAGGCCGCGACTGTGCGGGCCAGGGTTTCGTCATTGAACGGCCAGAGATCCTCGATCGAGCCGCCGCCGCGCGCCACGATCAGGACGTCGGGGCGGGGAATGGAACCGTCTTCCGGCAAGGCGGCGAAGCCTCGCACAGCATTGGCCACCTGTTTGGCCGCCTGGTCGCCCTGGACCACACAGGGCCAGACCAGCACCTGACACGGCCAGCGGTCACGAATGCGGTGCAGGATGTCGCGGATCACGGCCCCGGTCGGACTGGTGATCACCCCGACCACAGCAGGGACCGCGGGGATCGGCTGTTTGCGGGCCGGGTCGAACAGACCCTCTGCGCGCAACTGCCCCTTCAATCGCTCCAACTGGGCCAGAAGGGCCCCAACGCCCGCCGGCTCCATACTGTCGATGACGATCTGGTACGAAGAGCGCGCCGGATAGGTCGTGATCTTGCCGGTCACGATGACTTCCAGGCCCTGTTCCGGCTGGCAGTCCAGACGTGAAACGACGCCGCGCCAGACCACGCCGTCGATCGAGGCATTTTCGTCCTTGAGGGTCAGATAGACATGGCCCGACGCATGGCGCGTCACCTTGGAGATCTCGCCGCGCAGCCGGACATAGCCGAACCGCTCCTCGACCGTGCGTTTGAGCGCGCTGGACAGTTCCGACACCGAGAATGGTGCGGCATTGTCTCCATGAGGCGGTTCCGCCTCCTCGGCCATACGAATCCCTCCAGCGCGCCTAAATGCCGCCACCCTTGCCTCTATAAGGACCGCTGGATCGTTGCTACCCTCAAGCGGGGCTTCAACGAGGGATCTGACCATGACGTCCATCAAGATCATCGCCGCCGCAGCGGCCCTGACGATTTTCGCCGGCGCGGCGCTCGCCGATGCGCGCCCGCCCGCGCGCGCCGTCACCTTGTCGGATTTCGACGGCACCTGGTACGAGGTCGCGCGGACACCCAACAGCAACCAGGGACCGTGCACCCGGCTGCAAGTCGCCATCACGCCGGCCAGTGGCGGGGCCTACAACATTGCTTCTACCTGCAATCGCGCCTCGGGCAGCCCGCAGGTCACCCGCTCGACCGCGACCTCACTGAACAGCGCCAACAACCGGCTGCGTTTCCGGGCCGCTTCCGGGGCCGCCGGCTTCGTTGGCGTCAGCCAGGAGTTCTGGGTTCTCGACCGAGCCGACGACTATTCCTGGGCGATCCTGGGCACGCCGGGCGGCAACTATTTCTGGCTGTGGACCCGTTCCCCCAACCCGGCCAATCGCGCCGATCTGCTCGCCCGCGTGCGGGCCCTCGGTTACAACACCTCCAACGCCGTACAGACAGGCGGCTGATATCCCATGCAGACACTGAAACTCATCTGGCTCACCCTGGCTGTCGGCACCTCGAGCTGAGGTCTTGACAGGCAGAACGCAGAGCGAACATCTGCGTCTGCATGGCCCTTATCAAGGCTGAAACCCTGACGCTCTCGGGTGTCCGTCCGGTGGTGACCGAGGCGGTGACGCGGGGGGCTGCGCGGGTGATGACGGATCTTGGGTTCGTGTCCCTGCTGGAAGTCACCCTTCCCAACGGACGTCGCGCCGACGTCATGGGGTTGGGCAAGAAGGGCGAGATCGCCATCTGCGAGGTCAAATCCTCCGTTGAGGACTATCGCGTCGACCAGAAATGGGGCGACTACCTGCCCTTCTGTGACGCCTTCTATTTCGCTGTGGCCCCGGAATTTCCGGCCCAGGTCCTGCCCGACGCGCCGGGTCTGATCGTGGCGGATGGCTTCGGCGGGGCGGTGGTGCGGTCATCGCCCGCCAGCCCGCTGGCCCCGGCCCGGCGCAAATCCCTGACCCTGGCCTTCGCCCGTTTGGCGGCGATGAGGGCTTCGGCGATTTAGCGCGGCGCGCGCTTGGCCAGGATGCGCTGCAGGGTCCGGCGGTGCATGTTCAACCGCCGGGCCGTTTCCGAGACATTGCCGCCGCACAGATCATAGACACGCTGGATATGCTCCCAGCGAACCCGGTCGGCCGACATCGGGTTTTCCGGCGGTGCGGCCTTGTCATCGCCCTGGGCCAGCAAGGCCTTGACCACATCGTCAGCGTCGGCCGGCTTGGACAGATAGTCGATAGCCCCGGCCTTGATCGCCGCCACAGCGTTGGCGATCGCCCCATAGCCGGTCAACATGACCACGCGGGCGTCCGGTCGAGCTTCTCGCAGAGCCTCGACCACGACCAGCCCCGTCCCGTCCTCCAGTCGCATATCGACGACGGCAAAGGCCGGCGGCTGGGTGCGGGCGATCTCGGTTGCCTGGGCCACGGATTCGGCCAGGGTCACATCGAACCCTCGCGATTCCATCGCCCGGCCCAAGCGCGTCCGAAGCGCCGCATCGTCATCCAGAACCAGCAGCGTGCGGTCATCCAGGGTTTCGACCTGGGACTGAAGATCGAGCGTTTCGGTCATGCGTATCTCCTAGAGCCGTATCCCAGGTTCCGCCCTGCGTCTCCCTGACGCAAGCAACGTCAACTGATTTTGGCGTCCAGTTGCGGCGCCTCTATGGCCTCTCGTGGCCAGGTGATGGTGACCTGCGCCCCCTCCTTGTTACGCAGATTGCCGAACATCAGGGAGGCACCGGTCTTTTCCAGCAGGGTCTTGGCGATGAAGAAGCCGAGCCCCATCCCCTGATGACCCGTGCGCGACCCCTCACCCAGCGGCCGTGAGGTCACATAGGGCTCTCCCAGGCGCGCCAGAACATCTGAGGCAAAGCCCGGCCCGTCGTCGCGCACCTCGACCCGGACGGTGCGGTCGTCATACCGGGCGGTGACCCGCACCTCGAACACGGCAAAGTCCGTCGCATTTTCGATCAGGGTCGAGATCGCGCGCACAGCCTCCGGCAGGCGACGCACCTCTGGCTCGACAGCCCCCATGGCCCCCTCGACGGCGATCTCGATGCGCGGCCCGGCCCCCCGGTGCGGTTCGGCACATTCGTTCAGCAACATCTTCAGCGACAGCCGCGCATCGGCGACCTCACCGGTATCTGATCTCTGGGACAGGGCTTTGAGGATGTCCCGGCAGCGTTCGGCCTGTTGCACCAGAAGGGCGGCATCTTCGGCAAGCGCGGCATCACCCTTGGCGTTGCGGAGCAGTTCGCGCGCGACAATCTGAATTGTCGCCAGGGGGGTACCCAGTTCATGCGCCGCCGCCGCCGCCAGACCGCCCATGGCGGCCAGGCGCTGCTCGCGCGCCAGGATCGAATCCGTCGCCGCCAGGGCCAGGGCCATCCGCCGGGCCTCATTGGCCGTGCGCCAGGCATAGCCGGCCGTGAACAGAACACCCGTCATCACCGCAATCCAGACGCCCAAACGATAAAGGGGCGGCAGGGCGAACTGTTCACCCCCGCGCCAGGGCAGGGGCTCTGGCACGAAGAACAGGATGGAGGCCACCAGCAACGCCAGCACGCCAATGGTCATGGTCTGGCGGGTCGGCAGGGCCGCGGCGGCGATCGTAACCGGCGCGATCAGCAACAGGCAGAACGGATTGTCCAGCCCACCGGTCAGGCCAAGCAGGGCTCCCAACTGAAGGACGTCAAAGCTCAACTGGGCTGCCGCGCCCCAGCCTTCGAGCACCGGGCGCGGGTTGGGCCGCAGCAGCAGCGCCAGATTCATCCACGCCCCGGCCCCGATAACGCCGAGCGCCCAGCCCAGACGAATCTCGAAGTCGAACAATAAGGCGGTGACCAGAACCGCCGCCAACTGGCCCGCCAAACCCAGCCAACGCAGGGAAATCAGCGTAGACGCGCGCAACCGGCCGCGCGGGGCGGGCAGGCTGGAAGGGTCCCAGTAGGTCGATGCGGCTTGGGGCTCGGCGCTCACCCCCCTATAAGCCCCGCCGAACACCCCCGCGTCGAGAGGAATCCATGCCGTCCAAGCCGATCGCCATTTTTGCCGCCGTCTGTCTGGGCCTGGCCGTCCTGATCGGGGTCGGGACCGTTTGGTTCAATCACCAGCGCGCCGGCGGCGCGACTGACGGCGGCGACCAGCCTGTCGTCTCCTTTGGCCGGGCCGACATCGGGGGTCCTTTCCAGCTGGTGGATCAGACCGGGCGTCCGGTCGACCAGTCCATCCTTGAGGGTAAGTGGACCGCCGTTTTCTTCGGCTTCACCCACTGTCCCGACTTCTGCCCCTCGACGCTTCAGGCCCTGGCCGCCGCCAAAGACCGGATGGGGGACCGCGCCGATGACTTGCAGATCGTCTTCATCACCGTGGACCCCGAACGCGATACGCCCGCGGCCCTGGCCGACTACCTGCAAACCGCCAGCTTCCCGCAGGGCGTCCTGGGCCTGACCGGTACACCGGACCAGGTCCGCCAGGCGACCGAAGCCTATCGCGTCGTCTACCGCCGCCAGGACCTTGAGGGCGGCGGCTATACGATGGACCATTCGCTCAATATCTATCTGATGAACCCGGCGGGTGAGTTCACCATCCCCCTGAGCGCCAGTCTGGGCCCGGATCGGCTGGCCCATCTGATCACCGAACGCATGGAGCAAGGGAGCTAGGCTCCACCGAGGATCACGACGAAGGCGTGGCCCATCAGCCAGAGGACGCCCAGGAAGTTGATCACAAAGACCCGGCCGCGCAGCTGCACATTGTCGCCCGAACACTGAACCCAGCTGTGGATCAGCCGCCCGCACAGAAACACCCAGGCCGCCGCGACATCGTACCCGTTCACATGGTCGCTCAGGATTAGAATCAGGGCCCCGACCCAGGCGAAGATTGGGGCCTCAAACTGATTGGCCAGATTGCGCTGGATGCGGGCGGATAGCCGCGGATCACCATCCGCGCGGGCGAAGTCGGCCTGTTTTGCCTCGCCGCGCCGCACCACCACCAGACGCGCCCAGGTCAGGGCGGTGTAGAGAAGAACCACCCAGCCGAAATGCAGGAACAGCGGGACCAGCAGCTGGACTGCCGCCAGGGTCATTTGAGAACGCCCGTGCGCTCAACCTCGACCGGGCCGGTCATCCAGACGTGGCCATCCTCGCGCCAGTCGATCTCAAGCTCGCCGCCGTCCAGCTCCATCGTGGCCGTCCGGCCGGTCAACCCCTTGCGGCTGGCGGCGACGAGGGCCGCGCAGGCGCCGGTTCCGCACGCCCGCGTCAGACCGGCACCGCGCTCCCAGACGCGCAGCCGAATCCGGCCCGGTCCAAGCACCCGCGCAAACCCGACATTCACCCCTTCGGGAAACAGGGGGTGGTGCTCGATCAGCGAGCCGGAGGCGGTGACAAAGGCGTCGTCGAAATCGCGCGCGGCAAAGAAGGTGACATGCGGATTGCCCATTGAGACGGCACCGGGCGTATGCAGCACCGGATTGTCGATCGGTCCAATCTGCAACTCGATGCCGCGGGTATCCATCTCTTCGGCCAGCGGAATCTCGGTCCAGTCCAGCCCTGGAGGTCCCATGTCGACGCTGACCCGCTGGTCCCCACCCGCATAGGCCCGCGTCAGGCCACCCGCCGTCAGGATTTCGGCGCGGTCCGTGCCCGACGCCTGCATCAGAAGCCAGCCCACACACCGCAAGGCATTGCCGCACGTCTCAACCAGGCTGCCGTCGGCATTCCAGACCCGCATGAAGACCTGGCCCTCGCCGGCGGGCTCAATGGCAATCAGTTGATCACAACCTTCACCGGTCATTCGATCACAGATGGCCCGGACCTCATCCTCGGTCGGCCTGAAGGGCTCGCCACGCGCCTCGACCACGACAAAGTCGTTGCCCAGGCCGTTCATCTTGACGAAGGGTCTTCCCATATAGGCCATATAGTCCCTGCTGGTTTCCCGCGCGAGACAGTCGCGCTATCGAGAGACAATGACTTCCCAACCCCGGCGCAAGCGCAAAGCTGCCAAGCCCATGACAGTTCTGGAAGCGGTCCAGGCGCGAAACGCCCAGGACACCGCCTGCGGAACGGACTCCCCGCCTGCCCGCAAGGAGGGTTTCCGGCTCAAGGCAAGGCTACGGGCCCTTTATCACGGCTCATCGCATGCGGCGGTGAAGTTCCGCGCCGCGGTCCTCATCATCGACCTGCTGATCATCGGCTTCTTCATGATCAGCCCGCTGTTGAAGGAATCCGGGATCGTCTTCTATGCGATCGACTATGTGATTGCCGCCATCCTGGCCATCGACCTGGCTGCGCGGGCCTATGCCTATTCCGACATCAAGGACTGGCTGAAGAAGCCGATCGTCTGGGTGGATCTGTTCATCCTGGCGACGCTGCTGTTCCCGGCCTGGCTGTTCAATCTCGGCTTCCTCAGGGTGCTACGCCTGTGGACCCTGATTCATTCAGACTTCTTCTGGCGGACCCTGGGCCGAAAGTACGACGACACCCGTACCGAAGAGATCATTCGAGCGGTCCTGACCCTGGTGACCTTCGTGTTTGTGGCCACCGGCTTTGTCTACACGGCCTTCCTCGGCAAGCACGAGGGGCTGCGCGGCTACATGGATGCACTGTATTTCACGGTCACTAGCCTGACGACGACCGGATACGGCGACATTACCCTGCCGGGTGGCTGGGGTCGGCTGGTGTCGATCTGTATCATGCTGGTGGGCGTGACCCTGTTCGTTCGGCTGGGTCAGGCGGTGTTCCGGCCCAACAAGGTCAGCTTTCCGTGCCCGACCTGTGGCCTGGGCCGGCACGACCCCGATGCGGTCTACTGCAAGGCCTGTGGCGAGCAGCTCTGTATCCCCAACGACGAATAGGGGTCAGGCCAAGGCCTCGGCGCGAACCTTGATCGCCTCATTGATGGCCTCGAACGCGGCATGGAAAAGGCCGCGTCGCGGGCGCGCCCAGCCTTCGCCCCGCAGCCCGTCGAAGATTTCTCCATTCGCCAGAAGGCAGGCACCACCCGACAGGTCCTCGAGCTCGAAATAGCGCGTCGATCTCGACAGAAATCCCCGCTTGTTGACCCAGACCAGCTGGATCTCGGGCGTCCAGTCGGGGATGATCACCTGATGGAGCCGGCCAGGCTCTCCCTCGAGGATCTCTGCGACCTCAAGCTGCCCGCCGATGGTGATCCGGCCACGCGCTTCAGGGTGCAGGCCATTCCATTCACCCCACCGCTCCAGATCGGCGATGACGCCCCAGACAACCTCGGGAGAGGCCGCGATGCCGATGCGATGTTCGATGCGAAGGGTCATGGACGGCTTTTGCCACGCCGAAGCGGCAAGATCGAGGCCGGGTCGATGCAGCGTCACAAAGGATGCACCCGGCGACAAAACCCTATATGAGGCCGGGTTTCCTCCCGAGCTTCAGATATCGCCCGCCGCATGACCTCCCTGAAAGACATCCGCTCCACCTTCCTCGACTTCTTTGAGGAAGACGGCCACCAGAAGATCCACTCGGCGCCGCTGGTGCCGCAGAACGATCCGACGCTGTTGTTCGTCAACGCCGGCATGGTGCCGTTCAAGGACTATTTCACCGGCGCAGCCCGGCCGCCGTCGCTGCGCGCGACCAGCTCCCAGAAGTGCGTGCGCGCCGGGGGCAAGCACAATGACCTGGACAATGTCGGCTACACCGCCCGGCATCTGACTTTCTTTGAAATGCTGGGGAATTTCTCCTTCGGCGACTATTTCAAGGAACACGCCATCGAAAAGGCATGGGAGCTGGTGACCAAGGATTTCGGCCTGTCGCCAGACCGGCTGATGGTGACCACCTATATCGACGACGATGAGGCTTGGAACATCTGGAAGAAGGTGACCGGCTTTGCCGATCACAAGATCGTCCGCATCGCCGGTTCCGACAATTTCTGGGCCATGGGCGAGAACGGCCCGTGCGGCCCCTGTACCGAGATCTTCTACGACTATGGCGACCACGTTCCGGGCGGGCCTCCGGGCTCACCGGATGAAGACGGCGACCGCTTCGTCGAGATCTGGAACAATGTCTTCATGCAGTTCGAGAAGGAGAACGACGAGATCGTTCGCGACCTTCCCAAACCCTCGGTCGACACCGGCATGGGGCTGGAGCGGATTGCCTCGGTGCTGCAAGGCAAGAACTCGGTGTTCGACACCGACCTGTTCCAGACGCTGATCATGGCCTCCGAAGAGCTGACCTCGACGCCCTCGGACGAAGTGCGCGCGCCCAGCCACCGGGTTATCGCCGACCATTTGCGCTCGTCGTCCTTCCTGATCGCGGACGGGGTCACGCCGTCGAACGAAGGCCGCGGCTATGTGCTGCGCCGGATCATGCGCCGGGCCATGCGCCACGCGCACCTGTTGGGTGCAACCGAGCCTCTGATGTACCGGCTGGTCCCGACGCTGGTCGACGAAATGGGCGAGGCGTTTCCTGAGCTCAAGCGGGCGCAGGCGTTTGTCGAGGACACGCTGAAACAGGAAGAGCTGCGGTTCCGCTCGACGCTGGGACGCGGCATGACCCTGTTCGAAACGGCGGTCCAGGGCTTCCGCCCCGGCGATATGCTGGACGGCCAGACGGCGTTCGAGCTTTACGACACCTACGGCTTCCCGCTCGACCTGACCCAGGATGAGGCCCGCCGGCGCGGATTTTCTGTCAATGTCGACGGCTTCCAGCATGCGATGGCAGAACAGCGCGCGCGGTCACGTGAGCACTGGAAGGGCTCGGGCCAGAAGGCGTCCCAGGGCGAATGGCTGAAGATCCGTGATCGCCTCGGGCCGACGGTCTTCACCGGCTATGACAGTGTGGATGGCTCAGGCGAGGTCCTGGCCATCGTCAAGGACGGCAAGCCGGCCGACAGCGTGGCCGAGGGCGAAACCGCCGAGGTCGTGTTCGACCAGACCCCCTTCTATGGCGAAGGCGGTGGCCAGGCCGGCGACCAGGGCGAAATCAGCTGGCCCAGCGGCACGGCCCGCGTCATCGACGTGCAAAAGCCCGGTGGCGACCTTTATGCCCACGCCATTGAGGTGACGTCCGGCAAGCTGGACATCGGCACCCGCGCGGCCCTGTCGGTCGATCCGTCAGAACGACTGACCACGCGCGCCAACCATTCGGCGGCGCATTTGCTGCACGCGGCCCTGAAGAATGTGCTGGGCGATCACGTCGCCCAGAAGGGCCAGATGGTCGACCACGAGCGCGTGCGCTTCGACTTTTCCCACAACGCCCCGGTCACCGAGGCCGAGCTGGCGGCGATGGAAGCCGAGGTCAATGCGGTGATCCGTCAGAACCTGCCCGCCTCCACCGAGCTGATGGCACCGGACAAGGCCATCGAGGCCGGGGCCGTGGCCCTGTTCGGCGAGAAATACGGCGATGAGGTCCGCGTGCTGACGCTCGGCCAGTCGCTGGCCGACGCCAAGACCGCCTATTCGGTCGAGCTGTGCGGCGGCACCCATGTGGCGCGTACCGGCGACATCGCCCTGTTCAAGATCGTGTCGGAAAGCGGCATTGCGGCGGGCGTGCGCCGGATCGAGGCCCTGACCGGCGAGGCCGCGCGGCAGTATCTGGAGGGTCAGGCCAGGGTCGCACGTGGCCTGGCCCGCGACTTCAAGATCCAGCCGGGCGACGTGCCGGGACGGGTCGAGGGTCTGCAAACCTCGGTCAAGGCGCTGGAGAAACAGGTCGCGGACCTGAAGAAACAGCTGGCGCTCGGCGGCGGCTCAGGCGGCGGCAATGCTGCCCCCGAAGAGATCAACGGCATCAAGCTGATTGCCCGCGTGCTCGACGGCGTCGACGGCAAGGGTCTGCGCGGCGTGGCTGAGGATTTCAGGAAACAGGTCGGCTCGGGCGTCGTCGCCCTCATCGGCGTCCCCGATGGCAAGGCTGCCGTCACCGTGGCCGTCACACCCGACCTGACCGGCAAGCTCAACGCCGCCGATCTGGCCCGCACGGCGGTGCTGGCCATGGGCGGACAAGGTGCCGGCGGCAAGCCGGACTTCGCCCAGGGCGGTGCCCCGGATGGGTCTAAAGCAGAGGACGGATTGAGCGCGGTGCGGGCGGCTTTGGCCTAACCCGCCTGCGGGACGCCCTGCTCGGCCTCACCGGCCCCGTCGGGGCTGCCGCCTTCGGGCAGGCCGATGTGCGACAGCTTCCAGGCAAAGATGCCTGAGCGCGTAAAGGTCAGGACGGTTTCGGACCCACCCTCATCGCGGATGCGGAAGCGCGTGCGGCTGGGCCCCCAGTGCACCAGCCCCGGCCACGGCTGATCTGTCGCTTCGTGCTGGATCGGCGGGGCGCCGGCGCGCGAGCGTTCGGCGGCGAAATGTCCTTCGCCATAGGTGATCCCGGCCAGGGCCTGAGGCGTCAGGAAGGGATCAACGTTGGGCGCAGCCCCCGTCGCCTCTTCGGCCGCCTGGCCCAGACGACGCCGGATGGCTTCAATCGGATTTTCCAGCCAGGACGGCTCCGGTTCCTGGGCCCGCGGACTGTCGGACATCTGGGCGCGCAGGGACGCCCGCACCTCGCCGTAGTCGACCAGTTCGGCCAGGGCTGGAACGTCACCCGACAAGGCCGCCGATCTCAGGGCGAAAAAGGCGTAGGCCGGGGCCAGGAAGAAGGCCAGACCGGCGGCAATCACCGCCATGCCGATGAAATTGGCAATCGCACCACCGACGGAGGGACGCCGTCCCTGGTCGCGATGGTCGCGCGCCTGATCCCAGGCGTACTGCCGCTGCTGAGGGGCAGGCTCGACGGAATAACCGGGACGCGACAGACGCGCGACCTCGCGGCCCTCCCTGCGGATGACCAACTCCTGGACCGATCCATCCTCGATGTGACGGATGATCTCGTCCAGCGGCGGGCCGATTTCGCCCGCGTCAATGTCGATGCGTCTGCTCATCGAGTGCAGTTAAGCCCTGACTTTGCGGCCAAGGCTAGACCACACCCCACACGCGCGAGGTTTCGTCAGGCCGCCATGGCGGCGTCGAGGTTCTCGGCCACCTTGTCCAGGAACCCTTCGGTGGTCAGCCAGCCTTGCTGATCGCCGACCAGCAGCGCCAGATCCTTGGTCATGAAACCGGCCTCGACCGTCTCGACAACCACACGCTCCAGCGTCTCGCCGAATCTAATCAGATCCTGGTTGCCGTCCAGCTTGCCGCGGTGCTTGAAGCCGCGCGTCCAGGCGTAGATCGAGGCGATGGAGTTGGTCGAGGTCGCCTCGCCCTTCTGATGCTGGCGATAGTGGCGGGTCACGGTGCCGTGGGCCGCTTCGGATTCCAGGATATTGCCATCCGGGGTCATCAGCACCGAGGTCATCAGGCCCAGCGAGCCGAACCCTTGCGCCACGACATCCGACTGAACGTCGCCGTCGTAGTTCTTGCACGCCCAGACGAAACCGCCCGACCACTTGATGGCCGCGGCCACCATGTCGTCGATCAGCCGGTGCTCATAGGTCAGGCCCAGCTTGTCGAAGTCAGCCTTGAACTCCTCGTCGAACACCTTCTGGAAGATGTCCTTGAAGCGCCCGTCATAGGCCTTGAGGATGGTGTTCTTGGTCGACAGATAGACCGGATATTTGCGGTTCAGGCCGTAGGCGAAGCTGGCGCGGGCGAACTCGGTGATCGAGTCATCCAGGTTGTACATCCCCATGGCCACGCCCGAGGACGGGAAGTTGAACACCTCGTGCTCGATCTCCTGGCCGTCGTCGCCGACGAACTTGATGGTCAGCTTGCCGGGGCCGGGCACCAGGAAGTCGGTGGCCTTGTACTGATCGCCAAAGGCGTGACGGCCGACCACGATGGGCTGGGTCCAGCCGGGCACCAGGCGCGGCACGTTCGAGCAGATGATCGGCTCGCGGAACACGACGCCGCCCAGGATGTTGCGGATGGTGCCGTTGGGCGACTTCCACATCTTCTTGA
>CAZYFY010000039.1:0-14485 GCA_964647275.1 uncultured Brevundimonas sp.
CCACGCTGAGCAACCGCTACATCACCGACCGCTTCCTGCCCGACAAGGCCATCGATCTGGTCGACGAGGCGGCCTCGCGCGTGCGCATGGCCGTGGATTCCAAGCCCGAGGCGCTGGATGAAATCGACCGCCGCCTGGTCCAGCTCAAGATCGAGCGCGAAGCCCTGAAAAAAGAGAGCGACAGCGCCTCCCAGGCCCGCCTCGAAAAATTGGAGGACGACATCGCCGACCTGGAAGGCCAGTCCGACGACCTGACCGCCCGCTGGAAATCGGAGAAAGACAAGGTCGCCGGCGGTGCCCAGCTGCGCGAGACGCTGGACCGCCTGCGTGCCGAGCTGGCCAATGCCCAGCGCACCGGCGACCTCGCCCGCGCCAGTGAGATCGCCTATGGCCAGATCCCCAACATCGAGCGTCAGCTCAATGAGGCCGAGGCCGCCGAAACCGACGCCTCTGGTCCCCTGACCCCGGAAGTCGTCGACGCCGAGCAGATCGCCGCCGTCGTCTCGCGCTGGACCGGCGTGCCCGTCGACAAGATGATGGAGGGCGAGCGCGAAAAACTGCTGGCCATGGAAACCCAGCTGATCCGCCGCGTGGTCGGTCAGGACGATGCCCTGGTCGCCGTCTCCGACGCCGTGCGCCGCGCGCGTGCGGGCCTGAACGACCCCAACCGCCCGCTCGGCTCCTTCCTGTTCCTGGGCCCCACAGGCGTCGGCAAGACCGAGCTGACGAAGGCGCTCGCCGAGTTCCTCTTCGACGACGAGGCAGCCATCACCCGCATCGACATGAGCGAGTTCATGGAGAAGCATTCCGTCAGCCGCCTGATCGGTGCCCCTCCGGGCTATGTCGGCTATGACGAGGGCGGCGTCCTGACCGAGGCTGTGCGTCGGCGCCCCTATCAGGTCATCCTCTTCGATGAGGTCGAAAAGGCCCACCCGGACGTCTTCAATGTCCTGCTCCAGGTGCTCGATGACGGTCGCCTGACCGATGGCCAGGGCCGCGTGGTCGACTTCAAGAACACCCTCATCATCCTCACCTCCAACCTCGGCTCCGGCGCCCTGGCCGACCAGTCCGAGGGCGAAGACGTCGAGGCCGTGCGCCCCATCGTCATGGACGCCGTCCGCGCCCACTTCCGCCCCGAGTTCCTGAACCGCATCGACGAAATCATCCTGTTCCGCCGTTTGGGCCGCGAGCAGATGGGCGGCATCGTCAAGATCCAGCTGTCCCGCTTCGAAAAACTCCTCGCCGACCGCCGCCTCACCCTCGCGCTGGACCCCAGCGCCCAGGCCTGGCTCGCCGACAAAGGCTATGATCCGATGTACGGCGCGCGTCCGTTGAAGCGGGTGATCCAGAAGGAACTCGTGGACCCGATTGCAAGGAAGCTGCTGGCGGGGGAAATCGCGGACGGGAGCGTGATCCAGGTGTCAGCGGGCGAGGACGGGCTGGAGATTGGGAAGGCGGCGGTGCATTAGGCTATCTCAACGCCGAATATCGGCTGTCTTTGGCCTACAATCACTGCGCTTGGAACAGTCACAGCCCAGCGTGAAAAATACCACGCTGAGCCCCGTTGATCGTGGTTGTCGAGATCGCCGGTCACGCTATTCAAGAGCTTAATGCTCCATCCGTTAGCGCGTACGGCCACCCTAAGCACTCCGTCAGCACTCGGAACGAGGGCACGCTCAGGGAGTTCGAAATCTTGCACTAGAGAGGAGAAGTCAGGCGAAAGTTCCGCATCACTGAACGCAAGCGCTGTCGGCCATTTCCGCGCCTCATCAGCCGATAGCATCAAGCTGAAGACATCCGTGCGCCCCGCCGGTCGAAGGCTGCTGTTGGATAAGATAACTGTGGGTGCATCAGGCCCTGCTGGGCTTAACCTGAAGCAGAGCGATCGCGTGTCCGCATCGACAAGCCCTATTTCGCCCTGATTGAGCCCTTCAAGTTGGCAGATTCGCATTTCGACCTCTTAGCCCCAGCCCGGCTCAATCGCTGTTCGATTACACTCAGGGTTTGGGCAATGCAGCGTTCCGGTTGCCTCTCCGCGCCTACGAGTCTCCCGGGACTCCTCATTCGTGAGCACAACTGCCTCGAACTTGTGCCCGCAGTTCAGGCACCTGAACGGCCGCTTTTCTGGCATCAGTCTTTCCCTTTCACTTGCCTACGGATGAGAGTGATCAAGTCTTCGCTGATCGATTGACGGTCGAATTTCAGCGCAGTTCTAGGCTTATGAGCGGGGCTCAAATGGACCGGTTTCCGCTCACGTTGTCCCATCCCCATCTGGTAAGAATTGGGGCTCTTGTCGTGCTCTGCCTGAGATCGCCACACGACCATCTCTCCTCCTCCAAGCGCAGCTGCGATGGCGACTGTCGTAATGCGTTGTGTCGGGTCGAGGCGATCTAGCACCCAGGCGCTGAATCCGATGGCATCTTCCAGAGCCTTGGTTGCGGTCTCTTCGATGACGATAAAGCCCTCACCAGATCGCGAGGCAGGCAATCCAATCAGCACGTCGCCGTTGGTTGTGATGCGTAACCTAGCGTCCTTCCCTTGGGAGAGGGTGAGCGCATTACCGCCCACTCCGCCGTCGGAGCCAGACTTCGAGTTAAAGATAGGCCGAGGACCAAACATAGCCTCCTTCAACAAATCGGAGCTCAGTTGGTCTTGTTCAATTTCGCTAGGCCGTAGGATCGACTGACGCGGCCCTGCGGCTACCGATACCCAAATCGAAAGTCCGGTTTGATAGAACCCTCGTTCCTCTTGAGGTATTTGACGAACTGCTTCGGCCACCAAGGCATCCGCATTGAGCGGGCTGGCTGCCCGGGAAACCTCCCACTCGTGCAGTGATCGGGTAATTTTTCTGCCAAGATCGGCTGCCGAAGCAAACTCGCCCCTGAACAAGCCTGCTTCCCACCCTTCGACCTCCTTGATGAAGGCGGCTTGGTCAGGGTCGGTCGTGTGTCCTTCTTGCCTAAAGGCGATTACGGGCCTTTGGCCCTTAGCGTCCCGATATTCCTCGTGGGTCGCTGACAGGCCGGATGCCTGTTTCGCCCCGTACTCGTGGCCTAGAATGAGAATAGCGGCAGCCGAGTTGCGAAGGCCCGACAGGCACGCGACCTGAGGTGATAGCGGACCGGCCGCAAAATCCTCGGCCATCACGGCCTCATGTCCGAGGGCCTCCACAGCTTCGCGAGCGGCCTGCCGAATTTCGGTCATTCCGTTGATCAACGAACTGATGAAAATTTTCACGAGCGATTCGTCCTTCTTCGCGCCTTAGTTTAATTCAACATCCGCCATTGTTCTAGTATTGTTCTCTTCGGGACCAGTGGCGACGCCATCTTCTTGTCGACGGTCACGCCAATCTCGGACGCAGTGGAGTAGCGAGACGGGGACGCACACCTATTTCCAACCCCGCCGCTCCCTTCTCCCTCGTGGAAGAAGACAGCGCTCAAACCCTAACGGTTGAGGCGAAACAGGGACGCACACTCTTTTCCAACCCCACCACTCCCTTCTCCCTCGCGGAAGAAGACAGCGTGCGAAGTCTGACGGTCGAGGTACCCCGGCGATCGCCGACAACCAGGACCACCCACGGCGCTGATGTCATTCCAGCAGCCCGCTGTCGGCAGTCACCCCGTGATCATCCGCGCGAGCTCCAGGGCGTCGCGGCGGATCGAGGGTAGGGCCAGGGAAATGTCCTGCCGCTCTATGGCCAGGATCAGGGACGCGCGCTCCAGCGCCAGCAGATGGCGGCGCTTGAATTTCTTCCAGTCGGGATCGTCGGCCTCCAGATCCTGATAGGCGGACAAGCCCCACCCCATCAGGGTCGCCATCTCCGTCTGCGTCAGCTTGGCGGCTTCCCGGACTTCCTTCATTTGACGCGCGCTCATCACA
Source organism: uncultured Brevundimonas sp. (assembly GCA_964647275.1). Taxonomy (GTDB): domain Bacteria; phylum Pseudomonadota; class Alphaproteobacteria; order Caulobacterales; family Caulobacteraceae; genus Brevundimonas. The sequence goes on from CAZYFY010000039.1 coordinate 3,880, forward strand.
TCCCCATGTCTGATTTCCGGGTAAACATACTCCGGGAAACTCGAAAAGCAACTTCATTATCACCGCAAGGCCCGAAAAACGGGTCTTCATTGCCCTGTCCCCTACCTCGGCAGACCCACCCCTTGTCCCGGCTCGCCCCCGCTGTCGCGAGGGCGTCCGGGATGACAAGATTGGGCGGATCGTGTGGGCCGGGTCTTCTCTCGTGCTGGGGCGACGACAGGGCGGGCAGCACCCTTTCCACCGTCTACCGATCCTGGTGCCCTTTCACCGTGTAATCTCGCCCTTCTCGATACCGGAGCGGTCGGCGAGTGCGTGGCCGGATCCCCCTCGGGTTTGCGGCGGCTATGATGGATGGGTGCGTTGGCCGGAGCGGTCGCGCGGCCTTGCGGTCTTTGACATTCCTGTCTCGCGCGCGCCGCGCAACAGTGGCCCGTGGAAACGCCCCAGGCGCGACGGCGGCGCCCGCATTTCCTCGGCACCGGACCGGATTTTCTGTCCATGGTGGAAACTGGTCCCTTTGCGTCGCCCCGGACAAGCCGCGTCAGCGGCGGCGATCCGGGGCCTAAACTGGATGGCACCGCCTGCGTTTAGGTCCCGGCTCTCCGTGCTTCTCGCTCCGGCCGGGATGACGGCGGACATCGGAGCAATCCCACACCTCACACCCCACACCCGACACCCTACCGCCCGCGTCCCAATCCCTCTAACCTCCCCCCATGACCGACAAGCCCAGGCTCCTCTCCGGCGGCAACCCGCAAATCCCCAAGGGCTATGGCGACGCCCCGGTGCAGGCCTGGATCGCCGCCGCCCCCGGATGGAAATCGGACAAGGCCGCAGCTCTGGATGCCTTGATCACCCGCACGGTGCCGGACGTGAAGAAGGCGGTGAAGTGGAACTCGCCCCTCTATGGCCTGGACGGGGCGACCTGGTTCCTCAGCTTTCATGCCATGACGAGCTATCTGAAGGTCGCGTTCCACAACGGAGTGGAGCTCGATCCGCCGCCGCCGGTCGGTTCGAAACAGCCGCGGGTCCGCTATCTGCATATCACCGAGGCTGATGCCGTCGATGAGGCCCAACTGACCGACTGGATCAGGCAGGCCGCTGCCCTGCCGGGAGAAAAGATGTGACCCGCCATCCCGATATCGACGCCCGCCTGAAATCCCTCACCGACTGGCGCGGCGAGACGCTGGGCCGGATGCGCGACCTGATCCATCAGGCCGACCCTGACGTGATCGAAACGGTCAAATGGAAGAAGGCGACCAATCCGCACGGCGTGCCGGTCTGGGAGCATGGCGGCATCGTCTGCACCGGCGAACTCTACCGCGACAAGGTCAAGCTGACCTTTGCCAAGGGGGCCGCCACGCCCGATCCGACCGGCCTGTTCAACGCCAGCCTCGATGCCGGCACCCGTCGCGCCATCGACATCCGCGAGGGTGAGGCTGTCGACGCCGACGCCTTCAAGGCCCTGTTCCAGTCCGCCGTGGCGTTGAACGCCAAGTGAGCCTGACCCTCTACATCGACGCCGACGCCTGCCCGGTGAAGGACGAATGCTATCGCGTGGCCGAGCGCGTCGGCTTCAAGGTCTTCGTCGTGTCGAACGGCTGGATCAACACCCGCCGCGCCGCCTTCATCGAACAGATCGTCGTCGATGAGGGGCCGGACGTCGCCGATGACTGGATCGCCGAACGGGCCGGGGCGGGCGACATCGTCGTCACCTCCGACATCCCGCTGGCCGACCGGGTCCTGAAAGCCGGGGCCCAGGCCATCAAGCCGAACGGCCAGCCCTTCACCGCCGACTCGATCGGTTCGGCCCTGGCCGGGCGCATGGTCGGCGAGCACCTGCGCTCGATGGGTGTGGCGACCTCCGGTCCGCCGCCGTTCTCGGCGCGGGATCGTTCCGCCTTTCTTCAGGCGCTCGACAAGGCTGTCGTCGTGGCGCGACGGGCGGCGGCATGAGCGGCCCGGTCCACATCATCGGGGCTGGTCCCGCCGGGTTGATGGCGGCCGAAATCCTGGCCGGGCGCGGCGTGACGGTGGTGGTCCACGACCGGATGCCTTCGGTCGCCCGCAAGTTCCTGATGGCCGGGCGCGGTGGATTGAACCTGACCCATGCCGAGGGTCTGTCCGAGCCGGACGCCTTCCTCGCCCGCTACGGCACGGCGGCGGATCAGGTCCGGCCCTGGCTGGAGCGATTTGGTCCGAAACAGCTGATCGCCTGGGTCGAGGGACTGGGCCAGCCGGTCTTCACCGGTTCATCGGGCCGGGTTTTCCCCAAGGCCATGAAGGCCTCGCCGCTGTTGCGGGCCTGGCTGGCGCGGCTGGCCGATCAGGGGGTCGAGGTCCGCACCCGCTCGGACTGGCGGGGTTGGCGCGGGCCCGATCTGGTCTTCGAGGTGCCGGATGGCGAGCGGGTCGAGCCGGCCTATGCCGTCATCCTGGCGATGGGCGGGGCCAGCTGGCCGCGTCTGGGTTCGGACGCCGCCTGGGTCGATACCCTGCGCGATCAGGGCCTCGCGGTGGAGGCCTTCCAGCCCTCGAACATGGGGGTGAATGTCGCCTGGTCGCCGATCCTGGCCGAGCGTTTCGCCGGTCAGGCGCTCAAGCCGGTGACCCTGACCCACGGTGATCGGTCCGTGCGCGGCGAGGTCATCCTGACCCGCTACGGCCTGGAGGGTGGTGCGGTCTATGCCCTGTCGAGCGCCTTGCGGGCGGCCATCGCGCGGGACGGTGCCACCACCCTGACGCTGGACCTGCGCCCCGATCTGACGGTCGAGGCCCTGGCGCAGCGGCTGGCCCGTCCGCGCGGCAAGGACAGTGTGTCGAACCACCTACGCAAGGCCGGCGGCCTGTCACCGGCTGCGTTCGCGGTTCTGCGTGAGATCGGTGAGGTGCCGCCCGGGGCCGACAAGCTGGCCCGCCGCATCAAGGGTATTCGCCTCAGGCTGACGGGCGTTCAGGGGCTTGAGCGTGCCATCTCGTCGGCGGGGGGTATCCCGTTCGCGGCGGTGGATGACGGCCTGATGCTGCGGGCCCGTCCCGGCGTCTTCGTCGCCGGAGAGATGCTGGATTGGGAGGCCCCGACCGGCGGCTATCTGCTCACGGCCTGCCTGGCTTCCGGTGTCGTTGCAGCCGAGGCGGCAGCCGACTGGATGGCTGGGTGACTACCAGGTCGGACGCAGCGAGAACTGGATCGCTACAAACCCCTCGGTGGCATCGCGGTCGATGCCCGAGCCGCCGTGCACTCCTTCCGCCGTCACCTCGCGGTGGACATAGCCGAACGAGGTCTGGGTATCGCCGCGCCGCCAGGCCACGCCGATCTGGGCATCGCCGATGAAGGCCCCGGTGTCGTGGCTGAGCTGCCGGTTCCAGCCCTCCATGCCCCGGGCCCAGTTCAGGCCGACGGCCGTGCCGGTGCCCGCCGCGAACAGGTACCAGCGTCCCTGATCTTCTTCATAGGCGTTGTCGCCGTCGGCGACCTCGAGCTGGCCGACCCGGATCGTCGCCCCGGCCTCAGCCGTGCCGCCCTGGGCATTGACTCCAAGCCCGGCGTGCGGGGTCAGTTCGAACTGGACGCTGCCGGCTTCACCGGCGACCAGCGGCCAGGCCCGGATATAGGTGATGTCACGCTGGGCAGCCTCAAAGCGGGCGCGCTCGATCGAGCCTTCGGGAAGCGGTGTGGCCAGCTCACCCTGGCGGTAGCGAACCTGTTCGATGGAGCCGTCGGTCTGGCGTTGCCAGACGCCGCGCTGCTGGGCGGCGATCAGGCCGTCGGAGCCCGAGAACAGGGCGCGGTCCATATAGCGGGTGTCGGCTTGCCGGCTCAGGGCGTCGATCCCCAGCGGGTCTTGCCCGTTGGGGGCCATCTGGACGGGGGTTCCGAGAGTCCAGCGTGCGCTGAGATTGGCGTCCTGGGCCGAAGCGCAAAAGGCAGCGCCGGTCCCGATCAGAACCGTCGCAGCCCCCGCCAGACTTCTAACGTCGAGTGTCAACGACGTTCCTCCGTCTTCCCCAGCGTTATCGGCGCATCATGACTCGGATATGCAGGCCTTGCAATCGTTGCGCGAGGAGGCCCCGCTCTACTGGCAGGCGAGGCATTCCTCGTAGTCGGTCTTGGCGATGGCAAAGAGGTCGGGCTGGTTCGGATCGATCTCCGCATCGGCCTTGTCCTCGGCCCCGGCGAAGGCGGCCCGCTGAACCGACTTGGAACGCAGGTAATAGAGGGACTTCATCCCCTTCTCCCACGCCTGCCAGTGCAGCATGTGCAGGTCCCACTTGTCGATGTCGCCCGGCAGGAAGACGTTGACCGACTGGGCCTGGCAGACGTCCGGCGTCCGGTCAGCCGCCAGTTCGATCACCCAGCGTTGATCCAGTTCGAAGGCGGTCTTGTAGACGGCCTTTTCGTCGTCGGTCAGGCCTTCCAGGTGCTGGATGGACCCTTCGTGGGCCAGGATCGAAGACCAGACGGCCTCGGTGTTCAGCCCGCGCGCTTCCAGCAGGTCTTCGAGGTAGGGGTTCTTGACCGCGAACGAGCCGGACAGGGTCTTGTGGGTATAGATGTTGGCCGGGATCGGCTCGATACCGGCCGAGGTGCCGCCGCAGATGATCGAGATCGAGGCGGTCGGGGCGATGGCCAGCTTGTGGCTGAACCGCTCCATGGCTCCGCGTTCGGCGGCGTCCTCGCAGGCGCCCTTCTCCTCAGCGAGGAGGCGGCTGGCCTTGTCGGCCTCGCGGCGCAGGTGTTTGAACAGGCGCATGTTCCAGCTCTTGGCCATGGCCGATTCAAAGGCCACGCCCTGAGACTGAAGGAAGGAATGGAAGCCCATCAGGCCCAGACCCACCGAACGCTCGCGCTTGGCGGAATAGACGGCGGCGGCCATGGCCGGGGGCGCGCGGTTGATGAAATCCTGAAGCACATTGTCCAGGAAGCGCATGACGTCCTCGATGAAGCGGGGCTCGTCGCGCCACTCCAGGAAAGTCTCGGCATTGACCGACGACAGACAGCAGACGGCCGTGCGGTCGACACCCAGATGGTCCGCGCCGGTGTGCAGCATGATTTCCGAACAGAGGTTCGACTGCTTGACCGAAAGGCCCAGCGCCTTCTGGTGATCCGGCATCATCCGGTTCACGGTGTCCGAGAAGATCAGATAGGGCTCACCGGTGGCCAGGCGGACTTCGAGGATCTTGGTCCACAGGGCGCGCGCATCGACGGTTTTGCGGACCTCGTTGGTCTTGGGCGAGATCAGGTCAAACGTCGTGCCGTCGCGCACCGCCTCCATGAAGGCGTCGGTGACATTGATGCCGTGGTGCAGGTTCAGGGACTTGCGGTTGAAGTCGCCCGAGGGTTTGCGGATCTCAAGGAATTCTTCGATCTCGGGGTGGTGGATGTCCAGATAGACGGCGGCCGAGCCGCGCCGCAGAGAACCTTGCGAGATGGCCAGGGTGAGGCTGTCCATCACGCGGATGAAGGGGATGATGCCCGAGGTCTGGCCCGCGCCCTTGACCTTCTCGCCGATGGAGCGGACGCCGCCCCAGTAGGTGCCGATGCCGCCGCCGTTGGACGCAAGGGCGACGTTTTCGTTCCAGACGTTCTGGATGCCGTCCAGCGAATCTCCGACGGCGTTGAGGAAGCACGAGATCGGCAGGCCGCGATCCGCCCCACCGTTCGACAGCACCGGCGTCGAGGGCATGAACCACAGACGGCTCATATAGTCATAGACGCGCTGGGCATGGTCGGCGTCGTCGGCAAAGGCGGTCGCGACGCGCGCGAACATGTCCTGATAGCTTTCGCCGGGCAGCAGATAGCGATCCTCCAGCGTCTTCTTGCCGAAGTCGGTCAGAAGGTCGTCGCGGGTGCGATCGACGTCCACCTTGCGGACGAGCGACAGGGCCGGCGTGTCCGTCCGCGAGGCCTCCGCTTCCTGAATCGAAAACTCGTTCCGCATCAACGCTTCACTGCCAGCCATACTGTATTCGCCCCAATCTCGATGGTCGTTCAAACCCGGTGAAAACCACCGCATCTGGTAGGACCGCGTGCCCCAAGGTCCATATGTAGGGGGACATAACCCTAACGAGGCGTCAACGGCTTGACGCGAGGTTTGCTTGATTCGTGATCTGAGGATTGCCCCGGTTTGGGTCGGGGTCGAGCAATCATGGGATTCGGGCCGGGATCACAATTCCGTGATGACCGCTTTGCGGGAACCGCAGCCAAGCGTAGCCGTTCGCCATCCATGCCGATCACCATGCCCCTGACCTCGCGCCTCAAGTCATCCACGCTGCGGGTGTTGCGATTTGCGCGAGACGAATTGGGTGTCGTGGTGGCCCTGGGCGTGGTCGCCGGCGGCGTGGCCGTCTTCTCTGAATTGGCGGAGGACCTGGTCGAGGGCGAGAACCAGACCTTCGATCAGGCGGTCCTGGCCTGGACCCATCCGAATGCCGACCCGCGCGATCCCATCGGCCCGGACTGGCTCGAAACGGCCATGCTCGACCTTACCTCGCTCGGGGGTCTGGCGGTGCTGGTCCTGTTTGCCCTGATCGCGGTCGGATTCCTGCTGATGCAGAAGCGCCCCTGGTCGGCCCTGATGCTGGCGCTGGCGCTGGGCGGTGGCCTGATGCTGAGCGAGCTGTTCAAGGGGCTGTTCGATCGGGGCCGCCCGCCGGAAATCTATCAGGCGGTCGAAACGATCAACGCCAGCTTTCCGTCCGGCCATACGCTGATGTCGACGGTCTTCTATCTGACGCTTGGGGTGATGCTGGAGCGCGTCTTCGCCCGACGCCGGCTCAAGGTCTATGTGATCAGCGTCGCCATCCTGATTGCCGGGCTGGTCGGAATCAGCCGGGTCTATCTGGCCGCCCACTGGGCGACAGATGTGCTGGGCGGATGGTCGCTCGGGGCGGCCTGGGCCATGGTCTGCTGGCTGGTGGCCTATGGGATCCAACGCTACCGACTGCGCCACGGCCAATCGCCCGGCCAGATCGGTGGCTTCGACGGGATGTAGGTCGCCTATCCCCAGACCCCAACATTTTGTGAACAGTTGGGGTGCTATACCCCACTGGTTGATTCCGGCCAGATGCTGCTAGGTTGGATTCGCAGTTCAGGATCTGACCATGACCTCTCCCGCCGCTTCCCCGATTTTGACCCCGACGCCGGGCCTGTTGACGCCGTCTGCGGCCTACAAGCCGTTCCGCTATCCGTGGGCCTTCGACATGTGGAAGAAGCAGCAGCAGGTCCACTGGGTGCCCGAGGAGGTGCCGCTGGGCGAGGACGTCAAGGACTGGGCCGTCGCGCTGAATGACGGCGAGCGCAACCTGCTGACCCAGATCTTCCGCTTCTTTACCCAGGCGGACATCGAGGTTCAGGACAACTACATGGAACGCTACGGTCGGGTGTTCAAACCGACCGAGATCAAGATGATGCTGGCGGCCTTCGCCAATATGGAGACGGTCCATATTGCGGCCTACGCCCTGCTGCTTGAAACGATCGGCATGCCCGAGGCCGAGTTTGGGGCCTTCATGGAATATGAGGCCATGCGGGACAAGCACGACTACATGGGCCAGTTCGGTGTCGACAACGAAGCCGACATCTGCCGGACCCTGGCCATGTTCGGCGGTTTCGCCGAAGGGCTTCAGCTGTTTGCCAGCTTCGCCATGCTGATGAACTTCCCGCGCCAGAACAAGATGAAGGGTATGGGCCAGATCGTGTCCTGGTCCGTGCGCGACGAGAGCCTGCACTGCGAGGGTATCATCAAGCTGTACCACGCCTTCAACAAGGAGACGGGTGCCGTCACCAAGGCCGTGGCCGACGATATCGTCCAGTGCTGCGAGACAGTCGTGCTGATGGAGGACAAGTTCATCGACCTGGCCTTCGAACAGGGGCCGGTCAACGGCATGACGCCGGACGACATCAAGCAATACATCCGCTTCATCGCCGACTGGCGCCTGCGTCAGCTTCAACTGCCTGAGCTGTTCGGTGGCAATCGCGACAACCCACTTCCGTGGCTGCAGAGCCTGTTGTCGGGCGTCGAGCACGCCAACTTCTTCGAGGCCCGCGCCACCGAATATTCCAAGGCCGCCACCAAGGGGTCCTGGCACGGGGCCGATGGCGTCTGGTCGTCGTTCGACAAGCTTCTGGAAAAGCGCGCGACCGAAACGGCCGAGGCGGAATAGGGCGTCAGCCGCCTTCCGCCACCAGCTCGTCCACCAGCGCCCGGACTTCGGGACTGTTCCAGTCGGCCTCGCCGGCCAGCCAGGCGCGGATACGCCCCTGGCGGTCGATCAGCACGGTCTGGGGCATGGCCCCCCGACCCGGCAGGCGGAAGGGCAGTTCAAAGGTGGGGTCTGAATAGAATTCCAGCGGGGCCTGTTCGGCCAGGAAGGCGCGGGCACCTTCAACCTCCTCCGGCGTTCGGTCGACATTGACGGCGATCACGGCGACCTCGTCGCCATAGGCCTGGTCCAGTGCGGCCAGGGTCGGCAGCTCGGTGCGGCAGGGCCGGCACCACATGGCCCAGATGTTCAGCACAACGACGCGGTCGCGAAAGCCTGACACATCTGTCGCGCTGCCATCCGGTGCCAGGAACCCCTGTGTCGGCGCAGGCAAGGCGTTTGCCGGCGTCAGCAGGGCCTCCAGCGAACCCGTCGCGCCTTCGTCGACGGAAACGGCACTCTCAACCTGCACCGGCTCGAACCGCTGTTTGTAGACGGCATAAATCATCAACGCATGGACGCCGATTATGATAAGGGCACCGACCGCAGCCGCCGCCACAATCGTCCAGATCAACCGTCGTTTCCGTCGAGCTTCGTCGTCCATGTCCAAATCATCCGATGCGCCAACCGGCGCGACCCAAAGCCCGAGTGTCGGTACAGGTCAAGAGATGTGGGGCGGGCGCTTCTCGGAAAAGCCTGCAGACCTGATGCAGGCGATCAATGTCTCCATCGGAGTCGACAAGCGACTGTGGCGGCAGGATCTGGCCGGCTCGCGCGCCCACTGCCGGATGCTGGCCAAACAGGGGATCATCAAGGCGGCGGATGCCGAGGCCATTCTCCACGGGCTCGACCAGATCGAGGCCGAGATCGAGGCCGGAACCTTCCCCTTCCGCGACGAATACGAAGACATCCACATGAATGTGGAAGCGCGGCTGAAAGAACTCGTCGGCGAGCCGGCGGGGCGGCTCCATACGGCGCGCTCGCGCAACGATCAGGTCGCCACCGATTTCCGTCTGTGGGTGCGTGATGCCTGTGATCGCACCGTCAACCAGATCGAAGCCTTGCAGCGCGCCCTGTTAGGCCAGGCTGAGGCCGAGGCGGGCACTCTGATGCCGGGCTTTACGCATCTACAGCCCGCCCAGCCGGTGACCTTCGGCCATCACATGATGGCCTATGTTGAAATGTTCGGGCGTGATGCCGGGCGCTTCCGCGATGCGCGCGCGCGCATGAATGAAAGCCCGCTGGGCTCTGCCGCACTGGCCGGCTCGCCGTTTCCGATTGATCGGGAGATGACCGCCTCGGCACTTGGGTTCAACCGCCCGATGGCCAATTCGCTCGACGGCGTATCAGACCGCGACTTCGCCCTGGAGAGCCTGGCCGCGGCTTCGATCTGCGCCGGGCATCTGTCGCGCCTGGCCGAAGAGATCGTGGTCTGGATGACGCCCCAGTTCGGGTTTGTGCAGCTGTCGGATGCCTTCACCACCGGCTCATCGATCATGCCGCAGAAAAAGAACCCCGATGCGGCCGAGCTGGTACGGGCCAAGACGGGGCGGATCACCGGGGCTCTGATCGCCTTGACCACGGTGATGAAGGGCCTGCCGCTGGCCTATTCCAAGGACATGCAGGAGGACAAGCCGCCGGTGTTCGAGGCCTTTGATGCGCTGGATCTGGCGCTGTCGGCCATGGCCGGAATGATGGCTGACCTGACGCCGAACCGCGAGCGGATGGCGGCGGCGGCGGACGCGGGATTTTCCACCGCCACCGATCTGGCCGACTGGCTGGTGCGCGAGCTGGACCTGCCGTTCCGCCAGGCCCACCATGTCACCGGCGCGGCGGTGAAACGGGCCGAGGAACTGGGTGTCGATCTGCCGGACCTTCCACTGACCGAACTGCAATCCATCGAAGGCGGAATCACCCAAGCCGTGTATGATGTCCTGACCCCGGCGGCTTCGGTGGCCAGCCGTAAGGCCTGGGGTGGGACCTCGCCGGATGGTGTGCGCGAGCAGGTCAGGCGCTGGAAGGAGCGGATCGGATGAGACTTCGGACCCTGATTCTGATCGGCATGGGAGCTGTCGCGCTGGCAGGCTGCGGTCTGCGGGGCGAGCTTCAACGCCCGGCCCCGATGTGGGGGGACGGAGAGGCGGCTCCGATGGACCCCGACCAGGAAGCGCCCGAAGATCCCAACGCGCCGATGCCGATCAATCCGTCCTGACTGACGAGCCCCGCCCGAACGCTGGAGCGGGCTCAACGCAGCGACCTGTTCTTGCACTGCCGCGTCTCGCCTTTGCGCTGACGGCGGGTGGGGGCTATAGAGCGCGCCGAACCTCCCCCATTCGACGAAAGAGAGCCCCAATGGCCAAGATCAAGGTCGCCAATCCCATCGTGGACATCGACGGCGACGAGATGA
>CAZYFY010000040.1:0-13761 GCA_964647275.1 uncultured Brevundimonas sp.
GTCGCCCTGCTCAGCCGCGAGGCCGGCAAGACGCTGAATGACGGCGTCGCCGAGGTGCGCGAGGCCGCCGACTTCTGCCGCTACTACGCCCTGCTGGCCGAGCAGCAGTTCGCCGGCCGCGAAACCCTGAAAGGCCCTGCCGGCGAAACCAATGAGCTGATGCTGCATGGCCGCGGCGTCTTCGCCTGTATCAGCCCGTGGAACTTCCCGCTGGCCATCTTCACCGGCCAGATCGCCGCCGCCCTGGCCGCCGGTAACGCCGTCATCGCCAAGCCCGCCGAGCAGACAACCCTGATTGCCGCCGAGGCCGTCATGCTGTTCGTCGGCGCCGGTCTGGACCGCTATCTGATCGCCCTGGCTCCCGGACCCGGTTCGCGCGTTGGCGCCGCGCTCGTCAGCCATCCGGGCATCGACGGCGTCGCCTTTACCGGCGGCACCGACACGGCCTGGACCATCAACCGGTCGCTCGCTGCCCGGTCCGGGCCGATCATCCCCTTCATCGCCGAAACCGGCGGCTTGAACGGCATGTTCATCGACACCACGGCCCTGCGCGAACAGGTGCTGGACGATGTCGTCCTCTCGGCCTTCGGCTCGGCGGGCCAGCGTTGCTCGGCCCTGCGCGTCCTCTTTGTCCCCAAGGACTCCGCCGACACCATCATCGACGGCCTCAAGGGCGCCCTGGCCGCCCAGGTCATCAGCGACCCGTCCGATCCCTCGACCGACATCGGCCCGGTCATCGACGCCGAAGCCCGCGACATGCTCGAGGCCCACGTCGCGCGCCTCGAAAAAGAGGCCAAGGTCATCGCCCGTGCCGACCTGTCCGCCGTCGAGGGCCTGGGCGACTTCTTCGCCCCCACCATCGCCGAAATCCCCTCGCCGGACTTCCTCGAAAAGGAGGTCTTCGGCCCGGTTCTGCACGTCTATCGCTATGATCCGGACAAGCTCCCGGCGGTGGCTGAAAAACTGGCCTCACGCGGCTTCGGCCTGACGCTCGGCGTCCATTCGCGCATCAAGGCCTTTGCGGACGAGGTCATCCGCCTTGTCCCGGCCGGCAACGTCTATATCAACCGTTCCATGACCGGTGCCGTCGTCGGCGTCCAACCCTTCGGCGGCGAAGGCCTCTCCGGCACCGGCCCCAAGGCCGGCGGGCCCAACAGCCTCATCCGCTATGCGGCGGAAAAGGTGGTGACGGACAACATCGCCGCCCAGGGCGGGGATCCGGGGCTGTTGAATTTGTAGGACGCCTGGAGTCGGATCACTCTGTCGACCGGAGGCCCCGATGAGCGATCTGTCCAACGAAGAGTTCGAGCGTCTGACGGCGGATCAGCAGCTTGAGTATCTGACCGCCCCTCCGGCGCGGAAGGCTCAACTGGAGCAAGCCTTCCGCGCGTCCTGGGCGGAGGCGACGACAGCGGCCGAGGCTGAGGTCCCGCCACCTGCGACCTCTGCCGGTGAGTCGCCGACAAACGGTCCCTCCGGAGCCCGGATCGGCGGCTGGGTGCTGGTTGTGATCGGCATTGGACTGGGGATCTTGGGGCTGGTCTATGACCCCACGGCTCGTGTCGACGTCCCCGGCGAGTCCCTCGGCTATGGCATCACCCTGCCGTCCGTTTCGCGCGATGTGGTCAACCTGGGCGAGGTGCTGAAGAAGCTCCTCCTGTTCACCGGCGGCACAGCGAGCGTGATCCTGGGAGCCGTCATCATCGGCTTTGCGCGCCTGACCGAGCTGATCATGGCCCGGTTGCCGCAACGGCCCTGACCTCGCGTCACCTGGCCGTCCCGCTTGCCCCCGTCCCCGCACGGCGCTAGACCGCGCGCCGACGATTTCTCCCCTTTCGCAGACAGGACTTCACCATGGCTCGTTCCAAGATCGCCCTCATCGGCGCCGGCATGATCGGCGGCACCCTGGCCCATGTGGCCGCGCGCAAGGAGATGGGCGATGTGGTCCTGTTCGACATCGCCGAGGGCACGCCCCAGGGCAAGGCGCTGGATATCTCGCAGGCCGCAGCGGTCTTTGATTCGGATGTGACGCTGAAAGGTGCCAACGACTATGCCGACATTGCCGGGGCCGATGTCTGCATCGTCACCGCCGGCGTGCCGCGCAAGCCCGGCATGAGCCGCGACGATCTGGTCTCGATCAATCTGAAGGTCATGAAGGCCGTCGGTGAGGGCATCAAGGCCCACGCGCCGAACGCTTTCGTCATCTGCATCACCAATCCGCTGGACGCCATGGTCTGGGCGCTGCGCGAGTTTTCGGGCCTGCCGCGCGAGAAGGTCGTCGGCATGGCCGGCATTCTGGATTCGGGCCGCTTCGCCCACTTCCTGGCCGATGCCACCGGCATTTCGGTGGAAGACATCCACGCCTGGACGCTGGGCGGGCACGGCGACGACATGGTGCCGATGACGCGCCACTCGACGGTGGCGGGCCTTTCCCTGCCGGAATGCGTCGAACAGGGGATGCTGACCCAGGATCAGCTCGACGCCATCGTCAAGCGCACTCGTGGCGGCGGCGGCGAGATCGTCGGCCTCTTGAAGACCGGTTCGGCCTTCTACGCCCCGGCGGAAAGCGCCATCCTGATGGCCGAGGCCTATCTGAAGGACAAGAAGCGCGTCCTGCCCTGCGCGGTCTGGGTCTCGGGCCAGTATGGCCTGGACGGCATGTATGTCGGTGTTCCGGCGGTGCTGGGGGCCGGCGGCGTCGAGCGCGTCATCGAGTTCTCGATGAACGATGCCGAAAAGGAAATGTTCGCCAAGTCGGTCGAATCCGTGAAGGGCCTGATCGACGTCTGCAAGGAGATCGAGCCGTCGCTCGGCTGATCGTCAGATAACGTCGTTTGCAACGGCGCGGCGCAAGGCTAGCTTGCCGGTTCAAACCGGAGGTCGCCATGCGCCGTTTCGTTGTCAGTCTGCTTGCTCTTGGTCTGGTCGCGGTTCCCGCGACTGTCATCGTTCGCCCCGAACCGGCCCAGGCCCAGAGTTCCTGTGCGGCCACGTCGCCGCGGGCCGGTACGGCCACGCGCCGCGCCATCCTCAACGCCCTGCGACCCCATGTCGAACAGATGGCCGGCGAGGACGTCGAGTTCATGGTCGATCGCATCTCCGTCGCCTGTGGCTGGGCGCGTGTGATCGCGCGGGCCCAGACGCCCGGTGGGCGCGGCAATCACTACGAGGCGACCGACGCCCTGCTTCAGAACTCCGGCGGCACCTGGCGGCTGCGCCAGATCGCCTGCACCGAGGTGGACTGTGACCCCGCCGCGGACCAGTATGCGAGGCTCTATTCAAATCTGCCGAGAAGCCTGCTGTTCCTGTGACCCCCGGATTTATCCTCGAAACGCCCCGCCTTATCCTGCGCCCACCTCGGACCGAAGATTTCGACGGCTATGTCGAGCTGATGAGCGACGCCGAACACGTCAAATACATTGGCGGCGCGGCCCCGCCTTCGGTTGTCTGGCGCCAGATGATGAGTGTGGCGGGATCCTGGTCGCTGCAGGGTTTCGGCTTCTTCTCGGTGATCGAGAAGGAGTCCGGCCGCTGGGTCGGACGGCTCGGCCCCTGGTTCCCGCACGGCTGGCCGCAAGCTGAGGTCGGCTGGTCGATCCTGCCCAGCGAAGCCGGCAAGGGTTTTGTCACCGAAGGCTCGGCGGCGGCCATCGACTGGGCGTTCAATCACCTCGGTTGGGATGACGTCATCCACGTCATCGACCCCGACAATGTTCCCTCGCAAAAGGTCGCCGCGCGCCTCGGCTCGACCAATCGTGGCCTGACGCGCCTGCCCGAACCCTTCCAGGACGCCGTCGTCGACGCCTGGGGCCAGACCCGCGACCAGTGGCAGGAGAACCGCAAACAGTTCGACTGGCTCGATCAGGTGGTTGTTCGCGCTTCGTGAACGGTCGCGGCTGACCGTTCGCGAACGGCGGGCGGTGGTTCATGCATCCTGTGATGCGCCGCCCGGGTAGGCCGAGCATCGTGTTTCCATCAACACGCGGTCGCCGACCGCTTCGATGGAGACGAACCATGAAAGCCCTTCTCGCCGCTGCCGTCCTGGCCCTGACCGCGACGCCTGCTCTGGCGCAGGATGCGACTGCAGACATCACCTTCACCTTTGAAACCGGTCAGCCGTCCGGCCAGATCATGGTGGCCCTGTATGATTCCCAGTCTGCCTATGACGATGGCGGGCGGCCCGTGCGGGTCGAGCGGGTGTCGGTCACCACGACCTCGAGCGTTGTGGATTTCGCAGGCCTCCCCACAGGCGACTACGCCATGCGGGCCTTCCATGACCTGAACGGCGACGGCGAGATGTCGCGAAACCCGTTCGGCATGCCGACCGAGCCCTTCGCCTTTTCGAACAATGCGCGTGGCAACATGGGGCCGGCCGGCTGGGATCGCGCCCATTTCACCGTCGCGGGCGACACGGCCCAGACCATCAATCTGGCGCAATAGGAGGGCCGTCTGATGATCCCCTCGCGTCGTTCGTTTCTGCTGGGGGCTGCGGTCCTGTCCGCGACCGTGGTCACCCCCGATCTGGTTCGCGCCGCCCAGGCCGCCGCCTCGATCCCGGACTGGGCGCTGGCCACCGGCGACATTGAGGCGGATATTGCGCCGCGCGCCATGCGGCTCGTCGCGGGTCGGGCCCCCGCCGGGCTGGAAGGCGTCCTCTACCGCAACGGCCCCGCCAAGTTTCGACGCCCCGGCGGCAGCGCCCGACACTGGTTCGACGGCGACGGCCTGGTGCGGCGCTTTTCTGTCAGCGGTGACCGGGTCGAGCTGGCCGCCCGCTTTGTCGATACCCGCAAGCGTCGCCAGGAAGAGCGCCTTGGGGCCATGGTCATGCCCGGCTTCGGCACCCCGCCGGACCCGCGCGCTGAAATCAGCTCTCCAGACGATGCCAATGCGGCCAATACCTCGGTTCTGATGGCGGGGGATCGGCTGTGGGCGCTGTGGGAAGGCGGCTCTCCGGTGGCATTGAATCCTCAAACCCTGGAAACAGAAGGCTATGTCACCCTGCGTTCTGACCTGCGCTCAATGCCGTTTCTGGCCCATCCGCGTATTGAGCCGGGCGGGCGCATCTGGAACCTCGGCATGGGCGGTGATCAGGCGATTGTCTGGCGGTTGTCACCTGACGGCACCCTGGAGGACGCCTCGGTCATCGAGCTGCCTCGCGCCAGCTATGTGCATGACTTCACCGCGACCGAGCGCCATCTGATCCTTGTGCTCCAGCCCTGGGTGCGCGAACGCCAGACCATGCCCTTTGCCGACGGCTTCGCCTGGCTGCCTGAGACGGGTACCCAGATCCTCGTGGTCGACAAGGACGATCTGACCCGTCGCCGCATTTTCGAAACCGAAGCCTTTGGCTTCTTCCATCTGGGCGATGGCTGGACGGTGGGCAACGACATCCTGTTCGACGTGGCGCTGCACCGGGACATGGACTTTGCCGCCCACGGCGCCTCCGAGGTGGTCGCGGGCGTGCCCCTTGATGGTGAGCCCGCCCGCCTGGGTCTGATCCGGCTCAAGGCGGACGGCACCACCGAGCTCACCCGCCTTCCCGTCGTCGCCGAGTTCCCGCGTAGCGACCCTGCGCGAGCGGGCCTGTCCCGTCGGCTGAGCGTCCACACGACCGGCGAAAACCGGGAGACGCCCTTCGCCCGCGCGATCGGTGTGACGGACTGGGCGAGTGGTCAGACCCGGGCTTTCGACTTTGGGGCCGATCATGTCGTCGACGAGATGATCTATGTGGCCAAGCCGGGGGCGCAAACCGAGGCCGATGCCTGGCTGGTGGGGCCCAGCCTGAACCTGTCGGCGCGGGCGACCGAGCTGCATGTCCTGGACGTGGCCCGGCTGGAGGATGGACCGGTCGCGACCTGGCGGGCAGACGTCGCCTTGCCGGCCGCATTCCATGGGGTTTGGGCGGGCTAGAGCATGATGGTTTTTGTCTGGAGCCTAATTCACGCCTGAGATGAAATCGCGAAGCGATTCCACCTCAACCGATCAGGCTCTAGAACCAGCCGGACCGCCGCAGCCCGGCGGCGTAGCGGCGACTGACCGGGGCTGTGATCCCGCCCTTGAGGCTCAGGGTCGCGCGTCCGTCGCCGCGACGGGCTTCCAGCACCGCGGTCTTCGCCACCCACCACGACCGGTGGACCTGGGCACCTTCCAGGCCGTCCAGCTCCTTGAGGGCATCGGCCAACCGCATCAGGACCAGATCCGTGCCGCGATCGGTATAGATGCGCAGATAGTGGTCCTCGGCCCCGACCGCGTGGATCTCGGCCCCTCTCAGCTTCGGGGGGAGACGATCCAGAAAGGCAGCCGGCGCGGCGTCAACAGCGGCGGCATGTGTTTCAGTTGGGCGCTCCAGCAGATGGCCGATGACCGTCATGGCGGCAGACACCAGAAACACCGGCCCGATCAGGCCGATGAAATAGGTCCAGTCCCAGCTGAGGCGCATCATCAAGGTTGTCGCCACCCAGACGACGAGGGTGATCGGCACGGCCATCACCACCGTCATGGCCATGCCGCGAACGACCGGGCGTTCGTCCAGTCCGCTCCAGCGACGGAAACCCTCGACGATCAGCCCGCCGACGATGCCCCCCATCAACATCAGGGGGATCCAATAGATAAAGCGGGTCACCAGAGGCAGATGCCCGGTTCCGAAGGCACCGGTGAAGGACAGGAATGCCCCCACGACGGCCGCCGCACCCAGGCCTCGGGCCCAGCTCACCAGGGCGGTCGGGCGTTGCGTGTTCACGCCGATGCGCCACTGGCCGGACAACAGGCACGGAACCCGGCCGCTGCGAACTTGACCATGTAGTCCCCTGCCGTATGCAGATCGCCGGATCTGGCGATCCCGCCCGACAGCCTGTCCAGCCGCCCGGTTTCGCCAAGCGTCAGCGTCAGCGCGCCTGAAAGCATATGATAGGCCCAGTACAGGTCCACTTCGCGGGCTCCGGGCAGCACCTGTTTCAACAGCTCCATCAGACGACGGATGGCCGGATCAAAGTACCGCGCCATGGTCTCGCCGCCGAAGGTTGGATTGGCGTTGGTCTGGGCCACCAGGGCTGAATAGTGCTTCCAGCCGGGGCCGCCCTTGAGGGACCATTCGAACGGCGGGCGAAGGAAGGCCTCAAGCAATCCCTCAAGGGTCATGGCATCGCCGGTCTCGGCAGAATAGCGGTTGATGGCCTCGACCCGCTCATTGTTCCAGACCTCCGCGCGGCGGATGAAAACCGCATCGAACAGATCGCGCTTGGCCCCGAAATAGTAGTGGACCAGGGCCGTATCGACACCGGCCTCACGCGCGACCTCGCGGATGGTCACGCCGTAGAAGCCGTGTTTGGAAAACAGATCCTCAGCCGCATCGAGAATCGAATCGCGCGTATCACCAACGGCCCGTGTCTTGGGCGGGCGTCCGCGTCGGGCCGGCTTGGCGGGAGGGGGGGTCTTGATGGCCATTGCACCTGAACCTAGCGGCGCCGTCTGACCTGTCCAGTATCGGCATTTCCGCCACAGCGCGGGCCTTACGTTAAGGAAGCCAGGCTGTGCTGTTTGACAGCTAAGTGAATTGCGTTCACCTTCCAAAAAATCATTGAGCGCTGAATAAATAATTCAGTGTCTTGGAAACGCAGTCGGGGAACCAGACATGAACAGAATCGCCCGCGCCGCCCTTCTGGCGAGCGCCGCCTGGAGCGCCATGAGCGTCTCCGCTCTCGCCCAGGAAACACAGCCGACCGGCAATGAAGATGTCGTCGGTGAAGTCATCGTCACGGCCCGTCGCCGTGAAGAGGCGCTGCAGGATGTGCCGATCGCGGTGACGTCGCTGAGCTCGGAGCGCCTGGAGCAAACGGGTGCGACGGACATTACGGCCCTGCAGCAGCAGACGCCGAACGCCACGGTCCAGGTGGCCCGTGGCTCGAACTCGACCCTGATCTCCTTCATCCGTGGTGTCGGTCAGCAAGACCCGCTGTGGGGCTTTGAGCCGGGCGTCGGCCTGTACGTCGACGACGTCTATATCGCCCGCCCGCAAGGCGCGGTTCTGGACATCTTCGACATCAACCGCATCGAAGTCCTGCGCGGTCCGCAAGGCACGCTGTATGGCCGCAACACCATCGGCGGCGCGATCAAGTACGTCACCGACCGTATCGGTCAGACGCCTGAGTTTGAAGCCTCGGCCACGCTGGGCTCCTATCGTCAGGCCGATGTGGTCGTGTCAGGCGGCGCGCCGGTTTCCGAGACTCTGTCGTTCGGGGCCGCCTTCGCGCGCTACACCCGTGACGGCTTCGGTGAAAACCTCACTACAGGTGAAGAGCATTACAACCGCGATGTGACGGGCTGGCGCCTGTCGGCGGAATGGACTCCGACCGATGCCCTGTTCTTCCGCCTCGCCTATGACCGGGTCGAGGACAACTCCAATCCGCGTCACGGCCACCGTGAGGTGACCTCGACCGTCGGCGGCTATACCCCGCCGGCCGACGTCTATGACACCGAGGCCGGTCTGACCGGCGAGCAGCGCGTGGTCACCGAAGGCCTCTCGCTGACCGGTGAATGGTACGTCAATGACTGGCTGACCCTGCGCTCGATCACCGCCAATCGTCGGGGTGACACGGCCACGGTCATCGACTTTGACCAGACGCCGGTGCCTTATCTGGACGTTCCGGCCCTCTATTCGGATCGCCAGTTCACCCAGGAATTCCAGGCCCTGTTCAGCGGTGATCGCTGGTCGGGTGTTGCGGGGATCTACTACCTCGACTCCAACGCTGCCGGGGCCTTCGACACCATCGCCGGCAACCTCGGGGTCGCCATCGCGGCGGCCGGTTCGGTCGACACCACTTCCTGGTCGGTCTTCGGCGATTTCTCCTATGAGTTGACGGATCGCCTCGAAGTCTCGGTCGGTGGTCGCTGGACCCAGGACGACAAGACCGGCGACGTCTATCGCGCCTTCTATCTGGGGGCGATCCCGACGCCGTTCCTGGGCGGACCGGACACCTACCTCGGTTTCGCGCGCCTGCTGCAGGTTCGGACCGACTACACCGCGTCTGAGACCTTTGAGCGGTTCACGCCGCGGGTGTCTGTGACCTATGACTTTACCGACGCCCTGACCGGCTATGCCTCCTATTCGCAAGGCTTCAAGTCGGGCGGCTGGGACATGCGCGGCGACGCTTTCCTGACCCCTCAGACGGTCAATGGCTATGATCCTGAAATCGTCGACACCTTTGAGGTCGGCCTGAAGGGCAATATCGGTCGCCGGTTCCTCTTCTCGTCGGCGGTCTTCTACTCGGCCTATGAGGATCAGCAGATCACCTCGCAGATCGTTGCGACCCCGCCGGCCACTGGCATTGCCTCGATCGTTGACAACGTCGGCTCCTCGACCATCTACGGCGCGGAATTCGAAGCGACGGCTTTCCTGACCGACAACCTGACCGCCTTCCTGTCGTATGGTTATCTGCACGCCGAATTCGACGAGTTCATCACCTTCGTGACCGGCTCGCCTGTCGATATCTCGAACACCCGCGTGTTCCAGAACTCGCCTGAGCACACCATCTTCCTGGGCGCGACCTGGACACAGCCGGACGTGTTCGGCGGGGAGCTGTCGGTGACGCCGTCGATCTCCTACCGCTCGGACTATCACCTGTTCGAAGCTGCCGATCCGATCCTCGACCAGGACGCCTATACCCTGGTGGACCTGGCCGCGAGCTGGGATGCGCCGGGCGGCAACTGGTCGCTGGGTTTCAACGGTCGCAACCTGACCGACGAAACCTATCGTGTCGGGGGCTACAGCTTCCCGGGCGCGACCTTCAACAACTCGATCAGCGCCTTCTACGGCCCGCCGCGGACCTTCTCGTTCACGCTGACGGCCCGCTACTGATCCTGCGCCTATCCTGAGCTCTGAACCCCGGTCGTCGGACAGCGACCGGGGTTTTCTTTTGTTGGAACAGACCTTTTTCGTTGCGTCAGGCGCGGACGGACCTAGGGTCGCAAACCATATGATCGGGGAGGATCAGATGTCAGACACCGCCGCCAATCCGGCGCTCAAGCCGGGCTACCGCTACTATGTGCTGGCGGTGCTGGTGCTGGTTTACATGCTGAATTTTCTGGACCGTCAGATCATCGGCATTCTCGGCCCCAAGATCATCGAAGAGTTCGGTCTGACCGACACCCAATTCGGCCTTCTGGGAGGCCTGGCCTTTGCCTCGGTCTATTCGACCCTGGCGATCCCGCTGGCCTGGGTGGCCGATCGCAAGAGCCGGGTATGGATCATGACCGGGGCCCTGGCCGTCTGGTCCGGTTTTACCGCCCTTTGCGGTGTGGCTCAGAATTTCACCCAGCTGTTCCTGGCCCGAATGGGCGTCGGTGTCGGTGAGGCGGGCGGCGTTGCCCCGGCCTATTCCCTGATCGCGGACTATTTCCCGCCGCATCAACGCGCGCGGGCCCTGTCGGTGTTCGCGTTCGGCATTCCGACGGGCATGGCCGCCGGGACCCTCGTCGGGGGTCTGCTGGCCGTCGCCTATGACTGGCGGGTGTCCTTCATTGTGGTCGGCCTGATCGGCCTGGTCGTCGCTCCTCTGTTGCGCCTGACGGTGCGCGATCCCCAGCGCGGTGCGACCGATATCAAGCGGGCGGCATCCGAAGTGGCCGATCAGCTTGCCGATGCCGCCAAGCCGGGATCTGCCGGGCGGGTAGCGGCCGCCATCATGGCTCTGGTGGCCGCGGCCGGCATTGGGCTGTTTGTGGTCCAGGGCCTGACCTCCGGTGACTGGACACGCGGCCAGGTCTGGGGCTTTGGCGGGCTTCTGGCCCTGGTCATCGCCGCCTCGCTCTGGATTGCCCGGACGACCGCCGGTGTGGTCATGCCCAAGCCCAGCTTCTGGCTTCTGGCCCTGGGGGCCGCGTCGTCATCGGTGTGCGGCTATGGGGTCGCCGGCTGGCTTCCCAGCTTCTTCATGCGCAGCTTTGATCTCAGCCTCGGTCAGGTCAGCTGGTACTATGCCGGTATCGCCCTCATCGGTGGCCTGATCGGCATCTGGATGGGCGGCTTTATCGCAGACCGTCTTGGCCGGCGCGGCAAGGGGGCCTATCCGCTGGTGCCCGCCATTGCCTTCCTGATCTCGGCCCCGTGTTTCATCCTGGCCATGAATACGCCCTGGCTGATTGACCTGTTCATGCCGGGCGGGGCCAGTCAGTCGACGTCTCTGGTCCTGGCCTTCCTGATCTTTCTGATCCCGACCGGTTTGAATCTGGCCTGGCTCGGACCGATCACGGCAGCGGTCCAGCATCTGGTCCCCGCCCCGATGCGGACCACGGCCTCGGCCCTGTTCCTCCTGTTGAACAACCTGCTGGGGATCGCGGTCGGCTTCTACTATTTCGGCTGGATGAGCGACCTCTTGAAGCCCCAATTCGGCGAGGAGTCGCTGCGCTGGGCCATCTACACCGGCATGGGCTTCTACGTGCTGGCGGCTTTCCTGCTGATCGGGGCCTCGCGGACCATCAAGCGCGATTGGGTCGAATAGGGGCGCCAGGCGGTTGCGCCCATAAAGAGGCGGGGCCTATAAGCGCGCCATCTCCCCATTCGGTCGCGCGGCGGTCTATCCATGAATATCCACGAATATCAGGGCAAGCAGCTCCTGAAGGGCTATGGCCTCCCGGTCGCCGATGGCGTCGCCATCACCTCCGCAGATGAGGCCGAGGCGGCGGCAGCCTCCCTGCCGGGGCCGCTCTATGTGGTGAAGTCCCAGATCCACGCCGGTGGGCGCGGCAAGGGCCGTTTCAAGGAACTCGGCCCCGACGCCAAGGGCGGCGTGCGACTGGCCAAGTCGCCGGCGGAAGCTGCCGTCAATGCGCGTGAGATGCTGGGCAACACCCTAGTCACCGCCCAGACCGGCCCGCAGGGCAAACAGGTCAACCGCCTCTATATCGAGGACGGGGCCGACATCGACCGCGAGCTCTATCTGTCGCTGCTGGTCGACCGTGAAACGGGCCGCGTCGCTTTTGTCGCCTCGACCGAGGGCGGCATGGACATCGAGGCCGTCGCCCACGACACGCCCGAAAAGATCATCACCCTGTCGATCGACCCCGAGGCCGGCGTCACGCCCGCCGATGTCGCGGCCCTGAACAGCGCGCTCAAGCTGGACGGTGCGGCGGCCCAGGACGGCGAGTTCATCTTCCCGACGCTCTATCGGGCCTTCGTCGAGAAGGACATGGCGATGCTGGAGATCAATCCGCTCATCGTCATGACCAATGGCCGCATCCGCGTGCTGGACGCCAAGGTCTCCTTCGACGGCAACGCCATGTTCCGTCACCCGGAGCTGGACGAGCTGCGCGACAAGACCGAAGAGGACGCCAAGGAGATCGAGGCCTCGGAATGGGACCTCGCCTATGTGGCGCTGGACGGCAACATCGGCTGCATGGTCAACGGCGCCGGCCTGGCCATGGCGACAATGGATATCATCAAGTTGTACGGTGCCGAGCCGGCCAACTTCTGTGATGTCGGCGGCGGGGCCTCGAAGGAGAAGGTCGCAGCGGCCTTCAAGATCATCACCCAGGACCCGGCGGTGAAGGGCATTCTGGTCAACATCTTCGGCGGCATCATGCGCTGTGACATCATCGCCGAGGGCGTGGTCGCAGCGGTCAAGGAAGTCGGCCTGGCTGTGCCGCTCGTCGTGCGCCTGGAAGGCACCAATGCCGAGCTGGGCAAGACAATTTTGAATGAGTCTGGCTTGAACATCACGGCGGCGGACGACCTCGATGACGCCGCGCAGAAGATCGTGAAGGCGGTGGGGTGATGATCCTAGGAGCCCTCCTGGCGGCCACACAGCTCGCATCGCCGACATCTGCTGACCCACATATTGAGATGTTTGCGCAGGCCTGCTTGTCGCAAACACCGATGCCACGCGAAGCGCTTGCCAACATGGCTCGAGAGGGGCGCTGGGATATTGGTCAAGGCGAAACGCCTGACCACCTAGAGTGGCGTGATGTCTATCGTCACGGCACGGTCATTGTTCGCTTGGATCAGTATCGTCAGAACGACTCGAACCCCGGCGAACGTATTTGTGTGGTTCTGGTCGGTGAGGCTCCGAGCGGGTGGCAATCCCAGGTATCCGCACTTGAAGCCAATGGGACACCGGTGGGGGCTCCGGGAAGCTACGACACAGATGTCTACCAGCTCCCATCCGATCTGGAGCTGATGGTTTGGGACCTGCCGGATGGCAGTCGTATCCACGCCTTGCGAACGTCCGACAATATTCTCGAGCTTTCCGTAAATTACCCCACTGGCAGCTGACCCCATGTCCATTCTCGTCAATAAAGACACCAAGGTCCTGGTTCAGGGCCTGACCGGCAAGACCGGGACCTTTCATACCGAACAGGCGCTTCGCTATTACGGCACGCGCATGGTCGGGGGCGTGCATCCCAAGAAGGGCGGCGAGCTGTGGCACGGGTCGGAGGGCGAGACCTTGCCGATCTTTGCGTCCGTGGCCGAGGGGCGCGATGCGACGGGCGCGGACGCCTCGGTCATCTATGTGCCGCCGGCGGGGGCTGCGGACGCCATCATCGAGGCGATTGACGCCGAGATCCCGCTGATCGTCTGCATTACCGAGGGCATTCCGGTGCTCGACATGGTGCGGGTCAAGGCGCGTCTGGACCGCTCGACCTCGCGGCTTCTGGGTCCCAACTGCCCCGGCGTGCTGACGCCCGAGGAATGCAAGATCGGCATCATGCCGGGCAATATCTTCAAGAAGGGCAATGTCGGCATCGTCTCGCGCTCCGGCACGTTGA
>CAZYFY010000041.1:0-13169 GCA_964647275.1 uncultured Brevundimonas sp.
TCACCCTGCAAGGCGTGCTCAAGGCCCAGCTCCACGCCAACGATTTCGACATCGGGCCCGCCGCCGCGCCGGCGGAGACGGGCCTCAAGGACGCGGCCCTGGTCCTGCCCGGTCCAATGGGAGGCGACCCGTTCGAGGACGACCTGCTGATCCTGCCCGCCGGCCTGGACCTCAAGGGCCCCGCCCCCGGGGGCGGCCCCGGAAGCGACCCCGGAAGCGACCTCGGCCCCTCCTGGCTGGACGACCCGATGGACCCGCTGGTCCTGCCCCAGGGCTTCGAGCACAAGACCCCGCCCGACGCCTCGGACAGCCCGGTGGTCTGCCCGCCCGGCGACGCACCCCCGGCCGACCCCCACGACGACGCCCCCGGCCTGGCCGACGCCCCCGACCGACCCCTCCACCGCTTCTCCCTCATCCCCCACCCCCACGACTGGGTGGTGTGACTCCCCCGCTGCCCAGCGCAGCCATCAGACCGAGGGCCTGTTGCGGTTGGGCCCCGGCGTTCCCTTTGCTAAGCTGGCTTGAGGTCGACGAAATGGCCCTGCGGAGTTGCGGTTGGGCCCCGGCGTTCCCTTTGCTAAGCTGTTGGCTGACTGGTGGGGGTTCACCGACCAGTTGCGGTTGGGCCCCGGCGTTCCCTTTGCTAAGCTACGCCGGCGGGCCTGATCGAGGTCCGCATCGTTGCGGTTGGGCCCCGGCGTTCCCTTTGCTAAGCTGGCCTAGGCGGGCGGTTCATCCGCGATAGGGTTGCGGTTGGGCCCCGGCGTTCCCTTTGCTAAGCTTATGTCGGCATGGCCGAAGAGGATCGGACCGTTGCGGTTGGGCCCCGGCGTTCCCTTTGCTAAGCTCGCCTTTTCGATATTGTCCATGTCCGGCTTGTTGCGGTTGGGCCCCGGCGTTCCCTTTGCTAAGCTGATCCCCACTTGTACTCAGACTGACCGTCTGGTTGCGGTTGGGCCCCGGCGTTCCCTTTGCTAAGCTCGACGCAGGGTCGAGGCGTAGAACCGTTCGGTTGCGGTTGGGCCCCGGCGTTCCCTTTGCTAAGCTAGGACGCGCAGCATTTCGCGCGCAGCATCGGTTGCGGTTGGGCCCCGGCGTTCCCTTTGCTAAGCTGAGAAAGAACAACCGCAAGGTCATCCGCCTGGTTGCGGTTGGGCCCCGGCGTTCCCTTTGCTAAGCTGGAACGTCACCCAGCCATCAGCCGTGCGGAGTTGCGGTTGGGCCCCGGCGTTCCCTTTGCTAAGCTAAATCGCACGTTTACCGCCCCGCATCGGAGGTTGCGGTTGGGCCCCGGCGTTCCCTTTGCTAAGCTCAGGCGGAGCGTGTCGCCTTCGGCCTCCAGGTTGCGGTTGGGCCCCGGCGTTCCCTTTGCTAAGCTGACGATCGACCGGGCGATTCCCACGCCGCCGTTGCGGTTGGGCCCCGGCGTTCCCTTTGCTAAGCTGGTTCACGTCGGCTTCAACGCCGCGCTTCTGTTGCGGTTGGGCCCCGGCGTTCCCTTTGCTAAGCTGTCGATCATCGCGGACTGTGAGCGGTTCCTGTTGCGGTTGGGCCCCGGCGTTCCCTTTGCTAAGCTGCCCTCGCCCGC
Organism: uncultured Brevundimonas sp.; assembly: GCA_964647275.1. Lineage (GTDB taxonomy): Bacteria > Pseudomonadota > Alphaproteobacteria > Caulobacterales > Caulobacteraceae > Brevundimonas. The sequence goes on from CAZYFY010000041.1 coordinate 1,589, forward strand.
TTCCCCGACATGCCGAACGTTGCGGTTGGGCCCCGGCGTTCCCTTTGCTAAGCTGTGATCCGACGCCAGCAACGCGGCGAAGGAAGTTGCGGTTGGGCCCCGGCGTTCCCTTTGCTAAGCTGACCGTGACCGCCGGCACCGCGCCGCCCGAGTTGCGGTTGGGCCCCGGCGTTCCCTTTGCTAAGCTCTCCGCGTCCGGCTCCGACCAGATCGGGCGGTTGCGGTTGGGCCCCGGCGTTCCCTTTGCTAAGCTCGGGCCATTGACGCGCTCGACGCATGGTTCGTTGCGGTTGGGCCCCGGCGTTCCCTTTGCTAAGCTTCGACTGCCTCGACACAGGCGACCAATGCGGTTGCGGTTGGGCCCCGGCGTTCCCTTTGCTAAGCTCGAGAAGCCGCCGTTGCGGTAGTTGATCCAGTTGCGGTTGGGCCCCGGCGTTCCCTTTGCTAAGCTGGAGCCGCCGGTGCCCTTCGGCTTGCTGTCGTTGCGGTTGGGCCCCGGCGTTCCCTTTGCTAAGCTTCGTTCGCTTGGCGATCCGTTCGTAGTGGAGTTGCGGTTGGGCCCCGGCGTTCCCTTTGCTAAGCTGCCATCGCCTACGATAAGCCGTCCTGGTTGTTGCGGTTGGGCCCCGGCGTTCCCTTTGCTAAGCTCGGGCGGGTCGTCAGCCGGCTCGTGAGGTCGTTGCGGTTGGGCCCCGGCGTTCCCTTTGCTAAGCTCCCGAGAACATACAGCCGTCCCGCCCTGGCGGGTCTTGTTGGCCATGGAATCGTCGAGCGTGCGCGAGAACGGCAGGATGTGCTCGATCTCGACCCGATCCGAGAACACGTCGTCGAAGCTCATCGCCCGTCCCGTGTAGGTGCACAGGCGCGGCAGGGTCCCCAGGTCCTCCCATAGCCTATACAGTCGCATGTTCTGCGGATTGTCCGGCAGGCCGGCGGCCTCCAGAGCCTCGCGGCGCAGGGCGTTCTTGCGTTCGTTCTCGCGGTTGTTGGCCTGGGCCTTCTTCTTGTCGTCCAGCGACTGTTTCAGCTCCCGCGCCAGCTCCAGCACCACCTCGCTCGGCCGGCCGTAGGTCTCGATCAGGGCGTTGGTCACCCGCCTCAGCTGGTTCAGTCCGATATGGACCGTCGGGTTGGGCAGGCGGCCCAGCCGCTTGTCCTTGGGGTCCCTCGGATCGTTGGTCCCGACCACATGCCGGCTCAGCACCGTGCGGTAGTCCGGCAGCCGGTCGACCACCTCGCCGTCGCGGAAGTCCGAATGGTGCAGATGCGGGAAGGCCTGCTGGACCGCCTGGCTGTAGACGATCGTCTCGCCGGTCGCCGGATCGCCCGCCTTCAGGGCCTCGACCACGCCTCGGGCCGCCGTCAGGCCCAGCCGGATGTGCCCGTCCGGCGGCCGGAACCCGGCCGCCGCTTCCGCCTCATCCTCGGTCGCTCCGATCTCCGCGACCAGCCAGGCCCTGAGCGCCGCCTCGTCGGGTTCGGCCAGCAGCCGCTCGATCACCTCGACCCGCCGCGCCTCGTCCAGGTTCGGCCAGAGACGTTTCAGGGCGCCCTTCCCGCCACCGAGGCGGTAGGCGGAGCCGTCGCCCTTGAACCTGTCCTTGCCGCCTTCCTCCAGATTGATCTCCGCCGCCCCGCCCAGGTCGAGCGCACGCCTCACCTTGGCCCAGGTCAGGTCCTCGCCGGCCAGCAGCGGCTCGGCCAGCCGGTCCCGCTCCTCCAGGGTCAGTTTGCGGGGCCGTTCCAGTCCTTCCTTGACCGTGATGTTGGCCAGTTCCTGATAGATGCGGAACCGCTGCGCCGTCGGATGCGCCTCGGACAGCCGCGCCTCCATCTCCGGAAAGAAGGTGCAGCGCCCGACCGGCGGCGCCTTCAGGGGCCGCTGATGGAACATCGCCTCGCGGATCGCCTCGCGCGCGCGCTCGGTCATCAGCGCCGGGTGATGCGCCGCCTGCGCGGCCCACAGGGCGTCGAACTCGGCCTTGAGCATGTCGCGCTGCGGATAGACCTCGTAGAAGGCCTTGGCCCCCTCGCCGTTCAGTCGCGCCCGCGTCCCTTCGCCGCGCGCGATCTGCGCCGCCTGGAACTCGCCGAGCGTGCGGAATCCCCCGTCCCTCAGCTTTTCGCGCAGCCGCTCGGCCGCCGAGGCGATCTTGCCCTTGTCGTCGTCGGCCTTGGCGTCGGCGATGCGGTTGGACTGATAGCCGCGCCGCTGGTTCAGGTGGAACAGGGCCCGGCCGACCTCGAACGGCTCCAGCCGCTCGTCCAGCCCGCGCGCCCTCAGCGCATACGGGTCCAGCCCCTCCAGCGCCTTCCGCCCCGCCTCGTCCCCCGGCATCAGCCCGTGCCGGATCAGCAGCTGCATCAGCCAGTCGCGTCTTTGCAGGAACCGGTCGCGCCGGCGCCGGGCCGCGCGGGGCCCCCGCCGCATGGCCGCCAGGGACGTCCCGTCCTTCGGGTTCCTCCCATCCGAGAACAGCCGGACCCCGCAATCGACCAGCTCGCAGGGCCGACCCCTCTCGTCCAGCCGGTACACCGCCCAGCCGATCGAATTGGTCCCCATGTCGAAAGCGAAACGTGAGCGTTCGATGATGTCGGCCATGGTCAGGGCCCTCCCCAGCCCACTTGACCGCAACTGCGGGCTGTGCGCAAATCCTTCTCGCTTAGCAAAGGCAACGGCGGGGTCCCTCCGTTAACAAGGGAAATTTCCCACCAGATGACGGGCGGTCCACGTGGCCGCCCGTTTTGCTTTGTCCGGCGCGCCCCTTCCCTTCGGGCTGTCGCGCCTCCACACTGGCCGCATGATCGGATTCATTCTTCAGGCGGTGGTGACCGCCCTTGGTCTGTGGCTGGCGTCGGAGATCGTTCCGGGCGTCGAGGTGCTGTCGTCGGGCAGCCTGATCGCGGCGGCGGTGCTGCTGGGGGTCGTCAATGCGGTGGTCAGGCCCATTCTGACGATCGTGACCTTTCCGTTGACCCTGGTGACCTTCGGCCTGTTCCTGCTGGTCGTGAACGCGGCCACCATCGGCATCGTGGCCAGCCTGCTCGGCGGCTTCAACGTCTCGGGCCTGTGGTCCGGCGTCGGCGCGGCCGTCATCACCGGCGTCATCAGCACCATCGCCGGCTGGTTCCTGAACCCCAGGAAGGCCGACTAGCGGGCCCGCTCAACAGCTCTGGCCCGCGGCCCAGCCCGACGACCAGGCCCACTGGAAATTATGGCCGCCCAGCCAGCCGGTGATGTCGACCGCCTCGCCGACGCAGTACAGGCCGGGCGCGGCCCTTGCCTGCATGGTCTGCTGGTCCAGCTGGTCGGTGGCGACGCCGCCCAGCGTCACCTCGGCGGTTCGGTAACCCTCCGAGCCCACCGGCTTGACCGTCCAGGCGTTGACGGCCTGGTCCAGCCGCCTCAGCGCCTCGTCCCTGAGGTCGCCGATCCGGCCGTCGACGCCCTCACGCTGGCAGATCCAGTCCGCCAGCCGCCGGGGCGCGACCAGGCCCAGCGCGGTTCGCACGGCCTGCTTTCCATTCGCCTGCTTGGCCGCCTTCAGCGCCGCGAACACGTCGGCATCCGGCGCCAGGCTGACCGTGATCGCCTCGCCCTCGCGCCAGTAGGAGCTGATCTGCAGGATCGACGGCCCCGACAGCCCCCGGTGGGTGAACAGCAGTCCCTCGCGGAAGGCCGTCTTGCCGTGGCGCACCACCGCGTCCGTCGACACCCCCGCCAGCGCCCCGGTCGCCTCCAGCAGGCCGGCCTCGAAGGTCAGGGGAACCAGCGCCGGCCGCGTCCCGGTCACCCTCAGCCCGAACCCGCGCGCCGTCTCGTAGGCCCAGCCGGTCGCGCCCATCTTGGGGATCGACCGACCGCCCGTCGCCAGCACCAGCGAGGCCGCCGTCAGCCCCGTCCCGTCCGTCAGCCGGATGCGGAATCCCTCGCCGGCCTCCGCCACGCCCACGCCCAGCCTCAGCGTCACGCCCGCCTCGCGCAGGCCGTCCGTCAGCATCCGCACGATGTCGCGGGCCGACCCGTCGCAGAACAGCTGGCCGAGCGTCTTTTCATGCCAGGCGATCCCCGCCTTCTCCACGCGGGCGATGAAGTCCCTCTGCGTGAACCGCTTCATCGCCGAGGTCGCGAACCGCGGGTTCTCGCCCAGCAGGGCGTGGACCCCCGCCCCCAGGTTGGTGAAGTTGCAGCGCCCGCCGCCCGAGATGCGGATCTTCTCGCCCGGCGCCCGCGCGTGGTCGACCACCAGCACGCGCCGCCCGCGCCGCCCGGCCTCGATGGCGCACATCATCCCCGCCGCGCCCGCGCCGACGATCAGGACGTCCCAGCCTTCCCGCTTCATCGGCCCCCTATAGCCCGGCCCGGCGCTCACGCCCACCAGGGCCGGCCGCCGTGCGCCGGCTGCCGGCCGGCGACGCCCCAGGGCCGCGGCGGAGGGGCCAGGCCGCGCAGGCGAGGCCGCCCGGGCTCCGGTCCCAACATCAGCGCCGTCACGGCCCAGACCAGGGCGTCGGCCCGGTCCAGCGCCCCCGCCGGCGCGCTCTCCGCCTCGCCGAAGGCCATCAGCGCCTCCTCCAGCCGCTCCAACCCCTCGGCCGCGTGCCTGACGCGGCCCTGTTCGTAGAGCGCGGCCACCGGCTCGGCCCGCGCCCGCTTGCCAGCCGAGGCCCGGACCTCCACGATCGTCACCGCGCACCGGGCGGCCTTCAGCACGCTCTTGACCATGTCGCCGCCCTGGTTCACCTCCGCGACGATGGCTTGGGCGCGATAGTCCCGGGCCGCCGCGATCGCCTGACGGGCCCAGCCCTCGGGGCTCACCCCGCCCACCGTCCGGTCCGCCAGCACGAAGGCCTCGTCGCCGCGGCGTCCGACCACCACCACGCCGCAGGCGGCGCCGTCCCGCGTCGCCGTCGGGTCCAGCCCGACCACCACCCGGTCCAGCGTCTCCGGCGCCGGGCTCCGGCAGCCCGCGATCATCGCCGCGGTCCACAGGGAAAAGGCCGTCTCGACCACCTGGCCCTCGATCTCCTGCGCCGCCAGCCGCGTGCCGCCGTACAGCCGCTTCAGCCCCTCCACGAAGCCGGGCGACAGGTGCGCCGCGTTCGCCGCCGTGCCCGCGCGCGTGATGGCGATGCCCGGCTCGGCCATCAGCGCCTTCAGCGCCCGCGTCGGCCGGGGCGTGGTCGTCAGGACCAGTCGGGGATCGGCCCCCAGCCGCAAGCCCAGCCTCAGCATCGCCAGCGTTCCTGCCTCGGGCGTGTCCGCATCCGCCCGCCCCGCGCTCCACGCGCAGACCTCGTCGGCCCATGCGCAGTGGAATTGAGGCCCGCGCAGGCTGTCGGGGTCCTCGGCCGAGAACACGTGGCCCTCGCATCCGCCGGGAAAGGTCATCCGCCGCCGCGACGGCGCATAGGTCGGCCCCTTCCACCCTTCCGGCCCGAACCAGCGGGGCAGGCTCAGGATCCCGCTCGGCCCCTCGATCATCACCTCGCGCACGTCGTGCAGCGTCGCCCCCACCAGCGCGATCCGCCCGCGGGCGCCCAGCGCCTCGGCCTGCGCGGCGATCCAGCTCGCCCCCGCCAGCGTCTTGCCCGCCCCCCGCCCGCCCAGCACCAGCCAGGTGGACCAGTCGCCCTCTGGGGGCCGTTGGTGCGCATGCAGTTTGAGCTCGGGCCGCGCCGCCTTCTCCTCCCCATCCCCTGCGGATGGGGAAGGGGCCCGCGAAACGGTGGAGGGGGCGCCGCAGACCTTGGACTCCCATGGCGCCGGCATGGGCTCCGCCACGTCCGGCAGGTCGCACTTGCGCCACCCCGCGCGCGCCGCCCGCTTCCTCAGCGCCGCCTCGGTCACCCCGAAATGCTCGGCCACCCGCCGCGCCGACCAGCCCGACAGATAGGCCGCCTGCGCCATCGCCCAGACCGCATCCCCCTTCACTCGATAGGCCGCCCGCCGCCCCGGTTCCGGGCCAGACTCCGGCGGCGCCTCGACCGCGCACGCCCGCGAGGCCTCGAACGCCGCCGTCCCCCGCCAGCAGAAGACCGCGTCCGGATGCAGCTTCTTCAGAAAGTCGTTGGTCTTCAGATGGTGTTCGATCGACCCTGTCGTCCGCCCTGACAGCCGCGCCAGCATCGACGCCGTCGCCCCCGCCAGATACCGGTTCCCCCAGTCGATGATCTCCTCGGGGCTGGGCGGCGGGCGTCGCCCCGGTGCGTGCGTCTGGTCCATCCCCCATCATGCGACCGCTCCGGAGGCCGGGGACGAACAGGCCATTAAGGCCGCGCAGACGCCCGCTCTCAAATCCCTTCTCCCGTCCGTGGGAGAAGGTGGCGCGCGGAGCGCGTCGGATGAGGGGGTGAGCGCAGCGAACTTCCATCCCCGCAAAACAGCGTGCGTCTACGCCGCGTCGTCCGGAACCAGGACGGCAATGACCTCCTCCGGCCTCTCCCTCACATCCGGTCGCAGCCGCTCAGGACCTTGTCATCCCGGCCGCAGCGCGCAGCGCGAAGAGCCGGGACACGCCGCCCCGCCCTCCTGTTCGGTGATCGCCTTGTCATCCCGGCCCCCGAGCCGGGACGACGCCCTGACCCAGGCCCCTTGTCATCCCGGTCCCGAGGCGGGACGTCCGGACTGGTGAAACGGGTGAACATGGACGGAGCCTCGCGCGGGGGAGAGGCGGGTGTCGAGCGGTCCAACGTCAGTTTCGGTCGCGCGCTGCTCGTCGATAGGTTTCAGCCTTACTAATGAATGCGAACAGGCGGACACTCGCCCCATGCTTGTCTACATCGACGAAAGCGGCGACGCGGGCTTCAAGGTCGACCGGGGCTCCTCCCCGGTCTTCGTGGCCGCCATGGTCATCTTCGACAGCGCCGAGGCCGCCGCCGCGACGCGCGATCTGATCGCGCGCTCCGCCGCCCGCGCGGCGCACAAGGGCGAGTTCAAATTCTCCAAGTCCCGCGACGAGGTTCGCGACCTCTTCTTCGATGCGGTCCGCAACGGCCCCTTCCGCGTCCGCTGCATCGTGGTCGAAAAGGCGGTGATCCACTCCAACGCCCTGCGCTCGGACAAGGAAAACTTCTACGAGTTCTTCGTCAAACAGATGCTCCGCCACGACAACGGCCGCCTGACCAACGCCCGCGTCATCATCGACGGTTCGGGCGACCGCGAGTTCCGCCAGAAGCTCTCCGCCGCCATCCGCAAGCGCGTGCGCGATGGCGCCGTGCGCGACTGCCGCTTCTCGGATTCGAAAACCGATCCCCTGATCCAGCTCGCTGACATGTGCGCCGGCGCCATCGCCCGCTCCTACCGCGCCGACCGCAAGGACCGGCGCCGCTGGCGCGACAGGCTCCGCCCACGCCTCGACGACGTCTGGCAGTTCAAATAGCGGGAAAGGGCGCCTCCCCGGTCCCTAGTCCAGGCGGAACCTGGACACGCACGCCATACGGCGACAGTTCGGGACACGGGAAGGACTTTGCCGGCCGAATATGCAGGCGAAGGGTGAAAAGTTCAATACGGGTGAACGGGGCGGGCTGTGGCGGCCACGCCCCCTCTTGTCATCCCGGCCGCAGCGCAGCGAAGAGCCGGGACAAGGGTCGGGCCAGGTCGGAAAAAAAGCGTGTGTGTCCCGGATTCCCGTCCCAGCTCCCCCTCTCCCTCCCCTTTCAGGGGAGGGACGACCGCGTAGCGGTCCGGATGGGGCAAGTCCGAAAAGGCTAGGCTGCGTCCTCCATCACCAGCACCGCCACCACCTCCTCCGGGCTCTCCCTCACATCCGTCTGCAGCCGCTTAGGACCTTGTCATCCCGGCCGTAGCGAAGCGAAGAGCCGGGACGCGCCGCCCCATCCTCCTGCGCAGGGGTAGCCCGAATGCTCGACACCCTGACCCAGGCCCCCGGCCGTCCGGACTGGTGAAACGGGTGAACATGGTCGGGGCCTCGCGCGGTGGAGAGGCGGGTGTGCGCGATGGGGGCGTCAGGAGCGGACGGGGACATAGTCAGGACATGCTCGCTTCCCAATCCTCACCGGCCACTGATCGAGGCAAAAACGTGCCAGTCCCGACAGCGGGGTGCAGTTCGGAGAGAATCTGTGTTCCCGATGGCCGCACTATGAGCGCGCGCGCTACTTATTTCGCATTCTGCCTTTTGCATCAGGCACAGCCATCTTGCCCGGAGCGATTGCAACCATGCGACCATCTGGTCCTTGGACCGCCCGATAGCCGGCGGGGATAGCAGTCATTCGACCGTCTGCTCCTTGTACGGCCCTCGCTCCTGCGGGAACCGCAACCATTTTGCCGTCTGCCCCTTGGACGGCGCGTCCCCCTGCTGACACTTCCACCATTCGACCATCCGAGCCCTGAACAGCCCTGCTGCCCTGCCTCACTGCCACCATCCGACCGTCAGCGCCTTGGACCGCCCTGCCTCCGGGCGGAACTACCACCATGTGGCCGTCGGCGCCTTGGACCGCTCTCCAGCCGTCTGGGACGGTTACTGAGCGTCCATCAGCTCCTGTCACCTTCCGTGGCATGATGCTCTCCGTCGCCTACAGACTCGCCAAGCGCGCCGCCTCAGTTTCAGCCTGAGTGCGCTTCTTGGCTCCAGATCGGCGATCTCGTCGCTGGGATGGTGCGACAACTCCCATCAAACCGGCCGCTTCGGAAACAGTCTTATAAAGCAGCGCTTCGTCCCCGAGATTCACTTCCAAAGACGGTTGACTAGGCTCCACGCCGACTGCTCGCATAACTTCCGTCGCTACGGCCCTTCCAAGCGGCGGTGGGACAGCATTCCCGATCTCGCGGGCACCATGCCATTTAGTCCAGTGGAGCCTGAACCAATCTGGAAAACCGTGCAGTCTCGCCATTTCTCGAACAGTTACGCATCGCGGATGCTCGTAGTGGATGGGCCGAGGGCTTGTAAACGCTCCCCGACTGCCGTCAGTACCGGCCCTCAATGTATTCGACAGGCCGTCTGCCGACAGCTTGTAGAAACGGCTGATTGGCTCGGTCGCGCCCTGCTGCGTAGCAGCGAAGCGCCTCTTGGAGATTTCCGTATGTTCGGTCTGCCAGGAGGACGTCAGGCGCGAGGGCTCCCAAATGCGCCTGTAGCCGAAATGCCAAGCTTCGGGAGAACTACACCGCATCTCTGCCGCGTAGGCCGACGGAGAGCCATAAGTCACATGGTCGGCAACGTCACGGCTCTTCAACGCTTCGACAGAATCGGCATCCGGTAGATCTCCGATGGCATCCCGAACGGTAGGGCCGCTGGGAAGCGATGAGCTATGACCGCAATCGGCCGCCCGAGTGATCGGTTGCGGATAACTGGGCAGGGGCAAATCGCCTTTGGCCCCCATGAGGAAGAGCCGCTCCCGATGTTGCGGGACGCCGTAATCGGCGGCATCAAGCACCTTCCAAGGGAGTTGGACGCGATAGCCGCGCTCTGCAAATGCGGCGACCAACTGCTCAAGGAATTTTGCGTGACCGCCGACCGTGAGACCCTTCACGTTTTCGAACACGAAGTAGTTTGCGCCGAGTTCGTCCACCAAGCGCACAAACTCCAGCACGAGTTCGTTCCGCGGATCGTCAATCGCGCGATGGCCAATCATCGAGAAGCCTTGGCAAGGCGGTCCGCCAAAAACGACCTCCACGGCATCTTCGGCATCTAGACCGGCTTGGTCTCGGATGGTCAGGGCCGACAAGCCCAGGACGCTTGCGGGAATGACGGCGCAGTTCGGAAAATTGAATTCGTGAACCGCACAGTGAACCGGATCGACCTCGACGGCAGCGCGCACGTCAAACCCGGCCTGCTCAAACCCTAGCGTGAGGCCTCCCACGCCAGCGAAAAGGTCGATAGCAATCGGACGACTCATGACACTTCCTCCGACCGATTCGGGTCGCGCTTAGAATCGGTTTCGAGGAATCGGCCGATCCTGGCAACCAACTCGTTCATTTTCCGAGTTTCGCATTGCCAGACGGTCATCGACTCCCAGCCTGCCTCTTCTAACATGTTCACGTTATGTTCGTCTCGTAAAATGTTGGCGGCGATCTTAGGCTCCCAGTAGTCGGTGCGCGATTTTGGCAATTTGCCCTTAGGGCACGCGTGGCCGTGCCAAAAGCAGCCGTGTACGAAGATGACTTTCCGGCGTGCGGGAAAAACTAAGTCCGGTTTTCCTGTTAGCGATTTAGAGTGCAGCCGGAATCGATATCCCAGCGCGTGAAGGGCGCGCCGGACCGCCAGTTCGGGCGCGGTGTGCTTTTGACGCACCGCCCTCATGATCCGGCTGCGTTGCTCCGGCGTCCTAGTGTCCATCGCTCAAACTAGCGAAACTAAACACCCGCAATCGGTGGCGAGAGAACGTAGCCAACCGTTCGCGCGATCTGAAGAACGATATCGTGGGCTGACCGATTGGCCTGCGCCGCCGCACCTTCCTCTACTCCTACCAACTCCATTTCGAATAGGGCGATGACACGCCTGGTCTTGGGCCCGAGGGACTTCGCTGCCACAGGCAGGATGAATCTGATGTCCGACAAAGCAGCCCGCTTTCGGGTCTGGTAAGCCAAGTTCGCAACTTGGCTCTTAATTTGGTCCGGCAGGATCGGCTCATTCCTCTTCGCTTCGAGGCTGACCAACGCCTTGTGTCGTTCGCCATCCTGCTCGAACACCATGAGGAAAACAGCGTCGATCTCTGGTGTGCCTTTCAGACTGTTCTGGAGGTGGTAGAAGTCGACGACATTCAGCTGCGAATGCAGTGCAAAATGAGTCTGTAGGATGCGTTGCTGAACGCAGACCTGGATCAGCCAGGATTCATCAGCGCGGCCCAATTCGCGTGCCACGGATGGAAGCGAAACCGACTCCACCTCGTGAGTGGGTGCAGTGTCGGGCAAAGCAAAGTCGTCAGGAAAGGGCTCAATCTGTCCCTCTGGCAGAGGTACGAAGTCGAACACCCGGCCTTCGCCGTAAGCCTGGCGCGCGGTGAATCCAGCCGCCAGAATCTCTGCCGGCCACTGCGCATTACGTCGCGGACTGCGGAGATAATCTTTTAGAAAATTCGCAGGGTTTCCGAGACTTAACGACGCCGTACCTTCCTGATTGAGATCGTTGATTATCTCTTGGATTTCCGAGCTGGTGACTATCGACGACCGAAGCGAGCCCGCAGCCTTGTCGTATCTCCTGCCGAATAGGAGGCTGAAGACCTGATTCTTTTCACTGTCGCGCGCCATGTGCCGGGAGAAGAGGAGGCGCGCGAGCGTCAGTCAAGGAGAGTGCGCACATTCACTGACGATTCTCTTCAATGCGCCCCGTCCCAGTCCCCCGCGGCCTTCGCCTCGACGTCCAGCGGCACGGATAGCGCCACGGCCGGCTCGGCTGCGCGCGCCATGACGCGGCGGATCAGCGGCAGGGCGGCTTGCGCCTCCTCCGCGGGGCCTTCAAAGACCAGTTCGTCGTGGACCTGGAGGAGCATCTTCGTCTCCAGCCCGGCCTGAACAAGCGCGCCCGGCATCCGCATCATGGCCCGGCGGATGATGTCGGCGGCCGAGCCCTGGATGGGGGCGTTGATGGCGGCGCGTTCGCCGAACTGGCGCTCGGCGGCG
>CAZYFY010000042.1:0-13001 GCA_964647275.1 uncultured Brevundimonas sp.
CGACGCGGCGTCGCTGGATGAGCTCCGTTCGCTGGCGGAGACGGCCGGGGCGAGCTGGGGGTGATCTAGGGCTAATGTTCCAGGATCTGCCGCCTCCGCCACCGCCCCAGGCTTTGCCTGAAATCGTGGTGACCGGCGCGCGGTTGCCGCTGGCCGCCGGGCAGGGAGCCTTTTCCGTGGTGCGGCTGACGCAAGCCGACATGGACGACGGACGACGGCTCGACGATGTGCTGGGCCAGGTTCCAGCCGTCAGCCTGTTTCGGCGCAACACCAGCCTGTCGGCCAATCCGACCACGCAAGGGATCGGCCTGCGCGCCATCGCACCGTCCGGGGCCGGGCGCGCCCTGGTGACGCTGGACGGGGTTCCGCTCAACGACCCGTTTGGCGGCTGGGTCATCTGGGCCCAGGTGCCGGGCGAGGGCCTGGACGGGGTCGATATTATCCGGGGCGCAGGGGCAGGCCCCTATGGCGCAGGGGCCCTGACCGGGGTGATTCAACTGCGAGAGCGGGATGGCGGGTCCGTCCTGGATGCGTCTGTAGCCCAGCGCGACGGGATGCGGCTGGCGGGCGCAACCCAGGTGCAGCACGGCCAGGCGGGCGTTGTCGTCTCCGGCCTATGGGAACGTAGCGACGGCTTCCATGCGGTTCGTGGCCCGGACGCCGGGGTGGCCGATACGGCGCTGGATCTGGAGGCCAAGGCGGGCTCGGTTCGCCTTGATCTGCCGGTCGGCGCAGCGCGTCTATCCTTGCGCGCGGGGGCCTTTGAGGAAGCGCGGGGGTCAGGCCTTCAGGGCGCGCGCGCCACGGCCTCCGGCGACGTGGTGTCAGCGACCCTGGCGAGACAGCCGCAAGCTGATCATGCGGGCTGGCGGGTCCAGCTGTGGCGGCGCTCCAGCGACCTGCAGAACAGTTCTGTGGCCGTCAGCCTGGATCGGAACACCACCACACCGGCCAATGACCAGTTTGCCACCCCGGCCTTCGGTTGGGGCTTCAATGCGGCCCTGCGCCGCTCGAACGTTCCGCTGGCAGGTGGGCGACTGGAGTGGGAACTCGGTGCTGACATCCGGCGGGCCGAGGGGGAAACCCGCGAACGCTTCCGCTACATGGCCGGGGCCTTCACGCGCGCGCGTATCGCCGGGGGCGAGACGTCGATGGGGGGGCTCTATGGCGAGGTGGCCTGGAGTGCCGGGCCATGGCTGGTCGCGGGCGGGGCCAGGATCGATCACTGGAGCAATACGGACGGCCACCGCATCGAGCGGGATCTGGCCACCGATGCCCTGACCCTGGATGAGCGGGATCTGGATCGATCCGGCGAGGTGGTCAGCGCACGGCTGGCGGTTCGTCGTGATTTCGAAGCCGGGCACAGTCTGAGGGCGGCGGCCTACTCCGGGTTCCGGCCCGCGACCCTGAATGAACTGCATCGACCGTTTCGTGTCGGCAATGATCTGACCGAGGCCAATGCTGGGCTGGTGCCTGAACAACTGACGGGTGTTGAAGCGGGCTGGGCCTGGTCGGCGCCGCGCCTTGATCTGACGGCGACGATCTTTGCGACGAGACTGGAACAGGCGATTGTCAACGTCACCATCGGTCAGGGGCCTGGCGTCTTCCCGCGTGCGGGCTTTGTGCCGGCGGGAGGCATTCTTCGTCAGCGTCAGAACGCCGGGATGATCTCGGCGGAAGGCCTGGAGGTGACCGCAAGGGTCAATCTGTCGGATCGCCTGTTCCTGCGCGCCGCCTTGTCGGCGACCGATGCCCGCATGGACGGAGGCGCCCAGGCACCGCAGCTGACGGGCTTGCGTCCTGCTCAGGCGCCTGTCTGGAGCGCGACGGCGGGGCTGGACTGGACGGCTACGGCGCACCTGCGCCTGTCCGCCGACCTTCGCTGGGAGAGCCGGCGCTTTGGCGATGATCTGAACAGCCAGGTCCTGGACGCCGCCCTGACGGCCGACCTGCGCGCGGAATTGTCCCTGAACGACGACATGACCGTCTATGCCGGTGTCCTCAACGCCTTTGATGTTGCGGTGGAAACCGCCGAAACCGCCGGGGGTGTCGCCAGCCTGGGTCAGCCGCGCACGGTGGTCCTGGGCCTGAGGTTCGTGCCGTGACCGGCGTCGGGGTCGCGAACGCTGGCGATTTCGGCCCGGTCCGCTAAAAGGCGGTCGATGACACAGGGTCGCTCCGACGACGACCGCCCGCCGCCCAGAAGGGAACCAAGCCCATGACCGATACCATGAAGGCCCTGGCCAAGACCAAGCCTGCTGAAGGCCTCGATCTGATCGATGCGCCGATCCCGACGCCGGGCGACGATGATGTGCTGATCAAGGTCCACAAGACCGCCGTGTGCGGCACGGATATCCACATCTGGAACTGGGACGAGTGGTCCCAAAAGAACGTGCCCGTGCCGATGATCACCGGCCATGAGTTCTCCGGCGAGATCGTCGCCATCGGCAAGGATGTGGATCGCCGGCTGAAGGTCGGTCAGCGGGTGTCGGCCGAAGGCCACGTCATTGATCTGAACTCCGAGGCGGCGCGGGCCGGGCATTTCCATCTGGACCCGCATACGCGCGGCATCGGGGTGAACCGCCAGGGGGCCTTTGCCGAATTCGTTGTGGCCCCGGCCTTCAATGTGATCGAGCTGCCGGATGATGTGCCCTATGAGATCGGGGCGATCCTCGATCCGTTCGGCAATGCGGTCCACACCGCCCAGCAGTTCGATCTGTTGGGTGAGGACGTCATCGTCACCGGTGCCGGACCCATCGGCATGATGGCCGCCGCGGTGGCCCGCCATGCCGGCGCGCGGACCGTGGTTCTGACCGATATCAATGACTTCCGGCTGGAGTTGGCCCAGAAGGTGGCACCGGGCGTGCGCACGGTGAACACCACCAAGGAAGACCTGCATGACGTCATGCACGAGCTGGGCCTGAAGGTCGGCTTCGATGTGGCCCTGGAGATGTCGGGCTCGCCGATTGCCTTCAAACAGTGCGTGGACACCCTGATCATGGGCGGCGGCATGGCTCTGTTGGGCATTCCGTCCCGGCCGATGGAGACGGACTGGGGCACGATCATCCTCAAGGCCCTGACCATCAAGGGCGTCTATGGGCGCGAGATGTTCACCACCTGGCGCAAGATGCTGGGCCTGCTGAAGGCCGGGCTGGATCTCAGCCCGCTGATCACCCACGAGATGGGCTATCAGGACTACCGCAAGGGCTTTGAAGCCATGAAGTCGGGCCAGTCGGGCAAGGTGGTTCTGGACTGGGCGGCCTGAGGTCGGGCTCAGTCGTCCTTGCCGTGATATTTCCGATGCAGGCGCGTGACCCAGTCGCGCGCCTCATCACCACCCCAGAGCATCCAGGCGATGTAGCCCGTTGAGGGCCTGGTCGGGTGTCCCCACATGCGGGCGCGCTTGTCGACGGCGTGGCGGGCGAAATAGCTGTACATCGACTTCATGTCGGCCATGTCGATCTGCTCGCGGTCACGGAGCTGGCGGGCGCGGCGCCAGCCGACCTCGGTGCCACCCCGGCCATGTTCGGCGCGCAGCTCGAGACCCCGGCGGGCATTGGCGGCGACGTCCTCGGGCGGGGTCAGCTCTTCCTCGGTGAAGACGATCATGGACTAGCCACGCGGGTGCGCGCGGCGCCAGTCGGCGGGGTTGTCGAAATCCCCGGCCCAGGCCCCGGCGCGAGCAGCGCGGGCTTGATCCTCCTCGTCCACGTATTCGCGGGAATAGCGGCGGAAGGCCAGGGCGTGGCCTTGCAGGACCATCTGTTCTCCCAGATCGACGCCGTCGACATAGCAATAGGCGATTGTGCGGCCATAGCGGTCTGTGTCTACCGGCTCGCAGGCGACGTGGCGTCCAGCGACCAGACTGCCCAGCGCGTCGCGGGCCTGTTGGCCACAGGGGCCGGCCCCGCAGGTCTGTTGCAGTTCGAAGGCGTCGATGCCCTGAAGCCGGATGCGCTCGCCATTCAGGCGCAGGCCATCGCCATCGCTGACGGTGGCCGGGCCGGTCAGGGCGGCAGTGGTCACGGCGGAGGCGGCGGCCGGGATCTGTGTATCGGTCTCGGCTCGGGCACCCCTGTCGAGCATCGGGGCCAGGATGATCACGACGCCGACGATCGTGGCGGCGATCAGGGCCGATTCCAGCGGCGAGAGGCCGGGACGACGAAACGGTAGCAGCCTTGCCATGCGGCAAGGATGAGGGCGTTCGGGTTTCCGAAGGGTTCACGCACGGGCGGCTTGACGCGGGCACCGGCGCAGGCGAGGGCGGGGCATGAATTATCGCCACAGCTTCCATGCCGGGAACTTCGCTGACCTGCACAAGCACGCTGTGCTGCTGGCCCTGCTGAGGGCCTTGCAGCCTGAGAGCCGGGCGTTGACGGTGATCGACACCCATGCGGGGGCGGGGATCTATGATCTCGGGAACAACGACCAGGCCCGCTCGCAGGAGGCGGCGCGCGGCGTGAAGGCCTTGATGGCGGGCGACCTGCCGGAGTCATTCGGGCCGTTGGTCGAGGCCGTGCGGGGGCTGAACAGCCGGCAGGAAAGTGAGGAGCTCTATCCGGGATCGCCCTGGCTGATCGTCTCGGCGTTGGATGAGGATGACCTCTACATCGGCTGTGAGGTGCAGCCCGAGGTGCGCGAGCAGCTTGAAATGGCGTTGAACACGACCTCGGTTCCGACTGAGGTGCGCGCGGCCGACGGCTATGAGACGGTTGGGCTGGCCTCTGCGGACTTGGTTCTGATCGACCCGCCCTATGAACGCCGGGATGACTATGAGCGGGCGGCACAGGCGGTGGCGGCGGCGCGAGGCCTGCACCCCGAGGTCGTGGTGGCGATCTGGACCCCGCTGAAGGATCTGGAGACGCTGGACGGGTTTCTGCGGGACCTGAAGGGCAGGGCTGGTGGGGTCGAGATCCTGGTGTCCGAGGCGCGGATGCGGCCTCTGCATGATCCGATGAAGATGAACGGCTCGGCCATGGTTGTGGTGCGACCGCCTCGGGGATTGGACCGTGAGGTCCATGCGGTGGCCGAGGCCCTGGTGCGGGCGCTGGGCGATGCGGGCGGTGAGGCCCGCACCTGGCAGACCTGACTATTCCGGCGCGGGTTCTACCGGTGCCAGGCCGATTTCGGTGATGACCGGCATATGGTCCGAGCCATTGCGCTGACCCAGGCGGCGGTCCTGGATGGCGAGGTCGCGCGTGACATAGACCTGGTCGATGGTGATCCGCCCCGGCCCGGGCAACTGTGAGGGCCAGGTGCCGGGCCATCCCGGCGCAGCGTTCAGGTCCATACCCTCGCGGATCATGGTGCCGATGCGCCCGGTGGTGACGCTGTTGAAATCACCGGCAATGACGACCGGTCCTTCCAGGGGCGTGACGCGCGCCGTCAGCGAGGTGACCTGGGAAATCTGGCCATACTGGCCCTCGAACGGCCAGGGCCGGGTCAGATGGGTGACGATGAAGGTCATGGGCCCCAGGGGCGTCTCTCCGCGAGCCATGACCGCGTGCAGGCCATCGTGTCGCCGCCCGAACTCTTCTATCGGAAAGCGCGCGGCGATGATGGCGCGGTTGAGCAGATCGCCCTGGACCGAGGTGTCGGTGCGATACGGATAGCCGGCCAGCAGGGTGTCGATCTGATCGCGCGTCGCCGGACCCATCTCGATCAACAGGATGATGTCGGGATCAGCCGCCTCGATGGACCGGCGCATGGCTTCGATGTCGGTGTTGCGGACCCACACATTGGCTGAATAGACACGGATGATCGGGGCCTCGGGGGCCGGGCGCCCGCCCTCTGGCACCCATTGTGGCCAGACCACAAACAACAAGCCGAGGCCGACCAGCCCCGCCATCAGCTGGTTCAACCGCAGACGCAGAAACAGATAGGTCACCAGCAGGATGCCGGTTCCGACCAGGGCCGGAGAGGTGAACTGGGCCAGGATGTCGGTCCAGCGGTGCCCGTTGTTCATCAGCGTGGCCAGCAGGATGGCCGCTGGAACCCCAAGCGGGATCAACAGGAACAGGCCCAGGACAAACTTCATCCGAGGCGGACCGCCGTGCCCGATACGGCCACCATCAGCATCGAGCCGGTGTCGCCGAGTGTTTCATAGTCATAGTCGATGCCGACAATGGCATCGGCTCCGTGACGGCGCGCCGCCTCCATCATCTCCTTCATGGCCTCTTCGCGGGCCTCGCGCAGGACCTTTTCATAAGACCCAGAACGACCGCCGATGACATCGCGAATGCCGGCAAAGACGTCACGGAAGATGTTGGCCCCCAGGATCGCTTCCCCAGCCACGACGCCCAGATATTCGCGCACCGGCCGTCCTTCGATGGTGGGGGTGGTGGAAACGATCATGTTTAATCTCCTTGGCGAACCGAAAGTTTGGGGTAAGCGTTACGGTCGGGGGCGAGGGGAGTTCGGATATGGCGCGCAGCATACGCGATATCGAGAAAATCTGGTCGAATGTTGAAGGCGTTCGAAAACTGTCCGACCGCGCCGTTGCCGTGGGACCGTTCGGCATCGGCATGGACGGTCTGCTGACGTGGATTCCATGGGTCGGTGATGTCTATACGGTTGGCGCCGGTGGCTGGCTGATGGTTCAGGCCATGCGCGCCCAGGCCACGCCGGGCACCTTGTTGAAGATGGCGGCCTACCTGGCCTCGGATACAGCGACGGCGGTGATTCCGTTTGGCGGCGCCGTGGTCGATACCTTGTTCCCCGCCCACGCCATGGCGGCTCGCGCCCTGCAAAAGGATATCGAGGCGACCCACTGGGTTGAGGCCGATGAGGACGACGCCAAGGCGTCGGGTGCCCATGACGGCCATGTCGAGGCGGGCCGTCAGGCGGGCAAGACGCGCGTGGTCTATCTGGGCAAGTCGCAACCGCCATCCGTCACAGGCTGAACCCCTCCAGCGTCGCGGTGGCGTCGGCACCCGAGAATTGGCGACCGCCGGCGACGGCATAGATCGTATTGGCAAGGGTGACCGCCGCCAGGCCGTGGCGGGGCGTGATCATGTTCGGTCCCTGGCGCCAGGTGTCCGTTGCCGGATCATAGATCCAGGTTTCGGGGAAGACGCCGCCGGGCCGGCGCGGCTCGAACCATTCGCCGCCGAAGGCGACCAGCCGCCCGTCGAGCGCCGCCATGGCCAGACCGCCGCCGACCTGCCAGCCGTTGGGCGAGGGCGGGATGGGGGAAAGGGTGTCCCAGCTGTCAGATGCCGGATCATAGCGGTCGAGGCGACCTGTGCCTCCGCCCTGCACCGTGCGCCCACCGGCGACATAGAGTTGGCCGTTCAGAACGGCTCCTGCGGCGCTGTTGCGAGGGACGGGAGCGGGTTGAGCCGTCTCCCAGCGGTCTTCGACGGGCAGGTAGACAAGGTGGGTGGCGACGTCGCCCTGGTCCGTCCATTGGGCGTTGCTGCTGCCTGTCGGCGAGCGGCCGGTGACGAGGTGGATGCGGTTGCCAAGGGGCAGACCGACGGTTTCGGCCAAGGGGCCGGGCAGCGGGCGCACCGCCTGCCAGACCTCGCCGTCGAGCCTCCAGACCTCGGTCATGGAGGTCCAGTCACTGTTCGGCGTGGTTCCGCGCCCGTAGCCCCCCAGCGCGAAGACGCGATCCGTCGCGGCGATCATGGGGTGATGGCGCGGTTGCGGCAGGCGCGGCCCTTCGGTCCAGGCGTTGGTTGCCGGATCATAGACCGCCAGACCGTCATGGATGACATAGCCCTGCCCATCATGGGCCAGTCCACCGGCGGTGTAGATGCGCCCATTCAGGGCGGCGGCGTAGATCTCCTGGGTCGACCAGGGCAGGTCGGCCAGGATGCGCCATCCGGACGGCGGAGGCGGGGCGTCGTCGGTGGCTGTGGTCCCGGTGGACGCTGTTTCAGCCGCGCAGGCTGTGGCCGGGAGGCAGGACAGCGCCGCGGCACCGGTGAGCAGGGTTCGACGGTGCATCATGAGCGCCCTCCCAGACGTTGTGATCAATCACAGTCGATGGAGAGAATGGCTTCAATGCGGCCCAGCACGGCGAGAAGGGTCTGTTCGTCGCATCTGGAATGAAAATCGGCGTTGCGCGCCGTCCAGTCGAGGTCGCGGATCTGGTTCGAGATGATCACGCCCTTGAGACCGGCACCGCGCGGCGCGGGAATGTCGAAAGCGGATAGCTTGCCTTCCACCGAGGTGATCGGAACCACCATGCAGTGGCCGGTGGCGATGTTGTAGTCGCGGGCCGACAGGACGAGGGCGGGGCGACGCCCGCCCTGTTCAGTGCCGGCATGGGGCGTGAAATCCAGCCAGATGAAGTCGCCACGATCCGGCTGATACGGGCCCTTCTTGCGGGTCACCAGACCTCGTCTCCGACCGGACCGCCCCATTCGGTCTCGGCATGGGCGTCGCGCCGCTCATAGTCCTTGAGAAGGTCGGACAACTTGAGCTTCTGGCGGACGGGGCGCACGACAAGCACCTGATCTTCGACGGACAGCTCAACCGCCTGGCCCTCGTTCAGGCGAACACTCTCGGCAATGTGGCGGGGCAGGCGCACAGCCAGGCTGTTGCCGGATTTGAAAACGGTGTTGGTCGTCATGGCGGCCTCGTGGTGATGACATCGTATATACCGCAGAAGATAGGCTGAGCAATATGATCGCAGGCTTAACCGCATCATGGTCGATCATCGGAAAGCCGACCTCCCAACGCCAGCCGCCGCGCCTGATCACATTCGATCAGGGCTTCACCGCGTTCCAGGTAGACGCGTTCCAGGTCGGCCCAGGTCACCGGGCCGTCGGGCAGAACCGGCAGGCGGCAGGGTTCAAGCGCCATCGGGGGCGGGCTGACGCGCGGGACCGGAACAGAGGTCCGGCGAAAGCTCGCACAGCCGCCGGTCAGCGTCGCGCAGGCGATCAGCGCGAACAGGATCAATCGGGTCGGTCGCATCGGACGCTGTCTCCGCAAGGGTCGTGGCGCGCGTAGTCACCGCGCGGGCGTGGGTCAGGGTTTGATGGGCGGCGGCGGTCTGTTCAGCCTGGCGCTCCAACGCGGCGACTTCGGCCTGGCGGGTGGCCAGCTCGGCCCGGGTCTGATCGAGACGGGCCTCGGCGCGGTCGAGCCGGCTTTCGTCCGACCAGGGCAGGCCGGCGGTCAGGCTGTCCCACCAGCGGGCGGTCAAGGCGATGAGGAGGAGGATGGTGGCGAGGGCGATGAGGGCGGCGGTCGCCTTGCCCGGTACGGTGAGGTCGTGGAAGCGGATCATTGGCCAGACTCCGAAACACCGTCTGAAGCGTCTGGACCGTCTGGATGGGAGGAGTGGTGGAAACACTGTCCAAGTCGTCCGGGTCGTCCAAACCCCGCCGAACTGCGCCAATTCTGGCGATAGCCGACCCTCATCCCCCGCGCGAACCTACGCCTTGCAGGCTCCGGTGCGCGGGTACCCCCTTCTCCCATTGGGAGAAGGAATCGGGGAGCGCCCTTCACAGCACCAGCTCGAAATGAGGACTGTCGCTTTCGCCGCGTTCGCGCGGCTTGCCGTCCCGGTCCCAGTCAGCCCCCCAGCGGATGGCGATACCCAGGTCCTTGGCGGCCGCGAACATGGCCCGCGAGATCGCATCGAACTTCTTCAGGTCGGTCCAGTCGATGGGAAACGGGGCCAGGTCCACCGCATGGCCATAGCCGGTCCTGGGGTTGACGAAATGGCGGCTATTCAGGGTCCAGGTCACCTTGGGGCCGGGCTTGGAGCGGCCCTGGGCATAGAGCTGTTGCTGGCGTTCCGGCGTGCGGACACCCTCAAGGACGGTGAAGTCCTGGTCCGACTTGAGGATAGCGCGCTCAACCACCCGGATCAGATCGGGGTGGACGCCGTCCAGGCGGCTTCCGCTGCGGGCCGACAGACCATAGGTCATGCCACCCCCCGGAACTTTTCAAGAGACTTCAGGCCGAGCATGGCGGCGGCGAAGGCAAGCCAGAGGCCGAGATAGGCCTCGCCCATCGGACGACCGATCACCGGGCCAATCAGCCCGGCATAGAGAATACCGATCATGGCGGCCCAGCCGGCGGCCGGTCGCCACAGACGATCAAAGGCCTGCCACAGCGCATGGCGGCGGATCGGGTGATCGGGAAGCGGTATGGGGTCAATCATGGTGGCGTCCAGTAGGGGTGTGGAGCCGGGAAGTGTCCGGCGATGCGGTCGGCGGGGCATGACGGCGGGGCGACCTCGCGCTTGACGCCCGCATTTGCGCGCCGCATGACCGGCCCCGACTGGAGGCCCCCTTGAGCAGCAACCCCTTGTCTCTGACCGAAGGCTTCGCCGCGCCCGATCTGGCGGCGTGGGAAAAGGCAGCGTCAAAAACCGCCCCGGATGCCCGCTTCGACGCGTTGATCCGGCGCAGCCTGGACGGGATCGAGATCGTGCCGCTGTACGGTGCGTGGAACGCGGGTGCGGCTCAGTCGGCCCGCAAGGGTGTGGCTGTGGACCCCACGCGCCCCTGGGATCTTCGCAACGCCGTGTTTGCCGGTGACCCGGACGCGGCGAACCGGGCGTCGCTGACGGCGTTGGCGGAGGGCGCCGCCTCCATTCTGCTGCCGGTCGAGGCGGCAGGGATCGGCTCGGCGGACGACATGGCGGTTGCGCTGGACGGGGTGTTGCTGGAACTGGCGACCGTGGCCCTGGACGGCGGCGCGCGCGCCGTGGAGGCTGCGAACTGGCTGGCGGTGGTGGCCAAGGGCTCTCCCCAGGCGAAACTGGCCTTCCATCTGGACCCCGTCGGCTTGATCGCCCGCGACGGACCGGACCTGTTCGATGCCGCTGTGCAGACGGCGATGCGGCACGAGGGCGCCTATCCGAACGCCGAGCTGTTTCTGGCCTCGGGCCGGTTCGTGCATGAGGCCGGCGGGACCGAGGCGCAGGAGCTGGCGGTGATGCTGGCGTCAGCGGTCAGCTATGCGCGGGCGCTGGAGGCGGCAGGGATGTCCAGCGAGGCGGCGCTGTCGCGGGTGACGCTGGGTCTGTCGGTCGACAACATGATGTTCATCAGCCTGGCCAAGACGCGGGCGGCGCGGGCGCTGTGGGCACAGGTCTGCGCGGCGGCGGGCGTATCGGTTCCAGCGCGGATCGAGGCGCGGTCGTCGCGGCGGATGCTGTCGGCGGCGGACGCCTGGACCAATCTGTTGCGTTTGACGGCAGCGGGCATTGGGGCCGGGGCCGGTGGGGCCGATGCGGTGGTTCTGGACCCGTTTGATGTGGCCGCTGAGACACCGACGCCGCTGGCGCTCAGACAGGCGCGCAATATCCAGCTGATCCTGATGGAGGAGGCGCATCTGGGCCGGGTGGCGGATCCCGCCGGCGGGTCATGGTTTGTCGAAAGCCTGACCGGTGATCTGGTCGCGGCGACCTGGGCTGAGTTCCAGAAGATCGAGGCCAGCGGCGGGGTCGTGGCCTCGCTGGATTGGCTGGCCGATGAGGTTGCTGTGGCGCGGACCGAACGCGACCGCCAGCTGAAGGACGGCGAACGTCAGATGATCGGGGTGACGGTGCACAGGCCGGCGGATGCGAAGGGGGTTGAGGTTCAGGCCGCAACGGGCCGGTTCGCGCCGGTGAGTCTGACCGTGGCATTTGAGAGGGTGGCGTGATGGCGATGACCCACGACTCCCTTCTCCCCTTGAGGGAGAAGGTGGGCGGCGATAGCCGCTCGGATGAGGGGCGCCGGCGAAGCCGGCAGCCAGGGTATTCTACTGAGCCATCCTCATTCCAGTTGCCCGTTGCTTCGCACCGGGCGCCCCTCAACCGTCAGGCTCCGCCTGCCACCTTCTCCCTCAAGGGGAGAAGGGGAGGGTGCGCATGACCATCCCTGCTGATTTCTCGAAAATAGATTTCGCGGCCGCTGACGCCGCCACGCCCGCCGTTGATGGTCCCCTCTGGATCACCCCTGAACGGATCGCCGTCGACCCGGTCTATGGGCCGGAGGCGCTGGAGGGTGCGGATTTTGCCGGAAGTCTGCCGGGCCAGGCCCCGTTCGGGCGTGGGCCGTATCCGACCATGTATGTGACCAATCCGTGGACGGTGCGTCAGTACGCGGGGTTTTCGACGGCGGAGGAATCGAACGCCTTCTACCGGCGCAATCTGGCGGCCGGTCAGATGGGGCTGTCGATCGCCTTCGATCTGGCGACGCACCGGGGCTATGACAGCGACCATCCACGCGTGGCCGGTGATGTCGGCATGGCGGGGGTGGCGATCGATTCCATTCTGGATATGCGCACCCTGTTTGACGGCATTCCGCTCGACAAGATGAGCGTGTCGATGACAATGAACGGCGCAGTTCTGCCGATCATGGCGCTCTATATCGTGGCGGCAGAGGAACAGGGCGTGGCCCCGGCCCAGCTGACCGGGACGATCCAGAACGACATCCTCAAAGAGTTCATGGTGCGCAACACCTATGTGTATCCGCCCGGACCGTCGATGCGGATCATCTCGGACATTTTCGGCTTCACCAGCCGCGAGATGCCGAAGTTCAACTCGATTTCCATCAGCGGCTATCACATGCAGGAGGCCGGGGCGACGGCGGACCTGGAGCTGGCCTATACGCTAGCTGACGGTGTGGAATATGCGCGCGCCGGGGTGGCGGCGGGGCTGGACATCGACGCCTTTGCGCCGCGTCTGAGCTTCTTCTGGGCCATCGGCATGAACCCCTTCATGGAGATCGCCAAGCTGCGGGCCGGACGGTTGCTGTGGGCGCGGCTGATCCAGGACGGGTTCCAGCCGAAATCACCCAAGTCGCTGATGTTGCGGGCCCATTGCCAGACCTCGGGCTGGTCGCTGGCGGCGCAGGATGTGTTCAACAACGTCGCGCGGACCTGTGTGGAGGCCATTGCGGCGGTCGGGGGCGGGACGCAGTCGCTGCATACCAACTCGCTGGACGAGGCCCTGGCCCTGCCGACGGATTTCTCGGCCCGGATTGCCAGGAACACCCAGCTGTTCCTGGCGCGCGAGAGCGACCTGACCTGGACGGCCGATCCGT
>CAZYFY010000043.1:0-12987 GCA_964647275.1 uncultured Brevundimonas sp.
CCCAGGTCGAGAGCCTACCTCTTGGGAGTCAGTAGGGAAACCACGGCAGCAAGGCGCCCTGCCGTTGCAGATCGGTGAGCCTACCTCTTGGGAGTCGGTAGGGAAACCACGGCTCAGAAACGCGGGTGCGTTCACTCGGTCGAAGCCTACCTCTTGGGAGTCGGTAGGGAAACCACGGCGCGTGTCTTGACCACGGCGGACGCGCCACCGTGATCAAGCCAGGGCCTCGCGGTCCTCATGGGGCCTAATGCGCCCCATCCCAGTCCCCCGCCGCCTTCGCCTCCACCTCCAGCGGCACGGATAGCGCCACCGCCGGTTCCGACGCCCGTTCCATGACCCGCCGGATCAACGGAAGCGCCGCGTCCGCCTCGCCCTCCGGGGCTTCGAACACCAGTTCGTCGTGGACCTGGAGGAGCATCTTTGTTTCCAGTCCGGCCTCAACCAGCGCCCCCGGCATGCGCATCATGGCGCGGCGGATGATGTCGGCGGCGCTGCCCTGGATGGGGGCGTTGATGGCGGCGCGTTCGCCGAACTGGCGCTCGGCGGCGGACTTGGAGTGGATGGCCGGGATGTGGATGCGCCGACCGAACAGGGTGGTCACGAAGCCCTGCTCGCGCACCGTTTCCTTCGTCCGATCCATATAGGTGCGGATGCCGGGGAAGCGTTCGAAATAGGTCTTGATGTAGGCCCCGGCTTCGGACTGATCGATGCCCAGCTGATTGGCCAGGCCAAAGGCTGAGATGCCATAGACGATGCCGAAGTTGATGGCCTTGGCGCGCCGCCGCGTCTCGGCCGGCATCCCCTCGATTGGCACGCCGAACATCTCACTGGCCGTGGCGGCATGAATATCGCGGCCCGCCGCAAACGCCGCCTTTAGCTCAGGGATATCCCCGATGTGGGCCAGCAGGCGCAGCTCGATCTGCGAATAGTCGGCACTGATCAGCACATGCCCCGGCGCGGCGATGAAGGCCTTCCTGATCTGGCGACCGGCTTCTGTCCTGACGGGCACGTTCTGAAGGTTCGGGTCCGACGAGGCGAGGCGTCCGGTCGAGGCGGCGGCGAGCTGATAGGAGGTATGCACCCGATGGGTGTCGGGATCGGCGGCAGCGATCAGGGCATCGGTATAGGTGCCCTTGAGTTTCGAGAGTTGGCGCCACTCCAGGATGACGCGCGGCAGGTCGTGGTTCAGGGCCAGGGTTTCGAGCGTCGCGGCACCCGTCTCCCACTGGCCCGAGGCGGTCTTCTTGCCGCCGGGCAGGTTCATTTCGCCAAACAGGATCTCACCGAGCTGTTTGGGGCTGCCGATGTTGAAGGGGCGACCGGCGAGCTTTTCGGCCTGGGCCTCAAGCCTGGCCATCTCCAGGCCGAACTCGGACGACAGACGCTTCAGCTCGGCCGGGTCGATACGGATACCTGCCAGCTCCATCTGGGCGAGCACGCGCGGCATGCCGCGTTCCAGCGTCTCGTACACGGTGGTCAGACGATCGGGGTGCAGACGGGCTTTCAGCAGAGACCAGAGCCGCAGGGTCACATCCGCATCCTCGGCGGCATAGGCGGTCGCGGGGGCCAGTTCGACGTGTTTGAAGCTGATCTGCTTCTGGCCGGTGCCACAGACGGCCTTGAACGGGATCGGGTCGTGGCCGAGGTGCAGGCGGCTGAGCTCATCCATGCCGTGGGCGTGGATGCCGCCCTCCAGCACATAGGAGATCAGCATGGTGTCGTCGTAGGGGCCGACCTCGATGTCGTAGCGCGACAGAACCCCCAGATCGTATTTCAGGTTCTGACCGACCTTGAGCACGCCGGGGTGCTCCAGCAGGGTCTTGAGACGTTTCAGCGCCTCGCCCATCGGCACCTGGGCCAGCGGCGGGCGCGTCTCTTCCGGTGCGCCGAGCAGGTCACCGCCCGGCTGGGGCAGATGGGCGTGATCGAGCGGAATGTAGCAGGCCTCATTCGGCCCGACCGCCAGGCTGACCCCGACCAGACCGGCATGGGTCGAGGACAGGGCATCCGTCTCGGTATCGACGGCGACGACCCCCAGGTCGACGGCGCGGTCGATCCAGTGGTCGAGCCGCTCCAGCGTCTGGACACACTCATAGACGGCGGTGTCGATGGTTTGCGGGTCGGCCACGACGGCCGTTTCGCTGGGCGCATAGCGCGGCGTGGCGACCGGGGCGGACGGGGTCTTGGTCGGCGCACTGGGGGCGGCGGGCGGCGGCACCTTGCCGTCGCCGACCCGGCTTCTCAAGGATCGGAACTCCATCTCGTCGAGGAAGGCGGCGAGCTGGTCGGGATTGGGGTCCCGGACGGCAAAGTCGGCAATCGGCTCAGGGGCCGGGACGTGATCGTCCAGCCGCACCAGTTCACGCGACAGGCGGATCTGATCGGCAAAGTCGATCAGGGTTTCGCGGCGCTTGGGCTGTTTGATCTCGCCGGCGCGGGCCAAGAGGGTGTCCAGGTCGCCATATTCGCCCAGAAGCTGGGCGGCGGTCTTGGGGCCGATACCGGGCGCGCCGGGCACATTGTCGACGCTGTCGCCGACCAGGGCCTGAAGGTCGATCATCTGATCAGGGCCGACGCCCCACTTCTCGATGACCTCGGGAACGTCGATCGACCGGTCCTTCATCGGATCGAACATGGTCACGCCATCGCCGACCAGCTGCATCAGATCCTTGTCCGACGAGACGATGACAGCCTCGCCGCCGGCCTCGCGAGCCAGCCGCGCATAGGTGGCGATCAGGTCGTCGGCCTCGTAGCCGGCCTGTTCCACCCCGTGCACGCCGAAGGCGGCAGTGGCCGTCCGCACCAGCGGAAACTGGGGCACCAGGTCCTCAGGCGCGGGCGGGCGGTTGGCCTTGTAGTCGGCATAGAGGTCGTTTCGGAACGTCCGCTCCGAATGGTCAAAGATGGCCACCAGATGGGTCGGGCCGTTCTCGCCCTTCATGTCCTTGAGCAGCTTCCACAACATGTTGCAGTAGCCCTGGATGGCCCCCACCGGCAGACCATCGGACTTGCGCGTCAGGGGCGGCAAGGCGTGATAGGCCCTGAAGATGTAGGCCGAGGCGTCGATCATCCAAAGACGCAGGGGGGCGGAAGGGTTCGGCTCGCTCATAGGGATCAGATAGCGCGTTTGATCCGAAAGGTCGCGCCCTCCCTAAGCGCGGAAAAACGGTCTATGGGAGGCACATGACCCCCGATATTTCCGTCGTCGTTCCCGTCCATGATGAAGAAGGTGCCGCAGGCCCCCTGGCGCGCGAGATCGCCGAGGCCTTCAAGGGCCGCAACTTCGAGATGGTCTTCGTCAACGACGCCTCGAAAGACAACACCCTGGCCGAGCTGGAGGCCTTGCAGGCCGAGCTGCCGCAGTTGCGGGTACTCAGCCATCAGAAAAACGCCGGCCAGAGCCGCGCGGTCCGTTCGGGCGTGATGGCGGCGCGTGCGCCGATCATCGTCACCCTGGACGGCGACGGCCAGAACCCGCCCGCCGATGCGCCCAAACTGGCCGACGCCCTGATCGCCGCCCCGCCCGAGGTGGCGCTGGTCGGCGGGGTGCGCGCCAACCGTCAGGACACCGGCTCCAAACGCTGGGCGTCGAAATGGGCCAACGGCTTTCGCAAATGGCTGCTCAAGGATGACGCTGACGATACGGGGTGCGGCCTGAAGGCCTTCCGGCGCGATGTCTTCCTGCGCCTGCCGTACTTCGATCACATCCACCGCTATCTGCCGGCCCTGGTGATCCGCGAGGGCTATCAGAACCGCTTCATGAATGTGGACCACCGGCACCGCGAAACCGGCCGGTCGAAGTACACCAATCTGGGACGGCTGTGGGCGGCGCTGTCGGACATGATCGGTGTCATGTGGCTGCGCAATCGCGCTCGCAATCCGGGGCAGGTCAACGAGGTCTGAGGGGCCGCACTCCCCTCAGGCACGACTCCCTTGGCGGACCCCTGCGAACGGCGATATGATTCGCCGCCAAACGGTCGAGGGAGCTGACCCATGCTGACTGCGTTTCCGCTGCTGGTGATCCCGGTGGTCATCTATGCCGCCTATGCCCTGACCAGCCTGTCCGGGACGGCGGTAAGCGATCCCAACTTCGTGCTTCAGTCCGCCCTGATGAGCGTCAACATGCCGTCGGGGGGAACCTGGTCCATGGGGGTGGGCGATCTGCTCGTCTTCTTCGGGCTGGTCTTCCTGTTCTTTGAGCTGCTGAAGTCGACCTCGAGCCAGCGCGTCGCCATCGTCAACCACGCCCTGTCGATGGGGCTGTTCGTCCTGTGCCTGCTGATGTTCCTGCTGTGGTCGGCCTGCGCCACCTCGACCTTCTTCCTGATCACCATCATGGTGCTGCTGGATGTGATGGCGGGCTTTATCGTCACCATCAT
Organism: uncultured Brevundimonas sp.; assembly: GCA_964647275.1. GTDB lineage: Bacteria > Pseudomonadota > Alphaproteobacteria > Caulobacterales > Caulobacteraceae > Brevundimonas. Next base: position 4,380 of record CAZYFY010000043.1, read on the forward strand.
CACGGCCCGGCGCGATCTGGATATCGGCGGCGACGTCCAGATCTAGCCGAAGGCGACGAAAATCAGGGCCACCACCAGGGTATCGACCGCGCGCGCGACAAAGGTGAGGACAGTGGCCATGGAACAATCCGGTCAAGACGACCGGGGCACTCCAGCAAGGAGCGGGCCAGATGCCCGCCGGGCCCTCAGATGTCGGTTTTCTTGACCTGACCGGGTTTGGGGCGGCGATCACCGGCACCGGCATATTCGGAACTGAGGTAGGTCGAGCGCGCCTTGCCGAGCACTTCCTGCCCACCTTTCAGTCCGCGCTTGATCCCATCCTGGCCCAGAAGCTGGGCGTCGAAGGCTGAGGGCCCGGCGTCGCGGCCCGGCGCGGGCGGCGGCGGCACATCGTGATCCTCAACAGGTTCGATCGGCACCAGATCGCGCCCGTCATTGTCGACCTTGGCCCGGCGCAGCGTGCGACGGCGTTCACCCTCACGGCGATCCTGAATGCTGGATGGAGGGCGAACCGGATCGGTCATGGCTTGGGCGGGGCCCCCGAGATGCGGCTGAGCTGGGCCTGCATCTCCTCCATCTGGCGGCGCATCTGTTCCAGCGCGGCGGCCTGGGCCTCGAGCAGGGGATTGGCCGGTGCGCTCGGGGTGGCCTTGGGGGCCTCGGCCTTGTCGGCCGGCGCAGCCGCAGTGCCCGGATAGGCGAACGGCGTGAACATCTTCATCGCCCGCTCGAACATGGCGGTGTTCTGGCGAACCTGTTCCTCGAACATGGCCGCGCCCGGTGCCGTGCCGAAGGTCGAGGCGAACTGTTTGCGGAACTGCTCCTGCTGGCCGATGAAATTGTTCATCGACAGCTCCAGGTAGCTGGGCACCAGCGACTGCATCGAGTCGCCGTAAAAGCCGATCAGCTGGCGCAGGAACTGGATCGGCAAGAGGCTGGTGCCCTTGGATTCTTCCTCGAAGATGATCTGAGCCAGGACCGAGCGGGTGATGTCGTCATTGGACTTGGCATCCACGACCTGGAAGTCGATGCCGTCGCGCACCATGGCCGCCAGGCTGTCGAGGGTCACATAGGCGCTGGTCGAGGTATTGTAGAGTCGGCGGTTCGCGTACTTCTTGATGGTCACGCGCTCGCCCGAGGGCTTGTCGGCCCCGTTGTTCTGATCCGTCACGCTGTTTTCCCGTGCACTGAACGATGCAGGGATTATCCCGCAACCGCGAGACGCTGCAAAGCCCCGTTATTGCGCCGCGAAAACAACGCCGACCATCACCGCCGCATAATGGGCCCCCGCCCCGGCGACGACGAAGCCGTGCCAGATGGCGCGACGGAAGGGCAGACCCTGCCGCACAAAGATGAAGCAGCCCAGCGTGTAGATCAGCCCACCCGCCACCAGCAGCCCCAGCGCCACGGGCGGGACGCCGCTCATCATGGGCTGGATCGCCAGAACGGCCAGCCAGCCGAAAATGACATACACCCCGCTCCAGAAGACGTCGTTCAGGCGTGGCGCGAACAGCTTGGCGATCACACCGCCGACGGCCAGGGTCCAGACCAGGGCGGTAAAGCCGATGGACCAGACCGGATCCTCGAACCGCTGGGTCGTGAAGGGCGTGTAGGAACCGGCGATCATCAGGAAGATGGCCGCCTCATCGAGGCGACGCAGCACCGGGCGGGCCTTGCTGGGCCGCGTCAGATTATAGGCCACCGAACAGCCCAGCATGGCGATCAGACAGACAGCATAGATGGCCGTGGCCGCGATCATTCCCGGGCCGCCGACAAAGGCGGACAGTACCGCCAGCACAATGCCACCGGCCGCGGCCAGGCCCAGGCCGACCAGATGCACCCACAGGTCGGCGAGACGCTCGGCGCGGTTCGGATAATGTTCGATGAAGTCCAGCGCGTCAGCGACGCACAGACGATCAAGAATACGGCGGCGTGGTTTAGACATGAGACTACCCCAACACGCGGCTCTTGCGGCCGTTCCCATCAAACTAGGTGATGGAAGCTGACAGGCGATGAATTGCGGGCCGAATTCCCCGTTTCAGGTGACGAGCCGGGATTCGTGAGGCAAAAGCGCAACAACCTTTTGCCGAGGAGTTAAGCCATGACCGAGGCCGTGATCGTCGCCGCCGCCCGCACCCCCGTCGGGTCCTTCATGGGTGGCCTGTCCGCCCTTCCCGCCTCCAAACTGGGCGAGATTGCCATCCAGGCGGCGCTGGCACAGGCGGGCATCGACGCCGCCGATGTCGATGAGGTGATCCTGGGGCAGGTGCTGACCGCCGGCCAGGGCCAGGGCCCGGCGCGACAGGCGGCCATCGGTGCCGGCGTGCCCGAAAGTGCCGCGGCCTGGGGCATCAACCAGATCTGCGGCTCAGGGCTTCGGGCGGTCGCCCTGGCGGCGCAACAGATCGAACTGGGCGACGCCACCGTCGTCGTCGCCGGCGGTCAGGAAAGCATGAGCCAGTCGCACCATTCCGCCGCCCTGCGCGCGGGCCAGAAGATGGGCGACCTGGGGCTCGTGGACACCATGGTCAAGGACGGCCTGTGGGACGCCTTCAACGGCTATCACATGGGCCAGACCGCCGAGAACATCGCGGAACGCTGGCAGATCACCCGCGAGGAGCAGGACGCCTTCGCCGTCGCCAGCCAGAACAAGGCCGAGGCCGCCCAGAAGGCCGGCAAGTTCGCCGACGAAATCGCGCCGGTCACCATCAAGGGTCGCAAGGGCGACACCGTCGTCGATCAGGACGAATACATCCGCCACGGCGCGACCCTCGAGGCCATGGCCGGCCTGCGCCCCGCCTTCACCAAGGACGGATCCGTCACCGCCGCCAATGCGTCGGGCATCAATGACGGGGCCGCCGCCCTGGTCGTCATGTCAGCCGATGAGGCGAAGAAGCGCGGCCTGACACCGCTGGCGCGGATCGTGTCGTCGGCCACGGCAGGTGTCGATCCGGCGATCATGGGGACCGGGCCGATCCCGGCCTCTCAGAAGGCGCTGGACAAGGCCGGATGGACGGTCGCGGATCTGGACCTGGTCGAATCCAACGAGGCCTTTGCGGCGCAATCGCTGTGCGTGACCAAGGAGCTGGGCCTCGACCCGGCCAAGGTCAATGTCAACGGCGGCGCCATCGCCATCGGCCACCCCATCGGCGCGAGCGGCGCCCGCATCCTGACCACCCTGCTGCATGAGATGAAGCGGTCCGGTGCCAAGAAGGGGCTGGCGACGCTGTGCATCGGCGGCGGCATGGGCGTGGCCATGTGCGTCGAGCGGGTGTGAGGGCGGGAGCCCTCCTTATCGGCCTGGTTCTGCTGGGCGGCTGTCGGGCCGAAACGGCGCTGAAGGCCGACGCCGAGAGGGCATCGGGCCAGAGCCCGGCCGGTCTGGTGCCCCTGCCGTGTGACGGGTCCGAACCCATGGGCCCGGCCCATCCCTTCTACTGTTCGCGCGATCGCGTCTATGTCACGCCCGAGGCCCGCGCGGCCATGGTCGAGGCCGCGCGAGAGATGTCCCGCCGATTTCCCGGAACGCGGCTGATCTTCATGGACGCATCAGGCCCGGACGGCATTGTCCCGTTTGAGCCCCACCTCAGCCACGGCGATGGCCGCCATGTCGATGTGTCCTTGTTCTACACCGGCCTGGACGGTCGGCCGATCCAGGGCTCGCCACCGGGCAGCCGCCTCAACGGCTATGGAAACTACGAGCCGCCCCGTCCCGGCGATCCTCAGCCGTGTCGCGGCATCGACCGTCCAAACGACGACCGTGACCCACCCGAGGATCGGGCCTGGCGGCTGGACTATGCGCGTAGCCGCGCCCTGACCGAGATCTTTGCCGCCGACCCCCGCGTTCGCCGGATTCTCATCGAACCCCATCTGGAGCGTCGCTGGAATCTGGAGGGAGAAAACAAGCTGCGCTTTGCCGGATGCCAGGCCGCCCGGCACGACGACCATTTGCACGTTGATTTCAACTGAGTGGTGAATCGGACCTTCCCCGTCACCGCCGCGCACGCTAAGGCATTCATAGAACACGCGTCCGTCAGAGACGCTTTCAAGGACAGAGAGGAAACCCCATGGCTCGCACAGCCCTCGTCACCGGTGGAACCCGCGGTATTGGCCGCTCGATCTCGGCGCGCCTGAAGGCCGACGGCTTCAACGTCGCGGCGGGCTATTCGGGCAATGATGAGGCCGCGCGCGCCACCGCCGAAGAGCTGGACATCATGGTGGTCAAGGGCAACGTCGGAAAGTTCGAGGACTGTCAGCGCGCCGTCGCCGAGGTCGAAGAGCGGTTCGGCCCGGTCGAGATTCTGGTCAACAACGCCGGCATCACCCGCGACGGCTTCTTCCACAAGATGTCGCCGGACCAATGGAGCCAGGTCGTCAGCGTCAATATGGACAGCCTGTTCAACATGACCCGTCAGGTCATCGAGGGCATGCGCGATCGCAGCTTCGGGCGCATCGTCAACATCAGTTCGATCAACGGCCAGAAGGGCCAGGCGGGCCAGACCAACTATTCCGCCGCCAAGGCCGGCATGATCGGCTTCACCAAGGCCCTGGCCCAGGAAAATGCGCGCAAGGGCATCACGGTGAACTGTGTGGCACCGGGCTATATCAACACCGAAATGATGGATTCCATCCCCGAGAACGTCATGGCCTCGATTGTGGGTGCGATCCCGGTGTCGCGTCTGGGCGAGGCCGAAGAGATCGCCGCGGTCGTGGCCTTCCTGGTGCGCGACGACGCCAGCTTCATCACCGGCTCGACCCTGTCGGTGAACGGTGGCCAGTACATGCTGGGCTGAGACAGGCCTGAGACAAGGCGCCGCACCGCCGCAAATCTGCCTCGCTGAGCGTGCACTGATCCGAGAATGGTCGGAAAGTTCCCGAGAAACATCTGGTTCCTCGCGGCCCTGATTGCTTGCTCAATCGGGTCGGTGGCGACGCCTGCGCGCGCCGATGGCCTGGATCTTCAGGGCCAGATCGACGCCGTCTGGACCACCCTGTCCAACCAGCAACAACCGTCCTTGCGCGACCGCGTTCTGGGCCCGCGCACCCAGTACCGCGAGGTGACGGTCGTGCGGTTTTCGAGCCAGAGCGGACCGGATTTCATCCTGGATCAGACCGGCAACCGTCCCCTTCTGAGATTCGACGGGTCCAACGAAATCTGGGTGTTGCGGCCGTCTGCCGGCCTGCGTGGCGACATCTACTATCGCAATGACATCGGCGAGGTGATGTTGCGCACGACCCGCCTGGGTGGGGTGACCCTCTATACGAGCGCCGCCCCCGGGGGGCTGCCTTGCGCGGTTGTCGGGGAAGCCCGGCGTCTGAGCCTTCCCGAGCACGACATCCGCTTTCTGCTGCGGCATTTCATGCGCGAATCCGTGCGGGCCGGGCTGGCCATCGGCCAGGATTTCGAAATCACCGCCCGCGCGGTGGATCCTTCGGCCAGCGATGTCTACGGCGACGCCGCCACGGTGGCGGTCGACGGAATTGCACGACTGGCCGGGACCCGCGGCGGGCGTGAGCGAATGTCGGGCCTGCGATCCATCCTGATCTCTTCCGGGCCTGGACCGGATGTGCGGCGAAATGGCGAGACGCTGCTGCTGACCGTCTCACCGCGTCTGGGGGCAGCCGGTCGTCCGTCCTCAGCCCGGGTCGCCCGCGCGCTCAGCTAACGATCCGGCACTCCGGCCAGCGGCCTTGCGCCGAGGCCGTCACCCGTGCCCAGCCCTTTGCCTCCGTCCGGTTCGGATTGGGCCGGAGCACCATGTCGAACACGTCGTCCAGTCCGAACGGGGCCGCGACCGAGATCGTGTCGTCGTCCTCCAGCCGCACCCCCACCCCGAAAGCCGGGCAGACGAACCGCGACAGGGCCTCATCGGTATTGGCCAAGGGCTCATACGGCTCCCCGAACCGGTCCTGAAACCACAGATGCACCCGCGCCTGGTTGCGGACCTCGACGGTCGAGCGAAACGGCTCTTCAAAGGCCTCCGCGACGCGTTTGATAAACACGTCCTCGGCGTCCCAGGAGGTTTCCGCGTCGAAATAGCCGATATCGAAATCCTTCAACCCATAGGCCGGCTCGCGCCCGGTCTGATGGTTCCACACCGTCTGATAGACCGCCCCGGAAAACAGCCGCCAGTCGGGTAGCCGCAAGGCTCGTACGGTCGTCAGCACATGCATCACATCCGGGCTGGCGCGAAGGATTTGGGCAAGGTCGTCGGCGCGGGTGGGGGTCATGGGACCTGTCTAGCGGGGCCAGGCGGCTCGCGCCAAACGCATCGTGCGTTTCCTCTCTTTCGTCATCCTCCGACGAGCCGCCTTGGCGGCGAAGATCGGGGGATCCAGTATGCCTGACCGGGGCGTGCACACCCATCGGGTCGTTGCCTGGGTCCCCCGGTCGCGCTGCGCGCGCCGGAGGATGACGATGAGGAGGCGGGCCCCTACCCCTTGTACGCAGGCAGGTACTGCGCCAGCCGCGCGCCCATTTCGGCGCCGAGGGCCTGAAGGCCGTTAAGCGGGCGGATCATCACCTCGAAGTCGGTGATCAGGCCGTCTTCGTCGAAGCGGACCATGTCGATGCCTTTCAGGGACCTGTCCCCGACATCGGCGCTGAATTCGAGCACCACATTCAGCCCATCCTCGCTGGCGAACTGGCGGTGATATTCGAAGTTCTCGAAGATGGTGATGACCGTCGACAGGATCAGCACCACGGCCTCGCGCGACTGATAGGGCTTGAAGGCCATCGGCGAGCGGAAGGTCGCGTCCGGGTGAACGATCGATGCCAGGTCGGACAGGTCACGCGTCTCGATCATCCGATGCCAGGTCTGCATCGACAGGACGACGGCGGGGTGCAGCTGGCTCATGGTCGGCTCCGGGATCAGATGTCGGCAGCCAGGGTCACGCCCTGGTGGATGGCGCGCTTGGCGTCCAGCTCGGCGGCGACATCGGCCCCGCCGATCAGGCGGGCGGTCACGCCGCGCGCTGCAAGGTCTTCGAACAGGCTGCGGTTCGGTTCCTGCCCGGCACAGACGATGACGGTGTCGACGGCCAGCGTCTTCGGCTCGCCACCAACCATCAGGTGCAGGCCCTCATCATCGATCCGCTCATAGCTGACGCCAGGCACCATGTGCACGTCGCGCGCGGCCAGTCCGGCGCGGTGGATCCAGCCGGTTGTCTTGCCCAGGCCGGCCCCGACCTTGGAGGTCTTGCGCTGCAACAGCCAGACATCGCGCGGCGACGTCTCCGGCTCCGGCTCGGCCAGTCCGCCACGCGTCTCATAGTCGGTGTCGACACCCCATTCGGCAAAGAAGACCTCGGGGTTCAAGCTGGCCTTGTGGCCCGCGTCGGTGATGTATTCCGCCACATCGAAACCGATGCCGCCGGCACCGATGATGGCGACCTTTTCGCCGACCGGCTTGTGATCCTTCAGCACGTCCAGATAGCTCAGGGTGTCGGGCCGATCCGCGCCTTCAATGTCCAGCTTGCGCGGGACGATGCCGGTCGCCAGCACGACCTCATCAAAGCCGCCCGCGGCCAGATCGTCGGCCGACACCCGCGTGTTCAGCCGAACGTCTACGCCCGACTGGTCGAGACGCCGCCGGAAGTAGCGCAACGTCTCGTGGAACTCTTCCTTGCCCGGGATGGTCTTGGCGATGTTGAACTGGCCACCGATCTCGCCATCCGCCTCGAACAGGGTCACGCGGTGGCCGCGCTCCGCCGCTGTCGTCGCAAAGGCCAGCCCTGCCGGACCAGCCCCGACGACCGCAATCGACCTGGGCGTTTCGGTCGGCGTGATGACGATTTCCGTCTCGTGACAGGCCCTCGGATTGACCAGGCACGAGGTGATCTTCAGCGAGAAGATGTGGTCCAGGCAGGCCTGATTGCAGCCGATGCAGGTGTTGATGTCCTCGGCCCGGTTCTCGCGCGCCTTTCGCACAAAGTCGGCGTCGGCCAGGAAGGGCCGCGCCATCGACACCATGTCGCACGCGCCCTCTTCCAACAGGCGCTCAGCCACCTCGGGCGTATTTATCCGGTTGGTCGCGATCAACGGGATGCCGACCTTGCCCATCAGCCGCTTCGTCACCCAGCCGAAGGCGCCGCGCGGCACCTTGGTGGCGATGGTGGGGATGCGCGCCTCGTGCCAGCCGATGCCGGTGTTCAGGATGGTCGCGCCCGCCGCCTCAATGGCCTGACCCAGTTCGATCACCTCATCCAGCGTCGAGCCGCCCTCCACCAGATCGAGCATCGACAGGCGGTAGATGATGATGAAATCCAGCCCCACCCGCTCGCGCACGCGCCGCACGATCTCGACCGGGAACCGTATCCGGCGGGCATAGTCGCCGCCCCAGTCGTCGTCCCGCTGGTTGGTGCGCGCGGCGATGAACTCATTGATGAGGTAACCCTCGGAGCCCATGATTTCGACGCCGTCATAGCCGGCGTGGCGCGCAAGCGCCGCGCAGTTCACATAGTCCTCGATGGTCTGTTCGATCTCGTCGGCCGTCAGGGCATGGGGCACGAAGGGATTGATCGGCGCCTTCAGGGCGCTGGGGGCCACCAGATCCGGCTGATAGGAATAGCGCCCGAAATGCAGGATCTGCATGGCGATCTTGCCGCC
>CAZYFY010000044.1:0-12065 GCA_964647275.1 uncultured Brevundimonas sp.
GACTTCATCGTCGGCGCCGTCGGCCAGCTTCAGTTCGAGGTCATGGCCGACCGCCTGGGCGAAGAATACGGCCTGGACGTTGTCTTCGAGCCCAGCCCCTATGCCGAAGCCCGCTGGGTTACCGGTGAATCCAAGGCCGACCTCGACGACTTCGCCGGCAAATACCGCCCCCAGATGGCCACCGACATCGATCAGGCCCCGGTCTTCCTCGCCAAGAGCAGCTGGGAAACCGGCTACGTCGGCGAGAAATTCCCCAAGATCCGCTTCTCGAAGACCAAAGAGCGGGGCTAGCCGAGGGTCATCAAATCCCCATCCCCGTACACCGGACCTCCCGGGTCGCGAGCGACGGCTTCATCGAGCTTGCGGAACCCTGCCTCGATCGCCGCTTCGTCGAGATACTCGAAGGTCGAGATGGCGCGCGTCTTCAACCGCTCAGCCTGCTCGGCCAGGCTGTCAGCATACCGCTCGCGCACCACATCCAGCGCCAGCCGCTCCAGGCCGACCGCCGCAAACATCGCCTCGACCTCGCCGGTCGTCGGGAACATCTTCAGCTCTGCCTCGCGCGCGCCCTCGAACCACTGATGCCAATCGATGAGTGGCAGCCGATCTGAGAACGAGCTGCGGATCAGCACCCGCCCGCCCGGTCGAAGCACTCGCCGAATCTCCCGCGCTGCGGCCGGTCGATCATCGCGAACATTGTGCAAGGACAGGAAGGCCACCACCAGATCGCAGGATACGTCGGCCAACGGGATATCTTCGGCCCGGCCGGCCAGATAGGTGACGGTGGCGGGATGGTCCGCGGCCTCGGCCTGTTCACGCATCCGGTCGAACGGCTCCACACCCCACACTGGCCCGCCGAACGTCTCGGCCAGCATTGGCGTCAGCCGCCCGGTCCCCGATCCCAGATCCAGCACGCTGAGCGGTCGCGCCTCCGGTGCCCGCCGCGCCAGGGCCTCCGCCCAGATCGCCCGGCTCTCGTCCGGCATCGCGCGCCCGGCGGCGTAGCCCTGATGCTGGCGTTGATTGTAGTCGACCGGTTTCAGCATGGCGTTTTCCTCTCACATTCGGATCGTGCCTGAATGCCGCCCTTGCCCCGCCGCGCCTAACGACTTATCCGCCCTTGTTTGTGAGCTCAGCGCACAGATATCGGCACCTGCCCCTGACGGCGCTGCGCGCCTTTGATGCGGTCATGCGGCTCGGCTCCATGACCCGCGCGGCCGACCAACTCGGCGTCACCCACGGCGCGATCAGTCGCCAGATCAATTCGCTTCAGGACGACTGCGGCTATCCGCTGTTCACCGGCCCGCGCAACGCGCGACAGCCCACACCGGAGGCCGAGCGCCTGTGGGCGGAGGTCGGCCCGGCCTTCGAGCGCCTCGCCGCGGTCCTGTCGGCCAGCGCCGATCTCGACCGGCGGGTTCAGGTGTCATGCCTGTCGACCCTGGCGGGCCGCTGGTTGATCCCGCGCCTGGCCCGATGGCCGCACGGCTGGGAAATTGAGCTGTCGGAATCCTACGCCGATCTCGACCGCTCGCTCGGCGGGGCCGAAGTCGCCATCCGAATGCTCGACGCCGGTGCCGAGCCACCGGCCGGCCTCGTCGTCGTTCCCTTCATGGTCAACCGCTATGGCCCGGTGGCCGCACCGGGTATCGACGCCGCATCGGCCCGGCGCCTGATCTCGCGCTCCCACCCCCAGGCCATCGACAACTGGAACGCGCGGACGACCCGACACGTGGGCTCCGACGCGCCGCCCATGCTGTTCGACCATCAGCAGACCATGATCGAGGCCTGCCTCGCCGGCCTGGGCGTCTGCGTGACGCAGCAGGCCCTCATCGAACCCGAGCTGGCGTCCGCCCGGCTGATCGCCCCATTTGGTTTCGAGACCGACGGTGCGTCCTTCGCTGCCTTCCACCGCCAGGGCACGCCGCGCACGGAAACCCGCCGCTTCCTCAGCTGGCTTCAAGCGCCTCAGTCGACCTGATAGACCCGCGCCGCGCCGATACAGGTGTCCGTTCCACAATCCGGCATGCCAATGCGGACGGTGTAGGTCCCGTCCTGAGCATGGGGGATTTCGACCACCGGGAAATCGTCGGTCAGGATGTCGCGACCAATCTCCTGGCCCGAGGGGTCCATCACATAGATGTCCACATCGCGACAGTTGGTGTCGCAGGCACCCAGCACCCGATAGCTGTTCCCGCCATTGAGCCGGACCTCATAATCATAGGCGGCATCATCCGCCAGACGGGCCAGCTCATCGTCTCCAACCTGCGGCAGACCCTGGGCATAGCGTTCGGCATAGCCGTTCAGATAGCCGCCCAGCGTCGTCTGTTCCTCATCGGAAAAATCCGAGCCGCCGCCCGACATCAGCATCATCGCCGCCGCGACCAGCACCACCACACCCAGCCCGATCCCACCGCCGATCAGAAGCCGTTTGTCGATGCCACCGGTCTTTGTCCCGCCCGGTGCCCCGGCATCCGTTGTCGACCCAGAGGGCGCCATGGTCACCGGGACCGGCCCCTCTTCCGCAGTCGTGGCGTCTACAGATTCCACGCCATAGGACGGCGTCGATCCGGTCGCGGCACCCGCTCCTCCCCCGTAGGGCGGTGCCTCTGCCTTCGACTGGTTCGCACCGCCGCCGTAGGGCGGCGCAGCCTCATCCGTCGTCTCGGCACTCGCGGCGAAATTGCCCAGCCCCATCGTCGCCGGAACCACAACGGGCTCGCTCGGGGCTTCTGCCGGCGCGTCGGGCGGCGACGCCTCTGCCGGAGCCGCGTCCGCCTGTACAGGCGCGTCGACCGGCGACAGCTCCTCTGGCGGAATGGGGCCTCCGGCGCCCGGTGAGGGCACGGCGGGCTGATCGATCCCGTCCTTGAGCCACATGACCAGTCGATCCCAGCCGGAATGCCGCCGCTTGGGGGTCCAGCCGATCAGGTCGACATGTTGCAACAGCCGGAACGCCAGCGGCACCTTGCAGTCCGAGAACCGCGCCTGGATCAGCTTGGGCGGCGTTGCCTCCTTGGCCGCACCCGCCTCGGTCCGCACCCAGTCGCTCTCAACCGAATTCTTGGTCCAGAGCACCAGGACCTTCTTGGCGTTGTCGACCTCCCGCTCGATGGTCTTGTCCCAGGTTTCGTGCGGCGTAATCCGGTCGTCCCACCACACCGTCAGCCCCTGTTCGGTCAGAGCCGCGACGACCTTCTCGGCCAGATCCCGGTCACGACGATCATAACTGACGAAGACATCGGCCATCGGAGCCCTCCCTCTCAGCCCCCGTTCTAGCTGGACAAAACGGTGTTGTCAGTTCGCAAACCTGACGAAGATGTCAGGCCGTCTCTCTCGCCGCCTTGCGCTGCTCGGCCACCGGTGGCGGCTGATGGCGCCAGAAGACCAGCGCCTGATCTGACGACCGGCCTGTGTCGATCCGATAGCCCGACAGGTCAAAGCCCTTTAGATCCGCCGCCCGCTCAATCCGCTGATCAATCGCCCAGCGCGCCATCGTCCCGCGCGCCTGTTTGGCGAAGAAGCTGAGCACCTTGCGCTGCCCGTCCTTTTCCTCCTCGAAGCGCACATCCACGACCGGGGCCTTCAGCGCCTTGCGGTCGACCGCGCCGAAATATTCCTCCGAGGCCAGATTGACGATCGTGCGGTCCGCCTGTCCCTCCAGGTCGGCGTCCAGCCGCCGCGCAATCCGGTCCCCCCAGAAGGCGTAAAGATCGCGCCCTCGCCGTGTCGACAGCTTGGTCCCCATCTCCAGGCGGTAAGGCTGGATCCCATCCATCGGCCTGAGCACCCCGTACAGCCCCGACAGAATCCGCAGCCGGTCCTGCGCCCAGTCCATACCGGCTTCATCCAGCTCTCGCGCCTTCAGGCCCAGATAGACATCCCCCGCAAAGGCCAGCGCCGCCGGCGTCCCGCCCACGGCCTCGGCGTCGAAAGCCTGGAACCGCTCCTGATTGAGCCGCGCCAGATCATCCGACAGCCCCATCAGCCGCTTCAGGTCCGGCTTGGTCAGCCGTCGCGTCGATACCGCCAGCTGTGCCGTATCCTCGCCCATACGCGGCTCGGTCGCCTGCGCCGTCATCGGATGGGTCGAAAAATCCAGCCGCTTGGCGGGAGACAGGACAAAAAGCACGGGCGAACCTCCTTGATGGCCCTCTTCTAGCCGGTGCGGGAATGAAGTGGCGAGTGGCGAGTGGCGAGTGGCGAGTTTTCTGCGGACAGGTGCTGGCGATCTTGATCCCGCAATGACACCAGCCGCGCCAAGCCCCTCTCGCCACTCGCCACTCGCCACTGGGAGTGAGTCTTTTTGGACTCGCCCGCCGGGAGAATTCACCCTCGGAATCGAATCGTTGACTCTGCCCCTAGACGGGGACTCGCAAATCAGACTACCGATTCGAATGAGGGGTCTGATTAACCTTTCCTAAGTCTTTCAGAGAGAGCGTGCGGGGAAGAGGTGCGTAACCTTTTCGCACCGCCGCTACACGACCAAGATTCGCCTGGAGGGGCACTGAATGCGCGTTCTGTTGATCGAAGACGACAGTGCCACCGCACAGAGCATCGAATTGATGCTCAAGTCCGAGGGCTTCAATGTCTACACCACCGACCTGGGTGAAGAAGGCATCGATCTGGGAAAGATCTACGACTACGACATCATCCTGCTTGACCTGAACCTGCCCGACATGAACGGCATCGAGGTTCTTCGTCAGCTTCGCGTCGGCAAGATTAATACGCCCGTGATGATCCTGTCGGGCTCGAGCGAAATCGACACCAAGGTCAAGACCTTTGGTGGCGGTGCCGACGACTACATGACCAAGCCCTTCCATCGCGATGAGCTGATCGCCCGCATCCAGGCGGTCGTGCGTCGCTCCAAGGGCCACGCCCAGGCGATCATCTCGACGGGCGAAATCGCGGTGAACCTCGACGCCAAGACCGTCGAAGTGAACGGCCACCGCGTGCATCTGACCGGCAAGGAATATCAGATGCTCGAGCTGCTCTCCCTGCGTAAGGGCACGACCCTGACCAAGGAGATGTTCCTGAACCACCTGTATGGCGGCATGGACGAGCCCGAGCTGAAGATCATCGACGTCTTCATCTGCAAGCTGCGCAAGAAGCTGGCGACCGCCGCCGGCGGCAAGCACTACATCGAAACCGTCTGGGGCCGTGGCTATGTCCTGCGGGACCCCCAGGAAGGCTCTGCCGGCATCACCGCCGCGGCCTGACCGAAAGTTTGTAAGCGTCCGGGTTGGAAACACCCGCCGGGAAACCGGCGGGTGTTTTTCATTGTACCACCCGCATCCGTCGCCCTTGATCTGACCGCCACCTCCACTAGGCTCCACCGCGACCTTGGGGGAGGCGACTATGCGATCACTCATCGGATTTCTGGCCGCGCTCGGCCTGGCCCTGTTCATCGCCGCGCTGACGATCCGGCCTCCCTCACCGGTGTCCGACGATGCAGAGGCCACGGCCTTCTCGGCGGAACGGGCGATGGTCGATGTCCGTCAGATTGGTCAAGTGGCCCACCCTACCGGCACACCCGAGAACGATCAGGTGCGCGAGACCTTGCTGCGCCGGATGCAGCAACTGGGCCTGGAGGTTTCGACCCAGCGGGCCGATGCCGTCTTTACGCGCCGCCCGGATTTCGTGGCCGGTGGTCAGATCGAGAACCTGATTGGGGTCCTGCCGGGTGATGATCCGGCGGCACCTGCGGTGGTTCTGATGAGCCACTACGATTCCGCCGTTGGCTCACCCGGCGCGGCCGACGATGCGGCCGGCGTGGCCGCCTCGCTCGAGGCGGTGCGCGTTCTCCTGGCGGAGAACACCCCGCGTCATCGCGACCTCATCGTCCTGATCACCGATGGAGAAGAACAGGGACTGCTCGGGGCCGAAGCCTTCTTCAATCGCCATCCCTTGCGCGACCGCGTCGGCGCGGTCGTCAATCTGGAGACGCGGGGGGCCGCCGGTCGCGCCTTCATGTTCGAGACCGGCCCCAACAATGGGGCGATGATGGACCTGTATGCCCGCAATGTGCGCAAGCCATCGACCACCTCCCTGGCGGCCTTCCTCTATTCGATCTTGCCGAATGACACGGATTTCAGCCACTCCCGCGATCAGCACATCGCCGGCTTCAACATCGCCTTCATTGGCGAACCGTTCCACTATCACTCGGCGACCGCCACCCCCAACGCGCTGGACCAGGGATCGCTCCAGCATCTGGGCAGCCAGGCGCTTGACCTGACGCGTGCGCTGCTGGCCGCCAACGACCTACCCGAGCCGCGGCCCAACGCCGTCTTCTCTGACCTATTCGGCCTGTTTACCCTGACCTATCCGGCCTGGGTCGGCTGGGCGCTCGTCGCCTTGTCCGGCATCGGTCTGTTGGGACTCTTCGTCCGCAGCCAGGCGCGCGCAGAGACGATCCGCGTCGCCGCCGTCGGTGCCCTGGGCGGCGTTCTCATAGCGGCTGTGTGCGGCGTCCTGGGCATGGGACTGCTTTGGCTGACCGGATCGCCCACGGACTTCATTATGAACCGGCCGCTGCTGGGGCGGCTCGACATCTTCGAACTGGCCATGATCTGCGCCTGTGCCGGTGCGATCCTGCTGGTCAGCCGGTACTTGCTCCGGGGCCGCAGCGGCCTCTACCGCCCTCACGAAGCGCCGGCCCTGGGCCTTCTCAGCCTCGGCTGGGTGCTGTCGGTTGTCCTTCAGATTATGGCTCCCGAGGCTGCGATCATCGCCGCATGGCCGACGCTCATCGGGACCGTGGCCCTCTTGACGGCGCGGCGCCTGGGCGACCTCGCCTGGCCGATTGCCACGGCCCTGGGCATCGTCGGCAGCGCCTGGGTCATCGGCGTCAACCACGGCGTCTTTCTGGGCGTCGGCGCGACCATTCCGTCAGCACCTGCCGCGCTTACCCTGCTGGCCATCCTGCCCCTGGCGGCGCTCCTGATGCCGGCCGTGCGAGGCCGCGCCACCGTCCCGGTCGCCATCGGGCTTGTGGCGCTCGCGGTCGCAGGCGGATTGTGGATTCGCTGGGCGCCTGCAGGAACGCCGGAACGGCCGGTTCCGACCCTGGCCCTCTATGTCGCCGACACGACCGATGGGCAGGCGAGACTGGCCACCTTGCCGGCCATGCGAGATCCCTGGACCGTCGCCTGGCTGGATCGTGAAGGGACACCGGTTCAGACGACCAACCTGCCGGCGCTGGGCACATCTTCCTGGCAAACAGTGGCCACGTCACCGGTAGCCATGCCGCGCCCGACGATCGAGGTCACGGACCTTGACGGTGGACGTTCCCGGATTGTGGCGTCGGACCCCTCTGCCCGCGAGTTGCGACTGACGCTGGTGTCCGATCAGCCGATGTCCCAGATCACCGTCATGGGGCACCCCGTCACTGCGCCTGCGGCCGGGACGCCGCTGGTTGTGCGCTGGGCCGATCCCGGACAGGGCTTCGCCATGAGCTTCGTCGCACCGGCGGGAACGATACTCCACTGGGCCGCCTTCCATGACGGCTGGCCGGACGATGCGCGCGCGCTACCTCGGCGTGAGCCCGACACCATGCCTTTCGGGGCCTCTGACAGTCTGGTGGTGACGGGTCAGTTGGTCGTCACGCCGCCTGGCTGACCGAAGACGGGCCGCGCACATAGACGGACTTCAGACCGGCGACCGGCCTAAAGGCCGCACCGGCTTCTGGAAGGATTTCACCTTCGCCGACGAAGAGGCAACCGGCTGGTCCCACGGCCCTGGACAGGCCATCGAGCACCCGCCGTCGGCCCTCGCTCGTCATGTCGGACAGGACGTGGCGACAGAAGATCAGGTCAAACCCGCCGAAGCCCTCAACCCCGTCCAGCAGATTGGCACGCTCAAAGCGGACCCACCGCTTCAGGCGTTCGGACACGCGCCACAGGTCTTCGTAGCGTTCCAGCCAGGCGATCAGCTGGCGGGATCGCAGCCCGCGCTGAACCTCGAACTGGGTGTAGACGCCTGCCCGCGCCTTTTCGATGCTCCGGCTGGACAGGTCCAGGCCGACAATCTCCACATCCACACCGATCTCTGCGGCGCAGATGGCCACCGACCAGGCCTCCTGGCCGGCCGCACAACCGGCGACGAGAACCCGAACCGCCCCACCACGCGCCTGGGACAACACGGGCAGCAGCTGAGCACTGATCAGCTCGAACGACTCCCGGTCCCGGAAGAACCGCGTATCAGCCGGCAGGATTGTCTCGACGATCTCCCACGTCAGCGACGGACGTTGCACCGGGTCGATCAGGGCGATCAGGTCCTGCACCGAGCCCAGGCCTTCGCGGCGCGCGATGGGGCCAAGGCGGGCTTCAACCGCCGCCAGGCGCTCCGGCCCAAGATCGTAACCGGCGCGCTCGGACATCAGGGCCGACAGCACAGGGAAATCGAGGTCGCTGGTCATCTAGGCCAGCCCCACATCGGCAAACTTTGATCCCAGGATGTCGCCGTCGAACGGCTTCATCACATATTCGTCGGCCCCGGCGTCCAGCGCCTCGGCGATACGGCTTGGATCGTTCTCGATCGTACAGAACAGGACCTTGGGCTGATCTCCGCCTTCCGACGCCCGCAGCCGGTGCAGGAAGGTCATTCCATCCATCACGGGCATGTTCCAGTCGACCAGGATGACGTCGGGCATGGTCGCGGCACAGAAGCTGAGGGCCTCAGCTCCGTCACCGGCTTCTTCAACGTCATAGCCCAGCCCCTCGACGATACGTCGAGCGACCTTTCGGATAATCCGGCTATCGTCGATGATGAGGCAAAGACGCATGATCCCGTTATTCGGGTGCGACGGTTAACCGTTGGTTTGGATCGACGTCTAACGCGGCATGGAGATCGAAATCTCCACACGATCTTCGCTCGTCTCGAACGACAATTGGCCGCCGGCCTCGGCGACGGTGGTGTGCAGCCAGAACGACTGAATCCACTGCCCCGCCATGCCATCTGTGAGGGTGGCACCGGAAAGGCCAGTCGATACCTCGTTCTTCAGCCTCGCCTTCGGGCCGCGCGCATCCGCCGACAGGATCAGCCGGTCACCACCGGTCGAGATTCCGAGTTGAACCGTCCCACCGACCGCCAGGGCCCCGCCTGAGATCTGGGCCAGGTTCAGCACCGCCCGGGCCTGGGGTTTGGTGAACCGCTCGATTTCACAGGCCCATTCCAGCGTCGGGCGAATGTCCGAAAAGGCGCTTTGCGCCAAGGCCTCGATCTCTTCGGCCGCAAAGGATTCCGAACTGGTGGCGGCGCCAAAGGCCACGCGGTCGAAATGGACCATCGCCAGCAGTTTGCGCGCGCTTGCCTCGACCATGGCGACCAGATCGTCACGCATCTCGGCATGATCGGGGTCGCGCATCATATCCAGGCCATTGACCATGGCCCCAGCCGGACTGGCCACGTCGTGGCACAGCTTGGCCGCCAGGTGGCTGGCCAGTTGCGAGGGAACAACGGCGGTTGAGGCGTCAGCGGGATCGGTTGTCGGAGCGGGGGCAGACTGCATCATGCCCCCTTCCTGACCTGATTTGCGTCCTGTCGGAAGGCCCGGCTTGACAGCTCCGCACAGGCGAAGCGCCCTGCCCTAGGCGATCCAGTCGTCGTGGCTGGGCTCTGATCCACCCCACATGCCGCGATCCCAAGGTCGCAGGGTCAGGTCCATGGTGCCCAGGTCAAAGGTCACGGCATCGACCGGTGTGACGACACGGTCGCCCCCTCCACAGACCACGGGTCCATCGTCCCACTGTGACTTGCCCTCCAGGCCCGTTGGCAAGATCAGCGGATCCGTTGTCCCGTCGGTCTTGCCCGCTTCGACGACGCCAGGAAGGATCAGCGGCCCGGCCTCTTTCGCTTCCGCCCCACCCGGAGCCAGGAACGGCGGGCAAATGACCTGCAGGGGGTCTATCTCGCCATCGTAGAACCGCAGCATTTCGATGTTGGTCAGCGTGTCCTTGCCGTCCGGGCCGACGACCATGAGCACGCCGTTCTCCCAATAGAAGGCATATTCGCTCTTCAGCCCCGCGAAATCGGCAATGTCGTACCCTTCACCACCGTCGAGGATGTCATTGCCCCACCCCCCGCTGAGCACGTCGTCGCCGCTTTCGCCGTAGAGTGTGTCCAGTCCTTCGTCACCGAAGAGCTGATCATCGCCCGCCCTGCCACGGAGATCATCATTGCCCTGTTGGCCGGCCAGTACATCCGTTCCGGTACCGCCCCAAAGTTCATCCGCATGGGACGACCCCAGGACTTTCTCGATGGAAACGAACATGTCGCCCGCAGCATCGCCCTGATAGCCGGCTGGATCGCCATGAGCGACCTTGTCCATGTTGACGTGAACCCCAAGAGCCGAGCCCTGATAGCTCACCGTATCGAAGCCGGCACCGCCGATGAGGTGGTCCGCTCCGATCCCGCCGATCAGCAGGTCGTCGCCGTCACCCCCGGTCAGGGTATTGTTGGCCTGGTTGCCCACGAGAACATCATTGTGTGCAGTCCCGACGGCATTCTCGATCAATGAGCGGAGGTCTTCATTGTACAACAGGGCATTGAAAATATTCGCCCGCGCGAAGTTGCCATAGCCGAGATTTGCCAGCTGGACGGTTGAACTCGTGCTGGATCCGCCCGGCGACAGATCGACATAGACACTGTTGTCGTAGTTCGAAAAATCATAGGTGTCGTTGCCGTCACCATCCCAGATCGTCAGGAACACACGGTTGGCCCCCGGCGCGCCCTGGCCAACGCCATTGATGGACATCTCGCCGGTATTCGGGTTCCAGGTATAGACCGTATCCCCGGCATGGGTGGTGAAGTCGGCTCCATAGAGATGCTGAAGCGCCCGGATATCCATCATCATGAACGTCTGCGGATAGCCGTAGAGTTCATTGCTGTAGTTGGCGTCCGATGCCCCCTGGAAACTCCGATAGGTCATCACCGTATATTCAAGCGTGTCGAAGGCGGCCGGCATTAGCAGGCCCGAAGCCCCGCCCTGATGCGCGTGCTTGAATCCGAGATTGTGTCCGATCTCGTGTATCGCGGTGAGCCAGGTGTAGCTTCCGGGCACGGGCGTCGGCCAAGTGCCCATATAGGGCCCGTTGAAAAACGTGTCCCCGCGCTCGCCGTATGCCGCGCTGGGCTGATACCCCCAGGCCGTCGGATAGGCGTCGGAAAATCCGTAGCGCATCGTCCCCGCACCGCGCGCCTCTTCCACGAAGGACAGGTTGGTGAAGCTGGAGATCGATCCGTAGCTGAAGCTCGCGCCACCGCCTTCCAGTGTTCCGCCGCCGAGGATCTGGCGGATGGCTTCACGGAACTCCAGCGTCACCGGCGAAAAGGTGTCCAGGCGGAAACTTCCGGTCGAATAGTCGGTGTAATCGTTCGCCGAAACGGGGAACGAAAAGGTGACGGTAGAGTCCCCCCACGCATAGGTCGAGAACAGGGCGTCTACAGAGATTATCCCCGTGAACGTGATCGGAACCACGGTAACCGAAACGGGCTGGTCGGGTTCGACCGGGGCTCGAAACCCCCCGTACCCGGATTGGCCCGGCCCGTACGCAAGATCCGACCCAATCGCCTCGCTCAGGCCCCGATATGCGTACATGGATACCCCCGAATAGCCGTGTTATTCATGGCCATGAAATGGCAAATCATCCCGCCCCGCAAGATAATATCGGCAACTGTTCGACTGGCGTGGCTGGCGTGGCCGGCCATGGTCATGGCCTGCGGACCGCACGCCGGTGTGCCTGATTTGACGAGCCGCCCCGCCGAACCGGATGCCGCAGCCCCCGCGCGCGACGGCGATATCGCCGTCATGGAAGAGTTTCGGGCTGCCGAACAGGCTGGAACCGCCGCTGCCTATCGCCTCTTTGCCGCCCGTCACCCTGCCCATCGACTGACCCAGGAGGCCGAGGCTCGGGCACGCCGTGCCGAGGCTGAAAATCTGCCGCCGACCGATTAATCCGCGTCGGCGGCCACCGACCGGTCCTGGTGGGACATACCGCAGGACGGGGCATCTCCGGCGCAGCGTTTCGGCTGCGCCGGGTCGGTTTAGACCAGGATCCAGTTGCCTG
>CAZYFY010000045.1:0-10745 GCA_964647275.1 uncultured Brevundimonas sp.
GGCTCCAGTTGCCTTGCGCCTGGACCCACACATAGTCCAGCTCCCGCACCGTCTCGGGCCGCAAGCCATCCGACGCCGGCACGAAGCTGGTAGCGGTGGCGGCCGTGTCCCAGCGCTGGGACCAGTAGCGCTCCCCCAGCGCGTCATACAGATGCGTCTGCCAGCCCTGACCATTACTGGTCGCATGGATCAGCTGACCCTGGGTGTTGTAGTACCGGTACCAGCCCTGACCGTCGCTGTGCAGATTGCCGGTCGAGTGCAGGCCCCGCGCCTGGCTGTTGGCATCGATGTAGGCGATCGCCTGACCGCCCACGCTCGGATAGGTGTTGATCGCCGTCGCCGCCCCATAGGCCACCGTCTGGGTCTGGGCCACCGGATCATAGGCATAGGCGGTGTTGGAGACGGTTTCTTCCACCACCCGGCCCAGCCGGTCGTGGCTTCCGCTGGCTGTCGTCAGTGACATCAAAGCGTGTATATCCGTATTTCTATGAGTGCACCATCACGGCAGCCTAGGAAATAGGAGGTGGGTTATAACCGCACCTATTGCTCGGTCTGGACACTGATCACGGCTACATGTTCTGATGTTTGCTGCAGAGGATCTTGCCCAGTCGAGTGGGTCCTGACCACTGAGCGGTATCTGCAGCCTTACAACACAACCGCTTTCTGACAATCGTAGTACGAATTCTTCAGATTCGAACAGCGTGTTTGACGCTTCGCGCGCTTGGGAAACGAGCAGCCATTCGTCGTCGGCGGTAGCACGGCATCGCGGATCGACCGAAAGCCCCATGGGGGCCCTCCAGTTGCGACCAGAATAGATAAGGCGCAAGCTACTTTCAGACCGTTCCTCTCGGATTAGCCGATATTCACTCGTCGCGACAATGCAAACGGCACCAGCTGTCATCCAACATTCCGCGGGCGGACTTGCAGGTTGATCGCTTGTAGCCGGTGCCTCAGCTATCCCGTGACAGGCAGCCAGAAAAATTGCGATTGACACCCATTTCATAACTAACACCTGCCATCAGGAGCCGACGTACCAGCCGCACAGCTAACCATATTGTGTGGTGGGCTAAGAATTTATTGGTGCGTTTGGTCATTTGCGGGAGCTTGAGCATTCCCCATTACGCTGTTAGTTTGTATATAAGTTGACGGAATTGTGGTGCCAGACGCATCTGTTCCGCCGGGGTATTGATCTCCAGCGCCTCCCGTATGGGCCAATTCGTGACTCACTATATTTGCGCCATCACCAATTCTCATGTCTACCTGCGTTCCGCCGAGTCCATTCGTATGCGATCGAGCACTTCCTGTAATCGATGGATCTGCTGACACAACCGACGCCTCTCCTGCAGCAACCGCAGGGTCGTTGATGTCCACCTGTATTCCAAACGCGGTGATATCAACGCTTCCGCCGGCGTATGGAACGCCGGACCTAGTGTAATCGGCAGAAATTTGGGCGTTGATCTGAGCCGCCGTATAGGCGGGCGTTCCTGCTGAGTTGTCGATTGCGTATAAGAAATAGACATTCGCGGTAGTTGGAGAAGTCCAAAAAACTTCGATTTGCAATCCCGTCGGATCCACCGCATTCCACGGATTGGTCCCGACGTAGGCATAGATGTTCGGCCCATCGACGAACCTTGCGGGGTCTGGCTGGAGGAAGCGGCCTAACGTCGGAGAATACTCCCGCGCCTTGTAGTGGTAGGTGCCGGTGTAGGGGTCCAGGCGTTGTCCGGTGTAGCGGAACGGATAGCCGGTGACCCCGTCCTGGGCTCGGCCCTGGCCGTATTCGTCATAGGCATAGGTATTGACCGCCTGGCCACCGCGGCTGAGCGCGATGGTCGAGCCCCGGCGGTCGGTGTGGGGGTAGCTGACCTGACGGTTGGCCCCGCGTCCCTCCATCCAGATCAGCCGCTCATCCGGCAGCGGACCCAGCACATAGGTGCGGTCTGTCGTCCGGCTCCAGTTGCCTTGCGCCTGGACCCACACATAGTCCAGCTCCCGCACCGTCTCAGGCCGCAAGCCATCCGACGACGGCACGAAGCTGGTGGCGGTGGTGGCATTGTCCCAGTGCTGGGACCAGTAGCGTTCCCCCAGCGCGTCATACAGATGCGTCTGCGAGCCCAGAGCATTGCCGGCCTCACGGATCAGCTGGCCGTTCGTATTGTAATAGCGCCACCAGCCGTCGCCGGCATGATGCAGGTTGCCGGCCGAGTGCAGACCCCGGCCCTGGCTGTAACCGTCGATGTAGGAGATCGCCTGACCGCCCACGCTGGGATAGGTGTTGATCGCCGTCGCCGCCCCATAGGCCACCGTCTGGGTCTGGGCCACCGGATCATAGGCATAGGCGGTGTTGGAGACGGTTTCAGGATTATAGAATCTCACTTACTCCAGACCCCACATGCGTACTAGCAAAGTTGGCCTTCTACCTGACTGCACACAAGTGGCCCTATAGATTTGGTCTTCGCAAACATTGACATATCTACCAATGGCCCACACCTGCCGCCCGTTGAATCCGACTGCATTTTGGGCGATCAATTCTGACCGGACCAACCCGATGGCACATCGGAGTTCCGCGCAGCCCACGAAAATGCTGTCCCCACCTAGGTACCTGTAAGTGCCCCTGACCAATACCTCCCCTGTCTGCACCGACCTATTGTCGGGCGGCGGGGGAAGCGACGCCGGGGTGCATGATAACAAGCACAATACAACAGCAAACAATCTCATTGCGGCGCGCTTCTTGCTCTAGAACGATCCTGAAAATTGTTCAGCACATCTTGGATACGTTGGGCATCACTGTCGGTACTGCCATCTCGGCTCCGTCGATTGGGTCGACCTCTAATTATTGTAAATCTGTATCGCCCACCAACGCGCTCTAGAACCCCAACTCTACGGAAATTCGGGACACGAACGCTTTCCAGTGAATAGCGGTCATGTCCCGGCTGGCGCTCGGCCTCCGCAGGGCCTATTTCAGCGGCCCTGATTGCTTTGAACGGACGGATAAAACCGGTGGCCGATGACGTTTCGCGTGTGCAGCGCCTGAAATACCGCGCCTGGCGGCGGGGGATGCGCGAGTGCGACCTGGTGCTGGGGGCGTTTGCGGATGCACGGCTCGCGACCCTGAGCGCGGCGGAGCTCGATGATTTCGAGGCCCTGCTGGAAGCGCCGGATGACAAGCTGTGGACCTGGATCCTGGGCACGGAGGTGCCCGATCCGGCGTTTGCCGGACCCATGCTGGATCAGGTGATTGTCTTCGGTCGCGAGACCCTGTCGTGACGGACGCCCGCCTCGTCGCCGATCCGGGCGGGCTGGAGTTGGCCGGAACGCCCGAGGGCTTCGATGCCCTGGTCGCGGCAGATGTTCTGCGTCAACGGGGCGGCGTGGGCCTGTTCGTGGCACGCGATTTCCAGCGGGCCAATGCGCTGGTCGATGCCCTGGGCTTCTTTGCGCCGGACCTTGAGGTTCTGCGGCTACCGGCCTGGGACTGTCTGCCCTATGACCGGGTAAGCCCGTCGGCGGGTGTGGCGGCGGAACGGATGGCCGCCTTGACCCGTCTGGCGCGCGGCATGGAATCCCGTCCGCTGCTCGTCGTGGCGACGGTGGCCGCCGCGATCCAGCGCGTGCCTGAACGGTCGGCCATGCAGAGGGCGGCCTGGTCCACGCGCGTGGGCCGGGTGGTCGATATCAGCGACCTGGAACGACATCTCGCGATCAACGGCTATCAGAGGGCGTCGACCGTCTCCGAGCGCGGCGAGTTCGCGATCCGTGGCGGGGTGATCGACGTCTTTCCCCCGGCGGCGGCCGAACCGGTTCGGCTGGATCTGTTCGGGGACACGCTGGAATCGATCCGAGGCTTTGACCCGGAAACTCAAAGATCAACGCGGCAGTTGACCGAGGTCGAGCTGCTGGCCGTTTCAGAGATGCAGCTCGACGCGGCTTCGATCTCGCGTTTTCGCACCCGCTGGCTGGAGCGGTTTGGGGCCGGTGCCGACGACCCGGTCTATCAGGCGGTGTCGGAGGGCGTGCGCCGCCAGGGTATGGAGCACTGGCTGCCCCTGCTCAGCGAACGGCTTGAGACGGTGTTCGACTATCTGCCGCCCGGTGCGGTGGTGCTGCTGGACACCTTGGCCGGCGATGCGGTGACCGAGCGCCTGGCCACCATCGAGGATGCGTTCGAAGCGCGCCGCGACATCGGGCGCGTGGGGCAACCGTATCGTGCGCTGGAACCGGCATCCCTCTATCTGACGGCGAGCGAGTGGGATGAGCGGCTGACGGCCTTGCCCTGGCGTCGGTTCAGCGCCTTCCACAGCCAGGGCCCGGCGGTCGTGGATGTTGGCGGTGTTCAGGGGCGAACCTTTGCCGCCGAGCGTGCGCAGGACAGCGTCAATCTGTTCGAGGCCGTGGCCAACCATGCCCGTGATCTGGTGGGGCAGGGCAAGCGGGTGCTGTTTGCCTCGTGGTCCGAGGGGTCGTCGGAGCGACTGGGCACGATGCTGGCTGATCATGGTCTTGCGAATGTGCCGTTGGCCGCGAATTGGGCCGCGGCCCTGAGCAGGCCGGCGAACGAAATCCAGCGCGCTGTCCTGCCCGTCGAGCACGGCTTTGTGGCCGGCGATCTGGCGGTGATTTCCGAGACGGATATTCTGGGTGATCGACTGGCGCGACCGCGCAAGAAGCGCCGGGCGGCCAACTTCCTGGCGGAGGCGTCGAGCCTGACCCCCGGCGATCTGGTGGTGCACATCGACCACGGGATCGGGCGCTATGAGGGCCTGAAGACCCTGGATGTTCAGGAGGCACCGCACGACTGTCTGGAGCTGCAGTACGCCGAGAAGTCCCGGCTCTATCTGCCTGTAGAGAATATTGATCTCCTGACCCGCTACGGCTCTGAGGACAACGAGGTCCAGCTGGATCGCCTCGGCGGCGCGGCCTGGCAGTCGCGCAAGGCGCGGGCCAAGGCGCGGCTGCGTGACATGGCCGAAGGGCTGATTGCGCTGGCGGCCAGACGGGCGCTTCGAACGGGTGAGGCCATCGACCCGCCGCACGGACTGTTCGACGAATTCTGCGCCCGCTTCCCCTATGAAGAGACAGAAGATCAGCTCAACGCCATTGCCGATGTCCTGACGGACCTCGCCAAGGGTCAGCCCATGGATCGCCTGATCTGTGGGGACGTCGGCTTCGGCAAGACCGAGGTGGCTCTGCGGGCCGCGTTCGTCACAGCGATGTCGGGGCGTCAGGTGGCGGTTGTCTGTCCGACGACCCTGCTGTCGCGCCAGCATTTCCGCACCTTCTCGGAGCGGTTCGCCGGGTGGCCGGTGAAGATCCGGCAGCTGTCGCGGATGGTTCCGGCGCGGGAGGCGTCCGAAACGCGCGAGGGGCTGAAGTCCGGCGAGATCGAGATCGTCATCGGCACCCATGCGGTGCTGTCCGAGCAGGTCGGCTTCAAGGACCTCGGGCTGGTGATTGTCGATGAGGAGCAGCACTTCGGCGTCAAGCACAAGGAGCGGCTGAAGTCGCTCAGGGCCGATGTGCACATGCTGACGCTGACGGCGACGCCGATCCCGCGCACGCTGCAGCTGGCTCTGTCGGGCATTCGGGAGATGTCGATCATCGCCACACCGCCGGTCGACCGGCTGGCAGTGCGGACCTACATCACGCCGTTTGATCCGGTGACGGTGCGCGAGGCGCTGCTGCGCGAGAAGTATCGTGGGGGCCAGAGCTATTACGTCGCGCCGCGGCTGAAAGACCTGCCCGACATCGAGGCCTTCCTGCGCGAACAGGTCCCCGAGGTGAAGGTCGTTGTCGGCCACGGCCAGATGTCGGCAACGCAGTTGGAGGGCGTGATGAGCGCCTTCTACGATGGCGAGTTCGATGTGCTGCTGTCGACCACCATCGTTGAGAGCGGACTTGATGTGCCGTCAGCCAACACTCTGGTGGTGCACCGGGCTGATATGTTCGGCCTGGCCCAGCTGTATCAGCTGCGAGGGCGGGTTGGACGCTCCAAGGCGCGGGCCTTTGCCTATCTGACGACGCCGGTGAACCGGGTGTTGAGCGAGAGCGCCGAACGTCGCCTGAGGGTTCTGCAGTCACTCGACAGCCTGGGGGCCGGATTCCAGCTGGCCAGCCACGATCTGGATATTCGCGGCGGCGGCAATCTGCTGGGCGAGGAACAGTCGGGCCATATCCGCGAGGTCGGGGTCGAACTGTATCAACAGATGCTTGAGGACGCGGTGAACGCGCTGCGCGCCGAGCCGGGGGCGGCCTTTGAGGACGCGGGCGGGTGGTCGCCTCAGATCAACGCCGGCGCGGCGGTGCTGATCCCCGAGGCCTATATTCCTGACCTGAATGTGCGGCTGGCGATGTATCGGCGCCTGTCGGAGGCGGAGCAACCCGAAGATCGCGAGGCCCTGGCAGCGGAGCTAATCGACCGGTTCGGGCCGTTGCCGGATGAGGCGGATCAACTTCTCAAGGTCGTTGCGATCAAGGGGCTGTGCCGACAGGCCAATGTGGCCAAGATCGATGTCGGTCCCAAGGGCGCGGTCGTCAGCTTCCGCCATGACATGTTCGCCAATCCCGTCGGCCTGGTTCAGGCCATTCAGGGCTCGCACGGGGCCTGGAAGGTTCGGCCCGACCAGAAGGTTGTCATCAAGGGGGAATGGCCCGACGCGGTCGAACGTCTGGCGGCAGCCGAACGGATTACACGCAAGCTGGCCGAGACGGCTCTGGCCGCCTAACCCACGGGCTCGGTTGCCCGCTCGGCGGCCTGGGCTGCGCGTTCGAGCAGCGACATGGGCGATTCGTCCGGCAGCCGTTCGGCCTCGCCGATATTGAAGGTCACGACAAACGGCGTGCGATCCTCGCCGGCGTGGAACGCCGTGCATCCGATGACGGCGGCGATGCGCTCGGAGACGAGGCGGGCCTCACCCAGCCGGGTCGCCGGCAGGGCGACCGCAAACACCTCGGGAGCCAGCCGGGCGGCGGTGTCTTCGGACCGGACCAGACGCGAGATCATGGCACCGATCTGGGGCATGGCCCGATCGACCCAGCCGCCGGCGCGGGCCTGATCGACGCCTTCTTCACTGGCTACACGCAGGACGCAGACCGACAGGGGGCGGTGTCGCTTGGTCGAGGCCGCCGCCAGACGCGCCAGATGGCCGGCAAACAGGTCGCGGGTGAACAGGCCGGTGGCCGGGTCCATCAGCCCCGAGTTGCGGGCGCGTTCAAGAATCTCGCGGATCGTTTGATGCCGACGATAGGCATCGGCCAAGGCCAGAACACGCTGAACCGTTTCCTCGACGGGGGCATCCGGCGAGGCCACGTCAGCCACACCACGACCGAAGACGTCATCGAGACTTATATCTGCGTCAGAGCCGAGATAGAGCACCACCGGCAGGTGATAGAGGCGGGTGTTTCGCTTGATCCCGGCGGCAATCGACAGGGCCTCGGTACGCCGGGCCCCGCCCCAGAGCAGAACGGCGTCGAACTCGCGTTCGTGCAGATAGTCGAAGGCCGTGTAGGGCGTGAGGGCGGCCGTCAGCTCGACGCCGGCACTCTCCAGGACGTTGGCGAGAGCCAGAAACCGGGGGTCAGGCTCGCCGACCACAAGGACGCGCCGCATGACCTGGGCCGGTGCCGGCGTCAGGTCGACACCCTGATCCTTGAACGTCTCACGGCGCAGCTCGAATTCTTCGCTCGCGACGGCGGCCCGAACCAGATGCTCCAATCGCAGGGCGGCCTGGGCCGGATGAACCGGCGGGGTCATATGCAGGTCGGCGTCGTCATCATGCCCACCCAGCAGAACGACGGGGACACGACGTGGCCCTGCGGCGGCCTTGAGCCTGACGGCAAGCCCGGGGGGATAGCCGGCGCGGGCATCCACAATGACGCCCTCGATGGCCATGTCCGAGACGGCCCGCTCGGCGGCTTCGACGGAGCGTGCCGTTACCGTTTGCCAGCCGAGGCCATCAAGGCCATCCGACAGAGCGCCGGCCAGGTCATCCTGCGCCGCAAGAATGAGAATTCGTGCGCGAGGGGAGGGGCCCTGGAGGACGTCGGAGGGCGGCATGGCGTCAGGCGTTTCGCGCATATGACGGTTCTTACGCAATCCCGAACGGAAATGGTATCGTCGCAATGGGGTTGATCGAAAGACCAAAACCGGGGATTTCGTTCCCATGACCGATCCTCGGCCTGAGCGTCCCGTGTCCCGGACCCCGCGTAGCATCACCCTTCGTGTCCTGGGTGTCCTTGGAAGGGCGCTGGCGCGCCTTTGGGGAAGGGACGTCATGCTTTACGTCGGCGGCGTGTCCTTCTTTGCTCTGCTGGCTGTGTTTCCGGCGGTGGCGCTGATTATCGCCTTCTTCAAGGTGGTGCTGAACACCGGCGTGGGTCTCGAACAGGCCGAAGCCCTCATCGAAGTCGTGCCCCACGCGGCACGCGGGCTGTTCCAGTCCGAAGTTGAGCGCCTGATTGATGCACCCTTTCACAAGATATCGGCTCAGAGCGCCGTGGCGCTGATCGTCGGGGCCTATGCGGCCCATCGCGGTTTCAAGGCTGTCCTGGCGGGGCTGACCTTCATCCACGACGAGACGGACCAGCACGGCTTTTTCCGGTTCAATCTGTTGGCCTTCATCGTGGCGATCTGTGCCTTTGTGCTGATGACGGTGGTGTCTGGCGCAGTTCTGACGATCCGCCTGATGCATGAGACACAGGAGACGGAGGCGCTCGAAGGTCTGGGCCTCGACAGCGAATGGATGTGGGCCTTCGCCGGCCTGGTGATCGGGCTTACGCTGCTCTACCGCTTTGCCATGGCCCATTCCAAAAAGGTGCCGTGGCGGGCCTCCATCGGTGGCGGCGTGGGAGCCGCGATTCTGCTGGCATTGGCGTCCTGGGCCTGTGCCGTCTACGTCGATCAGGTGGTTGAGCTGGGGGCGACCTATGGTTCGGTCGGCGCGGTCGTCGTCTTTCTGATCTGGTTGAGCTGGAACGTAAACGCTGTGTTCTTCGGCGGAGCCCTGGCAACAGAAATCGAAATCGCCCTGCACGAATACCGCCGGGCCAACGACTTCGCGGAGGCTGAAAGCGAGGCCGATCTCAGCCTGTCGGAGCCGCGTCACTTCTGGTGATGCGAAAGCGAAGCGCGCCGCCCTCGTCGGCAATCGAATCGAGATGGTGGCCGGTCTGGGTGACAAAGTGAGGCACGTCGATTCGCGCCATCGGATCGTCGGCGATCAGTTCCAGGCGGTCACCGGGCCGAGCCTCACGAAGAGCCCGGCCCAGTTTGAGCGTCGGCGTCGGACATTTGTGCCCGCGCGCATCAATCACCTTCACCCCGGCACGCCGACAACGGCATCGACCGAGCCGGTGGTGACCGAATGGTAGCCGGGGCGGGCCTCGGCATAGATCCGGCGCGCCAGCGTCTGGCCCCAGGTGTCTTCTTCCATCAGCGCGCGGAACAGCGGCAGGACGAATTTGCGCCGTCCCATGGATGTCAGGAAGTGCTCCAGCGACGGGACGGCCGGCTCGTAACGGTTCTCGATGGCGATCATCAACCAGGCAAAGAGCACTTCGGCATTGCCGCTGGCTGACAGTCCGAGGGCTTGATCGAGGGATGCGAGACGGTCCGTCGCGATCTCCTCCGGCAGTTCACCGAGGAAGCGTTGGCGTTCCTGGGTCGACCAGCCGGCCCAGGGGATAGCCCCGGCATTGCCTGAGGCCAAATAGGCCGCGACAGCCGCATCGACGCGGTCAAAGGCCACCGCGTGCGGTTCTTCGACATTGGACGGCAGACCCGGGCCATAGACCCAGGCGTCGATCATCAGCGCCTGTTCCAGTGCCGCGTCGCCCCGGATCAGGTGCTCGCGCAGGTCGGCCAGGAACTGGGTCGTGGTCATCGGCTGGAAGGCATGGCGGTCGAAATAGCCGCGCAGATAGGCGTCGAACCGGTCACGTCCGACGATCCGCTCGATCGTGCGCAGGAAGAAGGCTCCCTTTTCGTAGGCCACGTCGGTCAGGCCGTCGTCGGGGTCGCGGCTGGCCAGGTCGATGAACAGGTGGGTGTCCGCCGCCGGCAGTTCGGCGAGCGTGGCCTGCAGGCTGTCCCAGCCGAGCACCTGCTCCATCATGGCGCGGTCACGACCGTAGACCTCCTCCATGATGCGGTTCTCGAAGTAGACGGTGAAGCCCTCGTTCAGCCAGAAATCCGACCAGGTGGCGTTGGTGACCAGGTTGCCCGACCAGCTGTGCGCCAGCTCATGGGCGACCAGCGATACCAGCGAACGATCACCGGCGATGATGGTCGGGGTGGCAAAGGTCAGGCGCGGATTCTCCATGCCGCCGAACGGGAAGGACGGCGGCAGGATCAGCAGGTCGTAGCGCCCCCAGCGGTAGGGGCCATAGAGGCCTTCGGCGGCCTCGATCATCTGTTCCAGATCGACCATTTCGTCGGCAGAGGCTTCGAGCGTGGACGGCTCGGTGAAGACGCCGCTGCGCGGACCGGTGGCCTCGAAGGCGATGTCACCGATCGCGATGGCCATGAGATACGGAGGAACCCGGTTGTCCATGCGGAACCGCCAGGCGCGCTGGCCTGGGCCGGCGGGCTCGCCTTCGGGCGTCAGATGCTCGGCGCTCATCACGACGCTGAGCGTTTCGGGCGCGACGATGCGGGCAGAATAGGTCTGGCGGATGCCGGGGCTGTCCTGGGTCGGGACCCAGGTGCGTGTCAGGATGGCCTGGCCCTGGCTGAACATGAAGGGCTGGGC
>CAZYFY010000046.1:0-9901 GCA_964647275.1 uncultured Brevundimonas sp.
ACCCGCGCGTGCCCGGCGACGCCGCCTTCATCGCGGCCTATTCCGGCTATCAGAATGCGCGACCGGGGATCGCGGATTTCCCGCGCGTCTACATCACCACCAACACCCACGACGACCGGGTGCATCCCGGCCATGCACGCAAGTTCGCCGCGCGGCTGGCGGAGTACGGCTACGACCCGGTCTATTTCGAGGATACGGCGGGCGGCCATTCCTATGACGCTGATCCGGTGGCCAATGCCCGGCGCTGGGCCCGGCACTATGTCTATTTCGCCCAGCAGCTGATGGACTGAGCTGTCTCCTCTCCATCGTGAAGACGATGGGGAGGTGGCTCGAGGCGAAGCCGAGAGGCGGAGGGGACTCTCTCCGCCGTACCGGCTTGCTTCGGTCGCCGGCCCCTCCACCGCCCACCGGATCGCTGTACGATCCGGCGCTGTCGGCGACACGGCTCGCCAACGGCGAGCCGTGGGGGTCCCCCTCCCCAGCAGAGCTGGGGAGGAGACGCGGGTGTTAGCTCGCCGGACGCGCCATCGGGGTGCGGGCGCGGACGGCCTGACGGACGGCGGTGAGCTGATCGGCGGGCAGCGGGATCATGCCGCGGTCGGCGAGGTAGCCATCCTGGCCGGCGGCGGCGTCGGAGAGGAACTCTTCGATGAAGGCTTCCAGGCCCGGCGTCGTCTGCAGGTGGCTGATCTTCACATAGATGTAGAGCGACCGGCTCAGCGGATAGGAGCCGTCGGCGATGGTGGTTGCGTTCGGTTGAACGCCGTTGATCGAAGCGGCCTTCACCTGGGTCAGGTTCTCTTCGAGGAAGGAATAGCCGAACACACCCAAGGCACCCGGCGTGCGGGTCAGGGTCTGGACGATGGCGTTGTCGTTCTCGCCGGAATCGATCCAGCGACCGTCTTCGCGCAGGGTGTGGGCGATGACCTCAAACCGGTCTTCGTCGCTGTCGGCCAGGGCGGCCAGGGCCGGGATGGCCTCGGCCCCCGGAGCCATGGCCAACTCCAGGAAGGCGTCGCGCGTGCCCGAGGTCGGCGGCGGGCCATAGACGGTGATGCCCTGGGCCGGCAGGGCGGCGCGGACCTGATTCCAGGTGGTGTTCGGATTGGCCTGGAAGCCCGAACCGTTCGGCGTCTCGGCAGCCAGTCCGAGGTAGATGTCCTGGGGCTGGAAGTCGAAATCAGCGCCGCTCCGCGCCGTGGCGATAACGATGCCGTCTGACCCGATGCGAATCTCCAGGATCTGGTCGACGCCGTTGGCGGCGCAGGTGTCGAACTCGGAGGCCTTCATCGGGCGCGAGGCATTGGCAATGTCGGGCGTGCCGACGCCAACGCCTTCGCAGAAGGCGGCGATGCCGCCGCCGGTGCCGGTCGGTTCGACACGCGGGGCCGCGCCACCCTGGCGCTGGGCGAACGTTTCGGCCACACGGGTCGCAAAGGGGAAGACCGTCGAAGAGCCGGTCGCCCAGATCCCCTGCGAGGCCGCTCCGCCGGCTCCGCCGCCCGTCGGGCCACAGGCCGCTACCATGATCAGCGCAATCGCGCTCGCCGCCAGCTTCTTCATCGTCATGTCCTCAACTGCGCCGATTGCGCGTCGAGGGGTGGATACGACGCGTGCATGACACCCCGCTCAAGGGCGCGCGACAGTCATCCGACGACGGAATGACGGTTCGGTGACGGGGAAAACGTCTCCTCCCTGCCGCGTAGCGGTGGGGAGGGGGACCCCGAAAGGGGTGGAGGGCCGGCGACCGCAGGGAGCCGGTGCGGCGGAGAGAGTCCCCTCCGTCTCTCCGCTGCGCGTCGAGCCACCTCCCCATTTCATGGGGAGGAGACAGGCTGTTACAGCAGGCGCTTGCGCATCACCTGGCTGAGCATGTCGATCAGGGTCACGGTGATGACCACGATGATGGCGATGGCCGACACCTCGCGGTAATTATAGCTGTTGAAGGCGTCGATCAGGGTCGAGCCGATACCGCCGGCCCCGATCAGGCCGAGCACGGTGGCCGCGCGGGCGTTGGATTCGAAACGGTACAACGCAAACGAGGTCCACAGCGGTGCGACCTGGGGCAGGATTCCCCAGCGGATTTCATGCAGCGGCTGGCCACCGGTGGCGCGCACGCCCTCGACCGGGCCCTTGTCGATCGACTCGACGGCTTCCGAGAACAGCTTGGCCAACACACCGCCGGTGTTCAGCGCCAATGCCAGCACACCCGGCAGCGGGCCGAGGCCGACGATGATGACGAAGATCAGGCCGATGACCAGGTCGGGCACCGAGCGCATCAGATCCATGACCCGACGGACCGGCCAGACCAGCCAGGCCGGTGCCACATTGCGCGCCGACATGAAGGCCAGAGGAATAGCCAGGAACAGGGCCAGGAACGTGCCCCACAGGGCAATCATCACCGTTTCGAGC
Source organism: uncultured Brevundimonas sp. (assembly GCA_964647275.1). Classification (GTDB taxonomy): domain Bacteria; phylum Pseudomonadota; class Alphaproteobacteria; order Caulobacterales; family Caulobacteraceae; genus Brevundimonas. The sequence continues at coordinate 2,413 of CAZYFY010000046.1, forward strand.
ATCTTCTCGATGAAGAAATCGACGCGGGTAAAGTCCGGGTTGAACAGGGCACCGGCCATCTCGCCGGCGGTCGACGAGCCGCCGAACAGACGCGGCAGGTTGTCGATGTCGACATATTTGAACGACACCGCCAGGGCGGCAATCAGCCCGCCCCACAGGGCAATATCAAACAGCAGCGCCCCGAGCGGGCGGCTGGGCGGCGGCGGAACCACCGAAGGATCGACAGGCTGGGCCGTCACGGCTGAACTTCCTGGGCGGCCGCCACGCGGGCGTGGATTTCGTTGTAGGCGGTCTGGGCGGCGGCGATGCGCGCCTGATCGCCCGAGCGACGGGCTTCCATCAGAGCAACCGAGGCCTCCATTTCGCGCACAGGGTCCAGATAGCTGTCGTCAGCAGCCTGGAAGCCGCCGTACTCCAGGCCGTCGAGCACCTGACGTTCCTCGGGCGTGTCGCCATAGGTCATGAAGAAGCTGCGGATGCGCTCGGTGATGGCCGGGTCGACGTCGCCGCGCACAACGATGGCGCTTTCGGGGATCGGCGGGCTTTCCCAGATGACGCGGATATTGGCAAACGCGCGCGGGTTCTGGCGCTCGGTGAACAACAGGCCGACGTCATTGTTGGTCGCGACGTCCACCTGGCCGTTGGCGACGGCCAGGGCATTGGCCTGGTGGTTGGCCGGGCGAACCTCGCGGAAGCACTCGGACGGCTCGATCTCGGCAGGGCCGAACAGGAAGGCCAGCGGCGCCAGGGTGCCCGAGGTCGAACGGGCGTCGCCCATGCCGAAGGAATAGCGACGGCCACAGGCCATGACATCCTGCAAGGTGATGCCGGAGTTCGCCTGGGTGATCAGCACGGAGCGGTAGTGAGTTTCGCCCTCGCGGTTCATGATCCGACCGATGATGTGGCCGTTCGAGCGCCGCGTGGCGTCCAGTGCCGGCAGGGCGGACATCCAGGCGACCTGAATCTGGCCGGCCCGCATGGTTTCAACCAGTACGGTGTAGTTCGGCACGAAGCGCAGTTCGATGTCCAGACCCGTCTCGGCCTCCAGGTCGTCGATCAGCGGGGCCCACAGCGGCTCGGCCGCCGCCTGGCTCTCGGCCGGCAGCACGGCAAAGACGATGTGGTTCGGGTTGGCCTGTTCGTCCCCGCCGCACGAGGCGGTCAGGAGCGCCGTGAGGCCAAGAGCCCCGGCCAGCAAGGCCCGACGCGCAATGGAACCGATCATGTGGGATCTCCTTCCCAGAAGGCGTCCTCGATCTCGGGACCGTAGATTTCGATCAGCGTGGCCTTGTCCAGGCCGCTGGAGGGGCCGTCATAGGCAATCTTGCCGGCCTTGAGGGCGACAACGCGCTGGCAGTAGCGAATCGCATAGTCGACCTGGTGCAGAGTGACGATGACGCCCAGGCCATCACGCTGATTCAGTTCAACCAGCTGTTCCATGACCTTGCGGGCCGAAACGGGATCGAGCGAGGCAACGGGTTCATCGGCCAGGATCGCCTGGGCACCCTGGACGAGGGCACGGGCGATAGCCCCACGCTGTTGCTGGCCACCCGACAGGGTGTTGGCACGCTGGCCGGCATAGTCCGAGACACCCACGCGATGAAGCGCGGCCATGGCCCGCTCCTTGTCGTCGCGGCTCCAGGAGCCGAGCAGACCGGTCATGAAGGGGACACGTCCCAGGGCACCCAACATGACGTTGGAGAACAGGCTGAGCCGGCCCACCAGATTGAATTGCTGGAAGATCATGCCGAGCTTGGCGCGCGTTTTTCGCACGTCGCCGGCGATCCGACCGTTCTTCTGAACGGTCTTGCCAAAGACTTCGATGATGCCCGGGCCGGGGTCGATGGTCTGCAGGCCCGTAATCGAGCGCAGCAGCGTCGACTTGCCCGAGCCGGACGGCCCGATGAGGGCGACCATCTCGCGCGGGCCGACCTCGACGGACACGCCGTTGAGGGCCTTGCGCTGGCCAAAGGTCTTGGAGATGTCGCGCACCGAGGCGACGGGAGCGGAAGAAGCGGTCATGCGGTCGCTGTCCGACGCCTTGAGCTGTTTGACGTGAGCGGGCTCCTTAACGGAGCGCCTACGACAGTTTCATGACATGCGAAGGGCCGGTGCGGCAAGCACCGGCCCTCGCTTGAGTGCGGATTCGTGTCGCTATTCGGCATCCATCGAGCGAACCTCGATCGGCAGACCCAGCGATTCCAGCTGCGGACGGACCACAGAGGCATCGCCGACGACGACCCAGACGAACTGAGACGGATCGACCGCCTCGCGCACGGCCTGGTTCAACGCATCGGCCGTCAGGCTCTCGTAGCGCGGCCCGGCCAGTTCCCAGTAGTTGTCCGGGCGCTGGAACAGGGCGTTGGACTGGAGCGTGCCCAGGACGGCCGAGGACACCTCGAACATGCCGGCCAGGCGGCGCGTCGACGATTCACGAATGCGGGACAGTTCGTCGCCGGTCACACCGTTGGCCCCCAGGAAGTCGGCGTGGACAGCCATCAGCGAAGCAATGGCCTCGCCGGTGCGGTCGGCCTGGACCGGCGCATTGATGACATAAGCCGACGGGCCCTCCAGGTTCGAGACGTTACTGCGCGAGCCGTAGGACCAGCCGCGGGTCTCACGCAGGTCGGTGTTGATGCGCGACCAGAAGGCCGAGCCGAGGATTTCGACCCCCGAACCAATGACCAGACGGTCATCGGCACCGGCCAGGTCCAGCACCTGACCGCCGAGGATCAGCGACTGGGGCGACTGCGGACGATCGACCAGGATGATGCGCGGCTGGACGGCGTTGATCGACACGGCGGCCTTGGTGCCGCGCGCCGTGGCCGGTGCCGTCCAGTTCCCGAAGCGCGATTCCAGTTCCGGCAGGATTTCCGCCAGCGGGCGATCCGACACGACGAAGATGCGGGCGTTGTCGGGGCGAATCCAAGCCTGGTGGAAGGCGATCAGATCATCGCGATCAGCCGCCGTCACGACCTCGGCAGTGCCCAGACCGCTGGGCGAACGTCCGTAGGAGCCGCCATAGAGCGCCGGATACAGGGCGTTGTTGCCCAGACCCCCCGGCGACGACCGCTCGGCCTGGATCGCGGTCAGCTGCTGATCGCGCACCCGGTCGATAACGCCTGCCTCAAAGTCAGGGCGGCGGACCACATCGGCCAGAAGATCCAGCGACGGTCCCAGATTGGCGGTCACAGCGGTCAGGCCATAGGTCGTCCGGTCCATGGTGGCATTCGCGCTGAGGCTGGCCCCGAGGCTTTCACGGGCCTGAGCCAGCTGGTTGGCGTCCATGCCGTCGGCCCCTTCAGTGGAGGCGCGCAGCATCAGGCCCTCGATCCCCGGTGCTTCGAGGCTGTCGGCGGCCCATCCGGCGTTGAACTCAACGGCGACGCGGGTGCTGGGGATGCGCGCGGACTGGGTGGCGACCACCTCAATGCCGTTCGACAGGGTGGCGCGGGTCACATCCGGGAAATCCAGGCTCGGCATGGCGCCGATTTCCGGCATCGGCGGACGCGCGGTGGCCTGATAGTTGCTGACCGGCGCGCGCTCGGCGGCACCGGACGGAGCCGTCGCCGCGTTTTCATAGGCTTCACGCTCGCCCGGCTCGACCGTCAGATTGTAGGACGGGCGACCCAGCCAGGTCTGCATGACCTGTTGCACGGCGGCGGGGGTGACGGCGGCCAGGTCTTCAAGTTCGGTGCGGTAATGGTTGGCATCACCGGCGTACAGGGCTCCTTCAGCCAGGGTCGAAGCCCGGCCATTGAGTTGTTCCAGCCGGTAGATGCGCTGGGCCACGGTCTGGGTGACGACGCGATTGACTTCGTCTTCGGTCGGGCCGTTGGCGATGAAGTCGGCGATGATCTGGTCCATGCGGGCGCGCACGGCGTCGGCGTCTTCGCCCGGCTTGACGTTGACGGTCACATCGAACCAGCCAATGCGGTGGAACGAAGCATAGCTCGTGGACACCGAAACCGCCGTCTCGTCACCGCGCACCAGTTCGTTGTCGAGGCGCGACGAGGCCAGGCCACCCAGGACGCTGGCGGCGACTTCCAGTTCGGCGGCATCACCGTCGAGCATGCCCGGCACCGGCCAGTAACGCTGGATCGAGGTGTAGGGCACCCGATCATGCATGGTCTGTTCGATCGCCTCGGCCAGTACCGGCACGGGCGCTTCGGCCGGGGTATTCACCGGGCCGCGCGGAATCGGGCCGAAATAGCGGTCCATCAGGGTGCGGGCAGTGGCGGTGTCGATGTCGCCGGCCAGGACCACAATGGCGTTGTTGGGGCCATAGTTCTCGGTGAACCACTGACGCACATCATCCATCGAGGCGGCGTCCAGGTCGGCCATCGAGCCGATGGTCGAATGGCGATAGGGGTGACCCTCCGGGAACAGGTTTTCCAGGATGGCGTATTCGGTCATGCCGAAGGGCTGGTTGTCGCCCTGACGCTTTTCGTTCTGAACGACGCCGCGCTGCAGATCGAGCGTTTCCTGGGTGATGGCACCCAGCATGTGGCCCATGCGGTCGCTTTCGAGGAACAGGGCCTGTTCCAGCGCCGGGGTCGAGACAGTCTCGAAATAGTTGGTCCGATCAAACCAGGTGGTGCCGTTCAGGGTGGTGGCCCCCATGCCCTGGAGGCGGGTGATGTAGCTGCCCGGCGCGTTTTCCGATCCGCCGAACATGAGATGTTCGAACAGGTGGGCAAAGCCGGTCCGGCCCGCCGGTTCGTCCTTGGAGCCGACATTGTACCAGACCGAAACCGTGACGATCGGGTTGGAACGGTCCTCATGGACGATGACGGTCAGGCCGTTGTCCAGGGTGAAGGTCTCGTAGGGAATCCGCACCCCGGCCAGCAGGTCCGACACCGGGGCCGCCTGGGCTGCAGGGTCGCTGGTCTGGGCCAGCACGGTGGCCGGGTAGGAGGCCAGGATGAGGGCCGCCGCAGCACCCCCGACGATACCGGTGAACTTGAACATGGGTCTTCTTATCCTTGGGAACGGCGACGAGGCCGGGAAACTATTTAGAGGGGCTGACGAGGGCAAGCCGCATCACGGTGTAGCCGGGCGGACCTCGATGGGCAGACCCAGACGTTCGAGCTGAGGCCGCACGACCGAGGCGTCGCCGACAACCACCCAGACGAAGCCGTCGGCATCCAGGGCCGCACGGGCGGCGGCGTCCATATCCGCAGGGGTCATGGCCTGATAGCGCGGGGCCAGACGCTCCAGATAGTCATCCGGGCGCCCAAACAGGGCGTTGGAACGCAGCGCATTGACCACGGCTGCGGAGGTTTCGAAGCCGCCGGGAAGCTGGCGGACATTGCCGTCGATGGTCCGTCGGGCTTCGGCCTCGGAGACGCCCTGGTCCGTGGTGAAGTGGCGGTATTGATCCATCAGGGCGACCAGGGAATCGCCGGTGCGGTCTGCCTGAACAGGCGCCAGGACCAGATAGGGGGTCTGATGCTCCAGCGAATAGACGTTGCCGAAGACGCCGTAGGACCAGCCGCGGGTCTCGCGAATGTCCTGATTGATCCGCGACAGGAAGCCGTTGCCGATCACATCATTGGCCGCATTCAGCAGGACCAGGTCATCGCGCCCGGTGACCGGCATGACCTGACCGCCGAAGATCACCGACTGGGGCGACTGCGGACGATCCAGAAGGACAATGCGGGACTGGGTTTCCGGAATCGCGACGTCGAAATTCTTGACGCCACGTGCGGCCGCAGGCGCCGTCCAGTTGCCGAAGCCGGCCTCGAGGGCGGCGACAACCTCGGCCAGGGGCCGATCGGACACGACGAACAGCTGGGCATTGTCGGGGCGAATCCAGGCCTGATGGAACCGCACCAGGTCGTCCCGCGTCAGGGCCTCTACGACGACAGGATCGCCAGTGCCGGTGAGGCTGCGGCCATAGGGGTGTCCTGTGCCGTAGAGCAGCTCGGGCAACACCCGCCGAGCCAGGCTGTTCGGCTGCGTCATTTCGGCGGCGATGGCCGCCAGTTGCTGTTCGCGCAGGCGCTCGATCTCGTCGGGCGCAAGGGCGGGATTGCGGGCCACATCCGCCATCAGCAACGTCGAGGCTGAAAGGTTGGCGCTGGGCGTGGTCAGGCTGATGGTCGTGCGGTCCATGCCGGCCTGGGCCGCAATCGTCGCTCCGAGCCGCTCGCGGGCCTCTGCCAGGGCCACGGAATCGCGCGTGGTGGTGCCTTCGGTCAGCAACTGGAGCAGCACGGCCTGGGTACCGAGCGCATCGGCAGGATCAGCGGCAAAGCCGGCGTCGAATTCGACCGTCACCCGGGTGATCGGCGCGGCATCAACCTGGGCATAGGTGACATCCATCCCATTGGACAGGCGCGCGCGCTGGACGGTTGGGAAATCGAGGCCCTGGACATCGCCGACCGGCGGCATGGGCGTGCGTGGCGTGATGTCGAGCGGCTGCAGCGGTGCCGGAGCCGGGCGTTCCGTGGCGGCCTCCGCATAGGGTTCGCGCTCGCCCGGATCGACTCGCACCGCCACGACGGGGCGGGTGAGCCAACGGTCCATCGCGGACCGGACGCTGCCCGGTGTAACGCGAGCCAGGGCGTCTAGCTGGGTCCGGTAAAACCCTGGGTCATCCGCGTAGAGGGTGCCTTCGGCCAGGACCACGGCCTGTCCGCTGAAGCCGCCGGTGGTTTCGAGTTCCTGCATGCGCTGGGACAGCTCTCCGGTCACAACGCGGCTGACCTCGTCCGCCGTGGGGCCGTGAGCGACAAAGTCGGCGATGATCTCGTCCAGACGCCGGGAAACTGCATCGACATCCTCTCCAGACTTCACGGACACCGAAACCGAGAAGAAGCCCAGCCGCTGGAAGGGCTGATAGTCCGCGCTGACCGAGACGGCCGTCTGGTCGCCCCGCACCAGGGCGTTGTCGAGCCGCGACGAGGCCAGGCCTCCCAGAACGGTTGCCGCCACCTGGAGGTCCGCGGCGTCGGCGGCCGTCAGTCCGGGGACCACCCAGGTCCGGCTCAGATCCGTATTGGACACCCTGTCGTAGAGCTGGATGTCCCGGCGCGCCGGAAGGGTCGGGATGTCCGCCTGGGCCGGCTCATTCTGGGGTCCGCGCGCAATGTGTCCGAAATAGCGATCCACCAGGACACGCGCCGTTTCGACGTCGATATCTCCGGCCAGAACCAGCACGGCATTGTTGGGGCCGTAGTTGTCACGGTGCCAGTCGCGAAGGTCCTGCAGGGAGGCGGCGTCCAGGTCCGCCATAGAACCGATGGTGGTGTGGCGGTAGGGATGACCCTCGGGGAACAGGGCCTCCAGGATGGAATAATAGACCAGGCCGTAAGGCTGATTGTCGCGCTGGCGCTTCTCGTTCTGGACAACGCCGCGCTGGTTATCGAGCCGCTCCTGGGTCAGGGCCCCGATCAGATGACCCATGCGGTCGCTCTCCATGTAGAGCGCCTGTTCCAGGGCTGCGGTCGGCACCGTCTGGAAGAAATTGGTGCGGTCGAACCAG
>CAZYFY010000047.1:0-9501 GCA_964647275.1 uncultured Brevundimonas sp.
AACACCCAGCTGTTCCTGGCGCGCGAGAGCGACCTGACCTGGACGGCCGATCCGTGGGGCGGGTCGTACTATGTCGAGAAGCTGACGCAGGATTTGGCCGAGCGGGCCTGGGTGCATATCCAGGAGGTCGAAAAGCTGGGCGGCATGGCGGCGGCCATCGAGGCGGGCGTGCCCAAGCGCCGCATTGAGGAGGCCTCGGCCCGGACCCAGGCGCGCATCGACACGGGCCGCCAGACGGTGGTCGGGGTGAACCGCTATTTCAGCGATCTGGAAGACGACATTCCGGTGCTGAAGGTCGACAACGCGGAGGTGCGGCGAAAGCAGCTGGAGAAGCTGGCGCGGCTCAGGGCCGAGCGGGACGAGACGGCGACGCAGGCGGCGTTGAGCGCCCTGACCGAGGGCGCGCGGGGGTCGGAGAACCTGCTGGCCCTGGCGGTCAATGCGGCGCGGGCCAAGGCGACGGTCGGCGAAATGTCGGACGCGCTGGAGGCGGCGTTCGGGCGCCATGAGGCCGTGCCGGAGGTGGTGTCGGGCGTCTATACCGCCGAGGCCGGGGTCGATCCGAAGATCGACCGGGCGCGGGCCATGGTGGCGGCCTTTGTCGAGAACGACGGCGGCCCGCCGCGCATCCTGATCGCCAAGCTGGGCCAGGACGGCCACGATCGCGGGCAGAAGGTGGTGGCCAGCGCCTATCAGGACCTGGGTTTCGCCGCCGAGGCCGGGCCGCTGTTCCAGACGCCGGAAGAGGCGGCGGCGGCGGCGGTGGCCGGCAATGTCCATGCGGTCGGCGCGTCATCGCTGGCGGCCGGACATCTGACCCTGGTGCCCGAACTGAAGGCGGCGCTGAAGAAGCTGGGCCGTGAGGACATCATGATCGTCGTCGGCGGGGTGATCCCGCCGGCGGACGTCGAACCTCTGATCAACATGGGCGCGGCAGCGGTCTATCCGCCCGGCTCGGTGATCGCGGACACGGCGGTGGACCTGCTGGAGAAGCTGAACGAGCGGCTGGGCTATGCGCAGCCGAAGGCGGGGTGAGGCTCATGTCTCCTCCCCATCCTTGGATGGGGAGGGGGACCCGAAGGGGTGGAGGGGCCGGCGACCGTAGGGAGCCGGTGCGGCGGAGAGAGTCCCCTCCGGATCATCCCTTCAGGCTGATCGTCCTCCCCATCGCCTTCGCGATGGGAGAGGAGACGGTTCAGGGTGCCCTTCAATCCCCCGGCGGTGTCGGGTCTTCGCCCGGAGCGGTGGTGAACAGGTCGGACCATTCGGGGTGGCGGGCGTACTGGGCGCGGACGTAGGGGCACAGGGGGATGATCCTGAAGCCGTTGGCGCGCGCATCCTCCAGCATGAAGGCGAGCAGTTTGCCGGCCACGCCCAGGCCGGCCATGGTCTCGGGCACGCCGGTGTGGTCGGCGCTGATCACATGGGGGCCGCGCCGGGTGAGGGTGATCTCGCCTTCGCCCTCGACGCCGTCGATGCGCGCCACATAGCGCCCGTGGCGCTTGTCAGTCATTTCCAGGGTGATGACGGGGTCGGTCATGGTCGGGGTCCTAGAGTCGCCGCACCTCGCCCGTCGCGATGACGGGGCCCATGGGGGCGGGGGCGTTGGGTTGGTCCATGGGTTCCAGAGAGACGGTGACGATCGGGGCCTCGGCCGCCATCGGCTGCATGTCCTCGGATACCTCGTGCATCTGGGCCTGGCTGGGATCGATGACGCCGACACGGTGGACGGTGCCGTCGGCCATGGTCACCCACAGGGTCATGGCGCGGTTCTCGGGCATGGCCATTTGCAGGGTCGGAGCGACATAGAGGCTGCCGGTCTGGGGGTCGTAGGTGATGGTGGCGACCGGCATATCCGGGTCGGCCTCGCTCATCAGGGTCGAGACGCTGACCGGCTGGAAGTCAGGCGACGAGACAATGTACTCGCGCTCAACCCGCGGATTGGCGATCAGGAAAACCAGCCCCGCCACAGACGCCGCCAGCAGGCCGGTCGAGGCCATCGCCCAGCCGCGCCAGAAGCGGGCGGTGCGGTTGTCATTGGCGGCGGCAGGTGCGGTCGCGGCCTCGACGCGCGGCCAGACGCCGGCGGGGGCCGGAACCGACGCAATCTCTTCAATCAGCGGCGACAGGCGCTCATCCCAGGCCTCGACCTCGGCGGCGAAGCCGGGGTCGGAGGCGGCGCGGGCCGCCAGGGCCTGGTCGGTCGGGCCGTCGTTCAGACGCAGGGCGCGTTCGGCGGCCTCGTCGGCGGGGATGTTGTCCGGTTCGCTCATCGGTCCAGACAGCCTTTCAGCTTTTGAAGGCCCCGCCGGATCCAGCTTTTCAGCGTACCCAGCGGCACGCCGGCGCGCTCGGCCAGGGTTTCGTAGGTCGCGCCCTCGAAAAAGGCGGTGCGGATGGCGGCCTGGCTGCGGGCGTCCAGTTCATCCAGACAGGCGTTGAGCTGCGCGGCCTCGTGTCGCCTTTCCAGCAGGGCGACCGCGTCGGGCGTTTCGTCGCGAACCTCGGCGGCCTCATCCAGGGGGCGACCGGTCGGGCGGCTGGTCATGGACCGAAGGCGGTCGATCGAGCGGTTGCGCGCAATCGTCGCCAGCCACGTCGTGGGCGCGGCGCGGGCTGGGTCATAGGTCGAGGCCCGGTTCCAGACGGAGACATAGACGTCCTGCAAGACATCCTCGGCGAGCTGACGGTCCTTGAGGATACGCACGGCGACGCCAAACAGTTTCGCCGAGGTGGCATCATAGACCCGGCGAAACGCCGCACGGTCCCCGCGACCGGTCGCGGTCAGGGCATCGGAGAGCTCTTCTCGCGTCATACTGGCGACCATTGATCCTCCGGCCGGGCCGAGAGACCCCGCAACCGAACCTTGTCGATCAGACGGGGAATTGTCGAGGGGCGAGGCGGCTCTATTGGCCCACTTGCCAGCTGGGTCCGGGCGGCACAGATGGAATGAGGCAAAGAGGGCGACGGATGAATCGGTGGCGGACGGCGGCGGTGTGGCTCGGCCTGGGGCTTCTCGGGGCAGGCGTCGCCGCCCTGGTGGCCTGGCTGGCGGATCGGGCGCAGGTCGCGGTCCTCGGACAGGCCCGCAGCGACGCCATCGACAATGCGGTCATTCCCGACTGGGTGGCGCTCGCGGCTCTGGGTCTGCTGCTGACCATGGCGGCGATCCCGCTGATCGTGCGCGGGCGCGCTGCCTTGCGCCGCCGAGGTCTTGAGAGGCGGGTCACGGCTCTGCTCGGGCCGGACGGGTCGCTCAACGGGGTCCATGTCTCGGACGACGGGCGGTTCGGCTATGTCGGGATCAAGGTTTCAGCGGCGGCCTGGGGGCCGGATCATCCTCTGTACGGCGGACGCACCTATCGCACCACGGCAGGGGCTCTGGACGCCCTGGCCGGAGACGCGGAATACCGATTTCCGCTGGTGCGGGTTCAGGGTGGGCGGCTGGATGTCCTGGCGGTGGATGTCGAAACCCTGAGCGGACGCATCGATCTGATCACCATGGCGACCGGCACGGCGGCCGGATTCCATCGCGCCGCGAGCCGTCTGCATCAGGTGTTTTCCGACCTTTCGATCCCGCTGCTGACGCCAGTGATGACGGCGATCTGTGTCTTCGTTCAGGGGCTGACCCGACCGGACACGGCGGCGATCCGGCGCTATCTTGAGGAGGATCTGGTCGCCTGGCTCAAACGCCGCAGGCCGGACCTGGCCCTGCCACCCTCGGGCTTTCGCCTCGACCGGATCGAGACGAGGGTGGTGCGGGCGCCGGATATGGCCCCGATCACCTTTGTCCGATCACTGCGTGGCCTGGACGTCGAGGCCGCCGCCGCCGCCATCCACGGCGTGCGTCACGACTTCGCCTTTGCGGACCTCGGTCAGGCGATCTTCCAGGCCTAGAGGCCCATGGCTTCGTCGAACCCGCGGCGGTTTCTTCCTGAACGATCAGGCGACGCGTGGCGCGTCGATGACCTTGAGTGCCCCGTCCGGGAGCGGTCGTTGCAGGCCTTTCGCCTCGTCCCAGGGCGCGCGCATCCAGACGTCGCGTTCCTCATCGGTGGTCAGGATGACGGGCATGGCCTTGGGGTGGACCGCGGCAACCTCGGCGTTGGGTTCGGTGGTCAGGAAGGCGAACAGGTCCAACGTCTCCTCGCCGGTCTTGACCTTGCGAACGCTGGTCCAGCCACGAACCTGAATCCCGGCGAAGGTGGTGAGCGGGTCTTCGGCGTCCAGGGCGAACCAGATTGGCGTGAACCTGCCGTCGGCGTCCTTGCCCGGCTCGGAAAAGGCGGTCAGCGGCACAAGACAGCGATGGTCCGTCCCGAGCCAGCGCCGCCAATGTGGGCTGGAGGTATTGCGGACATTGGTGACGCCCTTGTCGGCGTTCTTTCCCTTCGGGGCGAACGCAGGTGACGGCAGGCCCCAGCGGGCCATGGCCAGTTCCGATCCGTTGTCGCCGCGACGGATGATCGGAGCCTCATAGTCAGGATACAGGTGCGGCGTCGGCGGCAGATTCAGCCCGGCGTCTGACAACCGGGGAAACAGGCCCCGCATGGCCGCCTGGCCTTTGGTCAGGGAGTAGAGGTTGCACACAGAAGCGGCCTCGCGCGTTTGCTGACGGCAATTCTATCGCGGGCACTGCGTATGGCGAAGTCCGATCGCAGCCCAGGTCTGTTCGTCGGGCCAGAAGTCAGATGGTGCCACCGGGCAGGACTGAACTGCCGACCTCAGCCTTACCAAGGATGCGCGATTTGCTGACATCACGCGCCCATCATGTTAAGAAAAGTCGTAATTCATAACTCGATATGGCCGTCATGTTAAAATGTGTCTATCAGCTGCCGCCGCTCCCACCACCAGGAGAGCTGGAGACGCGCGATGTCCTCAAGGCCTGCGCCACCGCGCACCGAAAACTGGCCGAAGTCAAAGGCCGCGCCCACGCCATTCCGAACCAGTCGATCCTGATCGATACACTGGCGCTCCAGGAAGCCAGGGCCAGTTCGGAGATCGAGAACATCGTCACGACGCAGGACGAGCTGTTTCAGGCGGATCTGATCGGCTTTTCCGGCGAGGCCGGGCCGGCGAAGGAGGTTGCTCGATACCGCGAGGCGCTCAAACACGGCTATGCGCGATCAGCCACTGCGGGAGGCGTTATCTCCAACAATCTCATCATTGAGATGTTCCGCATCCTGAAGGGAAGTCAGGAGGGCTTTCGGAGTGTTCCCGGCACCGCCCTGAAGAATGATCGATCCGGCGAGATCGTCTACGTCCCGCCCCAGTCGCGGATCGAGATCGAACGGGCCATGGGCGATTTGGAGGCCTTCATCAATGCCGATGACCGCAACGCCCTCGATCCGCTGATCAAGATGGCGCTGATCCACCATCAGTTCGAGAGCATCCACCCGTTTTCGGACGGCAATGGCCGTGTCGGCAGAATCCTGAATGTGCTCTATCTGACCCGCACGGGGCTGCTGGAAACGCCGATCCTGTATCTCAGCCGGGCGATCAATCGGACCAAGCCGACCTACTATCGCCTTCTCCAGCACGTTCGGGATACGGGCGACTGGGAACCGTGGCTCCTCTACATCCTGGAAGCGGTATCTGAGACGTCGGAGATCACCCTGGAGCTCATCGAAGGCATTCGGGTCTTGATGGCGGATTACAAGCGCCAGATGCGCGAACGCTTGCCGAAAATCTACTCTCAGGACCTGCTCAACAATCTGTTTCGGCACCCCTATACGCGGATCGACTATGTGCAGGCCGAGCTGGAGGTGTCACGCCAGACAGCGGCGCGATATCTCGACCAACTGGCCGAGCAGGGACTGGTGTTGAAACACCAGTCCTGGCGGACGAACTACTACATCAACCAGCCGCTCGTGAGCCTGTTCATGCGCGTGTCGGGCTAGGTCCAGATACGACAAAGGCCCGGTTCTGCGCCCGAGCCTTGTCTTTAGGGTGGTGCCGCCGGGCAGGATTGAACTGCCGACCTCAGCCTTACCAAGGATGCGCTCTACCACTGAGCTACGGCGGCCTGAATCTGAGGAACCGGGCGTATAGCCAAACCCCTTCGCGGAGGGAAGCCCGAAAGCTAGAATATCGCCATGACCGACGCTGAAAATCCGCCAAAGCCGGAAAAACCCAAGCCGACGCCCCGCGAAGAGGCCCTGGCCAAGGCCTTGCGGGCGAATCTCAGACGCCGAAAGGCGGGCAAGGGCGGGCCGACGCCGAGCCTGGCTGACGAGGGTTAGGGACGGATCTCCATGCGCGGACGGTTACGTCAGAGGTGGCGAAGCCATTGGGCGACGATGGCCATCGCAGCAGGCTTTGCGGTCTGGGGTGCGGGGGCGTCTGGTGCTTCGGCCCAGACTTTCGAAGTCGAACTGGCGACCGACTACATCGAGACATCGACCTTCGTCGATCAACAGAGCGATGCGCCCATGTTGCGGGCTGTCGCCTCCACCGATTTTGCCGCGAACGGCTATGTCGAGGCCTATGTATCGACCGGATTCGAAGATCCATTCAGGGACGATAGTTCCGAGGTCGGTATCGAAGTCGGCGGTGACTGGGAATTCTCGAACGATCGGTCCCTGAATCTGGCGGTGGGGCGGTGGGCCAACTACGCCGGCGCGGGACTGGACGCCGGAGACTGGTTCGCGCGGATCGGCGTCTCCCAGGGCGGCTTCTCAAGCAGTGCATCCTGGCTGGCCGGCGACAGCGATACGGTCGTGCTGAATGCGGACTACACCATCGAGGCAACCGATAGCCTGACCATCCGGCCTGTCGTTGCCTATTTCACCGCAACGGATTCGGTGAATGTCGGCGTCGCGGCAGAATTCGACCTCACCGAGCGCCTGGCCCTGTCCGTGTCGATTGTGGCCCCAGACATTGAGGACGCAGAGCGCGAGCCGCGCCTTGGGGCGGCACTGGTCTGGCGGCCGGGCCAGTTGGACTGAACGGGAACGCCGTCCCCCTTCGCCTTTTTCCGCGCCTTGCTGTAGGAAGCGGTCCCCGCTTTGGCCTGTCGCCCGGCGGCGTTTGACTGAAGGATCGACATGGACCGCATCGCCATTGTGGGAGGGGCCCAACTGAAGGGCGAAATCCCGATCAGCGGGGCCAAGAATTCGGCCATCAAGCTGATGGCGGCGTCGATTCTGACGGATGAGCCGCTGCGGCTGACCAATATGCCGCGGCTGGCGGACACCAAGTTCCTGGGGCGGTTGCTGGAACAGTTCGGCATCGCCGTGACCGAGAGCAACGGACCGGACGGGCAGGAGACGCTGTTCCACGCGCGGGAAATCAGCTCGACCTTCGCCCCCTATGATCTGGTCCGTCAGATGCGGGCCAGCTTCAATGTGCTGGGGCCGCTGCTGGCGCGGACCGGTCACGCCAAGGTCAGTCTGCCGGGTGGGTGCACCATTGGGGCAAGACCGGTCGATCTGCACATCGAGGCGCTGGCGAAACTCGGGGCCCAGATGGAAATGTCCGAGGGCTATGTCTCGGCCCTGGCCCCCAACGGGTTGCATGGAGCCGAGATCGAGTTCCCCTTCGTCTCGGTCGGGGCGACCGAACATACGCTGCTGGCTGCCGTCATGGCCCACGGCACGACGGTCTTGAAGAACGCCGCGCGCGAGCCCGAGATCGGTGACCTGGCCCGCTGTCTGGTGTCCATGGGCGCAAGGATCGAAGGCATTGATACGGACACCCTGGTGATCGAGGGCGTGACGTCGCTGCACGGCACGACCTGGTCGGTCATCCCGGACCGGATCGAGATGGGCTCCTATGCCGTGGCGGCGGCCATGGCCGGGGGTGAGGTGCGGATCACCCGGGCGCGGGCCGAGCTGATGGGGGCCCTGACCGAAAAAATGATCGAGGCCGGCGTCGATATCGAGCCGACCGCAGACGGCGTCATCGTGCGCCGTGATCCGGCGCAGCGCCTGAAGGCCGTGAATGTGACCACTGAGGTCTATCCGGGCTTTGCCACCGATCTACAGGCCCAGTTCATGGCCCTGATGACCCTGGCTGAGGGTGACAGCATCATCCATGAGAACATCTTCGAAAACCGCTTCATGCATGCGCCCGAGCTGGGCCGGCTGGGGGCCGAAATTCATGTCCACGCCGGCGAGGCGCGGGTGGTCGGGGTTGAGCACCTGAAGGGTGCCCCGGTCATGGCCACCGATCTGCGGGCGTCGATCAGCCTGGTCATCGCCGGTCTGGCTGCCGAGGGCGAGACGACGGTGGGCCGGGTCTATCATCTGGATCGCGGCTTCGAGCGGATGGAAGAAAAGCTGAGCGCCTGCGGGGCGCGGGTGCGACGGATCAAGGGCGACGGCGATGGGCGATGAGGGCCGCCCCGCCTGCGCCGACCTGCCGCCGTTAAGGCTGCTGGCCCAGGACGAGGAGGATCTGTTCCTCCTGTCCGCCGCCCTGCAGGACGCAGTCATCCGGCGCGGCGACATTTCCTGGGAAAAACGCGGGCGGCGACTGACGGTCCGGCTGACGCGCTATCGCTGGGAGACGGATGCGCAATGCGCGCGGGTGCTGGCGGCGGTGCAACTGGGCGACGTCACCCAGGTGCGGGCGCGGGGGATGCCGAAATCGGCGGACGCCATGCTTGAATTGCTGGCCGTCTCCTACGAACCTGAGGCGGCACCGGGCGGAGCCTTCACCTTCATGTTCGCCGGCGGCGCGGACCTCCAGGCGCGGGTCGAGTGCATCGACGCGGTCCTGGCGGACCTGACGGAATCCTGGCCGGCGCGGGCCGCGCCCGCCCACGAAGAGGCGCTGGACGAATGAGCGAGGCGGTGACGCACCGGATCAAGGCGATCCAGCTGGACCCCGACGGCCTGTCAGGCGCCTCGGCCGAGGTGGAGCATGAGCGCCGCGTCGCCATCTATGATCTGGTCGAGGAGAGCGACTTCCGACCGGAGGGGTCCGACGGCGGCCCCTATGAGCTGATGCTGGGCCTGAAGGACAATCGCCTGTCGATGGATGTGACCGGGCCGGAATATCGCCGGGGGCACATGCTGTCGCTGACCCCGCTCCGGGGCGTGGTGAAGGACTATGAGCTGATCTGCGAAAGCTATCTGCAGGCTGTTCGCGGGGCCTCCCAGGCCCAGATCGAGGCCGTCGACATGGGCCGGCGCGGCCTGCACGACGAAGGCGCGCGCATTCTGAAAGAACGCCTCGGCGGCAAGATCGACGTCGACCACGAAACCAGCCGGCGGCTGTTCACCTTGGTCGTGGCACTGTGCAAGCGGGGCTGATGGCTCAGCCGGGGTGACGCCGCCGCCGTTTTCGTGCATAAGCCGCCGGCTTTTTACCGGTTCGCGTGTGGCCCCGCGCGGATCGGCTTGTCTTTTCAGGGCCAGAGAGACCGCATGGCGAAGGAAGAACTGCTCGAGTTTCCCGGCGTGGTTTCGGAACTGCTGCCGAACGCGACCTTTCGCGTGACACTCGACGACAGCGGTCACGAGATCATCGCCCACACGGCCGGCAAGATGCGCAAGA
>CAZYFY010000048.1:0-8805 GCA_964647275.1 uncultured Brevundimonas sp.
ATCACCGCCGCCCTGTTGACCACCGCCTTGACGACCGCCGCGATCACCGCCGCCTTGTTGGCCTCCGCCTTGCTGGCCGCCACCTTGTTGGCCTCGGCCTTCACCACGGCCACCACGGCGGCCGCCGCGCTCACCGCGCTCGCGCGGAGGTGCGTCTTGTATGGATTGCTCCTGCATCGCCGTATCGGCCAGACGCAGGATGGCGCTGTTTGAGGTGTCACGGGCCTGAACCGAACCGGCCGCGAAGACGGGGCTGGCCGCAGTCAGGATGGCGACACTCATCACCAAAGTCTTTTTCATGATCAACCTTCCCATTAGGTCGTAGAGCAGCCCTTGGGCGGCAACATGGTTTCCGGTCCATGAACCCCGTCTGAACCGGGCCTGACGCCGACTGACGAGATCAACGCGCAAGAGGATGAAGTGATGCGACCGCCCATAGAACTCTACTATTGGCCCACGCCCAACGGCTGGAAGATCAGCATTGCCCTGGAGGAAATGGGGCTGCCCTATGAGCTCAAGCTGGTGAACATCGGCAAGGGCGAACAGTTCTCCGCCGCCTTTCAGGCCATCAGTCCGAACGGGCGGATGCCTGCCATCATCGATCCGACAGGGGCCGACGGTGAGCCGCTGTCGGTGTTTGAATCCGGAGCCATCCTTCAGCACCTCGGGCGGGTGTCCGGTCAATTCTATCCGCAATCGCCACAGGCGCGTGCCTCGGTCGAAGAGTGGCTGTTCTGGCAGGTTGGGGGCTTGGGACCCATGGCCGGCCAAACCCACCATTTCCGTCAGTACGCGCCGGCCATCGTCAAGGATCAGCGGGCACTGGCCTATGGGGTTCGCCGCTATACGGACGAAGTGCGGCGACTCTACAGTGTCCTGGACCGACGCCTGGCCGAATGGGACTATGTGGCGGGCGATTATTCGATTGCCGACATGGCCATCTGGCCGTGGATCGTGCCGCACCGCAATCAGGGACAAGATCTCGACCGGACGCCGAACCTGAAGGCCTGGTTCGAGCGGGTCGGCGCGCGCGAGGCGGTTCAAAGAGGCATGGCGCTCGGCAAGGAGATGCGCGGTAATCTCGCCGCACCGGGGGCGGGGGCCGACCAGGCCCGCCGGGTACTGTTCGGTCAACGCGAAGTGTGAATCAGGACTTTCCAGAGTCTATCCAACGCCTTAATAGACTGATTGGATTTCACTTTTTCTTAGCGAAAAACCCTCGAATCGGCGTTTCCAGTTAACTCTACTTTCAGGAGACAGGCGCTTTCATCACGTCATCAGGACGGGACCAGAAGGGTCCTTGAGAGGGAATGACGATGGAAACGCAGATGGAAACGGCTGAAAGCCTGCCCCTGCCGACGCCGGAAATGTCCGGTGACGATCTGTTCAAGCTGGGTCTGATGTATTCGACCGGCCAGAATGGAGCGCCGCTGGATCTCGTCTCGGCGCACATGATCTTTAATCTGGCCGCCATGAAGGGTTCGGAAGAGGCACGCCTCTACCGCCGCGAACTGGCGAACGAGATGGAGCGTGACGACGTGGCCGAGGCCCAGCGCGCCGCGCGTCGCTGGCTCGATGCCGGCTCGACTACGCTGGCGGCCTAGCGGTCCATGAACCGTCCCGGCGGGAGCACCCGCCGGTTGGGTGACCCGTCAAAGGCCCAGCGCAAAGTGCGGGCCATGGCCAGCGCCCCTTCGCGGATCGCCGGGCGAGAGACGCGGGATGCTGACAGTCCGTGCATCTGACGGGCCCAGTCCGGCAACAGGTCCACCGCTGCCTGCATCAGGATCTTTGACGGAATGGCCGCCGTGGGCGGGCCGACCGTTTGATCCAGAACCAGGGCGCAGACCTCTCGTGAACGATCATCCGCCTTCAACTTCGGTCGCATGGCGGCGATCAGGGCATCGGCTTCGGCTCTGGTTTCAGGGACCGGATCGGCCCCCAGTGCGCGGGCGACGACGGCGAATTCACGGAAATATTGGTCCTGAGCCGCACGGCTCATGCGCGGCTCGCCATAGGCGATCCAGGCGTCGAGGAAGCTGACCGCCTCGGCCACATGGACCCAGGCCAGCAGGCGCGGATCGTTGGCGGAATAGGGCGTGCCGTCCGGCAGGGTTCCGTGGATGTGATCGTGGATGCTGCGGACCTTGTCGATCAGTTTCATCCCTTCATCGGCGTGGTCATAGGTGGTGCGGGCGATGAACTTCGCCGTGGCCCGCAGGCGGGCCATCATGTCGTTTCTGAAATCCGAATGGTCCCAGACCCCGGCCAGCACCGCCGGGTGCAGCATCTGGAGCAACAGGCTGTCGACGCCGCCGATCAGCATGGTCACCACATCGCCGTGGACCCGCCAGGCGACGGAGTCCGGGGCGAACAGGGCGTCGGCGCGGCGTGTGACGGGGCGCTCGCCCTTGGAGGCGTCGTTGAACAGGCGCGTGACGTGGGCGCGGAGGGCGGCGCGGGCGGGTTCTAGCGGTCTCATGTCGAGCGCGCTCGATGATAAGCGGACGGAGCGTTCACCCCCTCATCCGGGCGAGCCCTGCGGGGCGACTGGGACTGGCGCCATCCCGCCTTGAATCTCGATCCAGGAATCTCTGTCAAAGATCGAGCGGCCATCTTCAGCGACGATAATCGAGGACGGCAGGATAAAGCTGGAGCGAATAAGTTCGACATCGATTGGGTTCTCCAACACGCAAACCCATCCGTCTTTCGCGTTCATTCGGAAACGGTAGCCGTAGGTATTCGCGACCCAGTCAGGCCCCATGGCCAAGCGGTTCCCGTGCTGGATCAGCACCTCGACAATTGGGAGCAGATGTTCGTACGCACGCTGCCCCTTGGCGGGAAACCGAGCGATCTCGATCTTCGTCATCCGGCCCAATCCCGCCACGCCTTCATCGCCTCCATTGCCCGCACGCTCTGCGATCGCTTCTTCGCCCGGCCGCGGTCCTTGGGATGGATCTTGTTGCCCGCCTCATCGACCTTGGGCGCCGGCAGGGGCGGGAGGAGGCCGTAGTTGATGTTCATCGGCTGGAACTTGGAGCCTTCGAGGTGGCCGCCGGTGATGTGTTCGACCAGGGCGCCGATGGCGGTTTCGGGCGGCGGGGCCTCCAGCGGTTTGCCCAGTGCCTGGGCGGCGGCGAGGCGACCGGTCAACAGACCCATGGCGGCGCTTTCGACGTAGCCCTCGACGCCCGTGACCTGACCGGCGAAGCGCAGGCGCGGCATGGCCTTCATGCGAAGCTGGCGGTCGAGCAGCTTGGGGCTGTTCAGGAAGGTGTTGCGGTGCAGGCCGCCGAGGCGGGCGAACTGGGCGTCCTGGAGGCCCGGGATCATGCGGAAGACCTCGGCTTGCGCTCCGTGCTTCAGCTTGGTCTGGAAGCCGACCATGTTGAAAAGGGTGCCCAGCGCATTGTCCTGTCGCAGCTGGACGATGGCGTGGGCCTTGACCAGCGGATCGCGCGGATTGGTCAGGCCGACGGGCTTCATGGGGCCGTGGCGCAGGGTCTCGCGCCCGCGCTCGGCCATGACCTCGATAGGCAGGCAGCCGTCGAAGTAGGGGACGTTCTCCCACTCCTTGAACTCGGCCTTGGGGCCGTCGAGCAAAGCGTCGATGAAGGCTTCGTACTGGTCCTTGGTCATCGGGCAGTTGACGTAGGCGGCGGCGTCGCCGCCGGGGCCGGCCTTGTCGTAGCGCGACTGACGCCAGGCAATGTCAAAGTCGATGCTGTCGGCGTGGACGATGGGGGCGATGGCGTCGAAGAAGCTGAGGCTTTCCTCGCCGGTCAGCTTGAGGATGGCGTCGGCCAGATCCGGCGAGGTGAGGGGACCCGTTGCGACGATCACATTGTCCCAGTCCTCGGGCGGCAGGCCGGCGATCTCCTCGCCCACGACGGTGACGAGGGGATGGGCCAGGAGTTTGTCAGTTACGGCGTTGGAGAAGCCATCGCGGTCGACGGCCAGCGCCCCGCCAGCCGGCACCTGATGGGCGTCGCCGGACGACATGATCAGGCTGTCGAGCAGGCGCATCTCGGCATGGAGCAGACCGACCGCATTGTATTCCCAGTCGTCTGACCGGAACGAGTTGGAACAGACCAGCTCGGCCAGGCCATCGGTGTGGTGGGCATCCGTTTTCACGCCGGCTCGTCGCATCTCGTGCAGGACAACGGGGACGCCGGCATTGGCGATCTGCCAGGCAGCTTCGGAGCCGGCCAGGCCGCCGCCGATTACATGAACGGGTTTCACAGTCATGCGCGGCTGTTTAGGAGGTTTCGGCGCGGGGTCGAGCCCCTTTGTTGAGTCGGGAGCGATGATGAGCGGACACCTGGGGCTTCGGCAGCTGTTGGCGACAGTGCCGTCGCGGGCCGTTCAGACGGTTCGCCGGGGACCGATCGCCTGCGGGTTGTTGTTGCTGGGCCTGTTGGTGCCGAACTTCGTCGGCGACGCTGTTCTGCTTATGGGCGCGGCGATTCCGCTGTTGATCGGCCAGTTGGCTGCCTTGCTGGTGGGGTGGACGGGTCTGCTTCGCGCGGCGCAAGGCCGGACCGGCGTGGCCGGAGTAGGCCTGGATTCGATCCGGGTGCTGAGCGCGAGTACCCTGAATAGCCTGTTCCTGGCTCTGATCGCGATGATCCTGGGCCTGGTTCTGATTGGCACCGCAGGTGCCACCGGACTGGGGGCGGGCGACGATTTGACCATGGTGGTCCAGAGTGCCGCTGTCATTGGGGGGTGGAAGGCATTTGTGCTTCTGGCTCTTGAGGTGGCAGCCCTGTTGCTGATGCTGACGCTGACAGCGCGGCTGTTGCCTGCCGGGCCGGCGAGCGTGGCCGAGCGGCGCGTTATCTCACTGGCTGTCCTGGGCTGGACCCGAGGTTCGGGGCTGAAACCGGCTGTGGGGCTCGCGGTCGTGCTGTTGCCGTCGATCCTGCTGGCCCTGAATGCGTTGCTCGTTCCAAATTCCGACGGCTGGATCGACTGGATCTGGGCCGGTGTGCTGGCCTTCATGCAGTTCCCGCTACTGGCCGCGTTTTCTACCGCCCTTTGGCATGTCGTTCGCCCTGAAGGAGTATCTGAATGAGCAAGTCCGTTGTCATCCTGCTGCAACCCGGCGCGGCCGATTGGGAGTACGGACCGGTTCTTCCCATCCTGAAAGAGTATTTCGGTGCCCGCATTCGCACGGCGAGCCCGGACGGCAAGACCATTCAGACGATGGGCGGCATCATGATCGACGTGGATACCGGTTTCGACACCGCCGATGTGGGCGAGGCCGATTTGGTGGTGATCATCGGATCCGATGCCTGGATGCGCTTTCACGATGACGCCCTGTCATCGCGCCTGCGTCGACGGGCCGACGAGGGACGCCCCCTGGCGGCGATCTGTGCCGGGACGCTGGCTCTGGCGCGCGCGGGTGTTTTGAATGCGCGTCCACACACCTCCAATTCGGGGCCGTTCCTGTCGGAAAATGCGGCTGAGTATTCTGGCGGTGACCAGTATCGCGATGTCGCGCACGCCGTGTCGGACGGGGTCGTGGCCACCGCACCGGGCTCGGCTCCGGCCAGCTTTGCCGTGGCCTGTGCCGCGCTTCTGGATCCAGCGAAACAGGCCGAGGTCGTGGGCTACTGGAACATGGCCCGCGGCGAGTTCGAGGTTCTGGGCACCGAACTGGGGCCGATCTGGAAGGCCTGACGCGGCCGCGCGTTGCCGAGATTTAATCACCTCGCCGTCGATCCGGCGCGGTTCTGCCGCGAATCCGCCGCATGAAACCTTTGTAAAGCGGTCGTCTGCTACTTTACGGGAGCCGCAAGGTTTCCCAGATGGAGTTAGCGGCACCATTACCGACGTGGGGCGTTTTCCCGACAAGACCGCAAGACCCTTGGACACCAGCCATGACGATGGCCATGACGATTGAGACAGCCGCCCTGCCGACCCTCACAAGGGGTCGGGCGCGTGGGGGTCTGTTGCATCGGCTTCTGCGTTGGGTTGCGATGGCCACAGGCGCGGTTCTGGTGGCGCTCGGTATTCTGATCGCACCGCTGCCGGGGCCGTTCGGTCTGCCGATTTCGGTGGTCGGTCTGATGCTGATCCTGCGCAATTCCTATTGGGCCAAGCGTCGTTTTATCCGCATGCAGCAGGCCCGTCCGAACTGGGTCATGCCGTTCCGCCGACTGATGCGGAAGCGTCCCGAGTTTGCGCCGGTCTTCTGGCAGCAGTTCCTGCGGATCGAGCGGCTGTTGCTGGGACGTGGCCAACGGGTCCTGTCGGGCTGGCGCCGCCGTGTGCGGGACCTGGCGCGCGGCCACCGCGCAGGTGTCTAGTTCCGGGCGTCCGGCCAAGCTCCCAACATCTTGATCGGCGCAGATTTCCAATCCGGCAGAATTGGGCCTAGACTCCGGGTCACGTCGACTTGTGGATGCGTGCTTTCTGCCGCCGAGCCTTGGTAACGACGACTGAAAGCGTGTGCCCGCGAGCTTTTGCGTGGCGGGGCGAATGCAAGCAATGCCCTCTCCGACGGCCACGCGCCTTTGGGAGACGAACATGAGTTCACGCATTCAGAAAGGCACGATCGCCGGTTTTGTCGCGACCGTCGTGGTGTCGGCGGTCGATTTGATCGGGAACCTGGTTCAGAACATGATGCATACGCCGGGTGGCGACCGGTTGTTTCATAGTTTTGCATCCCTGCTGGCGTTCATGTCCGGCAATGTGCTGGGCGAGAATTTCGGGCACATCTGGGTGGGGTGGTTGATCCACTTCGTCGTCGGAGCCCTGGTTCTGGGGCCCCTGTTTGCGATGTTGGCCCCCCGGATTCCGACAGATACGCCGGCTGCAAAGGGCATTCTGTTTGCGGTGGCGACCTGGCTGGTCATGTGCCTGACGATCATGCCGCTGGCGGGGCTGGGCATCTTTGGCCTGGAGGCCGGGTTCGGCACCATGGCATGGATGCTGGTGACCAATGTGATCTTCGGGATTGTGCTGGGGCGTGTGTTTGACCGGCTTCACGGCGACGTGGGCCATCTCAAGCGCCACCTTCCGATTGCCGAATAGGCAAAAGAAAAGGCCCGCAGCCGTGCTGCGGGCCTCAATCTCTGTGATCGGCGATACGCCTAGTTGAGGCGCGGTCCGATCTGGCTGATGGCCTGGTCGAGCAGGGGGTCCGGGGTTCCCGAAGCCAGACGCCCGGCCAGAACACGTTCGGCCGCTGCGGTGGCTTGTTCGGCTGCGGCGGCTTTCACCTCAGCCGTGGCCTGGGCCTCGGCCTGTGCGATACGGCGCTCCGCCAGGGCCTCACGACGGGCGAGGCTTTCCGTCAGACGGGCTTCAGCCTCGACCTGAAGGCGCTTGGCTTCTTCCTCGGCCGCCTTGAGCATGGCCTTGGCCTGAGCCTCAGCCTCGACACGCTCGCCGCGCAGCTTTTCCAGCATGGCCTGGGCCTCGGCGCGCAGCCGGGCAGCTTCGTCCAGGTCGGACTGAATCTTGGCGGACTTGGCGTCGAGCGCAGCGGCTACGGTCTTGTGCGCGCCCATCCACCAGGCGGCGACAAAGAAAAGGATCAGACCAACGGCAACCCAGAGCTCGGGGTTGGCCAGGTCATAAAGGTGGGGGTTGAAGAATTCCATCAGGCGGCTCCCTTGGCCGCTTTCAGCTCGGCGGCGGTGGCCGTCTTGCCGGTCAGCTTCTCGACGATAGCCTTGGTGGTGTCGTCAGCAACAGCCTCGACCTGAGCCATGGCGGCGTCGCGCATCTTGCCGATGCGGCCTTCGGCCTCGGCGATGCGTCCAGCCTGGACAGCTTCGGCCTCTGCGGTGCGACGGGCAATGTCTTCGTTGACGCGCGCCTTGGCCGCGTCGGCACTCCGGCGAGCCGCCGTGCGGGCCTCGGCCAGTTCGGATTGTCCGGCTTCTGCCTGGTTCTGGGCTTCGTCCTGGACGCGACGAGCATCCTCGATGGCCTTGCCGATCGTCTCGGCGCGCTCGTCGAACACCTTGCGCATACGCGGCGCAAAGATCTTGGCGACCAGCAGGTAGAGAACGAGGAACAGGAAGACCAGATAGATGATCTGGCCGCCCCAGTGCTGGAACTCGAATTGCGGCAAACCGCCGGAGCCGTGGTCGGCTTCGGTGGAGGCGTGCGTGTCAGCCGCAGCGCCATGGGCGTCAGCGGCGGCGGGGGCGTGAGGATCAGCCATCGGTCTCTACGTCAGAAAGGCAGGGCGCGGTCGGCGGGTGGGCCGACCGCTTCAGACTGGATTACGAAATCCAGATCAGGATGCCCATGACGAAGGCCAGGATGCCCAGGGCTTCGGCAAGGGCGGCGCCGACGAACAGGTTACCGACCTGCGAGGCGGCGGCCGACGGGTTGCGCAGGGCACCCGCGACGAAGTTGCCGAAGATGTTTCCGACGCCGATGCCGGCGCCGATCATGCCCGACATCGCGATGCCGGCACCGATGAGCTTGGCGGCTTCTGCTTCCATGGTTCTAAGTCCTAGTTGATTGGTCGTTGGTGGGAAGGGACTGGGTGGCCTTAGTGGCCTTCACCCAGGTTGACCACATCATTGAGATAGATGCAGGTCAGAACAGCGAAGACGAAGGCCTGAAGGAAGGCCACGAGGAATTCCAGGGCGGTGAGGCCAACCGTCATGCCCAGCGACAGCGGGGCGATGAAGAAGCCGGCGGCACCGGCGGCTCCAATCACAGCAGTAGCGACGAAACCGGCGAACACCTTCAGGGCGATGTGGCCGCCCATCATGTTGCCGAACAGACGAAGCATGAGGGTGATCGGGCGCAGCATGAAGGAGAAGAACTCGATCAGGC
>CAZYFY010000049.1:0-7930 GCA_964647275.1 uncultured Brevundimonas sp.
GTGATCCGCGCGTAGATGTCGACGCGGGTTTCGCTTTTCTCTTTCCTGCTCATTTTCATAAACCTCCATTGTGGAGGCCGCGCCGATCGCGGCCCCGTCACGGCGGGCGACAAGCCGGACCGGTCAGGGGGATCGCGCACCCCGACAGGGGCCGGAACGAGAGAGGAGGACGGCAAAGCCGTTGCGCGATGCACCGGGTCCGGCAAGACCGATGCAGGGACGGGGATCGAGGGCGCATCGACAAGAAGAAGGGCGGCGCAGCGCGCCGCCCGGATGCTGTCCGGAGAACGGCCGGTTCAGTGGACCGACCGGCCCCCGCTGTAAGGATCGTAGATGTAGAGTACCGCGACCTCGCCCTCGTCGAGCTCCTCTTCGGGGAGCACGCCATATTCGTCGTCGGACTGGAAGAGGATCACGGTGGTCATCAGTGTGCGGGCGAGGTTCCAGGCGTGCTTCTGGGCGAGTTCGAGGTTGTGCGACATCTGAGGGCTCCATCTTTGGAACGGGCCAATCCCGCTCGATGGCTCCTCAAAGGTCCGGCGCCCGGGCGCGATCACCGCAGAGGCGGAGCCGGCGCGGCCGCACGCTTGCGTAGCGGACCCCTCGTGGGTTGATCGTGGAAGATCCGGAGCCGGGCCAGGACGCCATCACAAGAGAGCGGAATTGGACCGCGGATGGGGCCGACTGGGACAAATAACTGACAAGGCTGCAGGAGCCTGACTGGTGTCGAAACCGCTGCGCCCTGATCGTCATGATGATGAAGGTCGGGTATCACCGACGCGCAAGATACTGCCTAGGCGGGCGAACGGATCGCTCAGAAACACCGCGACAGGATCAACGAAGTCGAGGGCCTGCGGGCACTGCTCGAAGAGATAGAACGCTATAGCGGCTCTGGCACGTCCAATTAGGACGTGAACCCATAAATCAGGATCGACCGAAATGAGGTGACTTTGCGACGGTCCGCTTCAGTGCGTATGGGCGGAGCCGGCGCCCCGCCCAATTGCGACTCAGCCGAGCGCCGCCATCTGCAGGTCAGCCGCCTTGCGGTCGACGGTCTGGCCCGGGTTCTCGACGGTCCGCTCGAAGGGCTTCCAGGTTTCGCCGATGACGACCGCGTAGGCCGCGACGGCGCCTTCGGCTGCCATTCTGAGGGCGTGAGATTGAACGCCCATATCGGCCGCGAATTCGCGCTTGCGCTGGGCGGCGCTGTCGAAGCCGACCGGACCACCCACGTCTTCGTCTCGGGCGTCATTGGCGGACTTGGCCGTGGCGTCGCGGGCCTCTGTCACCGCCCGGCTATAGAACTGACCAGCGCCATGGGCGGACCCGACATAGGCGCCCACAATCCGCTGCAGGTGGATCTGCATGGCCCGTTCCCCCAGCCCTTCGCCGAGACTGTCAGCTGTCTCCATAATCAGGCGCTCGTGCAGCTCACGGATACCGTTGCTGTCGAGAACGGGAAGGCCGAAGCTTTCCGAGATCGTAGAGGCCTGGTTGGCGTCCGGGCAGGCAAGCCGGACCATTTCAAGTGTGGTGCCCTTGCGGAATTGACCGCCCTTGGAGGAAGAGCGGGTGGTGCTAGTGGTCCTGGTCATATGAGTGGTCCTTTTTCTGCGCCGAAGGCTCGGACCGGCCCCATGCCGGTCGTCCCTTCGGGTGCGGTCAAAGAAAACCGGCAGGCCAGCGGCGGCTTCAGGGTCCGGGGGGCGACAGGGGCGAGCAGGCCAGGTTTGCGAACCAGCAGGGCGACAGCCCTCGCGCAGGGCGCGGGCCTGGCGTGACGAGACCGGCGACCCTGGCCGAAACGCGGCGCGAAGCGGCCTTGAAGACGACGCCTGCCGGTTTAGACCGCTCCACAAACCCGAGGGGATGACCGGCATGGGTGCTGACCGGAACGACTGCAACAGCAAAGGACCGCGAACCGGACGGCACACACCATCCGATCGTTCACCGGATGACCGATCTGCATCACCGCACTCGATGTGCTCCCACCTGCCCGGCCTCAATCGCGATATGAGGATTGGTAAGCCGGCTCGCACCTGCAATAGCAACATCCATGACCAGCGATGACGATGATTATGTCTATGACGAACTACGCGGCGAATGGCGCCCGGCCTCGGAGCTTGCCGCAGAAGCTGCGGCAAAGAGCGAAGTGCGTGACGCCCCGGAAATCTGCTGGCCGATGGCGATGCCGTTGTCGTACTGCACTTAACTGGGGTCTGCCTCACTTTGTGTGGAGATCGGACAATTGGATGGGCATCATCCGCGCTCTGAGAAGCTCTGCACCCGCTCGGCCATACATAGCGCGCTTGATCGTCTTCAGTCGGTTGATCTGACCTTCCGCTTGACCATTGCTCCAAGGCAGGTCGATGGCGTTACAGACGGCGTCGATATCGCGGCGAAGGACGCGGGCAAAACGGGCCAGGAAAACCAGGCCAGAATGAATGGCATCATCAATCCAATCTTCGAGCCTTGCCGAATTTCGGCTATGAAATATTCCGCGAAACCGCATGGATAAGCTGCGCAAAGTCGCAAAGGTATCTGATCCCTGCTTGAGGGCGTCCACTTTCCGCTCTTGATTGACGGTCAGCGCGCCGCGCGGCTTGATGCAGAGAGCAGCGGCGACAACCGGCGAGATCCAGTGGCCAGTGTGCGGATCACGCACAGGCGCATTATCGTATGTACTGTCGACGACGCCAACCCGAGCCGGCGCCGCATCATCCTTATCCTTATCCTTATCCTTATCCTTATCCGATTCCGGTCTCTCGGCGCGGCGCCAGGTTGCCAGGAGGCGTTCAAGATTGGAAAAGCTGCCGGTGTACCCGCGATGCTTGATGTCATGAAACAGATGCCGCCCACGGCGGTTGCCGTCCTTCCAACATTGGGTGAGAAAGGCTTCGAAATACAGGGGAGATGTCGGCTGCAACGCTCCCCTGCGTCGGTCGGGTGGCGTTTCAAACGTCAGCCATTTCGCGATGCTGCGGCGGCCATATCCAGTGCGACGCGCAATCTCCGAGCAGGTCAGGCCTTCTTTGCTCAAGGCGTGCACCGTCTCGAACACCTCCTTCCGGGACTGCCTATGTGTCCGTCGAAGCTGATTGCGCAACCGCATTCCAGGCGCCTCCTCATGCAAAGCTCGATCGTCATGATCAGTCTCGATGTCCTCGTCTGGCAGCAGTGCCCTGCCTGTAGCTCGGCCGGAGAGGCTCATCTGTTCCTCGATCGCAAGACGCAGGTTCTGGAAGAGATGAAAGCGGTCAGCCACCTGAGACGCTTGCGGGGCACCTTCACGAGCAGCCTGCGCGTATAGCCCGCATCGATCTCGACTGACCACCTCAATGGAGGGATGCCGCTTCAACCATTGTGCAACGCTCGCCACGCTCCGGTCCTCGAGAATGTCCATGACCTTTCGGCGCTCGAGATCAACGATGATCGTGCCGTAGCGCCACGATTTCCTCCAACTCCAGTCATCGATACCGATGATCCGAGCGGGGGGCTCGTCGTCGATCTGTAAAGCCATGCGCTTCAAGTGCCGAAGGATGGTGTCGTCGCTGACCGGCATCCCGAGCTGGTTCATCAAGCGCTCTCCCGGGCGTCCGCCTGTGCCGTGCCCCAGAAGGCCGACTATGTTGGCGACCCTCTTTGTCCTGCGGGCGTAGGGCGAGGCAATATCCGGGATCGGGTCCGAGAATGTTTGCCGCCCGCACTGCCGATAACTGCAACGCCAGCGGCTCAACCGAAGCCTTACCGTCACTTCATTGCCTTGGATCGGCAGGTCCTGAAGACTGCGGTACGACCAGCCGTGCCGACGTGCGCTCTGTTTCCTGCAATCTGGACAAATGCCCGAGGATGGTCCGCAAGCCGACACAACCCAGTCACCGTCGCCGTTGGTTGCGATGCTTTGGACCTTGATGCCCGGACCGGGCGACCATTTTGATTTTGTTCTCATGCACGCCAATAGCGAAGTGCCTGCTAACGATCTATTCACCACACAAAGTGAGGCAGACCCCGTTTACGTGCCAATCAACAGTAGGGGTCAGCACGTTCCGCCTTCACCAGCGCGAAATCGCCCCTGATCCACGGCTCCATCACATAGGTCTCGCCGTCGAACTCGCGCGACTCCTTGCCGTCCGCAATCGGGGTGCCGACGCTGGCCCGGGTAAAGAATGCCCGCACGCCCGAACCGCCGGCCCGCAGCCGCTCGGCGAGCGTTCCCTGCGGCACGACTTCAAGCTCGATCTCGCCGGCATTGTAAAGCTCGTGAAACGCACGCGGATCGGACGAGCGCGGGAAGGAGCAGATCATTTTGCGCACGCGTCGGCGGCGGATCAGGGCGGCAAGCCCCACATCGCCCGTCCCGGCATTGTTGTTGACCACGACCAGGTCCTTCGCGCCATGATCGATCAGGGCATGGACCAGTTCGATGGGCGCACCTGAGCCGCCGAAACTGAACCGCACCGGGACTGTCGGAGGCTCTAACTCCCAAGTAGGATAGAGCCTGATGAGCAAGACAACGAACAAGTTTTCCCCCGAGGTGCGGACCCGGGCGGTGCGGATGGTGCTGGAGCATGGCGGGGAGTATCCGTCGCGCTGGGCGGCCGTGGTTTCGGTTTCCCAGAAGATTGGCTGTTCGGCCCACACCCTGAACGACTGGGTGAAGAAGGCCGAGGTCGATGGTGGCCGGCGTGCTGGCGTGCCCAGCGAGGTGGCCGAGAAGCTCAAGGCTCTGGAGCGAGAGAACCGGGAGCTGCGGCAGGCCAACGAGATCCTGCGCAAAGCCTCCGCATATTTTGCCCAGGCGGAGCTCGACCGCCCACTGAAGCGATGATCGCCTTTATCGACGAGCATCGTGGGCATTATGGGGTCGAGCCGATCTGCAGCGTCCTGCCAGTCGCCCCATCCACCTATCATGAGCGTGTTGCCCAACGCCGGGATCCCTCGCGGCTGTCGGCACGTGCCCAACGCGACGAAGCCCTCAAGCCTGAGGTCATGCGGGTCTTTGCCGAGAACTTCTCGGTCTATGGCGTCAGGAAGGTTTGGAGACAGATGCAGCGGGAAGGGTTCGATGTTGCGCGATGCACGGTGCAAAGGCTGATGCGGGAGCTCGGCCTGCAGGGTGTCATTCGCGGCAAACCGGTTCGCACCACGATCAGCGACAAGTCGGCTCCTTGCCCGCTCGACCAGGTGAACCGCCAGTTCCACGCACCGGCACCCGATCGGCTCTGGCTTTCGGATTTCACCTATGTGGCCACATGGGCCGGCTTCGTCTACGTGGCCTTCGTCATCGATGCCTATGCCCGCCGCATCGTTGGATGGCGGGCGTCACGGACTGCCCATGCGGGATTCGTTCTCGATGCCTTGGAGCAGGCCCTGCATGATCGGCGGCCTCTGCATGGCGGTGGCTTGGTCCATCACAGCGATAGGGGCAGCCAAGGCAGATTCAACCGGTCAGCGCAACACCCCAAACTTGGAGGTGTTTATGGTGACGGGAAGACGGAAGTCGGAGCGGTCGACGCGGCAAAAGTTATCCTCGCCAGGTCGGCCACCGGTGTGGCAGCGTGAGAACCTGTGTCGGTTCTGGGGAGAAGTGGCGGCGGGCTTGTCCAGCGAGGATGCCGCTGTGGAAGCTGGCGTCTCTGCCCCCGTTGGAAACCGATGGTTTCGGAGTTCAGGTGGCATGCCTCCCACACATCTATCGCCCTCAGCAACACCGCTCAAAAACCGCAGCCTGACGTTCAGCGAACGGGAGGAAATTGCATTGGAATGCGCTCGCGGCAGTGGCGTTCGCGCCATCGCACGGAAGCTGGGGCGATCACCCAGTACAATCTCGCGCGAGATCAGGCGCAATTCGGCGACACGCAGCGGCGACTTCGACTATCGGGCCATTACCGCACAATGGCATGCTGATCGGGCAGCACGACGGCCGAAAGCCGCAAAGCTTGCAACCAACCTGGCACTTCGTGACTACGTTCAGGACCGGCTCGCCGGCCTCATTGGAACGCCTGACGGCATCGCCTTTGAGGGTCCTGTCGTGGTATGGAAAGGGCGGCGGGCCGTTCATCGGCAAAGTCGACGCTGGTCCAAAGCTTGGAGCCCGGAACAGATTGCGCGGCGTCTGAGACTGGACTTCCCTGAGGACCCGGCCATGCGCATCAGTCACGAAGCCATCTATCAGGCGCTTTATATCCAGGGCCGCGGTGCTCTGAAGCGAGAATTATCGGCTTGCTTGCGCTCTGGACGGGCGCTGCGCTTACCCCGTGAACGTGCTCGCAACCGTGGCAAATCCTTTCTCGGGGATGCACTGATGATCAGCGATCGTCCTGCGGAGATCGACGACAGAGCGGTGCCTGGCCATTGGGAGGGCGATCTCATTCTGGGTCTCGGCAGTTCAGCGATCGGCACGCTGGTCGAACGTACAACACGGTTTACAATGCTCCTGCACCTGCCTCGCATGGAAGGTCACGGGATCGACAAGTCCGTCAAGAACGGTCCTGCTCTTGCCGGGCATGGCGCCGAAGCAGTCCGTGATGCTATCGCCGAAACGATCATGGAGCTGCCGGCGCACCTACGCCAATCCCTAACGTGGGACCAAGGTGCCGAGATGGCTCAACACGCACAGCTCAGGATCGATACTGGCCTCGATATTTACTTCTGCGACCCTCAAAGTCCGTGGCAGCGCGGTAGCAATGAAAACACAAACGGTTTGCTACGGCAGTACTTTCCGAAGGGTACAGATCTGAGCCAGCACGGAGCCGATGAACTCAGCGCTGTGGCGCATGCCCTTAATAGCAGGCCTCGCAAGACGCTGGGTTATCGCACGCCGGCAGAAGCGCTCGACGGTTTGCTTAAATCGGATATGATCGAAAGTGTTGCAGCGACCGGTTGAATCTGCCCAATACGTGTCCATCAAATATACCGAGCGGCTGGCCGAGGCCGGCATCGAACCTTCAGTGGGCAGCGTGGGCGACTCTTATGACAATGCCTTGGCCGAGACCATCAACGGTCTCTACAAGGCCGAGGTCATCCATCGACGCGGCCCCTGGCGCAGCTATGAAGCGGTGGAGTTCGCCACCCTCGAATGGGTCGACTGGTTCAACAACCGGCGCCTGCTAGAGCCAATCGGAAACATTCCGCCGGCCGAAGCCGAGGCAAAATACTACGCCGCACTGGATCAACCGGCCGTGGCCGCGTAACTTAAACCAAATGGCCTCCGACAGTCCCGGTGCGGTTCAAAACCGCCGATCAGAACGGTGGCTCCATCGTGGATTTGTGCGACCGCTTCAGCAGCGGTGGTGATGTTTTTCATCTTCGGACTACTACCTTTACTGGCTGTGCGGGTGCGAGGCGACGTAGCTCTTCGAGGCACGAGAACCAGTTCGCCCCGGTCTCAGCGCTTCCAGACGCCATAAAGCTCAATTTGAACCAGCTGCGGGTTTGTTCCACCGACGCCGCTTGCCACACGCGAAGGCGCCGCAAGGGCTATTTCCACGCCGTATGCGTCAGCCGGACGAAGTCTCTCAAACCTCATCCCCCCTCCATGCACGGGTTAGAAGCGATCGTATCGGCGCGTTCTCGATTGGACGTGGGTTCCAATAAGCATTTTCCGTGGCGAGCTCGGCAGCGCGCGCTATATCTGCTTCATCGAAACCCAATGCCTGAAGAGATGTTGGGGCTCCCAACTTTTTTGCAAGTGCACGAAAACCCTTTGCAGCGTCCACACCTCCCATGGCGCGCGACATCGCTACCATCGCGTCGGGAATTTCTGGACGATTGTAGTCCAAAGCATAAGGCAGTATTACGCAGTGGGTAGCTGCGTGGGGCAAATCGAAACTGCCGCCAAGCGTGTGGCACAATTTGTGGTGCAGAGCCATTCCGGCGGAGCCGAGGCAAATCCCACACAACCAGGCTCCGTACAATGCCTTGCTTCGCG
>CAZYFY010000050.1:0-7320 GCA_964647275.1 uncultured Brevundimonas sp.
CGTCCTCGTCGCATCCATCCGGCTGTGGGTCAGGCACTTTGTCCACACCACCTAGAACAACATTTTAATCCTCAAGCGCCCGAAATGCCCGCTTGCGACTGGACAGGGCCTTGCGTTCATAGCCGGCCAAGGTCAGAAGCCGCGCGATTTGATCCGCGACGGCAAGACTGATCTCGTCGCCCTCGCCGCCAGGCGAAATCGAACCCTCCTCCCGGCGCGCTTCGGCGGCCCCTATCAGAATGAACGTCTTCATCCGTCGAACGCGTTCCAGGTGAAGCTGGGCGATCGCCGCCAGTCTGGCGGCCCCGGCCTTGGCCGGGATCCCGCCCTGAAGACGATCAGCCAACGCCGAGAGCTCAGGGCCGTACTCATCCAGCGGCAGGGGCACATTCAAGCCGTGCCGCAGCGCATTCCGGGATGAGCGCTTCTTGCCAGCTTCGGTCCTTGGCCCCGTGCTGTGAGCGGCATTGGCGCTATTGGCCGACCGTTTGCGATCCGAGGTCGTCACTCAAATTCCGCATCGATCGCTTCGTCGACAGCCTGAATGGCCTGGCGCATTCGCCTGCCCATCTCCCGCCGCCGGTCAACTTCCCGAAGGACGGAATCGCGTCGGCCCATGGCATTGTCGATGAGGCGATCGAACGCCTCCATCTTGGCGAGGAGGTTACTGTAGGCGACATCCTGCAGGGAATTCTCGGTCAGGCCAAACCGGTGGAGCATCATCGGGAAACTGCCGAAATCGTCACTCCCATCCATCGCTGGTTCGTTGCCGGGCTCAAGTCTCTGGAAGATGTCATCCACTTCGTCCTCGGACTCCATCAAGCTTGCCTCGGAAGCGAACTTGGAATCGGGAAGATAGGCCTTTTGGATCGCACGAATGGCGTCCTTGCGGCCCAATGCCAGACAGGCGGCCTTGGAGCGACGGGCGCGATAGATGTCCCATGTACAGTCCGCGACATCCTTCACCCAAAGCCATTCGATGTGGCCGTCAGGGCGAACATCCTGGGCGAACAGCAGGACCAGTTGTTCGTAGGCCTTTGCGTCTTCGAACGACGTCAGGAAGCCATCCATCATGACTTTGCGAATGTCGTCGGGAATGGAAAATTCCGGCGCGGGTGGTCGCACCCAGGGTGGCGAGCTATCGGCCATTGGAGGGTCCTATGTGAGCCCCGGCAGGAGAATGAAGCCGGATCCCCGGCCCATCATCCGCCGAGCCAACGAACTCGATGCCAGCGCCTTCAAAGGCCTTTTGAAGATCGAGGAGCGTGGATGATCGGCTCGGCGGCACGCCGTCGACCGGCTCAAGGCGCTTGATGGTCCTTACGGCCACGCCAGAGCGCTCGGCCAGATCGACGATCGACCACCGCAATGCGCTGCGCGCTGCTCGAATTTGAAGTCCCGTAAGCATTTAGAACTCGACAGGTGGCACTTTATGTGCCACATATATCACCTGATGTGCCGCAGGGGCGACTCAAGTGAACGAGTATCAACTGAAAAGTGCCGGCGACAAATGGCGCGCCTCCATCGACCGCCTCACCGGCGCCTACTCCGAGCATACTCTCCGCGGCTATCACGCCGACCTGACCATCTTCGAAACTTGGTGCCTCGCCAACGACTGTGAGGTGGCGCCGTCGACGCCGGAGCAGGTGGCCGCCTTCATCGCCTGGGACGCACCGCGCTCGTCGGTCTCGACGCTCAAGCGTCGACTCGCCTCGATCCGCAAGATCCACCGCCTAATCCGCGCGCCCTGTCCGGTGGATGACGAGGAAGTAGCCATTGCCCTGCGCCGAGCCATGCGCGGCAAGGTCCGTCGGCCGAAGCAGGCGCGGGGCCTGACAGCCGCCCTGCGCGACCAACTGCTCGCCGCCTGCCCGGACACCCTGATCGGGCTGCGCGACCGGGCGATGATCGCCGTCGGCTACGACACCCTTTGCCGCCGCTCGGAGCTGGTCAACATCGCCGTCGAGGACCTGGTCCGCCTGCCCAATGGCGGCGGCAAGATTCTCGTCCGCCGCGCCAAGAACGACCCGTTCGGCGACGGCCGCTGGGCCTTCCTCTCGGCCAAGTCGGTGGCGCACCTCGACCGCTGGCTGGAGGCCTCAGGCGTCGAGGAAGGCTACGTCTTCCGCCGCCTGATCAACGCCACCGTCCACCACATCTCGATCGACTCCCTGACGGTCAACCGCCGCATCAAGGCCGCCGCCGAACGCGCCGGCCTCGACGAAGCCGTCTGGCGCACCTTGACCGGCCACTCCATGCGCGTCGGCGCCGCCCAGGACCTAATGTGCGCTGGCCGCGACATCCTGGTGATCATGACGGCGGGTGGCTGGACCTCGATGAATGTGGTCGGACGGTACGTGCGAGAGGCGCAGTTGAATGTGTGGGGGTAAGTGACGCTATTTGAAGTGATCGGCCGCCCGCCGAACTGCCTGTGTGCTGGAAAGGCCGCAAACCAAGATTGAGCCGTCAGGAGCGACAATGACGGCGAGATCCCTGACGCCGATCAGCGCGACCTTCGAGCCCGCCGGCGCGTTCACCAGGCAATTTGAACTCTCGATCATCAGGACCTGATCCGTGACGGCATTGCCGTCGTCATCGACCGGGATCGCGCACTTGACTGCTTCCCAATCGCCAACGTCTGCCCATTCGAAACTCGATGGAACGACCGACGCGAGGTCCGTTCGTTCCATCACAGCATGGTCGATGGATATGGATGGGGCGTCCGCGAATGCCGGCCCCAGCTCCCAGGCTCCGCCGATCGCAGTGCGCTGTTCGATCGCCGATTGGGCGGCGGCGAGAACCGCCGGGGCGTACCGCGCGATTTCGCCAAGGAGAGTTTGCGGCCTCGCCACGAATGTTCCGCTATTCCACAGGTAGCCGTCGCGCATGTACTGCGCGGCGGTATCTGCGTCAGGTTTCTCTACAAACGCCCGAACCGTTTGAATGAGGTCCGTGGAGGCTTCCGGCAGGATGTAACCGTAAGCGGTGGACGGAGAGGAGGGGCGAAGGCCCAAGGTCACAACCCGTCCATTTCTCGCCGCTCCGACCGCAGCCTCAACCGACCGCGCGAATGCGGCTGCATCAGGAATGTTGTGATCCGCCGACATGAACACGGCAACCGTCTCTGGATGGACCTCCGCGAGATGGGCGCAAGCAGCAGCAATGGCGGACGCGGAGTTGCGGCCGCAGGGCTCAAGCAGTATCTCAGCGGTGCGGGAAACGTCTACGAGCTGGCCCATGATGTGGTCGTGGTGCTGGATGTTCGAGACTACCAGGATAGTCTGGACGCCACCGATTCCGAACGCCCGTTCGACTGCCATCTGGAAGGTCGAGCGCCCACCGATGAGTTGCAGAAACTGCTTCGGCAGGGCCGGGGTCGACATCGGCCATAGGCGGGAGCCCGATCCGCCGCAAAGGATGACCGGTACGATCTGAATTGCCATCCCCTACGCCCAGCCCAGTCCGAATAGCGAGTTCAGATTGTAATTACAGCACAAACGCGAATCCTCCCCTTTTGGATTAAACGCATTCCCAGCACCATTCGATCGGATATAGTATTCTTCGGTAGCCTACCATCTTGACGTTCCATCTGGCGAACGAGCTGATGGCCCTTGAAACCCCCAATCCGGGGGTACAGAAGGTGCTACACTAAGCGCATATCGCGTGAGAGCGCAAAATGAGGGTCGTGAGTTGATTGAGTCGAACGGCAAGGTGGCGTTGTTGACCGGGGTGACGGGCCAGGACGGGGCGTACCTGTCCGAGCTGCTGCTGGCCAAGGGCTATGTGGTGCACGGCATCAAGCGGCGGTCGTCGTCGTTCAACACCGAGCGGATCGAGCACCTGTACCACGACCCGCACGAGCCCGATCAGCGGTTCATCCTGCACTACGGCGACATGACCGATGCGACAAACCTGATCCGCATCGTGCAGCAGACCCAGCCGGACGAAATCTACAACCTGGCGGCCCAGAGCCATGTGCAGGTCAGCTTCGAGACCGCCGAGTACACCGCCAACGCCGACGCCATCGGCCCGCTGCGGCTGCTGGAGGCGATCCGGCTGCTCGGGCTAACGGAGAAGACGCGGTTCTATCAGGCCTCGACCTCGGAGCTGTACGGCAAGGTGCAGGAGGTCCCCCAGAGCGAGACCACCCCATTCTATCCACGCAGCCCCTACGCGGCGGCCAAGCTCTACGCCTACTGGATGGTGGTGAACTACCGGGAAGCCTACAGCATGCACGCTTCCAACGGCATTTTGTTCAATCACGAGAGCCCGCTGCGAGGGGAGACCTTCGTCACCCGCAAGATCACCCGGGCGGTGGCGGCCATCCGGCACGGGTTCCAGGACAAGCTGTACCTGGGCAACCTCGACGCCCAACGCGACTGGGGTCATGCCCGGGAGTACGCGGAGGGCATGTGGCGGATGCTGCAGCAGGAGACGCCGGACGACTATGTGCTGGCCACGGGCGTGACCACCCGGGTGCGGGACTTCGTCAGCCACGCCTTCGCCCAGACCGGCGTGACCATTGCCTGGGAAGGCGAGGGGGTCGCCGAGATCGGACGGGACGCTGCGACCGGCAAGGTCCGGGTCGAGGTCGATCCGCGCTACTTCCGCCCGGCGGAGGTGGATCTGCTGATCGGCGATCCAAGCAAGGCGAAGGCGAAGCTCGGCTGGGTGCACCAGACCGGCTGGCAGGCCCTGTGCGAGGAGATGGTCCAGGAGGATCTGATCCGGGTCCAGCGGGATGGCCGCGGCCATGGCGACTGAGGTCATCTTCCCGCTTCAGGGCAAGCGGGTCTGGGTCGCCGGCCACAACGGCATGGTCGGCGGGGCCATCGTGCGGCGACTGGCGAGCGAGGGCTGCGAGGTCCTGATCGCCGACCGCAAGACGGTGGATCTGACCAACCAGGCCCAGACCCACGACTGGGTCCAGAACTACAAGCCCGACGCGGTGTTCCTGGCCGCGGCCAAGGTCGGCGGCATCCTGGCCAACGACAGCTACCCGGCCGACTTCCTGTACAAAAACCTGATGATCGAGGCCAATGTCATCGAGGCCTCGCGGCTCGCCGGGGTGGCCAAGCTACTGTTCCTAGGCTCCAGCTGCATATATCCCAAGCTGGCCGACCAGCCGATCATCGAGGAGGCCCTGCTGACCGGGCCCCTCGAGCCGACCAACGAATGGTACGCCATCGCCAAGATCGCCGGCATCAAGCTGGCCCAGGCCAACCGTCGCCAGTACGGCTGCGACTTCATCAGCGCCATGCCGACCAACCTCTACGGCCCGGGCGACAACTTCGACCTGCAGTCCAGCCACGTGATCCCGGCGCTGATGCGCAAGGCGCATGAGGCCAAGGCCACGAACGCACCGTCCATGACGGTCTGGGGCTCGGGAACCCCCCTGCGGGAGTTCCTGCATGTGGACGATTGCGCCGACGCCTGCGTGTTCCTGATGCAGGGCTACAGCGGCGAGACCCAGGTCAACGTCGGCTCCGGCGAGGATCTGTCGATCGCCGACCTAGCCCGGGCGGTCTGCGAAGCGGTGGGGTTCGCCGGAGATCTGGCGTTCGACCGGTCAAAGCCGGACGGGACGCCCCGCAAGCTGATGAGCGCGGCGAAGCTTCGGGGGATGGGCTGGAGCCCGGCCACGTCGCTCGATCAGGGGCTGGCTGAGACATACCGCTGGTTCCTGCAGCAGAGCGGCCGAGCTGTCGACGCAATTGCAGTTGCGACCTAGGTCGTAGTGAGGATTTAACGGGGGGAGGGATTCCCGGCCTGGGGTCATTTGTGATTCAAGGCTGATTTTTGGAGATCAGCCCTGATGGTCGCCGTTGATCCTGACCTTTTGACCGATGAGCGGTGGGCCCGGCTGGCGGGCTTCATACCGCGCGGCTGCAAGGGCAAGCGCGGCCCCAGAAGCAACAACCGGCGGTTCATGGACGCGGTGCCGTGGATGGCTCGGACCGGGGCGCGGTGGCGCGACCTGCCCGAGCGTCTGGGCCACCACCAGACGGTGAAGCGGCGCTACTACGACGGGATCGAGCGTGGCGTTCTGGCCGATATCCTCAGGCCTTGAGCGCACAGGCCGATCTGGAATGGCTCTGCGTCGACGCCATCATCTCGAGGGCCCATCAGCACGCCGCCGGAGCGCGGCGGAAAAAGGGGGGCCTGATGCCCAGGGCCTTGGCCGGTCCCGAGGCGGGTTGAGCACCAAGATCCATGCCGCCACCGACAGTCTGGGTAATCCGGTGCGTCTGATCGGCGGGCCAGGGCAGGAAAATGACATCGTCCGCGGGGGCGAACTGATCGCCGGTCTTGAGCCCGATCATGTCCTGGCTGACCGCGCCTACGACGCCGACCACTTCCACGACGCCGTCCTGGAGGCCGGCGCGATCCTGGTCATCCCGCCCAAGCGCAACCGGCGCCACTACGACAAGGATATCTACAAGGAGCGCAACCGCGTCGAGCGCTTCTTCAACAAGCTCAAACACTTCCGCCGCGTCGCAACCCGATACGACAAACTGCTCGCCAACGTCATGGGCTTCGCCACCATCGCCGCTATCGCAATCCAACTGCGATGATCGTGAAATCCTCACCACGACCTAGGGCAAGAAAGAACGCCATCCTAGCAAAGAAATGCCTCTATCTGGGGACAGATAGACGCTGGCACGAATGCTCAAAAGCCGCCATCAGGTCGTGATTGCCAATTGCGTCATCAGGGCTTGGGTCGGCCAATAGCGCTGAAGTGTACCCGTCCGGTGAGGGCCGCCTTGTTCGGATGGTGCTTGGGCGTGATGCTGCACTCGTAAGGACGTCCTTAAGAGCGCTCGTAACTTCACAACAACAGCAGGTCGTGTCCCCGGACGTGGTGTAGCTCGCGGGCGGTAGCAGCGCCGCTCGCGAAGCGCGCCCATCACGGGGCGCCGTAGCGAGTGAGCGGCGCTGCGGTGGTCATCCGCGATCTTCGTTAGGGTTGGGTTGCAACGCTCAACCTGAACCGAGGACCGAAGATGACCGAAGACACAATCGCCCTTCGCGGGCTGATGGAGAAGAGCGGCGACGCTGATTTTCTGCGTGAGATGATTGGCTTTGCGGCCGAGCGGCTGATGGAGCTGGAGGTGGGCGGCCTGACCGGGGCGGCGCACGGCGAGAAGAACCCCGAGCGGCTGGCGCAGCGCAACGGCTACCGCGACCGGGACTGGGAGACGCGGGCGGGGACGGTGGAACTGCGCATCCCCAAGCTGCGCAAGGGCAGCTACTTCCCAGGGTTTCTGGAGCCGCGGCGGCTGGCGGAGAAGGCGCTGACGGCGGTTATCCAGGAGGCCT
>CAZYFY010000051.1:0-6807 GCA_964647275.1 uncultured Brevundimonas sp.
TCCACGTCGGCTGCACCCGCGGAGGCGGCGGAGGCGGCGGAGGCGGCGGCGGCGGCGGCGGCGGCGGCGGCGGCGGGGTCACCCAACGGCCACCGAAGCGGCGGACGTAGGAAACCGTATAGACGTTCGCGTCACCATTGGCCGGGCCCGGATAGACGTCCGAGTAGAAGCCGTCGTCCTGGTTGTCGAAGCGGGTGTAGTCGACGCGGACGCCGTTGGCACCACCGCCGAAGAACCACTGGGCCCCAACGCCGTAGTTGATCGAGTTCGACTCAGAGTCGCCCAGACCATCCACATGCAGGGTGTTGGCACCGTAGCCGACGCGGAACAGCAGCTCGAAGCTGTTGGACGCCGGGATCGCAGCCACCAGATAGCCAGCGTACTGACGATCAAGGCTCACGTTGCCAATCGGGGTATCCTCATCGTCGATGCTTCTCGACGCTTCGAGTTCCGCACCGAAATAGCGGTTGAAACGCAGACCGGCGCGGCCGGTGACCGAGTTCAGCCCAACATCACCCGGACCGCCGATAGCCGGCGAATCGGCCATCACTTCAAAGCGCGACAGACCAATGTTGATGTAGGGGCTTACGCCCTCATACCAGACCCACTCTTGGGCCGAAGCGGCGGAACCCGCCGCCAGCAGGGCGACGGCAGACGCCGATGCCAGAACGAACTTCATCGAAGTCACCTCGAAAAAAAGCTTAGGCGGCCCTCCCGCCATCATTGGACTGATAAGCGGGTGAGGCCGTCATGCAAAGCATTGATAGCCATGACCCGGCCCAAAGAGCGGGGGGCGCGTCATTTCGGCAACGGTATGGCCAAACGGTGGCCAAGCTTCACTATATGCGTTTGCAAGGACGCTGGCGCTATCGCCAGCGGGGCGTGCTAAGGGGGCCGGTTGCCTCTGTCCAAGGACCCACCAATGCCCCAAACGCGCGAAGCCGTGATCGCCGCGACCGGCCTGTTTACGCCGGACCAGTCCGTGTCCAACGCTGAACTCGTAACGGCCTTTAACGCCTATGTGGACCGATTTAACGCGGAAAACGCTGCGAGCATCGCCTCTGGCGAGATTGAGGCCCTGCAACCGTCCTCCGTCGAGTTCGTGGAGAAGGCGTCGGGAATCAAGTCACGGTTCGTGCTGGACAAGGCGGGCATCCTGGATCCCGCCCGCATGACCCCTCACCTGCCCGAGCGGTCGAATGACGAGATTTCGGTCCTGGCCGAGATTGCGGTGCGCGCGGCCGAAGATGCCATCGCTCGCTGGGGCAAGCCGGCGTCCCAGATCGACGCCGTGCTATGTGCCGCCTCCAATATGCAGCGCCCCTACCCGGCCATGGCCATCGAAGTGCAGCAGGCGTTGGGAATCGGCGGCTTTGCCTTCGACATGAATGTGGCCTGTTCGTCTGCCACCTTCGGGATCAAGACCGCCGCTGACTTCATCGCCTCCGGGTCGTGCCGGGCCGTCCTCATCGTCAACCCCGAGGTCTGTTCGGCCCACCTCAACTTCAAGGACCGGGACAGCCACTTCATTTTCGGCGACGTGGCCACGGCCGTTATCGTTGAGGCCGCGGATGAGGCCGAAGGCGGCTGGGACATCCTCGGGACCCGCCTCAAGACCGAATATTCCAACAACATCCGCAACAATTTCGGCTTCCTGAACCGGGCCGGCCGCCCGACCCAGGCGCTCGATTCGGCGCAAGCCAATGGCGAGGCCGCCGATCCCCTGACCGACCGCCTCTTCGTCCAGCAGGGCCGCAAGGTGTTCAAGGATGTGGTGCCCATGGTGTCGGACATGATTGTCAACCACGCCGGGGATCTCGGCATCGACCCTACCGGCCTGAAGCGGATGTGGCTGCATCAGGCGAACATCAATATGAACCAGTTCATCGGCCGCAAGGTTCTGGGCCGCGAACCCGAGCCGCATGAGAACGTCATCATCCTGGATGAGTACGCCAATACCTCATCCGCCGGATCGATCATCGCCTTCCACCTGCACAACGATGGATTTGAATCGGGTGACACGGGTCTGATCTGCTCGTTCGGCGCGGGCTATTCGGCAGGCACGGTCTTCGTGAGGAAGCGGTGACCATGTTGGATCGGACCGAAATCGGCAGCGTGATCGACGCCCTCTATGCCTGCATTTCCGGCCCCGCAGGCCCGCGCGACTGGGACACTCAGCGCCTGATCTTCCACCCCGAAAGCCGCCAGGCCCGGACCGGACTGAACGCCGACGCCACTCCCTGGATCAAGATCATGGGCCGCGAAGCCTACGTCGAGGACGTGACGCCCTTCTTTGCAGCCAACGCCTTCTATGAGGTCGAAACGGCCCGCCGGATCGACGTCTTCGGCAACATGGCCCACGTCTGGTCGGTCTATGAGGCCAAGACCCACCCCGACGATGAAGCGCCCGAACGTCGTGGCATCAACTCGATCCAGCTCTATCGCGACGCGGACGGGCACTGGTCGGTGCTGCACATGATCTGGGACAATGAACGTCCCGGACTGACCGTCCCGGAAAGTCTCTAGCCTTCGGGTGGGTGATCCGCCTTCCACTGCATGGCCATGCGGATGCGGTTTTCGACACTTGGGTGGTCATAGAAGAGAAACTCCTCCAGCCACGACGGCGAGGGAGCCCGGTACTCGGCTGTCTTGATCAGGGCCGCCGACAGTCCGTCCGGCTCGTTGGCATACTCGAGCGAAAACTGGTCGGCGTCCGTTTCCATGGTTCGAACCATCGTATTGATGATCGGCGTGGCCAGAACGAAGATGAAGGCGATCACCACGCTCAGCACGGGCAATCCGGCAGGATCGCTGACCTCGCCAACCCTATTGGCTCCCAGCCAGCGCCGGGCCACAGGATAGAGCC
This sequence comes from uncultured Brevundimonas sp., assembly GCA_964647275.1. Lineage (GTDB taxonomy): Bacteria > Pseudomonadota > Alphaproteobacteria > Caulobacterales > Caulobacteraceae > Brevundimonas. Next base: position 2,867 of record CAZYFY010000051.1, read on the forward strand.
GGTCGGCCAGCCAGAACACCGCCATGGCCAGAAGGCCAAAGATGCCGGTCATCCAGAGGGCGTGCCGGTGCACATAGTGTCCCATCTCGTGGCCGACGACGCCGCGCACCTCGGCCAGGTCAGCGCCCTGCCGGAACATGACGTCACTCATGGCGACGCGGGCGGTTCCGAACAGGCCTGAAACATTGGCCGTATAGCGGTCTGACTGACGGCTGCCGTCATAGATATAGATCCTGTCCGACGGCGTACCGGTGCGCTCGGCCAGCCTGACAACCTCATCCCGCACAGGGCCATCGGGTGCGGGTGTGTAGGTATTGAACAGCGGCTCTATGAAAACGGGGCCCGCCAACAGCATCACCGCCATGAAGGCTGCGGTCAGGCCACCGGCCCAGGCCCACCAGATCCGGCCTGCGCGACGAATGAGAAAATAGACCCCCATCAACAGGACGGCCGCGGCAACCGCCCCGATCGCCGCCGACATGGCTCCCTCGGCCAGCCACCCGCCGACCGGCTGGCTGGTCAGGCCGTACTCTGTTTCGCGACGCCACCCGGACCACCAGGACCACGGCAAAGCCAGCACCCAATTCAGCCCTGAAAAGACCAGGGCGACGAGCAGCACAGTCAGATTGGGGCGTGACCTTCCGCGTCCCAGCCTGTCCCGCATTCCGCTCAGGACGCCCGACTTGAGGATCAGCCAGGCCACTACGGCTGTGACCACCAGATTGCCGAGGATCAGCCAGTGCGACCCTTGCGTATAGCTGATCGCCCGCTCGACCTCTTGCGGCGACATCGTCGCCAGCCAGCGCGCGGTTTCGACCTCAACGTCCAGGCTCATGGTCCCCTCCCCGATGAATGGAACCAGTAGAGGACGGACCAGGCAGGCGCACAAATGAAAAGGGCGCAATGGTTGCCCATCGCGCCCCTGATTTCATGACAGGAAACCTGTCCTAGAAACGACGAACGTAGCCGATCGTCCAGATATCCGCCTCGCCGGCGTCATCCTGGAAATCGCGACGGGTATAGTCCACCCGGACGCCGTTCACGCCGTCGAAGAAATAGTTGGCTCCGACGCCGTAGTTCCAGCTGTCGCTGTTGTTGGTGGCGGTCGTTCCCAGGCCCGAGGCTTCGATCTCGGTCGTGCCGTAGCCCAGGCGTCCAAAGACTTCGAAGTTCTGGGCCACCGGATAGGAGGCGACACCATAGACGGCCGCGTCGTGGTTCAGTTGGACGTCGACGTTCGGCACCATCTGCTCGTCACCGAGGCCAACCGTCAGTTCGCCCTCAACCCCGAAATACGGATTGAGACGTGCGCCGACCCGACCGGTCAGGCCGTTCAGATCAACATCGGTGTCGTCGCTCGACAGATTCGAATAGCCCACCGAACCGTACCAGGTCGGGTTGGACAGGGTCTGAGCCGCTGCCGGAGCGGCGATAGCAGCCGCAACAGCGGCGACGGCGGTAAAAGCGAGAGTACGCATGACAAACTCTTCCTTGCTGGTTTCAGTGACGTTCTTCGCGCCACCGGCCCACCCAGCCAGGTCGCCCAGATAGGAACGGACAACGGTCCTTCCAAGACCCCTCCGGGGCGAAATCAGGACCATAAGTCTCTGTTTTGACATGATACATTGTTCGTCGAACGTCATATCGTTCGCGCTTGGCCATTGCCCGGCCAGCGCCTAGACTGGCGGTTGAAACCGACGGGAGATCCCGGATGAAACGCGTATTGGCCTTGACCGCAGCTGTCGCCCTGGTGGCGTGCCAACCCCAGGCGCAGGAGCGCGCCGCTGAAGGCGCAGCTGCCGAGGCGCCAACTCCGGTTGCCGAGGCTCCGGCGCCGCAGGACTCATCGTCGACGATTATCGCGCTGGATGCGGAGGGCCTGAGACTGGTCGATGAAACAACCGGCTCGACACGCCTGATTCCCTTCGGAGCCCCACAGGCTGAAACCACAACCGCGATCGCAGCCCTCGTCGGAGCCGCAATGGAGACGGGTCAGATGGACGAGTGCGGCCCGGGGCCCCTGAGTTTCGCGAACTTCCCCCAGGGGCTTCGTCTCTGGTTCTCGCAAGGTGCCTTCTCGGGCTGGGAAAGCAGCGAGGCCCTGACGACCATGTCCGGCATTTCTGCCGAGGCCACGCGCGCCGAACTTGAGGCCGCCGGCGTGTCCGGTTTCACGCGTGACACGCTGGAAGACGAGTTCGATCTCGGTGGAATCTACGGCGTCATGGAGCCGGGCGGCCAGGAGGTCGCGCTGCTCCACACTGGCGACAACTGTTTCATGCGCTAGCGCGGGTCAGCCTGCCGCAAGCGATCTATGATCCGCAATGCTCGAAGAACGCACTCACCAGCGGGAGAGCTCCCGGAGCCGCACTGACATCACGGGCCTCACCGCCCGCCGTCATATGCAGTTGCCCGGTGGTGCGGAATGCAACCAGGACCGGCTCTGACGTCGATGCCGCACTTTCGAGCTGGGGTTCCATGCCCTCCGGGATTTCAACCCCAGAGAACGTCCCCTCGGCAGTGCCTGAGCTAAAGATGAAGTCCGGCGTATCGCCCTCCCAAGTCGTTCGCCACAGTCGGACGGAGCGCGCACCTTCCGCACACGACATCAGCAGCCGGACATCGTCGGTTTCGGGCACCGCAAAGGCCAGAAATTGCTCCGCGCCGTCTTCGCTCAGCATCCAGCGCGGCTCTCCCTCAGGATAGGTCGTCGTGTCGGTCGGTATCGTCCCAGCCGTCTCTGAAGCCGGGGGTGCGGTATCTGTGGCCGGTGTTTCCCCGGCTGTCGTTTGAGCCGCTGGCTGACAGCCGGTGATGAATGAAGCCGCCGCAATGGCAGGTAACAGGGTTCGCATGACCGACCTCCTTGGATGTTCCACGAAGGTGAACCGCGTTCTTCCAATCCGCAACCCGGTGGTCGTCGGCTGATCTTGCTACCGGTCCTTTTCGCGCTCCTCGCCCGAGCGCGCACTGAGAGCCGCCTGGGCCGCGGCCAAGCGGGCGATCGGAACGCGATAGGGCGAGCACGACACGTAATCCAGCCCCGCCCCCTCACAGAAGGCGATGCTCGACGGGTCGCCGCCGTGCTCGCCACAGATGCCGAGTTTGACGTTCGGGCGAACCTTGCGGCCACGCTCCGCCGCGATCTTGATCAGGTCGCCGACGCCCTCCGGGTCAAGCCGCACAAACGGGTCGTGCTCGAAGATGCCCTTGTCCAGATAGGCCTGGAGGAACCGCCCGGAATCGTCTCGCGAAATGCCGAAGGTCGTCTGCGTCAGGTCGTTGGTTCCGAACGAGAAGAACTCTGCATATTCAGCCAGATCGTCAGCCCGGAGCGCCGCGCGCGGCAGCTCGATCATGGTCCCGACCATATAGTCCAGCCGGTCGCCCCGATCCGCAAACACGCCTTGCGCCACCCGGTCGGTCAGCTCGCGCAGGAACTTCATCTCCTGCCCCTTGGCCACCAGCGGGTGCATGATTTCCGGCAGCGGGGCCTCGCCCGTCTCGGCCTTCACCTCCAGCGCCGCCTCGATGATGGCGCGCACCTGCATCTCGTAGATTTCTGGATAGGCCACGCCCAGTCGGCACCCACGATGGCCCAGCATCGGGTTGGTTTCATGCAGGGCCTTGGCCCGGCTCATCAGCTTGTCGGCGTCCAGCCCGGTCGCGGCGGCCACCGCCTTCACGTCCTCTTCGCTGTGCGGCAGGAACTCGTGCAGCGGCGGGTCCAGCAGCCGGATCGTCACCGGCAGCCCGGCCATGATCTTGAACAGCTCAACGAAGTCCGCCTTCTGGAACGGCTCGATCTTGGCTAGGGCGGCGCGGCGTCCGGCCTCGTCATCCGCCAGGATCATCTCGCGCACCGCGGCGATCCGGGTGTCGTCAAAGAACATGTGCTCGGTCCGGCACAGGCCGATGCCCTCGGCCCCGAAGCCGCGCGC
>CAZYFY010000052.1:0-6165 GCA_964647275.1 uncultured Brevundimonas sp.
GATCAAGGAATTGCAGGCCGCGGTTGGTGTATTTCTTGGCGATGGAAATGACCAGGCGCAGGTTGGCCTCGACCATTTCCTTCTTGGCCTGACGGGCCTCGCGCTCGCCCTTCTGGACCGTCTGGACGGTGCGGCGGTAGTCGTCGATGGGCAGACCGGCCTCGGTGGCGATGGCGGCGACGTCACCCCGGATGGTGGCCACCGCGACGGCCTCGTTCTCCATGAACTTGGTCCAGCGCACGCCCATGTCCTTGACGTTATCCGTCCAGGCCGGGTTCAGCTCCGCGCCGAAATAGGCCTTGAGGAACTCGGGGCGCGAAATGCCGTAGCTGTCGGCCAGGCGCAGCAGACGGCCTTCCAGGCCGATCAGACGCCGGTTGATGGCATAGAGCTGATCGACCAGGGCCTCGATCCGCGCATTGTTCAGCGTCAGGGATTTCAGCTTGTCAGAGATCGAGGTGGTCAGCGTGATGTAGGCCTTACGGTCCTTGTCGGACAGGTCGGTACCTTCAAGGCGGGCGTTGACCAGCTTGTCCTGGAGCTTGCGAAAGGCCCCGAAGTCCGACGCCACGCCGTCGAGGATTTCCATGATGCCGTCGCGAAGCTCGGCTTCCATGGCCGATACCGACAGGCCGGCGCCGTCGTCGAAGTCGTCGTCGTCCTCGTCGTCGCCCTCGCCCTCTTCGGATTTTTCTTCGGCCTTGGCCTCTTCGGGTTCGGGCTCTTCTTCCTCACCCTCAGGGCGCGGGACGGAGTTGTCGACCGGCGGGCCCGAATAGGTGCTTTCCAGGTCGATGACTTCGCGCAGCAGAATGCGGCCTTCTTCCAGCTCCTGACGCCAGACCATGATGGCCTCAAACGTCAGGGCGCTTTCGCACAGGCCCCGGATCATCGTGTCGCGGCCCGCCTCGATGCGCTTGGCGATCGCAATCTCACCCTCACGGCTGAGCAGCTCGACTGAGCCCATTTCCCTTAAATACATGCGCACAGGGTCGTCCGTGCGATCGTAAGCAGGTTTTGATTCCGTCTCGACGACGGCGGTTTCTTCGCGGTTGGCGACCTCTGTGCCTTCGGGCGCGTCTTCCTCGGCTTCGACGACGTTGACGCCCATTTCGGACAGCATCGCCAGGGTGTCCTCGATCTGGTCGGGGGTCACCTCTTCGGAGGGCATGACCTTGTTCAGCTCGTCCATGGTGACGTAGCCGCGGGTCTTGGCCTGCTTGATGAACTTCTTGACCCCGGCGTCGGTGAGGTCGAGCAGCGGACCGTCGTTGGTCTGGTCCTGCTCCTGGGTATCCGCTTTGGCGGTCATTCAAGTCTCCGACCGGGATGCGACCCGGTGATGCGAAAGCCATGCGGATCGCCAACGGGTCAGGCCCCAGCGATGTTCCGCACGCACGGAATGTGATCCAGCCGATCCCGACGGGCGACGGTTCTGAACAGAAGAACGGAAACGGCTGCCAAAACCGGTCCGCGCCAGTGGCACGTCCGAGCTACGACAAAACCGCCCCGCGCCGCCACCAGCACCGGGGCCTTGGGAAAGGCCATCGACCATCGGACTTTGGCATCGGCGAGGGGGGCAATCTTGCCCTCGAGAGGCTGGCCGGACTATCGCCGCCGCCTTCGTACCGCTCACATGGACGCTTAAAGACCCGAAGAGCCCGAAATGGCGAGCCAGGGCCAGTCTGTCAAGGCTTTGGACAGGGTGTCGGCTAGTGGATCGTCCCCTCGGGCCAAAGCTGGCCGGAGGTCAGCGCCCGCGAGGCGGCGTCGCGTTCGGCCTTCAACTGGGAAAAGGCCTCGGAATCGAGCGCGGCTCCGCCGAACAGATCACCCTTGAGCTCTTCCAGGGCGCGGCTCAGGCTGACGGACTGCTGGACCAGCTCCAGAGCCCGGATCAGGTCGCGCCCGGCCTCACGCTCCGGCAGGGTACGATCCAGGAATCCGGCGTGCGCCAGGGGGGCGGTTCGTTCGATCCGGCGCAGGGTTTCTTCATGGCCCATGGACGCCAGGCGGGCTCGCACCAGGCTCTCGGCGGCGTCACCCAGGTCTTCGATGAGCGGGATCAGATCATTGATCAGCCGATCCAGGCCGTCGTCGCCGACGCCCTGGACGCCCAGCAGCTCGGATTTCTCGCGCACGACCTCGGGATGGGCGATCAGCCCTTCGACGACGGCGGCGATCAGTGGGCGAGGCGCCTGTGACAGTGTGGCGGCGGCGGTGCGCGCCTCGGGGGTCACCCGGGTCAGATCAGCGGCGGCGCGCGCGCGGCGGTCGCGGTACTGAACGCGGTTAGCCTGTTTGCGCTCGGCTTCGCTGGGCCGGACGTGCTCGTAGAAGGCGTTGACCAGATAGTCCTTGTAGGTGCGGGCCAGCTCGGCATCGGCGATGGTGGCGGCCGCCTTGCGCAGGCGGGCGACCAGGCTGGCCTCTTTCTCGGGCGTATCGAGGGTGCCGACCTCTTCACGTTCACGCTCGAACAGCAGCGCCGAGAAAGGGGTGGTCTGAGCCAGTGCCTTCTTCAGGCCGGGCGCACCCAGCTCACGCAGGATGTCGTCAGGGTCGAGGCCTCCCGACAGCAGGCAGAAATCAAAGGTACGGTCGGGCTTCAACAGAGGCAGGGCGCGGTCGATCGAGCGCATGGCGGCGCGTCGTCCGGCGTTGTCACCGTCAAAACAGAGCACCGGCGTCGGGGCGACCCGCCACAGCACCGCCATCTGTTCCTCGGTCAGGGCCGTGCCCATCGGTGCGACCGCCGCCAGGCCGGCGCGCTGGGCGGCGATGACGTCCATATAGCCTTCGACGACATAGAGGCGGGCATCGGCGTCCGGCTGGGCCAGGATCTTTCGGGCCTCGGCCATGCCGTAGAGGTTCGAGCCCTTGTGAAAGAGGCTCGTCTCGGGACCGTTGAGGTATTTGGCGCGGGCTTCGGGGTCGAGGGCGCGACCGCCGAAGCTGATCAGACGCCCGCGGGCATCGGTGATCGGAAAGATCAGGCGGTCACGGAAGCGGTCATAGGGCTGACCGCCGTCCTCGGGGCGGATCAGGAGGCCGGCATCGACCAGCTCTTGGGGTTTGGCACCCTTCTGGACCAGGGCATCGCGCAGGGCGGTGCGACCTGACGGGGCATAGCCCAGGCGGAAGCGGGCCCATTGGTCCTCGGGCAGGGCCCGGCGAACCAGATAGTCACGGGCGGTCTGGCCGGCGGGACGGCGCAACTGGGCTTCGAACCAGCGGGCGGCTTCCTCCAGCCAGTGCTCCAGACCCTTGCGGGCCTCCTCGCGCCGCGCCGCCTGGGGGTCGGGGGCGGGCAGGGCCATGCCGGCCTCGGCAGCCAGACGCTCGACCGCCTCCATGAAGCTGAGGCGTTCCGTCTCCTGCAGGAAAGTGATGACGTCGCCGTGCTTGCCCGATGAGAAGTCGTGGAAGAACTGCTTGTCGTCATTGACGAAGAAGGAGGGCGATTTCTCCTTGGTGAAGGGGGACAGGCCGACCCATTCGCGGCCCTGACGCTTGAGCTTGACGGTGCGGCCGATGACCTCCGAGGGGCGGAGTCGGCTCTTCAGCTCATCAAGGAATCGTTCGTCGAGACGCATGTTGGGGCAGCTATGGCGGCAAGGCTGGGGGATCGAAAGGGGCACCCGAATCCCGTCCCCGACGAATCGGGCTGTGGATCTGGCCTTGGACAGAATGGGGAGAAACCTGTGAGTGAAAAGCCCCTAGCCCAGCTCGCCATTCTTCAGGAATATCAAAGAGAAAGCCCGCGAGGGTCAGGCGAGGCGGGCGTCCAAATATTAATGATAAGTTAACACAAGCTACTGGAATCCCTGCCAAAATTTGAACAGATCACGGAACTATCCACAGGGCTGAGGGGTTAACCATGCACGGATGCAGGATGCGTCCGTAACTGACGTTCCGGTCTGGCAAAGCCAGATTGTGAGCCCAGCGGAAGACCTAGACCATGTTTATCTCGATCACCCACTCTGATATCCGCCCGACCGCCGCAGATGCGGTCGCCACGCCCGGTTCGCCGCGTGTGGAGGAGCCGAGCGCCCGGGCTCTGCATGCGCGCCTGCTGGCCAATGCGGCCGCGCGCCGTCTGAGGGCGGCTGAACGCGCCGCGGCCTGCCGCGATGATGACGCCGTCTATTGGAAGGCAGCCTGCCCGATGGTGGTGGCCAAGGCCGCCGCCCTTCGTCAGACCCACAGCCTGGCCAGCCTGCCCTAGGATGTGGCCTCTGCCGGCGGTGACTCGCGCGCGCCCAGCCGGTCTGTGATGGCGAAGACCACCGGATTGAGCGCAATCGACAACAGGGCGGCGGCCAGGATCAGGTCGTGGGTTCCATCCGACATCACACCGAGGCTGACGCCCAGGCCCGCCAGGATGAAGGAAAACTCGCCGATCTGTGCCAGCGAGGCGGCAACCGTCAGACTGGAGGCGCGGTCGAGCTTGAACAGGGCGGTGATGGCCAAGGCTGCCAGGGTCTTGCCGATGACGATAATGCCCAGCACCGCCGCCACGGCCCAGGGTTCGCGCACCAGCACCATCGGATCGAACAGCATTCCGACCGAGACGAAGAAGAGGACGGAGAAGGCGTCCCGCAACGGCAGGGATTTCTCCGCCGCGCTGTGGCCCAGCGGTGAGCCGTTGAGGACCAGGCCGGCCACGAACGCCCCCAGTGCGAACGAGGCCCCGAAGACAAAATAGGCGATCCAGGCGATCCCGAGTGCAATGGCCAGCACGCCCAGGGTGAACAGTTCACGCGAGCGGGTGTGGGCGATCATGGTCAGGACCCACGGCAAAACACGTCCACCCACAATCAGCATCAGGGCGATGAAGAGCACCACCTTGAGGAGGGTCCAGCCGACGCTGAGGCCAAGGCTCGCCAAGTCAAAGGTGTCGCCGGATGCCCCTACCACCAGAGGCAACAGAACCAGGGCGACGACGATCACCAGATCCTCGACGATCAGCCAGCCGGTCGCGATGCCGCCGACCTCGGACTTCATCTGACCGCGCAACTCCAGCGCCTTGATCAGCACCACGGTCGAGGCCACCGACAGGGAAAACCCGAGCAACAGGGCCTCGGCGTCTCCCAGACCCATCAGGCGACCGACGCCCCAGCCGAGCGCGGTCGCCACGGCGATCTGGGCCAGAGCCCCCGGGATGGCGATCCGGCGCACCCGCATCAGATCCTTGGGCGAAAAATGCAGCCCCACGCCGAACATCAGAAGGATGATGCCGATCTCGGCCAGCTGAGGCGCCAGCTCTCCATCGGCCACGAAGCCCGGCGTGAACGGGCCGACCGCCACACCGGCCAACAGATAGCCGAGCAGCGGTGACAGCTTGAGCCGAACCGCCGCCATGCCGAACACGAACGCCAGAACAAATCCCGCAACGAGCATCAGGATCAGGCTGTCGTGGTGAGGCATCCGGGCTCCAAACCAGTTCGGGGAATGAGACCTCGACTTGGAAATGGGAGGCTGGAAAATCAAGCCCCGTCGGGAAGTTGCCGGCCTGCGACGTCGGCCTGCCGAAATCTGACTGCCGCTTGCCAAGAGGGCCGATTGAGAGACTATTTCCCCCAAGGGAGGCCGGTCATGAAAACCAGCATAATTGGATTGGCAGCTTTGGCGGTGCTTGGGGGTTGCGCAACGACGGGTTCAGGGCGCTGGACAGGAAATCCCGAGTCCGGCGATTTCTGGGTCGGATGCACGGCGGCCGCCGATATGGAAGTCGAGCGACGGCAGGCCGCTGGACTGAGCGAGGAGGCTGTCAATGAGGCCACTCTGGTCCGGATCGTGACCTCAACACGCCGTGGCGGCTACCGGCCAGACTTGTCCGTGGTCGAGATGCAGGATCAGCTGGCCCAGGCGCGAGCCGACATAGGGCCGGCAAATCAGCCCGCAGTGTTCGAACATTGCAGGAGCCTGGTCACCCGGCCTTGAACCTCACCATGTCCCGATCTTCTCGGCCTCCTTGTGGGAAATCGGCTGGCCCTCGGCGGCGTGGTCCTGTTCGGCCAGAAAACGGGCGGCTTCGAGGGCGGCCATGCAGCCCATGCCGGCGGCGGTTACGGCTTGACGATAGACGTCGTCGGTAACGTCGCCGGCGGCATAGACGCCCGGGATGGCGGTTTCGGTCTTGCCGGGGACGACCTTCAGATA
>CAZYFY010000053.1:0-6107 GCA_964647275.1 uncultured Brevundimonas sp.
CCGTGGGCGCCTGGGGCCTGGGCTGGGAGGTCTGGTGCGACGGGATGGAGGTGACCCAGTTCACCTATTTCCAGGGCGTCGGCGGCCTTGAGGTCGATGTGGTTTCCGGCGAGCTGACATATGGGCTGGAGCGGCTGGCCATGTATGTCCAGGGCGTCGACAACGTTTACGACCTGAGATTCAATAATGACGGCCTTAGCTACGGCGATGTTTTCCTTGAGAATGAGCGCCAGCAGTCAGAGGCGAATTTCCACGGCTATGACGTGGCCGGGCTGAAGCGCCGCTTCGACGACATGGTGGCCGAGGTTGAACGCCTGCTGGCCATGACCGGACCGCAGGGGCAGGCCCTGGTCTTGCCGGCCTATGATCAGGTGCTCAAGGCGTCGCACCTGTTCAATCTGATGGATGCGCGCGGGGCCATCGCGGTGGCCGAGCGCCAGAGCTACATCGGCCGCATCCGTGACCTGTGCAAGGCGTGCGCTGTCGAATGGGTCGAGCAGGAAAGGGAGCGCGCCTGATGTCCCAGCTCCTTCTCGAAATCTTCTCCGAAGAAATCCCGGCCCGGATGCAGGCCGGGGCGGCGCGCGATCTTGAGCGGATGTTTGCCGACCGTCTCAAGGCCGCAGGCCTGACGTGGGAGGCCATGACGGCCTATGCGGGGCCGCGCCGGCTGACGCTGGTGGTCGAGGGCCTGCCGACGTCGACGCCCGACCGATCCGAGGAAATCAAGGGACCGAAAGCCTCGGCACCGGAACAGGCCCTGGAAGGGTTCCTTCGCAAGACCGGCCTGACGCGCGAGCAGCTGATTGAGCGGGACGGGGTCTTGTTCGCGATTCAGTCCAGCAAGGGGCGTCTCGCGACCGACGTGATCTCGGACATCGTCGATGATGTTGTCCGCAACTTCCCGTGGCCGAAGTCGATGCGCTGGGGGTCTGGGTCGCTCCGGTGGGTTCGGCCGATCAAGCGGATCGTCTGTCTGTTCGGCGGCGAGGTCGTCCCGGTCGAGATCGACGGGATTGTCTCGGGCAATGTGACCGAGGGACACCGGTTCCTCGGTTCGGGTCAGCCGCTGACCGTGCGGGATTTCGCCGACTATCGCGACCAGCTTGAGGCGAATTTCGTTCTCCTCGACGCCGCCGACCGCCGTGCCCGAATTCTTGAGCAGGCGCGGAACGTTTGTCAGGCATCGGGTCTGGAACTGGTCGAGGACGAAGGTCTGCTGACTGAGGTGACGGGTCTGGCCGAATGGCCGACGCCGATTCTGGGGGACATGGACCCGTCGTTCCTGGATCTGCCGCCGGAGGTGATCCAGCTGTCGATGAAGGTCCATCAGAAGTACTTCGCGGTTCGCAATCCGGCGGGAGAGGGCCTGGCCCCGAACTTTGTCGTGGTGGCGAATGTCGAGGCATCTGATGGCGGCACGGCGCTGGCCGCAGGGAACAGCCGGGTGCTGTCCGCACGTCTGAATGACGCGCGCTTCTTCTGGGACGAAGATCGCAAGCCGGGCAGTTTCGCGGCCTGGTCGGAGAAGCTGAAGGGCGTGACCTTCCATGCCCGTCTCGGCACCCTGGCGGAACGTGTTGAGCGGATCGAGGCCCTGGCCCGCGAGGTCGCACCGATGATCGGGGCGGACCCGGAAGCGGCTGCCCTGGCGGCCCGCTGTGCCAAGGCGGATCTGGCCTCGGGCATGGTCGGCGAGTTCCCCGAATTGCAGGGAATCATGGGCGGCTATTATCTGCGCGAAGCCGGCGAAGATGCCGTCATCGCCGACGCCGTTCGCGATCACTACAAGCCACAGGGCCCCAACGATACGGTGCCGACGGCCCCGGAGACCGTGGCGGTGGCCCTGGCCGACAAGCTGGACACCCTGGTCGGCTTCTTTGCAATCGACGAGAAGCCGACAGGCTCGAAGGACCCCTATGCCCTGCGACGCGCGGCCCTAGGCGTGATCCGGCTGGTGTTGGACAACGGGTTGCGCCTGCCGATCCGACGGCTTGCCTTCATGCACTTGTGGCTGGTGACCGAGCGCATCGCCGATGAGCCGCTTCGGGCGCTGGAAAAGGCTCCGTATGCCCTCGTCCGGGAGGCGGGCGGTGACCTGGAAGGTGCGGCGCGCGAGGCCGGGTGGGACGCCAAGATCGACACCATGTTCCATGGCACGCGCGATCTGGTGGCCTTCTTTGTCGAGCGCCTGAAGGTGCTGCTGCGCGACAGCGGGCGACGGCATGATCTGGTCGATGCCATTTTCGTCCTGGGCGACGACGACATGGTTCGCGTCCTGAGCCGGATCGACGCCCTGTCCACCTTCCTGGCGACAGACGACGGGGCAAACCTGTTGGCGGGCTATAAGCGGGCGTCCAACATCCTCAGGGCCGAGGAGAAGAAAGGGGCCTTGCCGACCGGTCTACCGGTGGCCCAGGCCGGTGCCTCGGCCGAGGAGACAGCCTTGATTGCGGCCGCGACAGCCGCCGCCGCCGAGGTCGACGCGGCCCATTCGGTCGAGGACTATGAGGTCGCCATGGAGGCCCTGGCCAAGCTGCGCGTACCGGTGGATGCCTTCTTCGAAGCGGTGCTGGTCAACTCGGATGTGCCAGCCGAACGGGACAACCGGCTGAGGCTGCTCGGTCAGGTTCGCGACGTCATGGGCCAGGTCGCCGATTTTGGACAGGTTACGGGGTAAAACGCTTGCTCAGGGGGCTCTTCGGCAAGGCGCGCTTTCTCGACGAAGAGGTTGAGGATTGGCACCTCGACACCTGGCGTCTGTTGCTTGAAGGACTCGGCCCTGTTCGAGGTGAGGCGCTGGTTACGCCGACGCGTGAGTTCTTCCCGCCGACCGAGGCCAAGGGGCATGAAAAGGTCGAGCATGTTTTCATGGCTGTGAAGGCGGCCATGGGAATGAGCCAATGGGTCTGTCGGCTTGAGGCTCAGCCTACGCGATCAACTGGCGCCCAACTCAGCGAATTTATGGTCGTGCAGACGCAAGGCGTACCGTTGGGCACCTTTCGGTTCGAGGACGGGGAGGCCGTGATCACCTATGCGCCGGAGCTGGTAGACAATCCTTGGCAACTGACCGCGACGCTGGCGCACGAACTGAGCCATTATCTGCTCGCCACGATCCCGGACGAGCTTGACGAGGAAACCCACGAGCTGGCGACGGATTTGACCGTGGCCTATGCCGGTCTCGGCTTGTTTGGTGCCAATACTGCATTCAGTTTCAGTCAACATGGCGACACCTTCAGTCAGGGCTGGCAGTCGAGCCGGTCGGGCTATCTTTCTCCGCGAAGCTGGGCGTTCGCGCTGGCAGTGTTCATGGCTTTGAGCGAGAGCGAAGCCGACGTCGAGCGGTGGCTAAAGCCGGAAATGGCCCGGGTGTACCGCGACGCGAAGACATATTTGGCGAAGCGGGGTGAACTGCTCGCTGGGTTGAAGGTGGCTAGCGAAAACCCAACGGCCTGATTTTCAGGCAGATGGGCTGTATCAGGTCGGGAGGACGTGACTTGTCGAGTTTGTTGAGAACGCGCGATGGGAGCGAGGCCCGCGTCGGCTTCGTGGAGCTGTTCTTTGACCTGGTGTTCGTGTTCGCGATCACCCAGGTGTCGCACTTCCTGCTGGAGAACCTGACGTGGATGGGCGCGCTTCAGTCCGCCATGCTGCTGGCGGCGCTTTGGTGGGCTTGGATCTACACGACCTGGATCACGAACTGGCTCGATCCGAACAGGCCGGCGGTGCAGATCTGCCTCTTCATGCTGATGGGCCTTGGTTTGGTGCTGTCCGCCGCCCTGCCGCACGCGTTCGAGAACACCGGGCTGGTCTTTGGTGTGGCCTTTGCCCTGTTCCAGGTCGGGCGGACGGTCTTCATGCTCATGGCGTGTCGCAAGGACACGAGCCTGCGACGGAATTTTCAGCGGATTCTGGTGTGGCTGTGTCTGTCGGCCGTGTTCTGGATCGCGGGCGGACTGGCTGAGCCTGAGGCGCGACTGGGCTGGTGGCTGGCGGCCATCGCCATCGAATACGTTGGGCCGGCGCTCTACTTCTTCGTGCCCGGACTGGGACGGTCGACGACCGCCGACTGGAACGTTGAAGGCGGGCATATCGCCGAAAGGGTCGGCCTGTTCGTAATCATCTGCCTGGGCGAAACCTTGCTGATCACCGGTGCGACCTTTGCCAGAATCGAATGGACGCCAGCCGTTATCTGGGCCGCCCTGTCGGCCTTTACATCGACCCTGGCGATGTGGTGGGTGTTCTTCAGCCAGGCTCAGGAGAGAGCTTCACACGCCATCGTCCATTCGGACGACGCAGGACGACTTGCGCGCCAAGCCTATACCTATTCGCCCCTGTTGATTGTAGCGGGCATCGTCGTCGTGGCCGTATCCGATGAGCTGGTGCTGGCCCATCCGCTCGGTCATGTGGAGCCGGCGACGGCCTTGACGCTGCTGGGCGGTCCAGCCCTGTTCCTGATTGGAACCGTTGTCGCGATCTATGCGATGTGGGGCCGTATCGCCTGGGGCCGGCTGATCGGTGCCCTGCTTCTGTGCGCGGGCTGGTTCATCGTGCCGATGGTGACGCCGGTCGTGCTCAGCTGGCTGACGACCGGGGCATTGCTGGCGGTGGGGCTGTGGGAGACGGTGAGTGGTCGGGGCTTCATCAGGGGTCGGTAGATCCTGTCGTTGCCACGATCGCCGATCAGTTTGACGGGATCTTTCACCCAGGCATCATCTCACCGGGGATTTTGGTCGAGACAAGATGGGTTGGATTTTTTTCAGCCCCCTCCTTGCGGAGAGCGTTCGTGCGGCGACTTTTGCCGCAGTCAGGCACGTTACACTCAACTGGACCATACGCATGGCGGAGTAGCGTTCGTCGATGCGGGTGAGACTCTCGTGACCACCTCTGGCGTCACAAACCCCCCGCCTGGCCAGAAGGAGTCCGAGCGGGTGTGGCGTCGCGACGATCGCTCCATCAACTTGAGACTTCCGCGCCGCCAATCACGTTTCGGAGATGCCCGTTTATCGAGTGAGAAAACGTTGCTATCGTAAAAATTGCATTATTGGAGGAAACGATGCGAGCTTTTACCAAAATTGCCTTGGCGGTAGCTCTGGCCGCAACGGCCAGCGCTGCAAGCGCCAACTCAACGGCGTCAGGAACGACCGCTTCTTGTGATCTTTACCCGCCCGGAGAAACCCTTTGGTATGACTCCGAGCATCCCTTCGCCCCTCCCGTGGGGGGAATGACGACGCTCTGCGACTGCTCGACCACCTTCTGGGGGTCGGTGGGCATGTATTCCGCGTTCACGCCTTACACATGTTAAGGTGGCAGGGTGGTTGATGCGCCTTGCGCTCACGCGCGTTCCACAAAGCTCTCAATCACCCGCTTCTCGCCCGCCTTGTCGAAGGCGACGGTGAGCTTGTTGCCTTCGATGGCGGTGACTTTTCCGTAGCCGAACTTCTGGTGGAAGACGCGGTCGCCGCGCGAATAGGCGCTGGGTGAAGTCGTGGTCGCCACCAGCCGGCCTTCGCCTTCGATGACGGCGTTGCGGGCGTGGCGGTCGCGCGGCGAGCCGGCGTTTGTGTTTCGTGCGTATTGCTGGCCGCGACGCCAGCCGGGGGAGGCGTAGCCACCGGAAAAGACCGGGGCCTCGTCAAAGCGTGAGCGAGCCTCGGCCAGGTGCGGAGAGCCGCCGAAATAGCCAGTCTCGGATGAGGCCTCGACGTGGTCGTGGGGAAGCTCATCGACGAAGCGGCTGGGCAGCTGGGTGGTCCAGCGGCCATAGACCAGCCGGTTGGCGGCGAAATAGATGCGAGCCTCGCGGCGCGCCCGGGTGACGCCGACATAGGCAAGGCGGCGCTCCTCCTCGAGGCCCTTTTCGCCCTTCTCGTCGATGGATCTTTGGGACGGAAAGACGCCTTCCTCCCAGCCGGGCAGGAAGACGACCGGGAACTCAAGCCCCTTGGCGGCGTGCAGTGTCATGACCTGAACCGCATCCTCGCCGGCCCCGCGATCAAGGTCCATGACCAGGGCGACGTGTTCGAGATAGGCCCCCAGGGTGTCGAACTGGCTCATCGACTGAACCAGCTCCTTGAGGTTTTCCAGCCGGGTCGGCCCGGTGGCGC
>CAZYFY010000054.1:0-5937 GCA_964647275.1 uncultured Brevundimonas sp.
CGTGTGGTCCGTTCACGCGACCCGCGGTGTGGTTCGTTGGCCGGCCCTTGACAGGATCAGCCCGCTGTGGGCATCGATCGCCACCAAGCACGTCTCGGGATGAAACGTCTCGTCCTCGCACACGACGATCACCTTTGGCGCCATGGCGGCCCCGAGTCGACGTCGTTCGGCGTCCGCGTACGCTCCCAACAGCTCCGTCATCCGCGTCATCACCCGGTGCTGGCTCCCATGCGAGGCTCCGACGAATCGGTCCAACGCGCTGAGTTCCAAGAACTCGCCCACCCGATCGGCACCGCAGCCCCCGGCCTGCACGAACACCAGATGCGCCGCCGTGACGATCCGGTGCAGCAGCGCCAGCCCCTCCGGGCTGACGAAGTAGTCCCGCGTCACCGGCGCCGCGTCGATCGCCGCTTTCTGCCCCAACCAGTGGTACAGCGTACTCCGGGCGACGCCCGACTCGGCCGCCGTCACGCCGACACTGCGCCCCCGCCGCTGCCCGTGTGCCGCCTGGTCCACCAGCTCGACCACCCGCGCTCGATCTCGCTTCGGCCCCACTGGCGCGGCAATCGGCGAGACGGTATCCTGATCTGCCACGGCTCGGCTCCCGGCGTAGGCAAGTCTGCAAACTCACCTTACCGGGCCGAGCCGTGCTTGTCTACAGCAGCCCTTGCCCTGCTACGCCGCCCGGGTGTCCAAGGTTATGACGGTGGCCGTCGCCGCTGTCTAGAAAACAGTGCCTGATTCCGATAGGACGACAGGGCTGTCCTAGCCCGCGGAGGTAGCGACGATGCTAAGCCGACTCCTTTCGATGACCATAGTGATCGCCATTTCGGCGCATCTGTTGCGTTCGGCCTCATCTCGGGCCGATGCCGTTGATGCCTGGACTCCAGGCGCTCTAACTCGCCTTGACATTGGCGGAGGAATCGTCGACGTCTCGGTAGCCAACGAAGGGAAGCTATACGTTGCATCCGAGAGACGAGTGGTTGTATATTCCGCCGAAAGCGCGGAACTGGTTACCGTGTTTGAGTTCCCCACAAGGGTAAAGAGAGTAGTCGTTTCGACCGTCAGGCTTGTAGTCGAGCTTAGCGACACAGAAATTCGTATTCTTGACTTGGGTTCAGGCGCGTGGTCAGTCGTGCCTCCGCAACTAATTCCAGACGGCGAAACAGTCGCAGCTCTCGAATTCCTGGACACGACTCTGGTGATTGGTACGTCTGCGGGTACCTTATTGCTTGTCGATATTGCGAGTAGGGGCGGGCCAGTTCTTGAAAGCGTAGTCTTGTGCAGGCAAGTCGTGGATGGTGATTGGTGGATAATGAGCATGTTTGCAGTCGATGGTGGATTGTATGCTGTCCTGTACGATCGGAACCAAGCCTCCCCGAAGGGTGCATTAATCTCGATAAGCCGAAGGGAGGACCGTAAGTGGACAGGAGAAAGGGTTGCGGTCTTTGAAGGGCAGCAGGCTCAGAAGGTCGTGACATTTGGTGCGACCGCCTATATTCAAACGAACACGAATATCTTTACGATTGATCTTGAAAGCGGTATTGCGGCCACGGCAGATCTTCGGTTGGGCGATAGTACATACATTCAGGCAATGGCAGTAGACATCGACAAGATGTACGTCGTGACCCGAACTGACCCCCTGCCGGATGACAATAGCATGACCCTCTCTTCTTTCGACATGTCAAACCCTGATGAATTGACAATGCTCTCGTCGCTGAGAATTGATTACGAAGTTGGAAATAGTGCAACCATGATTGCTCGGGAGAATCGAGTCTATAAGGCTGGAGCAGATGAAGTTCAAGTTTTTGCCGTAAAGAGCGGTTTGATAAGCAGTATGAGCAAGAGGTCAGTAATCATCCCGATTGTTACCAGCGCCGTCCAATGGGACGAGGACGAAGTTCTTATCGGTAGGCAGGGCGGTATTTGTCGCGCGAGCCTCTCGAAGAACGGGGGACTAACATGTTTTGCCACTGGACGAGGTAGTGACAAGCTGATACGCGTTCAGAACTACGTCGTTTCCGTCGATGGGGCGAATGGAATATGGTCTGCCCGCATCGACGACTCAGGCATCGTCGCTGTGGATCATGAAGACGTAGAGAAGCCATACCATCGGTATGTCGATATTGCGGCAACGTCAAGCGGGTTTGCTGCAATCATGGATATCAATCAGCCGCGTGCACCAAAGATACAATATCGCATCGAGCATTGGACGGTCGACGCCACCGGGTCAATGACGCTGGCCGGTACGGATGACGTTGAAACTCCGGATTGCTCGTCCGGACAAGTTAGAGCGGCAAGTGACGATGGGTGGCTAGGACTGCTATGTGGGGCCGAACTAATCGAATTTGCGCTTCGCAATGACGCAATTACTCGACTTGGGAGCGCGACGTTGGCATCTCGCGGTGCTGACCTTGATGTGAACGCAGACGGTGTTGTTGTAATCGGCACATCTGTCGGCGTATTTCAGTATGACAGGGTTGATCACAAGATGACGGCATTGAAGCTGCCTCCGGGAGTGGCGGCAGCAGGTGTCTTGGCAGTGAAGATATCACGAGAGGGTATATTCGCCGTGCATGGTGCATCTTCTGGTGCTCGGGGCTTGTTCCGATACTATTTACAAGGTAATCGCGAAACAAGTGAGCTGCTTCGATATGACCGCCTGGAGGGCCGACCTCAGCAGACGCGCATTGTAGAGATGGGCGAAGGGATAGTCCTGGTTACGGGTTCTCGAGTGGCGGTCTATCTACGCCCTATCGCAACCAACAACCGCCGGTTGTCGCTGCCATTCGTGTTGCAACGACGGATTTTCGATTAGTCCACGGGTTGGCCCTGAGGCGACCGGGTGTATCGGCGGGCCAGGGTCATCGGCGGATCGCGCCCCGCAAGATTCGACCAACCGCTGGGATAAGAGGCTCGCGTCGCCGGTCTGCTCCAGTCGGCTGGCGTTTACGTGAGGCCATCTGGAAGCCGAGAGTGGGCAGTGATCTCTCCTAGGGTCAGAATTAGGGTCCCAGGCGACAAATCGTGTATACTCGGGCCGGCGCAAGCCCAGATTTACAGACCAAAACACAGGTACCCCCGGTAGGACTCGAACCTACGCACGCGGTTTAGGAAACCGCTGCTCTATCCCCTGAGCTACGGGGGCTCTTGGTGGGGCGACTGGCCCTGGGCGGCGAGTATAGCCGCACGGGCATGGCGGCAGCCGTGCATCCGCCGGGTGAAGTCCAATCGCGAGCGATGGCCGGCTGTGCGACAATTCGTTTCCATGGCACACGCCACCGCTCCCGAGCAACGCGCCCGCGAGACGATCGACGCGGCGTTGGCGCGTTCCGGCTGGACCGTGACCCGACCGACGAGCCGGCGGCCGTGCTGCTGTAGCGCATCCGAGCGGAGCGCACTGCGAACAGCGGCAGCGCGAGTCGGCGGGGGCGGCGGGGGGCGGCGGGGGGCGGCGGTGACGCAGGAGCGGTTGGTGTGAGCCGCGCGCGCCGGGGCGTTGGGGAAGCCGGGCGCGTGATCCGGGCGGGGCCGGCGGACGCGCCGTACGAGGCGTTCGTTCCGCATCCGCTGCCGCCGGACCTTGTCATCGACGCCGATCTCCTGCGACGCCTTTCGGCGGCGGATCGAGCGATCGGGGAGCTGGCGGGCTTGGGGCGCACGCTGCCCAACCCGCACCTGCTGATGGGGCTGTTCATCCGACGGGAGGCCGTGCTGTCGTCGCGCATCGAGGGCACGCGCACCCAGCTGGCCGACCTGTACGCGTACGAGGCGGGTCAGCTCGTGCTGCCCGGAATGGCGCCCCCGCCGTCGGCCGATGACGCGCGGGAGGTCTACAACTACGTCACGGCGCTCGGCCACGGTATCGATCGGCTGAACACCCTGCCGATGAGCCTGCGACTCGTGCGCGAGGTCCACCAGCACCTGATGACCGGCGTGCGCGGCGAGTACGCCACGCCGGGCGAGTTCCGCCGCACGCAGAACTGGATCGGTCCGCCCGGATGCACCCTGGCCGAGGCCACGTTCGTCCCGCCACCGGTCGCGGAGATGAACGACGCGCTCGCGGCCTGGGAATCGTACCTGCACGCCGGCGACGGCTATCCGCCGCTCATCCGCCTCGCGTTGATCCACTACCAGTTCGAGGCCATCCACCCCTTCCTCGACGGAAATGGGCGTGTCGGCCGGCTGCTGACATCGCTGCTGCTCGTTCACTGGGACCTGCTGCCGCTGCCGCTGCTGTACTTGAGCGCATATTTCGAGGAGCATCGCGACGGGTACTACGAGCGGTTGCTTGGCGTTACGCGGCGCGGCGCGTGGCAAGCGTGGGTCGCGTTCTTCTTGGACGGCGTCGCCCGAATGGCCCGCGATGGCAACGAGCGCGCCCGGCGCCTCATCGATCTGCAGGCCGAGTGGCGAACGCGCCTGGCCCAGGCGGGCCGCTCCGCCACACCGCTGCGGGCCGCCGAGGTGCTCATGTCCTACCCGATCCTCACGATACCGCAGGCACAACAGAGGCTCGGCGTGTCCTACCCCACGGCCAAGAAGGCGATCGAACGGCTTGTCGAGGCGGCGATCCTCGTCCCGGCGGGTCCGCAAGTCTATGGCCGGACGTACGTTGCCACGGAGATTCTCAGAATCCTCGGCGGCCAGCCGACGGAGCCTTCAAATTAAACCTTGCAGGCTCATCCTTCAATTCCGCGACACCGACTCATCGACATCGTTCATTTCGGCGCCTCGCATGAGCCAATCCGACCGCCTCGTCCCAAAAGCTTTGGAGCTACTGCAACGTCCTCCGCGACGACGGCCTGAGTTACCAGGACTACCTGGAGCAGCTCACCTTCCTCCTGTTCCTGAAGATGTCCGACGAGCGCGCCAAGCTCGTCGGCGACGACGAGCCCGTCCCGGCAGGCTACCGCTGGTCCGACCTGTCCGATCCCAACATGGAAGGCGCCCGGCTGGAGGACCACTACCGCGAGACGCTCGCCGCGCTGGGCGCCGAGGGCGGCATGCTGGGCGTTGACACCGGCGGGCCACGCCTACGTGGCCCACTACAGTGTCAGGCAGCGGTCGCCGGCGAGCAGTCTCTCTTGGGCCTGTTGTACCCGCTGCCGACGCAGTACCGCCGTTGCGACGCCCGACAGGCTCAGCATCCGCGCCGCCCGTGCCCTATTCAGCCCCGCGCGTACGAAGCCCCTCCTCGCGCTCGCAGCCGTCCAGGCGTAGGGGATCACTCCAACTCGCCGGCTCCCCATCGGCCGCACAAGTACGGAGGCGAATCGATGTCGGACTTACCGCTGGAAGTCCCACCGAACGAGAGCGATCCGAAGGCGAATGAATCGCCGCACGATGTGCCAGAGGCGAGCCGGCTCCCGAACGGCCGCCGCTGGCTGCAGATCGGCTCGGTCGTCATCCTGGCTACACTGCTCGCCGGCCTGGTGTGGGGCACGAGAGGCAGAAGCCGTGTCCCGACGACCGCCATCGAAGGCGAGTCTGCGCCGACCACTTGGACCTTGTCCGAGGTGGGTACAGACGAGGTCTTGACGGTTCAGGGACTAGGCACGTTGCCCTCGCTTGACGTATTGCAGCACTGGGAACTGGGCGAAGGTCAGCCGATGGTGGACGATGTATCCAGGGGCCTCGCGGTGTCCATCCGAGGCAACGACAGCGTTCAGCTAGTCCGGTTAGGCGATGATCGACCGCCGGTCGAGGTCGGTACGGCTCCCGGGCAAGACATGCACATAGCGCGGCTGAGTGCCGATGGCCGGCATGTCATCACGGTAGGATCGGGCGGCTGGAGCGACAAGGGCGCGTTCCTCCCGGGGCGCGCCGCGATCTACAACATGGACGACGCCAGCCATCCGACCAAAGTGGGGGAAATCGTTCTAGTACCGGCCCACCATGAAAGCCCTGGCCACTTCTGGTAGACTGTCGATGGCG
>CAZYFY010000055.1:0-5764 GCA_964647275.1 uncultured Brevundimonas sp.
TCATCGAGCGCCCGCACAAGAAGTGCCGCATCACCATCTACGCCGCCCGTCCGGGTGTCGTGATCGGCAAGAAGGGCGCTGACATCGAGAAGCTCCGCAAGGAGATCTCGGCGATGACCGAAGGCGAAGTGTTCCTGAACCTGGTCGAAGTCCGCAAGCCTGAAGTCGATGCCCAGCTCGTCGCTGAAAACATCGCTCAGCAGCTCGAGCGCCGTATCGCCTTCCGTCGCGCCATGAAGCGCGCGATGCAGTCGGCCATTCGTCTGGGTGCCAAGGGCATTCGGATCAATGTGTCGGGTCGTCTGGGCGGTGCTGAAATCGCCCGTATGGAGTGGTACCGCGAAGGTCGCGTGCCGCTGCACACCCTGCGCGCTGACATCGATTATGGCTTCACCGAAGCCAAGACGACCTACGGCATCATCGGCGTGAAGGTCTGGGTGTTCAAAGGCGAAGTGCTCGAGCACGACCCGATGGCCCAGGACAAGCGTTGGGCCCAGGAAGCCTCGGGTCCGTCGTCGAGCGAAGGCCGTGAGCGTTCGGACCGCGGTCCGCGCGGTCCGCGCCGTGACCGGGGACGTGAGAACTAAGTCATGCTGTCACCCAAGAAAACCAAGTACCGCAAGGCGTTCAAGGGCCGTATCCACGGCTCTGCCAAGGGCGGTTTCTCGCTGAACTTCGGCTCCTATGGCCTGAAGTCGATGGAACCCGAGCGCATCACGGCGCGGCAGATCGAAGCGGCCCGCCGCGCGATCACCCGCCAGATGAAGCGTCAGGGCCGTGTCTGGATCCGCATCTTCCCGGACGTGCCGGTCTCCGGCAAGCCGGCTGAAGTCCGCATGGGTAAGGGCAAGGGCGCCGTTGATTTCTGGGCCGCTCGCGTGGCTCCGGGCCGCATCATGTTCGAGATCGACGGCGTGCCGGACGATGTCGCGCGTGAGGCCCTGCGTCTGGGCGCGGCCAAGCTGCCGGTTCGTACCAAGGTCGTCACCCGCCTCGACGCCGGCGTCGCGGTCGAGCACTAGGAAAGGATCGGACCATGACCAAGATCACCGATCTTCGCGGCAAGACCGCCGATCAGCTGCAGGAAGAGCTCCTGTCGCTGAAGAAGGAACAGTTCAATCTCCGTTTCCAGGCCGCCACCGGCCAGATGGAGAAGACCCACCGTGTGGGCGAGGTCAAGAAGACCATCGCGCGCATCAAGACGCTGCAACGCCAGCAGCGTCAGGCCTAAGGAAAACCCGATGCCCAAGAGAATTCTGGAAGGCGTGGTCGTTTCCGACAAGGGCGACAAGACCGTCGTCGTCAAGGTCGAGCGCACCCTGCTGCACCCGCTGTTCAAGAAGACTGTTCGCCAGTCCAAGAAGTATCACGCCCATGATGAGGCCAACTCGCTGAAGGTCGGCGATGTGGCTCGCATTCGTGAGTGTGCCCCGAAGTCGAAGCTGAAGCGCTGGGAAGTCTATTCCGGCGACGACGCCAAGGCCTCGGCCTGAACGAGTTAGAGAAGGTCTGATCCCATGATCCAGATGCAAACTAACCTGGACGTTGCCGACAATTCGGGCGCGCGCCGGGTCATGTGCATCAAGGTGCTCGGCGGCTCCAAGCGTCGCTACGCCTCGGTGGGCGACACGATCGTCGTGTCCGTCAAAGAAGCCATCCCGCGCGGTCGCGTGAAGAAGGGTGACGTGCTGCGCGCCGTCGTCGTTCGCACCGCCAAGGACATCCAGCGCAAGGACGGTTCGGTCATCCGTTTTGACACCTCGGCCGCCGTCATCGTCAACAAGCAGAATGAGCCGGTGGGAACCCGGATCTTCGGACCGGTTCCGCGCGAGCTGCGCGCCAAGAACCACATGAAGATCATCTCGCTCGCTCCGGAGGTCCTGTAATGGCCGCCAAGATCAAGAAGGGGGACGATGTCGTCGTCCTCACCGGCAAGGACAAGGGCCGCACCGGCAAGGTGCTGCGCGTGATCCCGTCGGACAACCGCGTGGTTGTCCAGGGCATCCAGGTCGTCCAGCGCCACACGCGTCCGTCGGCGGGTAACCCGCAGGGCGGCATCGTCAACAAGGAAGCCTCGATCCACCTGTCGAACGTCGCCCTGGTCGACGCCAAGGGCAAGCCGACCCGCGTCGGCTTCCGCATGGACGGTGACAAGAAGGTCCGCTTCGCCAAGACCACGGGGGACGCCATCAATGGCTGACGCTCAATACACCCCGCGCCTGAAGGGCGACTATCAGGCCCGCATTCGCAAGGCGATGACCGAGAAGTTCGGTTACACCAATGAGATGCAGGTGCCCAAGCTGGACAAGATCGTCCTGAACATGGGTATCGGTGAAGCTGTGGCGGACTCCAAGAAGGCCGCCGCCGCCATGAAGGACCTGGAAGCCATCGCCGGTCAGAAGCCGGTGGCCACCAAGGCCCGCAACTCCATCGCCGGCTTCAAGCTGCGCGAAGGCATGGTCATCGGCGCCAAGGTCACCCTGCGTCAGGACCGTATGTACGAGTTTCTGGACCGTCTGATCACGATCGCCCTGCCGCGCGTGAAGGATTTCCGGGGCCTGAAGGGCACGTCCTTCGACGGCCGTGGCAACTACGCCATGGGCCTGAAGGAGCACATCGTGTTCCCCGAGATCAACTACGACCAGATCGATCAGATGTGGGGCATGGACATCATTGTCTGCACCACGGCCAAGACCGACGAGGAAGCCAAGGCTCTCCTCGCCGAGTTCAAGTTCCCGTTCAATAACTAGGGCGGGAAGGGAAGAGATCCATGGCTAAGAAGTCCGCCATCAACCGTAACGAAGCCGTCAAGGCCCTCGTCGCCAAGCAAGCCGACAAGCGCGCCGCGCTGAAGGCCATCGCCAACGACGAGTCGCGTCCGCTGGAAGAGCGTTTTGAGGCCCGCCTCAAGCTCGCCGCCCTGCCGCGCAACGGCTCCGCCACCCGCATCCGCAACCGCTGTGAAGTCACCGGTCGTCCGCGCGCCTACTATCGCAAGCTCCACATGAGCCGCGTGGCGCTGCGCGAACTGGCCTCGCTGGGCCAGATCCCCGGCATGACCAAGTCGAGCTGGTAAGAGGAGATCCGACCATGATGATCAACGATCCCCTCAGCGACATGATCGCCCGCATCAAGAACGCTGCGACCCGCAAGCGTTCCTCGGTGCTCACCCCGGCGTCGAAGCTGCGTCAGCGCGTCCTGGATGTGCTGGCCGACGAAGGCTACATCCGCGGTTACAAGATCGTGGAAAACCCCGGCGAATTCCCGCAGTTCGAAATCGAACTGAAGTATTTCGACGGCCAGCCGGTCATTGCCGAAATCAGCCGCGTCTCCAAGCCGGGCCGCCGCGTCTATTCGTCGATCTCGGATCTCAAGCCGATCAAGAACGGCCTGGGCATCTCGATCCTGTCGACGTCCAAGGGCGTGATGTCCGACGCCGCCGCCCGCGAAGCCAATGTCGGCGGCGAAGTGCTCTGCAAGGTGTACTAAGATGTCCCGTATCGGAAAACAGCCGATCGTCGTGCCGAACGGCACCACGGTCACCCTCGACGGCCAGACCGTCAAGGTGAAGGGTCCCAAGGGCGAACTGACCTGGTCGGTCGCTCCTGAGATCGAACTCAAGCTCGAGAACGGCGAACTGACGCTGGCTCCGCGTGACGACACCCCGCGTGCCCGTTCGATGTGGGGCCTGTCGCGTTCGCTGGTCGGCAACATGGTCACCGGCGTCTCCGAGGGCTTCGAGCGCACGCTCGAGCTGGTCGGGGTGGGCTATCGCGCCGCGATGAAGGGCGATGCCCTGTCGCTGCAGCTGGGCCTGTCGCACGACGTCGACGTCGTTCCTCCGGCCGGCGTGACCTTCGCCACGCCGAAGCAGACCGAGATCAAGATCTCGGGCATCGACAAGCAGGTCGTCGGTGAAATCGCCGCCAAGATCCGCAAGTACCGTCCGCCGGAGCCCTACAAGGGCAAGGGCATCCGCTACGCCGGTGAAACCGTGCGTCGCAAGGAAGGCAAGAAGAAGTAGGTCATGGCTCTTTCCGCTCTTCAAATCGCCAAGCGCCGCGCCGAGCGCAATCGTCGCCGTCTGAAGTCTCTGGCGAACGGTCGTCCGCGTCTGTCGGTCTACCGCTCGGACAAGAACATCTCAGCCCAGATCATCGACGACGCCGAGGGCAAGACCCTGGCGTCGGCCTCTTCGCTGGAAGGCGAAAAGGGCAAGAAGCAAAAAGGTTCGGACGTCGATGCGGCGGCCCGGATCGGCAAGCTGATCGCCGAGCGTGCCGTCAAGGCGGGCGTCACCGAGGTCGTGTTCGACCGCGGCGGCTACATCTATCACGGTCGGGTCAAGGCCCTGGCCGACGCCGCGCGCGAAGCCGGCCTCAAGTTCTAAGGATCGATCATGGCTCGTGAACCCCAACGTGGTGATCGCCGCGACCGTCGCACCCCGGAAGCCGAAGGCCCCGAAAGCGACATCGTCGAGAAGCTGGTCCACATCAACCGCGTCGCCGCCACCGTGAAGGGTGGTCGTCGCTTCTCGTTCGCCGCCCTGATGGTGGTCGGTGATCAGAAGGGCCGCGTCGGCTTCGGTCACGGCAAGGCCCGTGAAGTGCCGGAAGCTATCCGCAAGGCCACCGAAGAAGCCAAGAAGTCCATGATCCGCGTTCCCCTGCGGGAATCGCGCACCCTGCACCACGACGGCGAAGGCCGCTGGGGTGCCGGCAAGATCATGATCCGTTCGGCCCCTCCGGGCACCGGCGTCATCGCCGGCGGTCCGATGCGTGCCGTCCTTGAAACCCTGGGCGTCCAGGACGTGGTCGGCAAGTCCAAGGGCTCGTCGAACCCGTACAACATGGTGCGCGCCACCTTCGAGGCCCTGAAGGGTCAGTCGTCGCCGCGCCAGGTCGCCAACAAGCGTGGCAAGAAGGTCGCCGACATCATGGGCCGTCGCGCCGATGGTGCCTCGTCGCCGGAAGCCGCGACTGAAACCGCGGAGTCCTGATCATGGCCAAGAAAGAAACCGCCACGGTGACCATCCGTCAGACGGGCAGCCCGATCCGCCGCAAGCCGGATCAGCGCGCCACCCTGATCGGATTGGGCCTGAACCGGATGGGTCGGGAATCGACTCTGGAAGACACGCCGTCCGTGCGCGGCATGATCGCCAAGGTCGCCCACCTGACCGAGATCGTCGAAAAGTAAGACCCGCTCATTGAGCGGGAGTGGCGAGTGGTTAGTGGCGAGTGACGAGCAGGGAGGGCCGATCCGGTCTTTTTTCCTTGACTCGACACTCGCCACTCGCCACTCGCCACTTTCTTTTTTCCAAACGCCGAGTCCGGCCATCGCCGGGCGCTAGAGACCGAAAGGACCAGGCAGATGAAACTGAATGAACTGCGCGACAACGAAGGCGCTCACAAAAAGCGTATGCGCGTCGGCCGTGGCCCGGGTTCGGGCAAGGGCAAGACCTCGGGTCGTGGCGTCAAGGGCCAGAAGTCCCGTACCGGCGTGTCGCTGCTGGGCTTCGAAGGCGGTCAGATGCCGCTGCATATGCGTATGCCCAAGCGCGGCTTCAACAACCCCGGCGCTCTGAAGCTGGCCGAAGTGAACCTGTGGCGTCTGGCCAAGGCGATCGAAGGCAAGAAGCTCGACGCCAAGAAGGTCATCGACGCCGATGCCCTGATCGCTGCCGGTGTGATCCGTCGCGCCAAGGATGGTGTGCGCCTGCTGGGCCACGGCGAGATCAAGGGCAAGCTGAACCTCAAGGTCTGGT
>CAZYFY010000056.1:0-5406 GCA_964647275.1 uncultured Brevundimonas sp.
CGGAGCTGGAAATCTACGCCGACGACGTGTCGTGCGCCCACGGCAATACGGTCGGCGCCCTGGACGAGGCGGCGCTGTTCTACATGGAGCAACGCGGCCTGCCGGCGGATGAGGCCAAGGCGCTGCTGACCGAGGCCTTCCTGATGGAGGTCGTGGACCGCATCGGCCATGAAGTGGCGCGGGAACGGTGCCGGAACTGGCTGGCGAGCAAGCTGATCCTCCCCCCGAGCGGAGCGAAAGGGGGAGGGGGACCGGCGAAGCCGGTGGAGGGGGCGGCCACCGGCATAGCGTCTCTCCAGCCTGAATCGGCGCCCAGTCTTGCCCCCTCCACCGCTTCGCGGTCCCCCTCCCCCGCAGGCGGGGGAGGATCATGACCTTCGACGCTCTGACTGCCCGCGCCCAGTTCCCGATCCTGTCGCGGCAGGTGAACGGCAAGCCGCTGGTCTATCTGGACAACGCCGCCTCGGCCCAGAAGCCGCGCGCGGTGATCGACGCCATGGCGGCGGCGATGGAGGGTTCCTACGCCAACGTCCACCGGGGCCTGCACACGCTCGCCAACGAGACGACTGAGGCCTATGAGGGGGCCCGCCGGTCGGTCGCGCAGTTCCTGAACGCGAGCGAGGACGAGATCGTCTTCACCAAGGGCGGGACCGAGGCGATCAATCTGGTCGCCGCGACGCTGGGCCAGTCCATCGGCGAGGGCGACGAGATCGTCGTCAGCCAGATGGAGCACCACTCCAACATCGTGCCCTGGCATATGCTGAGGGAACGCAAGGGCGCGGTGCTGCGGTTCGGGCGGGTGAACGATGACGGCTCGCTCGATCTGAAGCATCTGGCCTCGCTGATTGGGCCGAGGACGCGGGTGGTCTCGATCACCCAGATGTCGAATGTGCTGGGCACGATCAATCCGGTGGCCGAGATCGCGGCCATGGCCCATGCGGTCGGGGCGGCCATGGTCGTCGATGGCTGCCAGGGCGCCGTTCACCTGGCCGTGGATGTGAAGGCGCTGGATTGCGACTTCTACGTCTGCACGGGCCACAAGCTGTACGGCCCCACAGGCATCGGGGTGTTGTACGGCAAGGCCGAACGCCTGGCAGCCCTGCCGCCCTATCAGGGTGGCGGCGAGATGATCGAAAGCGTCACAGAGGATGCCGTTCGCTACGCCGAACCGCCGCGCCGGTTCGAGGCCGGCACGCCGCCGATCCTGGAGGCCATCGGTCTGGGGGCGGCGATCCAGTGGCTGTCCGGTTTTGATCGTACGGCGGTGGAGGCGCACGAGCTGGCGCTCTATCAGCGGGCCTTCGAAGCCCTGCGCGGCCAGGAATGGTTCCGGCCGCTGGGCACGGCTCCGGACAAGGGGGCGATCCTGTCCTTCACCGTGGACGGCGCCCACGCCCATGACATCGCGCAAATTCTTGACCGCTATGGCGTGGCCGTCCGCGCCGGCCAGCATTGCGCCGAACCGCTGATGGCGAGATTTGGCCTGACGTCGAGCATTCGCGCCAGCTTCGCCCTATATAATACGTTTGATGACGTGGACGTTTTCGTCGACGCCCTCAACAAGGCCCGGACCTTTTTTCAGTGACGCCCATGGACGACCCGAAGATCAGCACCAGCGAGGATTTCGCCAAGTCATGGGACGCCCCTCAGGCCGGGGCCATGACCGAGATTGAGATCGCAACCCTGACCGATGCCATCGTAGAGGCGCTCAAGACCGTGTTCGACCCGGAGATCCCGGTCGACATCTACGAGCTGGGCCTGATCTACAAGGTCGACATCAATGACGACCGCGATGTGATGATCGAGATGACCCTGACGGCACCGGGCTGTCCGGTGGCGGGTGAGATGCCGGGCTGGGTGGAGACGGCGGTGGCCAAGGTCGACGGTATCAGGTCTGCGACGGCCAGGCTGGTCTTCGATCCGCCGTGGGATCCTTCCAGGATGAGCGACGAGGCAAAGCTCTCGCTCAATATGTTCTGATGGAGGCCCAGACCGTTCGCCGTCGCCCGAGACCACAGGTCGTGTCTCTGACCGACGCAGCGGCGGAGCGGGTCCGTGAGATCATGGCCCGCGCCGACAAGCCGGCGGCGGCGCTGCGCGTCGGGGTCAAGAACGGCGGCTGTGCCGGTCAGGAATATGTCGTCTCCTACGCCGAGACGATCGACCCGCTCGATGAAGTCGTCGAGGACAAGGGGGCCAAGGTGGTGATCGAGCCCAAGGCGGTGCTGTTCCTGCTGGGCTCCGAGATCGACTATGAGACGACCCGGCTGGCGTCGAAGTTCGTGTTCCGCAATCCGAATGAAACGGACGCTTGCGGCTGCGGCGAGAGCGTGACGATCGTTCCGGCACCGGACGCCTGATGGCCTACGATCCCGACTTCGGCGAATGGGTGCGCGACCATCTGGCCGGGCTGGGTGAGATCGAGATCAAGCGGATGTTCGGCGGGGCGGGGGCCCTGAAGGGCGGGGCCATGTTTGCGATCCTGGGTGATGGCACACTGTGGCTGAAGGCCGACGAGGCCATGGCCAACGAGATGGCGGAACTGGGATCCAGCCAATTCAGCATGGACAGCAAAGCGGGCGTCAAGACACTGCCCTATTGGACCTTGCCGGAGGCTGCCCTGGACGATCCAGATGAAGCTGTCGTCTGGGCGCGGCGATCAGTCGAGCTCGCGCTTAGCTCGAAGGCGAAGTCGCGGAAGCGGCCTTCCTGACCTCATCCGGAGCCAGCACCTGAACCGAGGGCGTGACCGGCTGGCCGGTGGCTTCGGCGACCAGTTCGGCGGTGCGGGCCTCTACGGCCTCTTCCAGTCGTGCCATGAACTCGGCCTTGGGCAGGCCGGTAGGGATGGGGTCGAGGAATTCGATGGTGGCGGTGCCAGGGTTTTTCTTGAACTCTTCCTGCGGCCAGAAGAGGCCCAGGTTGGTGGCCAGCGGAACGACCGGCATGTCGAAGTCGCGGTACATGTGCCAGACGCCCGTGCGGTAGCGGAACTTCTCGCCGACCTTCGCCAGATTGCCTTCGGGGTAGATGAGGATCTTGCGGCCCTGTTCGTGGGCGATGGCGGCGGATTGCGCGAGGGCCTTGCGGGCTTCGTGGCCACCGCAGTTGTTGACGACGATGGCCCCGAGCTTTTGCAGGACGGTCCCCAACAGAGGGAACTTTTCGAGGTGGTCGCCGGTGACGAAGGCCAGGTCGTCGAACTGGTCATAGACCGAGAAGCCGTCACCCCAGCTCTGGTGTTTGGCGGCGATGATGAAGGCCCCTTTGGGCAGACGCTCCTTGCCACGCGCCTCGATCCGAATTCCGGCCAGGACGCGCATGGCCTGAACCATGCGTTTGACGTAGCGGCGAATGATCCACTGAACCGCGCGGCGTCCCGGCGCGAGCGCGGCAAAGGCCGCCGCCAGGGTGTAGAGGATCGAGAGGATCCAGTAGGCGATGTTGAAGGCCAGACTTCTCATGGCGACAGTCTAGCCGTGTCGGCTTGAGCGAGGATAGGGCTTAAGCCGCCCTGGCCCGATCCTGAGCCACCGTCATGCGGTTGCGCCCATTGCGCTTGGACGCATAGAGGGCTTCATCGGCGCGCTCGATCAGGCCAGCCGGCTTTTCGCCCGGCTGCCATTCGGCCAGTCCAATCGAAATCGTGACCGCCCCGAGGTCCTCGTTGGTCGATCGGCGCTTCAGGGATCGTGACGCGATCTCACGCCGGGTGTGATCCAGCGCGGCTTCAACCGCCTGAGCGGTTTCGGCCGGGAAGATCAGGGCAAATTCTTCGCCGCCATAGCGAGCCGCGACCCGCGGCGGCAGGGCCAGACGCGACAGGACGCTGGCGACATAGCGGATGACCTGGTCACCGGTCTGGTGGCCCCAGGTGTCGTTGAAGCGTTTGAAATGGTCGATGTCGAGCACGGCCAGGGCGAGGGGCTTGCTGTCCCGGGCGGCAACCTCGCACTGACGTTCCAGCTCGTCGTCAAAGGCCTTGCGGTTGGCCAGTTTTGTCAGGGCGTCGGTCATGGCTTCGCGCCGGACCTGTTCGAGGTGTTCGCGCAGCTTGCCGACCTCGCGGGTCGAATCCGACAGGCGCTGTTCAAGGGCCGCATTCTCGGCAGACACCTTGCGTGTGGCGGCCGCCAGGCTGGCGATCGTTTTCTGAATGTCGCCGCCCGACGTCAGCTTTTCGTCGGCTTCAGCCAGGGTTTCCCCGTAGGAGGCCTGGTTGCGCTGGGCGTCAGCGATGGCCCCTGCCACGCTGCTCAACTCGCGGGACAGCTGGGCCCCGGCATCTCGGATCTCATCGGACAAGCGCGCGCGCGGCAGATATTCGGCGGCAAGGCGCTCGGATTCGTCTTCGGTCAGCGGTCCGTTGGCGAGAATGCGGCGTAGTTCGATCGCCAGACCGCTTTCGGGATTGCTCAAGGAATGCAGCCAGATCTCGAAGTTCAGCGGAGTCGGCCAGACGCTCGCCGTCTCCATTTCCTGGAGTGCGGTCTTGGCCAGCTCGTAGGCGGCTGGGCTTCTAAGCCTGGTGTCGACGTCTGAAGTCATCCGGCGTCCCTCGAGGCCGGATTTTCCGACCGTAGCGAGGAACCCTAGCCCGGCAAGGGTAACGGCGGGATTAAGCCGGTTCTTTTTTCAGAGCGGGTCGCAGCAGGAACGCCGGGGTGGTGTCGCCGAAACCCAGGGTGCGGACAGGTTCGTCGTCGGTCCGGGGCTTGCTGCGATCCCGATTGCGCGCCGGGCGGCTTGTTTCTTCAGCAGACGCCGCCGGGGCCGGAGCCGCTTCGACCGTCTCGGACTTGCGACCGCGACCACCGCGCGAACGACGCGGCTTGCCGGGCTCCTGATCGACGACGGCGACCAGCGGCGGCTGTTCATCGTTGACCGGTGCCGGATCATGGGGCGCGGCGGCGCTTTGAATCGGCTGCATGGAGGCAGTCTGGCCGTGGTCGGCGACCGGGCGTGGACGGGTGTCGCGGCGGGTGCGCTTGCGATCTTCCTTCTGGCGCGGCGTCGACTTCAGCTCGGAGACGTCGAGCTCCAGATCGAGGGTCTCAGGCGTCATCTTGATGAGCTTGAGCACCTTGTCATAGGAGCGATCGTCAGCGGGGGTGAGGATCATATAGGCCTCGCCCTTGCGACCGGCGCGCCCGGTGCGGCCGATGCGGTGGACGTAGTCGTCGGCCGTGTGCGGGACGTCATAGTTGAAGACGTGGCTGACGTCGGGGATGTCCAGCCCGCGGGCGGCGACGTCAGACGCCACCAGGATCTTCAACTCACCAGAGCGGAACTCGGACAGGGTCTTCATGCGCAGGGATTGATCCAGGTCGCCGTGGATCGGCGCGGCGTCAAAGCCGTGCACCTTCAGCGACTTGGCGACGATATCGACTTCGGACTTGCGGTTGC
>CAZYFY010000057.1:0-5210 GCA_964647275.1 uncultured Brevundimonas sp.
GGACCCAGGTGCGTGTCAGGATGGCCTGGCCCTGGCTGAACATGAAGGGCTGGGCACCACCCGCGGTTTGCTCCGGCGACAGCCATTGCAGGGCCGCGGCTCCGGGGCGCGTTTCGTAGGAGACGACGACCTGGTCGGTGTCCGGCGTAATGGCGATGGTCAGGGGGCTGCCGACGTGGGGGCGGGCTTCGCCGACCGTCCAGGGAACCGACCGCCCGTCGATGGTGACGTCGCGGATGGTCAGGTCGCGGACATCGAGGATGAGCTGATCAGCGTCCGGCGCGGTCTGGATCGACAGGGTGGCGGTGCCGGACAGAACCTTGCGATCAAAATCAGCGGTCAGGTCCAGGGCGACATCGGAGACGCGCGCCTCATTGGGCTGGGCGTAGGAATGAATGTCCTGAACGAGTTGGGCCATCGGTGCCTCGGCAGTCGGCGGCGTCATCGGTGCCCCTGGGCTGGTGGAACAGGCGGCCAGAAGGCCGGCGGCGGCGACGCTGACAAGCAAGGTACGGATCATGGATCTTCCCGGGTGACTAAGGTTGGCGGTGTTCTAGGGGTTGCATGCCTAACGGGAAAGAGCGCCGATAGGTTCTGCCCTGATGAGGATCAGTCGGCTGGAAGAACCCGAATGAGCTCCACACGGAAGACGAGAGTGGAGTTCGGCGGAATCAGATCGCCTCCCAGCCAGCGGTTGCCATAGGCCAGATTGCCGGGGATGACGAAGTCGAAGGTTTCGCCCTCACGCATGAGCTGGACGCCTTCGGTCCACCCGGCAATGACTCGATCAAGCGGAAACTCGATAGGTTCGTTGCGGGAATAGGAGCTGTCGAACTCGCGCCCATCGATAAAGGTGCCGCGATAGTGAACGCGCACAGTGTCGGTCGGGCCGGGACGCGCGCCGTCGGGATGAGCGCGGCCCTCGCGGCGGTATTGCAGGCCGCTGTCGGTGGTGGACCAGCCACTGCGGCTGCTGTTCCAGGCGAGGTAGGCAGCCTGACCGGCCTCCCAGCCCGCTTGCGACGCCTCGGTCGAGGGCACCGGAGTGGGGGCGGGCGTTGCCGTCGAGCAGGCACCAAGGGTCAGGGCGGCGAGGGGAAGAAGGGCGATTTTCATGGCATTGGCGTACAACGCTTTCCGGCCTGAGAAAATCCGGGATCAGGGCCTTTTCTTCGCCTGATTTCGCGCTATATACCCTCCCTTCGCAGAATTCTGATTCCTGCGCGCACGCGCCGAGGTCTGGCTCGCCCCCAGCCGGACGAAGGCGCGGCTCCTCCCCGGGAGCCCTTCAAAATCCAGCGTCCTGAGGCGGATCGCCTCGAGGGTGGACGCGACGAGACGGCGCAAACCGCTTCTGCGAGAGGAGGGGCTTGCGTCCATTTTGACGTGGCGCGGGTCGAACAGCCTCGCGCCGAAACAGGGACACCTTATGGCGCACTCCTTCACCGGCAAGAAGCGGATCCGCAAGTCGTTCGGCCGCATTCCCGAGGCCGTGACGATGCCGAACCTCATCGAGGTTCAGCGGTCTTCGTATGAGCAATTCCTGCAGCGCGAGACGCGCCAGCCCGACCGTATCGACGAGGGCGTCCAGGCGGTCTTCAAGTCGGTGTTCCCGATCAAGGACTTCAACGAGCGCGCGACACTGGAATACGTGTCCTACGAGTTCGAGGATCCGAAGTACGACGTCGAGGAGTGCATCCAGCGCGACATGACCTATGCCGCGCCGCTGAAGGTCAAGCTGCGCCTGATCGTCTTCGAACTGGAAGAAGAAACCGGCGCCCGCTCGGTCAAGGACATCAAGGAGCAGGACGTCTACATGGGCGATATCCCGCTCATGACGGACAAGGGCACCTTCATCGTCAACGGCACCGAACGGGTCATCGTCTCGCAGATGCACCGTTCGCCGGGCGTGTTCTTCGACCACGACAAGGGCAAGACCCACTCGTCGGGCAAGCTGCTGTTCGCGGCCCGCGTGATTCCGTACCGGGGTTCGTGGCTCGACTTCGAGTTCGACGCCAAGGACATCGTCTATGTCCGTATCGACCGCCGGCGGAAGCTGCCGGCCAGCACCTTCCTGATGGCGCTGGGCATGGACGGCGAGGAAATCCTCTCCACCTTCTATGAGACCGTCCCCTACGAGAAGCGCGGCGAAGGTTGGGTCACGCCCTACAAGGCCGACCGCTGGCGCGGTGTGAAGCCGGAGTACGACCTGATCGACGCCGACACCGGCGAAGTCGTCGCCCAGGCCGGTCAGAAAATTTCGGCCCGTGCCGCCAAGAAGCTCGGTGAGACGGTCAAGTCGCTGTCGCTGGCCCAGGACGCCCTGGTTGGTCGTTACCTGGCTGCGGACGCGGTCAATATGCAGACCGGCGAAATCTACGCCGAGGCCGGCGATGAGCTCGACGCCGAGATCATCGCGGCGCTGGAAGCCCAGGGCTTCACCACCATCGACGTGCTGGACATCGACCACGTCACGGTCGGTGCCTACATGCGCAACACCCTGCGCGTGGACAAGAATGCCAACCGCGAAGAGGCGTTGTTCGACGTCTATCGCGTGATGCGCCCGGGCGAGCCGCCGACGATCGAGGCCGCCGAGGCCATGTTCCAGTCGCTGTTCTTCGATTCCGAACGCTACGACCTGTCGGCCGTGGGCCGGGTCAAGATGAACATGCGTCTCGAGCAGGATGTGGACGACAGCGTCCGCGTGCTGCGCAAGGAAGACATCCTTGAAGTCCTCAAGATCCTGGTCGGTCTGAAGGACGGCCGTGGCGAAATCGACGACATCGACAACCTGGGCAACCGTCGCGTTCGCTCGGTCGGTGAGCTGCTGGAGAACCAGTACCGCGTCGGCCTGCTGCGCATGGAACGTGCCATCAAGGAGCGGATGTCCTCGGTCGACATCGACACGGTGATGCCGCACGACCTGATCAACGCCAAGCCGGCCGCCGCAGCCGTGCGCGAGTTCTTTGGCTCGTCGCAGCTTTCGCAGTTCATGGACCAGACCAACCCGCTGTCGGAAATCACCCACAAGCGCCGTCTGTCGGCGCTTGGCCCGGGCGGTCTGACGCGCGAACGCGCGGGCTTCGAAGTCCGCGACGTGCACCCGACCCATTATGGCCGGATCTGCCCGATTGAAACACCGGAAGGCCCGAACATCGGCCTGATCAACTCGTTGGCCACCCATGCCCGCGTGAACAAGTATGGCTTCATCGAAAGCCCGTACCGTCGCGTCAAGGACGGCAAGGCCACCGACGAGGTCGTCTACATGTCGGCGATGGAAGAGGCGAAGTACACCATCGCCCAGGCCAACATTGAGCTGAAGAAGGGCGAGATCGTCGAGGATCTGGTCCCGGGCCGGATCAACGGTGAATCCCAGCTGCTCAACAAGGACGCCGTCGACATGATGGACGTCTCGCCCAAGCAGGTGGTGTCCGTGGCTGCGGCCCTGATCCCCTTCCTTGAGAACGACGACGCCAACCGCGCCCTGATGGGTTCGAACATGCAGCGTCAGGCTGTGCCGCTGGTTCAGGCCGATGCGCCGCTGGTCGGCACCGGCATGGAAGACGTGGTGGCCATTGATTCCGGCGCTGTCGTCATCGCCCGCCGGGCCGGTGTGGTCGAGCAGATCGACGGTACCCGTATCGTCGTGCGCGCCACCGAAGAGACGGACGCTTCCAAGTCGGGCGTCGACATCTATCGCCTGTCGAAGTTCCAGCGGTCGAACCAGTCGACCTGTATCAACCAGCGCCCGATCGTGCGCGTGGGCGATGAGGTTCAGGCCGGCGACGTCATCGCTGACGGGCCGTCGACGGACCTGGGTGAACTGGCGCTGGGCCGCAACGCCCTCGTCGCCTTCATGCCCTGGAACGGCTACAACTTCGAAGACTCGATCCTGATCTCCGAGCGCATCGTGCGCGACGACGTCTTCACCTCGATCCACATCGAGGAGTTCGAAGTCATGGCCCGCGACACCAAGCTCGGGCCGGAAGAAATCACGCGCGATATCCCGAACGTCGGTGAGGAAGCCCTGCGCAACCTCGACGAAGCCGGCATCGTGGCCATCGGGGCCGAGGTCCAGCCGGGTGACATCCTGGTCGGCAAGGTGACGCCGAAGGGCGAGAGCCCGATGACGCCGGAAGAGAAGCTGCTTCGCGCCATCTTCGGCGAGAAGGCTTCTGACGTTCGTGACACCTCCCTGCGCCTGCCGCCGGGCGTGGCCGGGACCATCGTGGACGTGCGTGTGTTCAACCGCCACGGCGTCGACAAGGACGAGCGGGCCCAGGCCATCGAGCGTTCGGAAATCGAACGCCTCGGCAAGGACCGTGACGACGAGCTCAAGATCCTTGAGCGCAACGTCTATGGCCGTCTGCAGGCGCTGGTCGTCGGCAAGAAGGCCAGCTCGGGTCCGAAGGGCCTTGGTCGTGGGGACGTGACCGCTGAGAAGCTGGCCGACATCTCGCGCGGCCTGTGGTGGCAGATCGCTCTGGACGACGAAAAGGCCCAGGGCGAACTGGAAGCCATGAAGAAGCAGTTCGAAGACGCCCGCAAGCGTCTGGACCGCCGTTTCGAAGACAAGGTCGAGAAGCTCCAGCGCGGTGACGAAATGCCGCCGGGCGTGATGAAGATGGTCAAGGTGTTCGTGGCGGTGAAGCGCAAGCTGCAACCGGGCGACAAGATGGCCGGTCGTCACGGCAACAAGGGGGTTATCTCCAAGATCCTGCCGATCGAGGACATGCCTTACCTGGAAGATGGCACCCCGGTTGACGTGGTGCTGAACCCGCTGGGCGTGCCGTCGCGCATGAACGTCGGCCAGATCTTCGAGACGCACCTGGGCTGGGCCGCCGCGGGTCTGGGCAAGCAGGTCGCAAACCTGCTGGAAGCCTGGCAGCATGGCGGCCAGAAGCAGGCTCTGATCGAGCGTCTGTCTGAGGTGTATGGCAAGGACACGCCGCTGCCTGACAGCGACGAAGAACTGCTGGAGCTGGCGCGCAACCTGTCCAAGGGCATTCCGTTCGCCACACCGGTGTTCGATGGTGCCCACATTTCGGACATCGAGAACCTGCTGGAGGCCGCCGGCCTGAACCGCACCGGCCAGTCGGTGCTGTTCGACGGCCAGACCGGCGACCAGTTCAAGCGTCCGGTGACGGTCGGCTACATCTACATGCTGAAGCTGCACCACCTGGTCGACGACAAGATCCACGCCCGTTCGA
>CAZYFY010000058.1:0-4530 GCA_964647275.1 uncultured Brevundimonas sp.
TGCGCGATCTGGTCAAGAACTGTCTGCGGATGCGTCCCGAGCGGATCATCGTCGGTGAGGTCCGTGGCTCCGAGGCGTTTGACCTGCTCCAGGCCATGAACACCGGCCATGACGGGTCCATGGGCACGCTGCACGCCAACTCGCCGCGCGAAGCCATCAGCCGGATGGAATCGATGATCACGATGGGCGGCTTCGGTCTGCCGTCCAAGACCATTCGCGAAATGATCGTCGGCTCGGTGGATGTCATCATCCAGGCGACGCGCCTGCGTGATGGATCGCGCCGCATCACCCACGTCACCGAAGTTCTGGGCCTGGAAGGCGACGTCATCGTGACCCAGGATCTGTTCGTTTACGAGATCACCGGTGAGGACGAAAACGGCAAGGTGCTCGGCCGGCACCGCTCCACGGGGATCGCTCGTCCGCGCTTCTGGGACCGGGCCCGCTACTATGGGCTGGAACGAGAGTTGGCCGAGGCCCTGGACGCCGCGGAGTAGCCGTCATGCTGATGATCCTGGCTGCCGTCCTTGGGTTCGTGACCATCACCAGCCTTGGCTTTGCGTTTGTCGGAGGTGAGGATTCCTCATCGCGCGCGGTCAAGCGCGCCCAGGGGTTCTCGAACCGGGCCCCCCAGGCCACCTCGAAGCGCAACCAGACCGGACCTCAAACGGCCGAGCAGCGTCGCAAGCAGATCGTGCTCCAGCTCAAGGAGGCCGAACGCAACGAGCGCAAGGCCCGCGTCACCATGGAGGCCAAGCTCCAGCAGGCCGGCCTGTCGATGAAGATCGGCGTCTTCTGGGTGATCTCGGCTGTGCTGGGCGTCTTTGCGCTCCTGTTCGGTCTGTTGTTCGGCATGCCCTGGTTCATCTGGCCGGCCCTGCCCCTGGTCTTTGGTGTGGGGCTGCCCCGCTGGATCGTCGGCACCCTGGCCAAGCGACGGACCAAGAAATTCACCGCTGATTTCGCGGACGCCATCGACATCATCGTGCGGGGCGTCAAATCAGGACTGCCGGTACACGACTGTCTGAAGGTCATCGGCAAGGAGATGAGCGCGCCGCTCGGGCCTGAGTTTCAGCGCCTGGTGGAAAACATCGGCATGGGTCTGACGCTCGAGCAGGCCCTGGACAAGATGTATGCGCGGATGCCGACGCCGGAGCTGCGCTTTCTGGCCATCGTCATCTCTATCCAGGCCAAGACCGGGGGCAATCTGGGCGAGGCCCTGGGCAATCTGTCGAACGTCCTCAGGTCGCGCAAACTGATGGCCGAGAAGATCAAGGCCCTGTCGTCAGAGGCGACGGCGTCTGCCGCCATCATCGGCTGTCTTCCGCCCGGCGTCATGGCCATGGTGACGGCGACGACACCCTCGTACATGATGCTCATGTTCACCGACATCCGAGGCCAGATCATGCTTATGGGCGCCGGTCTGTGGATGGGCATCGGCATCTTCGTGATGCGGCGCATGATCAACTTCAAGTTCTAGCGCGGGACCTGTCATGGAAGCCCTTGTTGAGCCCCGCAACCTCCTCACCGTCCTGATAGCGATCCTGACCTTCGCGACCCTGATCACCTTGCTCGGAGGGCTGGGTGGCGGTGCCAGGCTTGAGAAACGCCTGAAGGCGATGGCCGAGCGCAAGGAAGACCTGCGCCGGCGATCACGCCAACAGATGGCCCAGCGCGAATCCGCCCTGCGTCACAGCGACGAAGGCTTCAAGAAGCGGGTGGTGGACCGCCTCAACCTCTCGAAGCTCCTGGAAGACCCAAAGGTCGTTGAAAGCCTGGCGCAGGCCGGGTTCCGAGGCCCGGGCCCGCTCACGACCTTCTATTTCTTCCGCTTCGCCATGCCCTTCGTCATGGCCCTGATCGTCGCCGTCTATCTGTTCGCCATCAACGACTTCGGCTTGACGGGCATGATGCGCGTGGCCGCCGTGGTCGGCGGGTTCGTGCTCGGCTTCTATCTGCCCAATGTCTATGTCTCGAACCGGGCTTCCAAGCGTCGCCAGTCGATCATGCAGGCCTTCCCCGATTCTCTGGATCTTCTGCTGATCTGCGTGGAATCCGGGATGTCGATCGAGGCGGCCATCACCAAGGTTGGAGCAGAGATCGGTGGCCAGTCCATCGATCTGGCGGAAGAATACACGCTGCTGGCCGCTGAGCTGTCCTATCTGCCGGAGCGACGCTCGGCCTATGAGGGCTTTGCCAAACGAACGAACCATCCGGGCATCAAGTCGGTGGCCACGGCCATGATCCAGGCCGAAAAATACGGCACCCCGTTGGGACAGGCGCTACGTGTCATGGCCAAGGAAAGCCGCGAGTTGCGTCTGTCCGCGGCCGAGAAGAAGGCGGCCGCCTTGCCGGCCAAGCTGACCGTGCCGATGATCCTCTTCTTCCTGCCGGTGCTGTTCGTGGTCATCCTCGGGCCGGCGATCATCAAGATCCAGGATATGAATGCGGGGTAGGGCAGTAGGCAGTAGTGAGTAGGCAGTAGGGGGCGCTCTAGTTGTCGCTGCCACTGAGTTCCCTACTCACTACCGCCTATTGCCTACTGCCTAATCTCCCCCTTTCCCTACCGTCAAAGCGGCGCTAGACGGCCCCGCATGGCCCCGACCTCTCCGCCCTTCGATTCCCTGGATGCGATCAAGTTTCGCGATGAGCGCGAGGCTGTGGCCGATCTCTTGGCCACACCGCCGCTAGCCGGGGCAGAGCGGGCGGCGGTTCTGGACGAGGCGGTTGAACTGGTCCGCGGTGCCCGCCGCTCCAACGACCGTCAGGGCGTGGTCGAGAGTTTCCTGCAGGAGTTTTCGCTCGGCACCCGCGAGGGTCTGGCTCTCATGTGCCTGGCCGAGGCCCTGCTGCGCACGCCCGACGAAGACACCCGCGACAAGCTGATCGCCGAAAAGATCGGCTCGGCCGACTGGGCCAGTCATCTGGGGCATTCCGACAATCTGTTCGTCAACGCGTCGACCTGGGGTCTGATGCTGACCGGCCATCTGGTCGAGGTTGACCCGGAGGCGCGCGACAATCTGCCGGCCTTCCTGCGCCGCATCGCCGGACGTCTGGGTGAGCCGGTCATCCGTCAGGCGGTGGCCCAGGCTGTGCGCATCATGGGCGAACAGTTCGTCCTTGGCCGCACCATCGAAACGGCGATGAAGCGCGCCGGCCGCGAAGGCTTCCTCTGTTCCTTCGACATGCTGGGCGAGGGGGCCCGCACCGTCGCTGACGCCGAACGCTATGAGCGGCTCTATGCCGTGGCCATCGAGGCGGTCGGCAAGCACCGCGCCAAGTCAGGCCAGGCCGGTGGACCGGAAAAGGGTCACGGTGTCTCGGTCAAGCTGTCGGCCCTGTCGCCCCGCTATGAGGCGACCCAGGAACACCGTGTCTGGGAAGAGCTGTATCCGCGTATCGTTCGGTTGGCCCAGATTGCTGCACGCCATGATCTGAACTTCACCATCGACGCCGAGGAAGCCGACCGGCTGGTGCTGTCGCTCAAGCTGCTGGACCGTCTGGCCGGTGAGGAATCGCTTGGCGACTGGACGGGCCTCGGACTGGCCATCCAGGCCTATCAGAAGCGTTGCCCGCAAGTGATCGACATGGTCCATCAGATCGCCCGTGAGCGTGGGCGGCGTCTGATGTGCCGGCTGGTCAAGGGTGCCTACTGGGACACCGAGATCAAACGCGCCCAGGTCGCGGGCCGTACCGACTATCCGGTCTTCACCACCAAGCCGGCCACCGACGTCAACTATCTGCACTGCGCGCGCAAGCTGATCGCGGCGTCGCCGGACCTCTACGCCCAGTTCGCCACCCACAACGCCCATTCGCTGGCCGCCGTCCACCAGATGGCCAAGGACGCCGGGGTCAAGATCGAGTACCAGCGCCTGCACGGCATGGGCGAGGCCCTCTATGAGGCCGCCGAAAAGAGCTTCAAGGAGCCGATGACGGTGCGCACCTATGCACCGGTCGGCGGCCACGAAGACCTGCTGCCCTATCTGGTCCGCCGCCTGCTCGAAAACGGCGCCAACTCTTCCTTCGTCCATGCGCTGCTCGACGAGCGCGTCCCTGCCGAGGCCGTCGCGGCCGATCCGCTGGATCAGCTCGAGGCCGAACCCGGTCCCCACCCGAAAATCCCGAGGCCCATCGACATGTACGGCGACCGCCTGAACTCGCTTGGACGCGACTATTCGCGCGCCGAAGACCGCGACGCCCATTCCATTGCTCTCGACAAGCTGGACCGCGAACGCTTCACCTCCGG
The DNA here is from genome assembly GCA_964647275.1 of uncultured Brevundimonas sp. GTDB lineage: Bacteria > Pseudomonadota > Alphaproteobacteria > Caulobacterales > Caulobacteraceae > Brevundimonas. The sequence continues at coordinate 4,244 of CAZYFY010000058.1, forward strand.
TCCCATCGTCGGCGGGGCCCTGATGGCGGGCCAGAACGTCCAGGAGGTCACCAGCCCCTCGGACCGCAAGCGGGTGCTCGGTCAGGTGTCCGAGATCACCGAGGCCGAGATGGACCGCGCCATCGACAAGGCCCACACCGCCCAGATCGCCTGGGACCGCAAGGGCGGGCCGGCCCGCGCCGTCGTCCTTCGCGCCATGGCCGATGCGCTCGAAAACGACATGGACCGCCTCGTCGCCCTGCTCAGCCGCGAGGCCGGCAAGACGCTGAATGACGGCGTCGCCGAGG
>CAZYFY010000059.1:0-4012 GCA_964647275.1 uncultured Brevundimonas sp.
GGGTCACCGGCTATCCGTTCCGCTACACCGGACAACGCCTGGACCCCTACACCGGGACGTATCACTACAAGGCGCGGGAGTATTCCCCCACCCTCGGCCGCTTCCTCCAGCCCGACCCCGCCAGGTTCGTGGATGGGCCCAACATCTACGCCTACGTCGGGAACAATCCGTGGAATGCGACCGATCCGAGCGGGATGCAGGAATGTCGGCCTGGGCCCTGTCCCAGTGAAATCACCGAGGCAATGGCAATGGTCGACAACGCTATTGCCGGCGCAGATAGCGAAAGAGCTGCATCCAGACTGAGTGAGAACCGCACCTTCTATGATAGGAATGACGTCTTTATCGCGGTGGTAGATTTGCCTGGGTCAGAACGCGGTAGGTCCTATCTTCTAGAAAGCGACGAAATACGGGTGAGCATATCAGCACAGCTGGTCTCTGCTGCAGGTGAAGCAGGCCCCTATGGTGCTATCGCGAGAGCTAACCTGGCCGCCTTGCTACCGCATGAGGGTCCAGGCCACGGCGGTTACGCATTGGAGCACGGAAACCCAAGCACTTACGACGGGTTCTATGATTCCGAGTATCGGGCACAAGAGTACGGAGCTGACGTTTTCATTGGACTAAACAATATCGGAGATGGTGCGGGAATTCCCGCAGGTTTTCCAAGTTCCGGAATGAACGAAAACGAGCGTCATGCACTGATCGACAGTCAGGCAAGCCAGTCGGCTGAAGAAATCTGCGAAAGCTGGGGGCATTGTTGAAATTTTATCGCATAACCCTTTCAATTTTAGCTACTTGCGTTGCTACCGGCGGTTGCGGGACGATGCCGCTTGTGGGTCCCGCGTCGGAGACGTCAGTGTGCGCCATTGTAGAGGCCCCTCACCAGTACGTTGGGCGGACCGTCGTTGTTTCAGGCTGGGTTTTCGCTCACCACCGAGGCACTTCAATCTTCCCGGAGGCTGAGTGCAGTGCCGGCAACTTGGTGATCGGACCAACACTTGGGCCGGTTCCCGGCTCGACCATATTTTCAGAGGCATTAGGACTCGACTGGAATCAGTCCTCCCGTGGAGAGGTATTCATTCGTGTTAAAGGGACGGTAGAACCATCAACGTCTCCCCAATATTCCGATGTCGAGATCATTCCACTCGAGTACTTGGAGGTGATTGGAACGGCAGATTCCGCTAGGCGGTCGCATTGAGACCCAGGAAACCGTCTCCAACAGCGCCTATGCCTATGATCCGGTGGCCCAGACCCAGACGGTGGCCTATGGGGCGGCAACGGCGATCAACACCTATCCCAGCGTGGGCGGTCAGGCGATTGCCTACATCGATGCCAACAGCCAGTCGCGGGGCCTGCATTCCACCGGCAATCTGCACAGCGACGGTCAGGGCTGGTGCGGGTTGCGCGCGCCCGTCCACCATCCACCGATCCTCCCTCCCTTCAACAGTGTATTCTCGCCCTTCTGATACCCCTGCCCGGCCTGCGCGCCCTGCTCTTCTCCCCGTCCCACGGTCTCCGGCGATGATGGTTCCAGGGACGGGCCGGATCTGGCGCCCGCCCTTGCGGTCTTTGACATCGTTTTCCTTCGCAGACTGCGCCTGAGCGGTCCGCCCACCCGGCATCCCGGTCGCCTAATCCCCGTATGCGCGACAGTGGACTTTCTGATTTTCCGTCCACCGTGGACTTTCGCCCCTGTCCGGCGCCGAATCCGGCGTCACGACGAAATCAAATGGCCGCCACTTGGGCTATGGTCGGCCCATGCGGCCCCAGATTCTGTTCCCGCTGTTCGCCGACATCGACACCCTCAAGGGCGTCGGCCCGCGCGTGCGTCCAGCCTTAAGCAAGATCGCCGGCCCGCTGGTCCGCGATGTCGCCTTCACCCTGCCCCACAATCTGGTTCAGCGCCGCCGCATGACCGCCGCCAACGCCGTCGAGGGTCAGGTCGGCGTCTTTGAAATCCAGATCGACCAGCACATCTCCAGCCGCAAGCCCGGCCAGCCCTACAAGGTGCGCGGCTTTGACGACACCGGCTGGGTCCACCTGGTCTATTTCAAGACCTATGGCGACAGCCTTTTGAAGAGCCTGCCCGTCGGCGCGCGGCGCGTGATCTCCGGCAAGGTCGAACGTTACGGCTCCGAGGTCCAGATTCCGCACCCCGACTATGCCGTGCTCCCCGAGAAGGCATCGGAACTTCCTCTGATCGAGGCGGTCTATCCTGCCGGTGGCGGTCTGTCCTCACGTCAGGTCCGTCGTTTTGCGCTCGACGCCCTGTCCCAAACCCCCGACCTGCCCGAATGGCAGGACCCGGCCTGGCGCGCGAAAAAGGGTTGGTCCGGCTGGCGCGCCGCGCTGGAGGCCGCCCACCACCCCCGCGCCGAGCCGGATCTCGAGGCCGCTGCTCCCGCCCGTCAGCGCCTCGCCTATGACGAACTGCTGGCGCACCAGTTGGCCCTGGCGCAGCGCAAGCGCGCCCGCCGCCGCCTCGCCGCCCCCGTCATCACCCCCGGCCCGTTGTCCGCCGCGCTGGAAGCCGCCCTGCCCTTCGACCTGACCGGCGCCCAGAGGCGCGCCGTCTCCGAAATCCGCGCCGATCTGGCCTCCGGTGCGCGCATGGGCCGCTTGCTGCAAGGCGACGTCGGCTCGGGCAAGACGGCGGTGGCCCTGTTGGCCATGGCCTCGGCCCTCGACAGCGGCTTTCAGGCCGCCCTCATGGCCCCAACCGAAATCCTGGCGCGTCAGCACCACGCCAACCTCGCCCCCCTGTTCGCCGAGGCCGGGATCGACTGCGTCCTGCTGGTCGGGCGCGACAAGGGCGCGGCCCGCCTGCGCGCCCTGTCCGGTCTGGCCGATGGCGCCACCCCCGTCGTCGTCGGCACCCACGCCCTGTTCCAGGAGGCCGTGACCTTCGCCAACCTCGGCCTGGCCATCGTCGATGAGCAACACCGCTTCGGCGTCGCCCAGAGGAACCAGCTTCAAGCCAAGGCCGGGTCCGGCGAAGGTGGTGCCCACCTCCTGACCATGTCGGCCACGCCGATCCCCCGCACGCTGGAGCTGACCCAGTACGGCGATCTCGACGTCTCGCGCCTCGATGAAAAGCCACCGGGCCGTCAGCCGATCACCACCTCCGTCCTGCCCATGGACCGGATGGAGGCCGTCCTCGACCGTCTCGGTCAGGTCATCCAGACCGGTGCCCAGGCCTACTGGATCTGTCCGCTGGTGGCTGAAAACGTCGAGATCGACCTCGCCTCCGCCGAGGCCCGCGCCGTCGCCCTCAAGGCCCGTTTCGGCGACCGCGTCGGCCTCGTCCACGGCCAGATGCCCGGCGCCGAGCGCGAGGCCGTCATGGCCGCCTTCGCCGCCAATGAGCTGTCCCTTCTGGTCGCCACCACCGTGGTCGAGGTCGGGGTCGATGTCCCCAACGCCACCATCATGATCATCGAACAGGCCGAACGCTTCGGCCTGGCCCAACTCCATCAGCTCAGGGGCCGCGTCGGGCGCGGCGCCGGCAAGTCGTCCTGCGTCCTCCTCTACGACCCGCCGCTCAGCCAGGTGGCGCAAGCCCGTCTCGAAGTCGTGCGCTCGACCGAAGACGGCTTCCTCATCGCCGAACAGGACTGGGCCATGCGTGGCGGCGGCGATCCGCTTGGCCTGCGCCAGGCGGGCCTGCCCGCCTACCGCTTCGCCGACCCGGTCGTGCACCGCGATCTCCTGCTGGCCGCCGCCGACGACGCCCGCCTCCACCTCGCCCGCGACCCGGATTTCTCGAGCGAGCGGGGCCAGGCGCTGGCGGTCCTCAGCGAACTCTTCGACTGGAAACCAGACCGGGCGGAACGGGCGGACTGACAAAGCAAAAGCCCCGCCGGATCGCTCCGGCGGGGCCTCTGTTTCGTCACCCCGGAAGCCCGAAGGGCTATCCGGGGCCTAAGCTCGATCTTCGAGGTCTACTCGATGATCTTGGCCACGACGCCGGCGCCGACGGTGCGGCCGCCTTCGCGGATGGCGAAGCGCAGGCCCT
>CAZYFY010000060.1:0-3338 GCA_964647275.1 uncultured Brevundimonas sp.
ACCAGGGCCTGCGCTTCGCCATCCGCGAAGGCGGCCGCACCGTCGGCGCCGGCGTGGTTGCGAAGATTATTGAATAATCTTCGCAACCCACTTTGCGATCTGACGCGGCCCAAGAGCCGCGTCGGGGCCAAGATCATCGAGTAGCGAGCGCGTCTCCTCCCCATCTGTGATGGGGAGGTGGCTCGACGCGAAGCCGAGAGACGGAGGGGATTCCCTCCGCCGCACCGGCGTCTTTCAGCCGCCGGCCCCTCCACCGCTTCGCGGTCCCCCTCCCCACCGCTACGCGGCAGGGAGGAGACAGAAACATCAGCCCCGCCGGAGACATCCGGCGGGGCTTTTGCTTTGAGCGGTCAATTTGATTCGTTCGCCATAGGGCGCTGGTTCACGCAGCGGATTTCCGAAGCCCCAGTCAGGCCCGCATACTCCGCCTGCCAACACCCCTGAGCCCACGCTGCGGTCGGCAGGCGAACTTCTCCTTCAAACCGCACAGCCGTAGCGTCGATGTGAGTACGCGTTGGAGCTAGCGGGATGAAGTGCTGCTCATTGAAAAGCGCGGGCTGTGTATTCTCTAAAAGCGATGGCAGCGTTCGCTCCAAATCGGATACATCGTTCGCCCCGCCGTAAAACCATCGCAGCGCCACAACAACGGTGTCATTGGAAGCGTAGGTAGGCTCGGCCTCGATGGGCCCAAGCTCGATGTCGACATCTGTATCACTTGCAGACATGTCGCCGCTGGCCGTCCTGTCACAGCCGCACACGGCGAACAGGATAGCTGTGGGAATGGCAAGCAGAGCCAGCTTCATGCTGGAGCTTGGCCTGATCATCCGGAGATGGCAACCAAACCACCCATGACTTTGCTTTTGAACCGCAGCGCGGCACATAGCCAGCCATGACCCAAACAGACGTCATCATCGTCGGCGGCGGCCACAATGGCCTGGTTTGCGCCTGGTATCTGGCCAGGCGGGGGCTGAAGGCGCTGGTGCTGGAGAAGCGCCCTGTCGTCGGTGGGGCGGCGGTGACGGAGGAATTTCATCCGGGGTTCCGCAACTCGACGGCCAGCTACACGGTGAGCCTGCTCAATCCGCGGGTGATCGCGGACATGGAGCTGACGCGGCATGGCTTGCGGGTGGTGGAGCGGCGGGCGTCGAACTTCCTGCCGCTGAATGACCGGGAGTATCTGCTGACGGCGGAGGGGCGGACCTATGACGAGGTTGCCAAATTCAGTCGCAAGGACGCGGACCGGCTGGACGCCTATGCCGACCGGCTGGAGGCGATTGCCGAGGTTCTGAGGGATCTGGTGCTGAAGGCGCCGCCGAACATGACCGAAGGCGGCTTGCTGACGGCTATGCCGGAGCTGATCAAGGCGGGTGGCGTCGGGCGGCGGATGGGGCGGCTGGATGTGACGGGGCGGCGCGATCTGCTGGACCTGTTCACCAAGTCGGCGGGAGACTGGCTGGACGGCTGGTTCGAGTCTGATCCAATCAAGGCCTGCTACGGGTTTGATTCCATTGTCGGCAACTATGCCAGCCCCTATGCGACGGGGTCGGCCTATGTGCTGTTGCACCATGTCTTTGGCGAGGTGAACGGCAAGAAGGGGGCCTGGGGCCACGCCATCGGCGGCATGGGGGCGATTACCCAGGCCATGGCCAAGGCCTGTGCCGAGGCCGGCGTGACGGTCCGGCTCGACAGCGGCGTGCGTGAGGTCCTGGTCGAAGACGGGCGGGCGACCGGCGTCGTCACCGAAACCGGTGAGCGCATCAATGCCCGGACGGTGGTGGCCAATGTTCACCCGCGGCTGCTCTACGAGCGACTGATCGACCCTGAGGTTCTGCCGGCGGATTTCAATGAGCGGATCGGGCGCTATGCCTCGGGCTCGGGGACCTTCCGCATGAATGTGGCCCTGTCAGAGTTGCCGCGGTTCAGCTGTCTGCCGGAGATCGGAGATCATCTGACGGCGGGGATCATCATGGCCCCGAGCCTGAAATACATGGATGACGCCTGGATGGACGCGCGACGTCATGGCTGGTCGCAGAAGCCGATCATCGAGATGCTGATCCCTTCGACGCTCGACGATAGTCTGGCTCCGGCAGGACGACACGTGGCGAGCCTGTTCTGTCAGCATGTCGAACCGGGGCTGGATTGGGACGCTCACCGCGACACGGTAGCTCAGCTGATGATTGAGACGGTTGACGGCTATGCGCCGGGGTTCAAGGCATCGGTGATGGGCTACGAGGCCAACTCGCCTCTGGACCTGGAGCGCAAGTTCGGGCTGGTCGGCGGCGACATTTTTCATGGCAAGCTGAGCCTGGACCAGTTGTTCAGCGCGCGACCGGTGCTGGGTCACGGCAGCTATCGCGGGCCGGTGAAGGGGCTCTACCTGTGCGGGGCCGGCACCCATCCCGGCGGCGGTGTCACGGGAGCCCCCGGCCACAATGCAGCGCGTGAAGTTCTGAAGGATTTGGGCCGCTGAACGGCTTGGAGTGGCGGCTGGAAAGGCCTATCTAGCGGCCATGAGCAATCCCGTCTGGACCGGCCTGCGCCGCGGCCTTTCAATGCGTTGTCCCGAGTGCGGGCAAGGCAAGTTGTATCGGGCCTATCTAAAGGTCGATCCGGTCTGTGATGTGTGCGGCCACGACAACGGCCAGTACCGGGCCGATGATGGCCCCGCCTATTTCACCATGCTGATCATCGGCCACCTGGTGATCGCGCCACTGTTGATTTTCGAGTTTGTGTGGAAGGCCAATCCCCTGTTGGTCCTGGCGATGGTTCTGCCGCTGCTGGCGGTGATTACGCTGGGTGCCTTGCCGGTGGTCAAGGGCGGTGTGGTCGGGGTGCTGTGGGGGCTGAACCTCAAGGGCGATCACCGGTAGCCGCCGTTGAAAACACGCCAAGTCGAAAGCATCGCCCAAGGCCTCGTCGTTTTCCTGGATGGCGCTGTTGCCCGGTATCTGGGTCTTCAGATGGACGAGCTCCTCCAAAGGATTGAGCAGGATATTCCTCCCGATCGCCGTCTGGCCGATCGCTTGGAGGTCCACTTCAAACCCGACGCAGTCGACGACATCACGGCGATGATTTTGCCGCTTAGCGGGGTGTCTGCGCTTACGCTCTTCGGCAGGGAGACGCTCGAAGGACTGGTGGTCCAGCAAGAGCGTGACGGCAATCGCGTTGTCGACGTCCTTGAAACGGGATCGGATCTGGCGGCAGCACTTGCTGATCGCCTGGTCCACCATCATTCGGCGCGGTACCAGCCGGGGATGGCAGCCACCTATTCCGGTTTGTGAGGATGGTGGACGCGACAGGGATTGAACCTGTGACCCCCTCGGTGTGAACGAGGTGCT
>CAZYFY010000061.1:0-3227 GCA_964647275.1 uncultured Brevundimonas sp.
GTGCGCCTGCTGGGCCACGGCGAGATCAAGGGCAAGCTGAACCTCAAGGTCTGGTCGGCCTCGGCTTCGGCCGTGAAGGCCATCGAGGCCGCCGGCGGTTCGGTCGAACAGGCCCGTCCGGTCAAGACTGAAGAAGCCTAAGGCGTCACCCCGGACGCGCGTGAGCGCGGTCCGGGGCCTAAGCGCAGTTGGTGTTTAGGTCCCGGTTCTACGCTCCGCTTCGGCCGGGATGATGAATCCGGTCGGCGGGCCTCGCATCTCGCCGTCCAACCACCTATCTGACGACGACAAGTCGCGGGGTATCGGAATGGCTTCGGCCGCAGAACAGCTAGCTGCAAACCTGAATGTGGGCACTTTCGCCAAGGCGAAAGACCTGCACGCACGCCTTTGGTTCACCCTGGCAGCGATGGTCGTCTATCGCCTGGGCACCTACATCCCGATCCCGGGCCTGAACGTCGATGCGTTCGCCCAGGCCTTCCAGAACCAGTCCCAGGGCATCCTGGGGATGGTCAATATGTTCTCCGGCGGTGCCGTGGAACGGATGGCCATCTTCGCGCTGAACGTGATGCCGTACATTTCGGCCTCGATCATCGTGCAGCTGCTCGGGGCGGTCTATCCGCCGTGGGAAAAGCTGCGCAAGGAAGGCGGCGAGGCCGGTCGCAAGCAGCTGAACCAGTACACCCGTTATCTGACGGTGGCCCTGGCCATCGCCCAGTCGTTCGGTATCGCCATGAGCCTGCAGGGCGTGGCCAATGAACCGGGCGTGTTCTTTGTTCTGACGACAGTGACCACCCTGACGGGCGGCACCATGTTCCTGATGTGGCTGGGTGAGCAGGTGACGGCGCGCGGCGTCGGCAACGGCATCTCGCTGATCATCTTCGCCGGTATCGTGGCGGTCCTTCCGCAATCTCTGGCCCAGCTGTTCGAACTGACCCGTCAGGGCCAGATCTCGGCCTTCCTGCTGTTTGCCATCCTGGCGCTGTCAGTGGTGCTGGTCGTGGCCATCGTCTTCATGGAGCGGGCCCAGCGCCGCCTTCTGATCCAGTATCCGAAGCGCCAGCAGGGCAACCGCATGGTGGGTGGCGAGAGCTCGTTCCTGCCGTTGAAGGTCAATACCGCCGGGGTTATCCCGCCGATCTTCGCTTCGTCGCTGCTGCTGCTGCCGACGACCGTGTCAGCCATGCTGGCCCAGAATCCCGAAGCGGTCCCGTCCTGGCTTCAGTGGCTGAATACGGTGATGCCGCACCTTCAGCACGGTCAGCCGATCTTCATGGCACTCTATGGGTTCCTGATCATCTTCTTCACCTTCTTCTACACCTCGATCGTCTTCAATCCTGAGGACACGGCCGAGAACCTGAGGAAGTACGGCGGCTTCCTGCCGGGTATCCGTCCCGGCAAGCGCACGGCGGAATATCTGGACTATGTCCTGACCCGTCTGACGACGATCGGCGCGGCCTACATCACCATCGTCTGTCTGGTGCCGGAGTTCGGGATTTCGCAACTGGGCCAGCTGACCATCGTGACGGCCCTGGGCGGCACGTCCATCCTCATCATGGTGTCGGTGACCATGGATACCGTGGCCCAGATCCAGTCGCATCTGCTGAGCCATCAGTATGAGGGGCTGATCAAGAAAGCCAAGTTGCGCGGACGGGGTGGCCGGCGCTAAGTCGGGATCAGGAGGACGTCTTGGCCTTGAACCTGATTCTGTTTGGACCGCCCGCTGCCGGTAAAGGCACCCAGGCCAAGCGTCTGGTCGCTGAGCGCGGCATGATCCAGCTGTCCACCGGCGACATGCTGCGGGCGGCCATCGCCGAGGGGGCCGAGATCGGTCAACGCTGCAAGGCGATCATGGAGGCCGGGCACCTGGTCCCGGACAACATCGTCATCGCCCTGATCGAGCTGAAGCTGGATGAGGCCGAGGACGCCGGTGGGGTCATCTTCGACGGTTTCCCGCGGACCCTGGCCCAGGCCGAGGCCCTGGACGAGATGCTGGAGCGCCGCGGTGCCCGCATCGACCACGTCATCCGGCTCAAGGTCGATGAGGATCGCCTGATCGAACGCGTGACCAAGCGGTTCGAAGACCAGGGTCGCCCGGACGACAACCCCGAGACGTTTGTGACGCGCCTGGCGGCCTACAACGCCCAGACCGCGCCGCTGCTGCCGTACTACGGCGACCAGGGCAAGCTGGCCGAAATCGACGGCATGGGCTCTGTCGAAGCCGTGGCCGCAGATATCGACGCCGTTCTGGGCTAGGGCTGCCTCCGCGCGCTTCCGACACAACAAACCGTCTGACGTCTTGATCGAAAGACCCTCGGGTGCGTTCATCCCGAGGCGGCATCTGTCTGGCCGCTCTATTCCTGGATGGAGGCGCGCGCTTCGATGTCGGCGCAGGACGTGTTCCACAAGCCCGCTGTACGCAAGGCCTGCCTGGTGCTGGTCGTTGTTCTGGCTCACGCCCTGCTGTTTGCCGGCCTGATCCTGGTTCAGCCGCGCTATGTGCCCAGCATCCCCGCGCCGCCCATCCTGGTTGAGCTGATCCGGCCTGAGCGGGAGCCGCCGCCCGAGCCACCTCGGCCCGTGTCTCAGCAGGCCGGTGGAGGTGCCCCCGCTACACCGTCTCGCGTCCGACCGGCTGAGCCGCCGCCGCGACTGATCGAACCCGAGATCTACGCCCCGCCGGAGCCTGCGCCCGAACCGGTTCAGACAATCGGAGCCTCTCCCATCGACACCGCCGGAGAGGGGCGCGGGCAGGGCGGGCAGGGGACCGGGACGGGATCTGGTGTCGGGGCCGGCTCTGGTCCGGGATCGGGCGCGGGGCGTGCCGTCTTGCTGTCTGGCCCGTCGCTGGATCAGATCCGCAGGGCCCAACCTCGAACCGGCCTGGCTGTCCGGCGTGTCGGCCGCGCCGAGATGCGGTGCCGCATACGCCTGGATGGGCGAATGGAAGGGTGCTCGGTTACGCGGGAAATGCCGCCGGGCAGCCGTCTGGGGCAGGCGGCGGTGTCCCTGGCCCCGCACTATCGCTGGCGTCCCCCCACGGACGGTCAGGGCCGCCCGGTGGACAATTCAGACATCATCATTGGGGTCGACTTCCCACCTTAGGTGAGCCTTCGGCTTGAACTTGACGTGCGCGTCACCATTTAGCCAATCGGGCCGGCGAGAATTCCCTTGAGAGAATCCCTTGCCAACCCGTTGACGCGCACGGAATCCCCTGTATAACGGCGCGC
>CAZYFY010000062.1:0-3212 GCA_964647275.1 uncultured Brevundimonas sp.
TCATGAACTACGTCATGTACGAGGGCAAAAAGGCCGTGGCCGAGAACATCGTCTACGGTGCCTTCGACATCCTGGAAGCCAAGCGTCGCGAATCGACCGCGCTGGAAACCTTCCACACCGCGCTGGAAAACGTTTCGCCGGCCGTCGAAGTCCGTTCGCGCCGGGTGGGTGGTGCCACCTATCAGGTGCCGGTTGAGGTCCGCCCGGACCGCCGCCGCGCCCTGGCCATCCGCTGGGTCATCAACGCGGCGCGCAACCGCGGTGAGAACACCATGACCGAGAAGCTGGCGGGTGAACTGCTGGACGCGGCCAACAACCGCGGCTCGGCCGTCAAGAAGCGTGAAGACACCCACAAGATGGCCGAAGCCAACCGGGCCTTCTCGCATTACCGCTGGTAGCCTTTAAAGCGTCATAGACGCGCACTATCTAAGGGTATCGGTCGCGGGCGGTTTGAGCTAAATCGCCCGCGCCGTTTATCCGAAAAGCCGAATCCACCGACCGGGGCGCACCGACCGCGCCCAGACATCATATCAAGGCGCTCTCCATGCCCCGTACGCACAAGATCGAAGACTACCGCAACTTCGGCATCATGGCCCACATTGACGCGGGCAAGACCACGACGACCGAACGCATCCTCTACTACACCGGCAAGTCCCATAAGATCGGCGAAGTCCACGACGGCGCCGCGACCATGGACTGGATGGAGCAGGAGCAGGAACGCGGCATCACCATCACCTCTGCTGCCACGACCGCCATCTGGAACGGCAAGCGCCTGAACATCATCGACACCCCCGGCCACGTCGACTTCACGATTGAAGTTGAGCGTAGCTTGCGCGTGCTCGACGGCGCGGTCACGGTTCTGGACGGCAATGCCGGCGTTGAGCCGCAGACCGAAACGGTCTGGCGTCAGGCAGACAAGTACAAGGTTCCGCGTATCGTCTTCGTCAACAAGATGGACAAGATCGGTGCCGATTTCGACAAGTCGGTCGAGTCGATCCGCGACCGTCTGGGTGCCAAGGCTGTGCCGATCCAGTTCCCGATCGGGGCTGAAAGCTCGCTGTCGGGCCTGGTCGACCTGGTCCGCATGAAGGCGGTGGTCTGGGACAACGACGGCCTGGGCGCGTCCTACCGTGACGAAGAAATCCCGGCTGACCTGCAGGCCAAGGCTGAAGAAGCCCGCCAGTACCTGATCGAATGCGCCGTCGAACTCGATGACGAGGCGATGGAAGCCTATCTGGAAGGCAATGAGCCGTCCGAAGAGGTGATCAAGAAGTGCCTGCGCAAGGCCGTTCTGACCGGTGCCTTCTATCCGATCCTGTGCGGCTCGGCCTTCAAGAACAAGGGCGTGCAGACGCTGCTGGACGCGGTGGTCGACTATCTGCCGTCGCCGATCGACATTCCGCCGACGCCCGGCATCGACTTCAAGACCGAAGAGCCGATCGTCCGCAAGGCGTCGGACGACGAGCCCCTGTCGGTTCTGGCGTTCAAGATCATGGACGACCCGTTTGTCGGCTCGCTGACCTTCTGCCGCATCTATTCGGGCAAGATGGAAACCGGCCAGTCGCTGCTGAACTCGTCGCGCGACAAGAAGGAGCGCGTCGGTCGGATGCTGTTGATGCACTCGAACAACCGTGAAGACATCAAGGAAGCCTACGCCGGCGACATCGTCGCCCTGGCCGGGCTGAAGGAAACCCGCACGGGCGACACCCTGTGTGATCCGCTCAAGTCGCCGGTCATCCTGGAGAAGATGGAATTCCCCGCGCCGGTCATCGAGATCGCCGTGGAGCCGAAGTCCAAGGCCGACCAGGAGAAGCTGGGCGTGGCCCTGGCCAAGCTGGCCGGTGAGGATCCGTCCTTCACCGTCTCGACCGACCACGAGTCGGGCCAGACCATCCTCAAGGGGATGGGCGAGCTGCACCTGGACATCAAGATCGACATCCTGAAGCGGACCTACAAGGTCGAGGCCAACATCGGCGCGCCGCAGGTGGCCTATCGTGAAAGCCTCGGCAAGCCGGCGGACATCGACTACACCCACAAGAAGCAGACCGGTGGTACCGGCCAGTTCGCGCGGGTGAAGATCAAGTTTGAGCCGGGCGAGCCGGGTTCGGGCTTTGTGTTCGAAAGCGCCATCGTCGGCGGCAACGTGCCCAAGGAATACATCCCGGGCGTCCAGAAGGGCCTCGAGTCGGCCAAGGAAAACGGTCTGCTGGCCGGCTTCCCGCTGATCGACTTCAAGGCGACCCTGCATGACGGTGCCTATCACGACGTCGACTCCTCGGTGCTGGCGTTCGAAATCGCCGCCCGCGCGGCGTTCAAGGAACTGCGTACCCAGGGCGCGCCCAAGCTGCTCGAGCCGATCATGGCCGTCGAGGTCGTGACTCCGGAAGAGTATCTGGGTTCGGTCATCGGTGACCTGAACGGTCGCCGGGGCATGATCCAGGGGCAGGACATGCGCGGCAACGCCGTTGTCGTGAACGCCTTCGTCCCGCTCGCCAATATGTTCGGCTATGTGAACACCCTTCGCGGGATGTCGCAGGGCCGGGCCCAGTTCACCATGCAGTACGACCACTACGATCCGGTGCCGCAACACGTCGCCGACGAAGTGATCAAGAAGTACAGCGCTTAATTTAACCCCGAAACCACAGGAAACCCCCGGTCTCGGGGCCCAAGGAGCTATAGAGAAATGGCCAAGGAAAAGTTCGAACGCACGAAGCCGCATTGCAACATCGGCACGATTGGTCACGTTGACCATGGCAAGACGACGCTGACGGCGGCGATCACGATGACGCTGGCGAAGGCCGGCGGGGCCAAGGCGATGGCCTATGCGGACATCGACGCGGCGCCGGAAGAGAAGGCGCGCGGGATCACGATCAACACGGCGCACGTGGAATATGAGACGGCGAACCGTCACTACGCCCACGTCGACTGCCCGGGCCACGCGGACTATGTGAAGAACATGATCACCGGCGCCGCGCAGATGGACGGCGCGATCCTGGTGGTGTCGGCCGCTGACGGCCCGATGCCGCAGACCCGCGAGCACATTCTGTTGGCGCGTCAGGTTGGTGTTCCGGCGCTGGTGGTGTTCCTGAACAAGGTCGACATGGTCGACGACGCCGAGCTGCTTGAGCTGGTTGAGATGGAAGTGCGCGAGCTCTTGTCGTCGTACCAGTTCCCGGGCGACGACATTCCGATCACGGCCGGTTCGGCCCTGG
>CAZYFY010000063.1:0-3207 GCA_964647275.1 uncultured Brevundimonas sp.
GCCCGATACCAGTCGATGAAATTGCGGATCCCGGTTTCAACCGGTGTGGACGGGCGGAACCCGACGTCGCGGATCAGGTCGTCGACGTCGGCATAGGTTTCCGGCACGTCGCCCGGCTGCATCGGCAGCAATTCGCGCTTCGCCTTCTTGCCGAGACATTTCTCGAGTTCGGCAACCACATGCAAAAGCTCGACCGGCCGATTGTTGCCGATATTGTAGATGCGATAGGGCGCCGACGAGGTCGCGGGATCGGGATGGTCGCCCGACCATTGCGGATTGGGGGCGGCCGGACGATCGACGAGCCGCACCACCGATTCGACCACATCGTCCACATAGGTGAAGTCGCGCCGCATGTTGCCGTGGTTGAACAGGGCGATCGGCTGATCGGCGAGGATGGATTTCGCGAAAACCCACATCGCCATGTCCGGCCGGCCCCAGGGGCCGTAGACGGTGAAGAAGCGCAGGCCGGTGCAGGGCAGGTCGAACAGGTTGGCGTAGCTGTGCGCCATCTGCTCATTGGCCTTTTTGGTGGCCGCATAGAGCGTCAGTGGGTGCTCGGTGCTCTGGTGCTCGGAAAAGGGCATGGCGGTGTTGGCGCCGTAGACCGAACTGGTCGAGGCGAACACCAAATGCTCAACGCCGTTGTGGCGGCAGCCCTCTAGCACGTGCAGGAAGCCGGTGACATTGCTCTGCACATAGATGTGCGGGTTCTCGGCGGCGTAGCGGACGCCGGCCTGGGCGGCCAGGTTGATCACGCGGTTGGGCCGGTGCTCGGCGAACGCCGCCTCCATCGCCGCGCGATCGGCCAGGTCGATGGTCAGCTGCATGTAGCCCGGGTGATCTATGTGCCGCGCCAGTCGCGCCCGCTTCAGAGCAGGGTCATAGTAGTCATTGAGGCAGTCGACACCGATCACGGTGTCGCCCCGCTCAAGGAGGCGCAGCGTTGTCGCCGAGCCGATAAAGCCGGCCGACCCGGTGACCATTACCTTCATGGAATAACTCTCGTCTGAATCAAACTGGCCGCAACCGACGGTCAGAATAACCTACAGGGCGATAACTCGGCGACTGCGAAGTTGCCGCGCCCTTGCCAAGGGGGGGGCTCCGTCGAACAGGGCAGCGCCGGTCGCGAACAAGGCAATCGGCCGGCAAGACCGGGCGACTAGACCGACAACAGAAAATCGTTGGTGTCCTTGCGGTACTCGACGGTCGTCATGGGACCAATACCCTTATAGCCAGAAAGCTGAGCTTCGCCGCCGTCGCGCCACCAGTCTACGAAGACTGCGGGCTCGTCCCAGGGCATGGCCGTTCCCTCCAGATCATTCAACAGCCGCGGGATGTCATAGTCCCACCAGTTGGTCTCGAGTAGGGCGGCGCAAAGCGTCTCCTCAAATCGATAGCGGATGATCGTTGCGGGGTTGCCCGCCACTATAGCGTACGGTGGAACATCGCGCGTCACGACCGAGCCGGACGCAATGACGCTTCCGCTGCCGATGGTGATCGGTCCGCTTCCAGCAATGATGACCCGAGTGCCGATCCAGACATCATGGCCAATGGTCACCGGCAGGGGAAAGCCTTCAAAGGCGAAGCGGCTGGAGAATGAGCGCCAGTCCGGCGCAGCACCGCGATTGCTATAGGGAAACGGCGAGGTCCCGACCCACTCCAGGGGATGGCGATCCAGACCAATCGATGAGTCTGGCCCGATCGAGCAATACCGACCGATCTTCGTGTTGCCGATCGCCCCTCGGAGATTGATGTAAGAATAGGCGCCAAGCTCGACGTGTTTGAGCACAGCTTCACTGTACACTGTCGAGCCACGTTCAAACTTTAGATAGCTGAAAAGTATCACATCAGGCGAAATTACGATGCCATGTTTGAGAAGCTGACGGCTGATGCCGGAAAGGTCTGTCATGGACTCTCAAACTCACAATCCGTGCGATGCGGGCCGCCCTGGAGAACCACGCTGGGGGGCCGATCGAGACCAGAGCCGGTCCTTTGGAAGCGCAACGACGGCCACCTTGGACGGCGCCGGACCACCGGCCCTAGCAATGTCGGTTCTATGGAGGGACGCCCTGCGTCTTCGCCTTGGACCACTCCTTACAGGCGAATAGGCGGCGCGTCACGCGCCAGCGCAGACTTGCGACGCCCCCTAGCGTTGCTGGGCTTATGAGCGTTTCCGCGCCCGATCTGTCCTGCAACCGGTTGCAGGCGGCGCAGGCTGTTGCGCAACACCGGGTGGGCAAGTCCAAGGCATGCCGCCCTCAGGCCTCGTCGCCCTCGACACTGTCGGCGCCGTCGGCGCTCTCTTCTTCCTCGGCCATCGACCGGACGAGGTCCAGGATCCGGCGACGAACGCGGCCGCGCTTGATCTTGGGGAACAGGGCCGCCAGCTCAAGGCCTTCCGGAGTCATCAGGAAGTCATGGATGAAGGGCTCGGCGCCGCTGTCGGACACGCCCTCGGCGCGGGCCGTCGAGGGGTCGACCAGGCCGTCGAAGAAATAGGAGATCGAGGTCTGCAGCGACTTGGCGATCTCGTACAGCTTGGAGGCGCTGACGCGATTGGCCCCGCGCTCGTACTTCTGCACCTGCTGGAAGGTCAGGTTCAGGTCGTAGGCGAGGCGTTCTTGGGAGACGCCGAGCAGCTTGCGCCGCATCCGGATGCGTCCGCCCACATGAAGGTCGATGGGGTTTGGGGAGCGGTCAGTAACGTTGCGGGCGGCGGTATCGTTCGTGGTGCTCATAGGGGCCTTCTAGAGTCGCCCATCGACAGCATCGCGCGGCAGGGCGGATTGACGTCAAACAGCATCGACGCAGCCTTCCCATACGCGGTTGCGCCATCCGAGCCCAGTTCCTTGAACACCGTTTGCTCGATCACGAGCGAGATGATGTCGGCACATGCGGCATCCGGCGCTGAATCAACTTGGCAGAAGACTCATGGCGGGCCGCGCCCGCGCCCACCTCTGCGATGAGTACGCCGGGCGTTATCGGGCATTGGGGGGCTGCAAGGTGACGGCAAGGTTTATCGGGACTGGGTCGGATACAGCGGGACTTATCGGGACAAGTCCGCCGCAGTGGGTTCGTTTCGCCAAAAATACTCCGCATCAACCACACGACGGCGCGCACTTGCCTGACATGCAAAATGCCAAATTATACCAGCCCCTCTAATGGCTGACACACGCCCATTGGCGGGTGCCGATGGAGCGGATTCGG
>CAZYFY010000064.1:0-3188 GCA_964647275.1 uncultured Brevundimonas sp.
GAGACTGACAAGTCGAGCAGAGACGAAAGTCGGCCATAGTGATCCGGTGGTCCCGTGTGGAAGGGCCATCGCTCAACGGATAAAAGGTACTCTAGGGATAACAGGCTGATTTTGCCCAAGAGTCCATATCGACGGCAAAGTTTGGCACCTCGATGTCGGCTCATCACATCCTGGGGCTGGAGCAGGTCCCAAGGGTATGGCTGTTCGCCATTTAAAGTGGTACGTGAGCTGGGTTCAGAACGTCGTGAGACAGTTTGGTCCCTATCTGCCGTGGGTGTTCGAGACTTGAGAGGATCTGTCCCTAGTACGAGAGGACCGGGATGGACATACCTCTGGTGGACCTGTCGTGGCGCCAGCTGCGCAGCAGGGTAGCTAAGTATGGAATAGATAACCGCTGAAAGCATCTAAGCGGGAAACTAACCTCAAAACAAGGTCTCGCTGAGGATCGTGGAAGACTACCACGTTGATAGGCCGGGTGTGGAAGTGCGGCGACGCATGGAGCTTACCGGTACTAATAATCCGATCGGTTTGATCGTTTCTCAGCAAAACTCATGAATGCGGACTTTGAGTTCGCCGACAATGTCTTCTCATTTTCATCTGTCCGTCTTGCCGACCTGGTGGCTATGTCGGAGGTTCCCCACCCGATCCCATTCCGAACTCGGTCGTTAAGCCCTCCAGAGCCGATGGTACTTCGTCTTAAGGCGCGGGAGAGTAGGTCGCCGCCGGGTCTGCCAGACGGACAGTTGAAAAACCTTCCCAACACAAACCTGCTGACGCGGGGTGGAGCAGCCCAACGCTCCGCTTGCGGAGCGGATCAGCCGCCTTACAGGCTGCTTTCGCACCAAAAGCCAATGATTTGACGCGGGATGGAGCAGCCCGGTAGCTCGTCAGGCTCATAACCTGAAGGTCGCAGGTTCAAATCCTGCTCCCGCACCCAAGTTTCGAAAGCCCCGCCTCGTGCGGGGCTTTTGCAATTCCGGCCCATATGACGCTACCGTCCCGCCGGTTTTGTGCGGAGTCGCCATGAAAGCCTGTCACGCCCTTGCGCTTCTCCTGGTGCTGGCCGCCTGTACGGACCGTGCCGACGAGACGCCGCCGCCGCCGCTTCCCACTGAACCGCCGCCGCAAACCGTGGTCTATGCCTGTGATCAGGACCGGCCCGCCGAGGCGAGCTATGGCGCGGACGGGGCCTTGGCCCTGACGCTGGGCAATGAAACCTGGCCGATGCAGCCGGCCGAGGCCGTGTCCGGCGCGCGCTGGACCGGAGAGACGCTGGAGTGGTGGGTGACCCTGGAGGGCGGGCAGGAGGTCGCGACCCTTCGTCAGTTGAACGCCCAGCGTATCGGCGAGGCCGTGCTGGCCCGCTGTGTGCGACCGACCACAGGCGGTGTGCTGGCGCCTGAGCCGCCCGCCGCTACGACGCCGACCGTTGCGGATGCGCCGGCGGGTCCTGCGCCGACCGCGGAACAGCCGTGCGGTGGGCCGGCGCTGTCGCTGCATGTTGTGTCTGCCGATGCCGCCGCCGGGTCGCGCTTCAATGTGCTGGCCTTCACCAATGAGGGGACATCGGCCTGTATTCTGAACGGTTATCCCGGCGTGGCGATGATCGGCACCAACGGCCAGGCGCGCTCGCCCTTCCGGATTATCCAGGACCCAGGCCTCTACTACGGGGAAAATGCCTCGATTGAGCCGGTCCGGCTCCAACCCGATGGCAGCGCCTATTTTGATCTGGTCACAACGGCCGTGGCCGGAGAGGTTCCCGGCGAGACGGAGCCATGCCCGGCCGTTGTAGCCGTCCGGGCTTCGCCCCCAGGCGACAGCGGTTCGGTGCAGACACCTCTGGCGCTCAATCCCTGTAATCAAAGGGCTCGCGTGACGCCGTTCCGGCCCACCGAGACAACGACGCGCGGGGGCTAGGCCTCAGTCGAACAGCCGCCGCCAAGTCCCCCAGTCCCTGGGCGGGTGGAAACTCGGCTGAAATCGGCGTAACCGTCCGGCGCGCAAACCAGAGGACAGTATGACCCACGATTTCTACGCCCGCGTTCGTCAGACGCTCGAGGATATCGACGCGCAAGGCCTGACCAAGCCGGAACGGGTGATCGACAGCCGCCAGGGGCCGGTGATCCAGGTCGGCGGGCGGGACGTGCTGAACTTCTGTGCCAACAACTATCTGGGGCTGGCGGGCGACGAGCGGGTGACCCAGGCCGGGATCGCGGCGCAAGACCGCTGGGGGGCCGGCACCGCCTCGGTGCGGTTCATCTGCGGCACTCTGGGCATCCACAAGGAGCTGGAGCGGGCGATCGCCGACTATCTCGGCTTTGAGGACACCATCCTGTTCGCGGCGGCCTTTGATGCCAACGGCGGCATCTTCGAGCCGCTGTTCACAGACGAAGACGCCATCGTATCGGACAGTCTGAACCACGCCTCGATCATCGACGGCGTTCGTCTGTGCAAGGCCAAGCGGTACCGTTTCGCCAACTCCGACATGGATGACCTGGAGGCGCAGCTCAAACAGGCCCGGGCCGACGGCGCGCGCACCATCATCATCGCCACCGACGGCGCCTTCTCGATGGACGGCTATATCGCCAAGCTGAAGGATATCCGGGCGTTGGCCGACAAGTACGACGCCCTGATCATGGTGGATGATTGCCATGCCACGGGCTTTCTCGGGCCGAAGGGCCGCGGGTCCTACGCCCACTGCGGGGTCGAGGTGGACTTCGTCACCGGCACCTTCGGCAAGGCCCTGGGCGGGGCCATGGGCGGCTTCATCTGTGCCAAGTCCGAGGTCGTGGCGCTGCTGAAGCAGCGGGCGCGGCCCTATCTGTTTTCCAACGCCCTGTCGCCGGCGGTCTGTGGCTCGTCGATGGAGGCAATCCGCATCGCCGGCGGGGCCGAGGGCGACCAGCTCCGTGACCAGCTCTTTGCCAATGCCCGCCGCTATCGCGCGGCCATGACCGAAGCCGGGTTCAACCTGTTGCCGGGCGAGCATCCGATCATTCCGGTGATGCTGGGCGACGCCAAGCTGGCTCAGGATATGGCCGCCCGGATGCTGGAGTTGGGCGTCTATGTGATCGGGTTCTCGTTCCCGGTCGTCCCGCGCGGCCAGGCCCGTATCCGCACTCAGATGTCGGCGGCGCACACCTTTGATCAGATCGACCAGACCGTCGAGGCGTTCAAGACGGCAGGGC
>CAZYFY010000065.1:0-3046 GCA_964647275.1 uncultured Brevundimonas sp.
AGGGTCTCGTTGATCTCCCGGCGTCGCGCCGCCGCGTCGCGGGTGTCGCAGGCGACTCGCACCGAAACCACCAGATTGTCCGCCCTCCGCCTCATCTGGACGTTGGGCAGATCCTCGGTCTGGCCGGTGTAGCCCCTCAGGTTGTTTGCGCTGAACCGGTACTCCTGGGCAAAGGCGGGACCGGCGGAAAACAGGAAGGCGAAAGCGAGAACGAGCATACGGCGCATGACGGCATCTCCAGCTTGCGCTGGGAGAGGATCAGGCGGGCCCCGTCCTGTCCCCTGTCCAAGCCTGACAGAAGGATTCAGAGGGGGCGCTTCCCGGTCGCGTCCTCGCGCCACGCCGACAGCACGGTCTAGGTATCAGCGTCCCGCAGGCGCCGTTTTCGGATACAGCTCGGAAAACGCGGGATCGAGCCTCAGGAGCGCCAGGCCATCGGATGTAATCCGAACCCTAAGGCCATCATTGTTTACGGCCTGAAACAGCCCATCAGCGTTCATGGCCTGTAGCCGTACCGGTGCTCGGTCTGACCGATGAAGCCACAGCGAACCTCCCTGCATCTCGATGGAAGCCGGCCCGTACGTTCCGACAAGTCGGGCCAACGCCGAGGTTTCCACGGTCACTGGATTGAGCTCTGCCTCCAATTGGGGACGCGCCCAAGCCAACTGATAGCGGGGAACACCATCCGGCGTGTTCGGGAGAAGGCGGTCGATAGCCCGTATCTGCGCCACGATCAGGGCGTCGGCCGGGTCCGTTTCGACCGTCGGGGCCACGCCCACGCCTTCCCAGTCAGTCTGGCTGATGGCCTGAATGGTCCGGCCCGTTGACACGCTGAGTCGAAAGCCCGGGGCCACGCTGAAGTCGTCCGAAATGTTGGCAGCACCCTGAGTCCTTGCTCCAACCAACTCCCCGAGGTGATACTGCTCGAATGTGTAGGCCACCATCTCGGCGGCTGAACGTGAACCGCCGTCGATCAACACATAGATCGGGACATCCTGAATGCGGCCTGACGCCAGATAGTCCGCCGTCCGATACTGTTCGGGGGTCTGGCCCGGTGTCTGGAAGGTGGCGATCAGGGTGTTGGCGGGCAGGAAATGGCTGATGAGATACCGCGATGCCTCGATCCAGCCGCCTCCGTTCCCGCGCAGGTCGAGAATGACGGCCCGCCCGCCTCGCAGGAACAGCATCGCCGCGTCATAGGCCGCGCCGCTCTCGGTCTCGATCCACGGAAAACCTTCGATCCTAAGATACCGGATGTTGCCTGGCAGAATCCGCATCTCGGACAGACCATGGTTGGTGTGGCGTGCGATCTGGGCTTCGACGGCGTTCCGCTGTCCGTCGTCAGCGGCAATCAGTTGGCCCGACGCCTCAAACCAGTCCGGCTCAAACCGAAGATAAAGGTGGGTGTCGCCGGTAGCCGCCAGCAGGTCGTCGCTCACACGGTCAGCGAAGACGGCCGGGTCAGCCGTGTCGTAGCGTCCCAGCGCCGCCGCCTGGTCCAGACGCGCGATGATTTCGGCGGTTCGCTCGGGAAACACATAGTGCTCCGAGATCACCATCTCGACCGCGTTTAACGCCTCCCGCCTTTCGACAGCGGTCAGGGACGGCCGGGTCCCAGTCTGCGCCAGCGCGCTTCCCCCAACCACAACGGCCAGCAACGCTGACATCCAGACGGACCGCCCAAGTCCCGACATGTGATGAACTCCATAGGCGCGACGATAGGCCGACGCAGGCCCCGACCTAGCGCATCCAATATTGTTGGACAATCCTACATTCGAGTGTTTTCTCTCTTTGGCCTCGTCAGACTGCCTGCTAGCTTGGTGTTATGCCTTCCGCCGCTTCTTCCAGCCTCCGGGCCACAGTTACCGAACGGCTGGCAGTCGATTTGGCGCAAAGGATCGTGGGGGGCGAGTATCGCCCCGGCGCGGCGCTTCGGGAGATCGATCTCACCGCGCACTATGGGGTCTCGCGTCACGTCGTTAGGGAGGTCCTGCGAACCTTGGCAAGCGATGGCCTCGTCGACTATGCGTCATTCAAGGGCGCACGGATTCCAAAGCTGACCGAGGCCGACGCAAGGGACATCTATCAGGCCCGCCGGATGGTGGAATGTGGGCCCGGGGCCATGACCCTCGCAATCGACCTTCCAGCGGTCAGACGTCTGCACGACGCCTTCACGAGGGCGGTCAAGAGCCGTGGTTTTGACCGCGCATTCGACCTGGACGTGGCGTTCCATCTGGCGATCAGCGAAACGTCAGGCAGCGTTCGCGCAACGGCATGGTTGGAAGGGCTCATGCGCTCCTTGCGCCTGGCCCATCTCGTGGCGCCCTCATTCAATCATCAGGTGTTGATCGATAGCGTCGCCCAGCATGACGCGGTCGTGACGGCGCTGGAAGCCGGTGATGCATTGGCGGGGCGTATGGCTATGCGAGACCACCTCGACGCCGCTGAGCAGGCCCTCATCTCGGACATGGCGGCTCAAGCCTGATGGCTCACTGCCGCCCCATTTCCCGCGCTGTGATCACCCGCATGATCTCGTTGGTGCCTTCCAGGATGCGGTGGACCCGCAGGTCCCGCACGATCCGCTCCAGCGGGTAGTCCTTCAGGTATCCATAGCCGCCGTGCAGTTGCAGCGCGTCGTCGGCCAGCTGGTGACAGGCGTCTGTCGTCATCCGCTTGGCCATGGCGCACCACTTGGTCTTCTCGGGATGGTTGGTGTCGATGGCCCAGGCGCCGCGCAGCACCATCAGCCGGCACGCCTCCAGCTGGGTCGCCATGTCGGCCAGCTTAAACTGGGTGTTCTGGAAGTCGCCGATGGCCTTGCCGAACTGCTTGCGCGTCTTCACGTAGTCCTGGGCCGTTTCCAGCGCGAGCCGCGCCCCGCCCAGGCTACACGCCGCGATGTTCAGCCGGCCCCCGTCCAGCCCGGCCATCGCATAGCGGAAGCCCTCGCCCTCGCCGCCGACCAGATTGCCGGCCGGCACCCGGCAGTCGTCGAAGCTGACCACGGCGGTCGGCTGGCTCGACCAGCCCATCTTCTTCTCATTGG
>CAZYFY010000066.1:0-932 GCA_964647275.1 uncultured Brevundimonas sp.
GGCCGCCGGCGGCGCGGCGCTGCGCACGGTGCGTGTCGAGGGCGGCGGCCTATACATCGGCCCGACCTGCTACGGCTGGCTCAACGCCGCACGCTAGACAATCCGCACCCGAATCGGTTGCAAATCATCGGCGCGTCCCCAGATGAGCCTCCTCGCCTCCGAAGGAGCCTCCCCATGGCCGACCTCTCCGCTTTTCCGATCACCCGCAAATGGCCGGCCGCCCACCCCGACCGCATCCAGCTCTATTCCCTGAACACGCCCAATGGCGTGAAGGCCTCCATCATGCTGGAGGAGACGGGCCTGCCCTATGAGCCGCACCTGATCGACATCACGGCCAGCGAGACCTGGGGCCCCGAGTACCTGTCGCTCAATCCCAACGGCAAGATCCCCGCCATCCTCGACCCGGACGGCCCGAACGGAGAGCCCCTCGCCCTGTTCGAAAGCGGCGCCATCCTGATCTATCTGGCGGACAAGTCCGGCCAGTTTCTGTCGAAAGACCCCGCCGAGCGCTACCAGACCATCCAGTGGGTCATGTTCCAGATGGCCGCGATCGGCCCGATGTTCGGCCAGGTCGGGTTCTTCCACAAGTTCGCCGGCAAGGACTACGAGGACAAGCGCCCGCGCGACCGCTACGTGGCCGAAAGCCGCCGTCTGCTGGGCGTTCTGAACGATCGTCTGGCCGACCGAGACTGGATCATGGGCGACTATTCCATCGCCGACATCGCGACGCTGGGCTGGGTCCGGAACCTGATCGGCTTCTACGGCGCGGGCGACCTCGTCGGCTATGCCGACTTCCCCCACGTCGACGCCTGGCTCCAACGCGGCCTCGCCCGCCCGGCGGTCCAGCGCGGGCTGGAGATTCCGTCGAAGGGCTGAACCGTCCGCTCTCCTGCAAACGGTGCAGAAACAGGCCAGGCCTTTGTGAACCTTCA
>CAZYFY010000066.1:942-2892 GCA_964647275.1 uncultured Brevundimonas sp.
CGGCCTGCCGCCAGCAGTACAGAAAAAGGCCAGACCTTTCTGACCCTGGGGTGCAGTCTGGGCAGGAGGTTCAGCCAATGTGGGGCGCGCCGCCCTCCCCGACCGGCGGTCGGGCGCGGTCTCGAGATTCCGCCGAAGGGCTGAACCGGCGCCCGGCCACGGCGTTATGGCAGCTCAACCGCTGGAGCGCGCCGACCATGGGAATCCTTTCGACCATCTGGGACAAGATCACGGGCCGCAAGCGCGACCGCGAGAACGACGACGCCGCCCCGACGCCCCGCCCCACCGCGCCGACCGCGCCGACGACGACCCCGCTGGAGCCCGTGGATGTCGAGGCCGTGCTCAGCCGCCTGGCCGAACAGCGCGGCGGCGGGGGCAACTGGCGCACCTCCATCGTCGACCTCCTCAAGCTGCTCGACATGGATTCCAGCCTGGCGGCCCGCACCGAACTGGCCGAGGAGCTGAACGTCCACGCCGGCCCGCACGGCTCGGCCGAGCAAAACATCGCCCTCTCGAAAGCCGTCTGGCGCGCGCTGGAGCGCAACGGCGGCCGCGTCCCGGCGGCGCTCAGGGACTGATCCCTGCCCTCCAGCGTCATCCGCGCCTGGACCTATGACGAGGCGGCCCGCCGCCTCGTCATCACCTTCACCTCGGGCGACGTCTACGCCTACCTCGCGGTCCCGCCGATGATCGCGGACGGCATGAAGGCGGCCTTCTCGAAGGGCCGCTTCTTTTCGGAACGCATCCGCGACCGGTTCGCTTTCGAGCGGGTCCACATCGCCGTGCCATAACCTCCCCACCGCTCATCCCCGCGAAAGCGGGGACCCAGTGTTTTGGGTGAAGATTCGATCCATATTGAACAAGTCGGCCCCCCAACCCTCGGGCTAGCTGGAAAGACCTGGGTCCCCGCTTTCGCGGGGATGAGCGGTGACATTGAATCCACGTCGCCTTCCGCGCCGACAGCGAGGCCATGGTCCAGGCCTTCCATGCCGCCGCGCTCAAGGCCGGGGGCGTGGACAACGGCCCGCCGGGGCCGCGCGAGCAGTTCGGCTACTATGGGGCCTTCGTGCTGGACCCGGATGGGAACAATATTGAGGCGGTGTATCGTAAAGCAATACCATGAAGAACTGATCTCTAGCGTTGCTATGGAGCCGGCGGGCTTCCTGACCTATAGATCTATTGGGTCTTTCTTCCGCCTCTCATCCAAGAGCCAACAATGTTATCATCATACAAGTCATGTCGGCCACCGAGATGGAGGATTTGACGAGATATTTCAGCGCATGCCGCCTCGAACAGACGTGACATAACATCTATTCTTTTTTCACACTCATCTTTAATAGTTCGCCAGCTTTCGAGCTCTGACAAACACGTGACATAGAAATCAATCGCAAGCGTCGATGGTAGTTCGGATATCTTGATATGAAGAAGAATATTCGACATGTCGTCATCGACAGGTGAATCTGTAATATTCTTCAGCTTATCTTTCGACGCAACATTTGGATTAGATATTGAGTATTTTATCCAAGACTCTGCTGTCGCAATTGGGTAAAGCAGCGCCTTTAAAATTGACGCCTCTCTACGTCGCCGATCCCGCTGGCCTCGATCGGCCAAGTGAATGGCCCACAGAAGCGCGCCGAGGGAAAAGAACGCGCTGATAGCTTGCCAGTGGAACCAAGAAGTGAGGTTTGCCAGGGATTCCCAGATTGGCCAAGGCGGCGGGCCCCCGATCATGCCTTAACCCTCCTCGTCCGCCGCCATCCCCATCATGTGGAACCCGGCGTCGACATGGATCACCTCGCCCGTCGTCGAGAACCCGAGATCCGAACACAGCCACAGGGCGCAGCCCGCCACGCCTTCCATGCTCGTGTCTTCCTTCATCGCGCTCATCGCCCGGCCCTGGGCGATCATCCCGCGCCCGCCGGAAATCCCCGCCAGGCTCAGCGTCCGCAT
>CAZYFY010000067.1:0-2581 GCA_964647275.1 uncultured Brevundimonas sp.
TTGTCGCCGTGGCGGAAGCCGGCCTTCATGATGCGGATATAGCCGCCGTTGCGGTCGGCGTAGCGCGGGCCAAGCACGTCGAACAGCTTGCCGACCTGCTCGACGTCACGGACGCGGCTGATGGCGAGGCGGCGGTTGGCCAGGCCGCCCTTCTTGGCCAGGGTCACCATCTTCTCGACGAAGGGGCGCAGTTCCTTGGCCTTGGGCAGGGTGGTGGTGATCTGCTCGTGCTTGATCAGCGAGGCAGCCATGTTGGCGAACATGGCGGTGCGGTGAGCCGAGGTGCGGCCCAGTTTACGGTGGGCATTCCCGTGACGCATGGTCAAACTCCTTCAAGGAACGGCGGCACGCAGCCTTGCCGTCCCCCCAAAACAACCCGGAAACAAAAGCGCGTCACCCGAATGGTGGCGGCCCGTTCCGAGGTCAGCCTCCTGACGGGGGCCGAAATCACCAGGACAGGGCTTTGGGAGCCTTCCCGGTGAGTGATCACCGGGAAACCGGCTCTCATAAATTGGAAAAGGCCGGACCCTTTCGGATCCGGCCTTCGCCGAAGGTCCTTTGGCCGACCTAGATCTGGTCGTCCATCTTCTTGGCCAGCTCTTCGATGTTTTCCGGCGGCCAGGCCGGGACATCCATGCCCAGCGACAGGCCCATCGAGGCGAGCACTTCCTTGATTTCGTTCAGCGACTTGCGGCCGAAGTTCGGGGTGCGAAGCATTTCGCCCTCGGTCTTCTGGATCAGGTCGCCGATGTAGACGATGTTGTCGTTCTTCAGGCAGTTGGCCGAACGGACCGACAGTTCCAGCTCGTCGACCTTCTTGAGCAGAGCCGGGTTGAAGCCCAGATCCGGGCCCGTATCGGTCGCCTCGACGGCGGCCTTGGGCTCTTCGAAGGTGATGAACAGCTGCAGCTGGTCCTGGAGGATGCGCGCGGCGTAGGCCACGGCGTCCACCGGGGTCACGGCCCCATTGGTTTCGACTTCGAGGGTCAGCTTGTCATAGTCCAGCGACTGGCCCTGACGGGTCGGTTCGACCTTGTAGGCCACCTTCTTGACCGGCGAGTACAGGGCGTCGACGGCGATCAGGCCGATCGGCGCGTCTTCGGGACGGTTGAACTCGGCCGGAACATAGCCCTTGCCGTTCTGGACCGTGAACTCCATGCGGATCTTGGCACCTTCATCGAGGGTGCAGATCACATGGTCGCCGTTGAGGATTTCGATGTCCGCCGGAGCGTCGATCTGCGAGGCCGTCACCGGACCCGGGCCTTCGGCCCGCAGCATCATGCGCTTGGGGCCTTCGGCGTGCATACGCAGGGCCAACTGCTTGATGTTGAGCACGATGTCGACGACGTCTTCGCGCACGCCTTCCATCGAGGAAAACTCGTGGACGACACCGTCAATGTGAACCGAGGTCACCGCAGCGCCCTGAAGCGAGGAGAGCAGCACGCGACGCAGGGCATTGCCGAGCGTCACGCCGAAGCCCCGCTCCAGCGGCTCAACCGTCAGTTTCGCCTTCGTAGAGGCGTCCTTGCCGGTTTCGATCTGGGGCTTGTCGGGACGGGTGAGCTCTAGCCAGTTTCTTTCGATCATTATCGTCCCTCGAACGGGTTTCGCCGACCGTCAGAACCAGGGGTCAGGTTCCGCCGGTCGGCGTGTCAGGAATAAAAGTCGCGTCTTAGACGCGGCGACGCTTGGGCGGCCGGCAGCCGTTGTGCGGCATGGGCGTGACGTCGCGAATGGTGGTGATGGTCATGCCAACGGCCTGGAGAGCGCGCAGAGCCGACTCGCGACCCGAACCGGGGCCAGCGACGTTGACTTCCAGCGTGCGAACGCCGTGCTCCATGGCCTTCTTGCCGGCATCTTCAGCAGCCATCTGGGCGGCATAGGGGGTCGACTTACGCGAACCCTTGAAGCCCATGGCACCGGCCGACGACCACGAAATCGCATTGCCCTGCGCGTCCGTGATCGTGATCATGGTGTTGTTGAACGAGGCATTCACGTGCGCCACGCCCGAGGTGATGTTCTTGCGTTCGCGCTTCTTGAGGCGCTCAGGAGCCTTGGCCATCTAGATCTTACTTCTTCTTGCCGGCGATCGGCTTGGCAGGACCCTTGCGGGTGCGAGCGTTGGTGTGGGTGCGCTGGCCGCGGACCGGCAGGCCCTTACGGTGACGCAGGCCGCGATAGCAGGCCAGGTCCATCAGACGCTTGATGTTCATCGACGTCTCACGGCGCAGATCGCCTTCGACGGTGAACTCGCGGTCGATGGTCTCACGGATTTGCAGGACCTCGGCGTCGGTCAGCTGATTGACGCGACGGGCAGAGTCGATACCGACCTGCTCCATAATCGTCTTCGCAGACCGCGGGCCGATGCCGTGGATGTACTGCAGCGCGATTTCGACGCGCTTGTTGGTCGGAATGTTGACGCCAGCGATACGGGCCAAGGTATTGATTCTCCAGTACGCACAACAGACGCGAACGGCGACCCGGCCCAATATCTCAAGCCCGGCGCTGATCGCGTCTTTCGCGGAAGCGCGCCGTTATACAGGGGATTCCGTGCGCGTCAACGGGTTGGCAAGGGATTCTC
>CAZYFY010000068.1:0-2377 GCA_964647275.1 uncultured Brevundimonas sp.
TGCCCACGAAGGCCTCGGCGACGACCAGCGAGTCGATGTCGAGGTTGTGGTTGTTCTCGGCGTTCGAAACGGCCGAATACAGCGCCTTGCGCACATCCTTGGCGATGCGCTTGCGGCTGAATTCCAGCTCGTTCAGAGCCTTCTGCACCGGCAGGCCGCGGATGGACTGGGCCACCAGGTTCAGCTTCTGAGGGCTGATGCGGACGTTGACGACCTTGGCGCGGGCCTCGGTCGCACCGACGCGACGGGGGTTCTTGGTCTTGGCCATCGGCTACTTCCTCTTGGCCTTCTTGTCCGCCGCGTGGCCCGGGAAGTTCCGGGTCGGGGCGAACTCGCCGAACTTCATGCCGACCATGTCCTCGTTGACCAGCACGGGAACGTGCTTGAGGCCATTGTGGACGCCAAAGGTCAGGCCGACGAACTGCGGCAGGATGGTGGAGCGGCGCGACCAGGTCTTGATCACGTCCTTGCGGCCCGACGACTGAGCGGCATCTGCCTTCTTGAGCAGATAACCGTCGACGAAGGGACCTTTCCAGGCGGAACGGGTCATCGCTTACCGAGCCTTCTTCGCTTTGTGACGCGAGCGGATGATGAACTTGTCCGTCGCCTTGTTCTTGCGGGTCTTGCGGCCCTTGGTCGGCTGGCCCGTCGGGCTGACCGGGTGGCGGCCGCCCGAGGTGCGGCCTTCGCCGCCGCCGTGCGGGTGGTCGATCGGGTTCATGGCCACGCCGCGAACGTGCGGGCGGAAGCCCATGTGACGCTTGCGACCAGCCTTACCCAGGTTCTGGTTCATGTGGTCCGAGTTGGACACGGCACCGACGGTGGCCATGCAGCCGTCCAGAACCATGCGCAGCTCACCCGAACCCAGACGGATCTGGGCGTAGCCGGCATCACGGCCGACCAGCTGGGCGTAGGAGCCGGCCGAGCGGGCCATCTGGCCGCCCTTCTCAGGCTTCATCTCGATGTTGTGGATGATCGTACCGATCGGCATCGAGCGCAGCGGCATGGCGTTGCCCGGCTTCACGTCGGCCTTTTCGGCCGCGATCACCTGATCGCCGGCCTTGAGGCGTTGCGGAGCCAGGATGTAGGCCTTGTCGCCATCATCATAGGTGATCAGCGCGATGAAGGCGGTCCGGTTCGGATCGTACTCCAGACGCTCGACCGTGCCGACAGCGTCGAACTTGCGACGCTTGAAGTCGATCTTGCGGTACAGGCGCTTGGCTCCACCACCGCGGAAACGCACGGCGATACGGCCACCGGCACCCCGTCCGCCCGACTTGGTCAGGCCTTCGACGAGGCTCTTTTCCGGGCGGCCCTTGTGGAGCTCGGAGCGGTCGATCAGCACCAGGGCGCGACGGCCCGGCGAAGTCGGATTGAAGGTCTTCAGAGCCATGGTCCTAGAGCCCCGTGGTCACGTCGATGGACTGGCCTTCGGCCAGGGTGACGATCGCCTTCTTGACGTCCTTGCGGCGTCCGTTGATGCCACGGAAACGCTTGGTCTTGCCCTTCTGCACCAGGGTGTTGACCTTGGTGACCTGGACCTTGAACAGCGCCTCGACGGCAGCGGCGATCTCGTCCTTGGAGGCGTCGTCGGCCACCTTGAAGACAACCTTGTTGTGCTCGGAAAGCACGGTCGACTTCTCGGTGATCACCGGCGCCAGGACGGTGTCGTAGTGGCGGGCAGTCGCCGCCGATTTGGTCTGCTTGGCGGCCATTACGCGGCTTCCTTCTCAGACTTGGCCTCGCCCGAGAAACGCGCGTGGACGGCGTCCACCGCATCCTTGGTCAGGACCAGCTTTTCGGCCCGCAGGATGTCATAGACGTTCAGGCCGGCGTTCGGCAGCACGTCGATGTGCGGGATGTTGCGAGCCGCCAGACCGAAGTTCTTGTCGACTTCGGTACCGGCGATGATCAGCGCCTTGGTCCAGCCCAGCTTGCCGAGCGTGGTGCGCAGGGCGGCGGTCTTCGGATCCTTCAGCGTCGCCGCGTCCAGGATCACCAGATCACCCGACTGCGCCTTGGCGCTGAGCGCGTGCTTGAGCGCCAGGGCGCGGACCTTCTTGGGCAGGTCGGTCGCATGCGAGCGAACGACCGGACCGAAGGCGCGCGAACCGCCGACGAACTGCGGGGCACGACGCGAACCGTGACGGGCACCACCGGTGCCCTTCTGACGGTACATCTTCTTGCCGGTGCGGCTGTTTTCGTTGCGCGTCTGGACCTTGTGGGTTCCAGCGCGACGCTTGGCCAGCTGCCAAACGACACAACGCTGAAGGATGTCCGCGCGGATCTCTTTGATCCCGAAGACGTCGTCGTTCAGTTCGATGTCGCCGGCGGCCTTGCCGTCCAGCTTGGTGACGGAGAGTTTCATCAGGCTTCG
>CAZYFY010000069.1:0-1799 GCA_964647275.1 uncultured Brevundimonas sp.
TCACCCTGCAAGGCGTGCTCAAGGCCCAGCTCCACGCCAACGATTTCGACATCGGCCCAGCCGCCGCGCCGGCGGAGACGGGCCTCAAGGAGGCCCCCCTGGTCCTGCCCGGCCCAATGGGAGGCGACCCGTTCGAGGACGACCCGCTGATCCTGCCAGCCGGCCTGGAGACCAAGAACGGGCCGGACGAGGCTCCGGTGGTCTGCCCTCCGGGACAGGACAGCCCGGCGGCCCGGCCCGGCCTGAACCTGGAAGACGCGGGCCTTTCCGACTTCATGGGCCGCGACCCCCACCGATTCCCGACACAGCCCCTCGACCACGACTGGATATTCTAGGGGCGGACAAGAAAAGGCCCGGAGCGTTTCCGCTCCGGGCCTCATCAGTCGTACCGCTTGTGGGAGGAGGGTTAGCGGGCCGACTGGACGCGTTCGACGATCGCGGTGGCGCGCTCGTTGATGGGCTTGAAGCTGTCCTTGACCGAGGCCGACATGGTGTCGGTGATCTTGGTCACTTCGGCCAGATAGGCTTCCATGGCCGACTTGGCGAAGGTGGTCTGCAGCTCGATCACTTCCTGGACCGAACGGGCGCCGGCCAGGGCCTGCGCGGCGTTCACGCCGTCTTCCCAGGACTTCTTGGAGAAGGCCAGGGTCTGCGCGCCGAGGGCTTCCGCGCCACGAGTGGCGGCCGTGACCGACTCGACGACGGCTTCGACGTTCTTCTTGCCGAGGGTGTTGATCTCGGTCAGGGCGTTCAGGGACTTGTCGACGCCTTCACGGAAGGCTTGCGCACCGGCGGCGGTGGCTTGCTCGACGGTCTTCTTGGCGGTTTCGGCAGCGGCCATGTCAGTCTCTCTTCGTGTTTCATGCGGGACAGCCGAGGACCGGGAGGGGCTCTGGCCGTCTCTGATGGCGGCTATATGTTGCATGTGCGAACACAAGTCAAGGGGTTTTTGTGCAGCGCACAATCGCCTGCCGCGCGAAGCGGCGGGTGCGACCAAAGGTCCATCAATAAGCTGTTAACGTCAGGGCAACCTGGCATGGGCCATGCTATGATCTGCGAGGGCGTCGCCGTGGGGGCGTCGACCTTTGTGCTGCTTTCCTAGACGGACCGGTTTTCATGATCGAATCCGCCCGCCGCCTGCCTGTCGCGCTGGCCTGCATCCTCAGCCTGCTGCTCTTCGGCGCGGCCACGGTCGGCGGCGCGGAGGCGCAGGACGCGACCGAGGTTCGCTACGCCGCGATCGTCGTGGACGCCAATTCCGGCGAAGTCCTGTTCGCCCGGCGCGCCGACAGCCCGCGTTATCCGGCCTCCATCACCAAGGTGATGACCCTCTACCTGGTCTTCGAGGCCATGGCCGAGGGCCGGATTTCGGGCGACGACATGATCACCGTTTCACCCCGGGCGGCCTCCCAGCCGCCGTCCAAGCTGGGCCTGCCCGCCGGCGCGCGGATCAGCGTGGACAACGCCATCCGCTCGCTGGCCGTTCGTTCGGCCAACGACATGGCCGTGGCCCTGGCCGAGCACGTCGGCGGCTCGGAGGCCCGGTTCGCCGCCCTCATGACGCTGCGCGCTCAGGAACTGGGCATGACCCAGACCCGCTACGCCAACGCCAACGGGCTACCCGACAGCCGCCAGCTGTCGTCCGCGCGCGACATCGCCATCCTCAGCCGCGCCATCATGCGCGACTTCCCGCAGTACTATGCGTACTTCGGCCAACGGCAATGGGAGTTCGAGGGGCGGACCTACAACAACACCAACGGCCTGCTGCATTCGATGCCGGGCGTGGACGGCATCAAGAC
>CAZYFY010000070.1:0-1525 GCA_964647275.1 uncultured Brevundimonas sp.
AACAAGGTAGCCGTACCGGAAGGTGCGGCTGGATCACCTCCTTTCTAAGGAGCATTTGGCGGATCCTCGTGCCCCTGTGGGGTGGGGGGTTCGTCCAGGTCGATGGTTGCGGAGGCGGATGTCCTTCGGCTGTCGATGCTCACTAGTGGAACGTCGATTATTTGGCTCGGTCATGGCGAGTCCTCGTCAGTACAGCTGCCGGCACCTGGTCCCTTTCGGGGGTGGGTGGTGGTGGAGTGGAACCTCGAGGGTGAGTGGTGGCTGGGTCAGGCACACTGTTGGGTCCTGAGGGATCGAGTTTCGATTCCCTTGTCGGGCCATCATCCCCGCGAACTGCCGGGTCTGCTCGTTCCCCGTTGGGGGGTGGGTGGGATCTGGTCAGCGTGGACCGGGTGGTGGGACCGCCCGTTGTTTGAGAACTACACAGTGGACGCGAGCATCTTTGTAGTAATGACAAGCTACTAAGGGCACACGGTGGATGCCTTGGCACCAAGAGCCGATGAAGGACGTAGGAGCCTGCGATAAGCCCTGGGGAGTTGGCAACCGAGCTGTGATCCGGGGGTGTCCGAATGGGGAAACCTGGCTGGAGTCATGTCCAGTCACCTGCACCTGAATGTATAGGGTGTGTGGAGGGAACGCCGGGAAGTGAAACATCTCAGTACCGGTAGGAAGAGAAAACAATAGTGATTCCGAGAGTAGTGGCGAGCGAAATCGGATCAGGCTAAACCGTCTGCGTGTGATACCCGGCAGGGGTTGCGTGGGCGGGGTTGTGGGACCACTTGGGAGGATCTGCCGGTCTTCCAGACAGTGAGAAAGCATCGTTGAAGTTGAAGTCCATTGGAAAGTGGCGCCGTAGAGGGTGATAGCCCCGTAAGTGTAAGGCGATGTCTGTCGAGTGGTATCCCAAGTAACACGGAACCCCTGAAATTCCGTGTGAATCTGGCGGGACCACCCGTTAAGCCTAAATACTCCTTGATGACCGATAGCGGACAAGTACCGTGAGGGAAAGGTGAAAAGTACCCCTGGCGGGGAGTGAAATAGTACCTGAAACCGTGTGCCTACAATCCGTCAAAGCCCTGGCCTCTTTTGGGGGTGGGGTGATGGCGTGCCTTTTGAAGAATGAGCCTGCGAGTTTGTGTTGTGTTGCGAGGTTAACCCGTGTGGGGTAGCCGTAGCGAAAGCGAGTCCGAACAGGGCGTTGTAGTAGCGCGATCAAGACCCGAAGCGAAGTGATCTATCCATGGGCAGGTTGAAGCGCGGGTAAGACCGCGTGGAGGACCGAACCCACCAGGGTTGAAAACCTGGGGGATGACCTGTGGATAGGGGTGAAAGGCCAATCAAACTCCGTGATAGCTGGTTCTCCCCGAAATGCATTTAGGTGCAGCGTTGCGTGTTTCTTGCCGGAGGTAGAGCACTGGATAGCCGATGGGCCCTACAAGGTTACTGACGTTAGCCAAACTCCGAATGCCGGTAAGTGAGAGCGCAGCAGTGAGACTGCGGGGGATAAGCTCCGTAGTCGAGAGGG
>CAZYFY010000071.1:0-1500 GCA_964647275.1 uncultured Brevundimonas sp.
GATCGACCTGTCGGTGCGGCGCTTGCGTCCGGTGACAGCGTTGCGGGTTGCGTGATTGCTGGCTTTTTTGCGACAGATCAATAACTTGTATAGACATTTTCGGCTCGGTCCGTAGCCTTCTCGGGATGCTGATCGAGTCCACCGACACCGTCACCATCGAACGCGCCGAGTACCGCCAATTGCTGGCGGATCGGGAACGCCTGGCCGCGCTCGAGCAACAACTGGCCGCACTCAAGCGCCAGCGCTTCGGGGCGTCGTCGGAGAACGCCGATCAGTTGACGATGTTCGGCAGCGCCGACATCGAACTGATCGAGCAGGAGATCAAGGCCGAAGTGCCGGTGGCGCCCAAGAAAACGGTGGTCGAGCGCCAGCGCCTGGTGTTGCCCAAGGGGTTGCCGGAAGAGCGTGTCGAGGTCGACCTGCCCGCGTGCGAGAAGGTCGCGGCCGATGGCGCGCCGCTCAAGCGCATCGGCGAGGAAGTGACGGTCAAGCTGTGCTTCAAGCCGGCCACCTTCTTCAAGAAGCTGATCGTGCGTCCCAAGTACGCCGATCCGCGGCAGCCGGAGGCAGGCGTGCGCTGCGCGAAGCTGCCGGCGCAACTGATCGACGGCTCGCACCTGGACGCCAGCCTGGGCGCGCACTTGCTGGTGTCGAAGTACGCCGATCACCTGCCGCTGTTCCGCATCGAGGAGATCTACCAGCGCGGCGGCGTAAGGATCCCGCGCAGCACGCTGTCGGACTGGGTGATCGCGCTGGCCGAGTGGCTCAAGCCCCTGGTGTATCGCCTGCAGGCCACGCTGCTCGAGCAATCGGTGATCCATGTCGACGAAACCGTGCTGCCGCTGCAGTCAGTGGGCCGCACGATCAGCGCGCGCGCCTGGGCCTATGTGGGCCGCGATCCGGCGATCGTGGTGTACGACTTCACCACCGACAAGGCCGGTGCGCATGTGCGCAGCTTCCTGCGGTCGTGGAAGGGCGGCTGGCTGCAGGCGGATGCGGCGAGCAACTACGACGAGTTGTACCGCCAGCGACCCGAGATCCGCGAGGTGGGCTGCTGGGCGCACGCCCGGCGCAAGTTCTTCGAAATCGCGGTCGCAGCAGACAAGAACGGCCAACGCGTGCTGGCGCACGAGGCGGTGGAGCGGATTGGCGAGTTGTTCGCGATCGAGCGGGCAGCCAGTGAGGCGGGCGACAGTCCACCGGAGCGTGGCCGACGGCGACAACGCGATGCGCGACCGATCCTCGATGCGTTCCGGGCATGGTGCGAGGAGAAACTTCGCGAGCTCTTGCCCAAATCAACGACGGCCCTGGCAATCGGCTACACGCTCAAGCACTGGGCAGCGCTGACGCGCTACCTGGACGATGGGGCCATCGCGATCGACAACAACGCCGCCGAGCGCGCGCTGCGGGAGATCGCCGTGGGCCGCAAGAACTGGCTGTTTGCCGGCAGCGAACGCGGCGGCGAAGCCTGCGCCATCGTCACCAGCCTGATCGAGACCG